>CAMTUE010000093.1:0-25368 GCA_947084845.1 uncultured Bryobacteraceae bacterium | reverse complement strand
TCAATGCGCTCAAAGTCCCGCTCCCAGCAAAGTAGAACGTAGTCAGGCACAAAAACGACGGCCCGCTGGCCAAGTCACAGCCAGTCAAGTAGTTACTGCCAAAACTCCCCTCGTCTGGCGGGGGAAGATCCGTCTGATGCCGCCCTGGTCCATCACGATCGCGTAACCTAACCTGGTAGACCTTCTTCTCGGGAGCATGGTGGAGGAGCATCGGAGCGCGTTGACAACTACAGACTCCCAGCGTCCACCTTCGTCCCTCGAAGGAGGCGCAGGCTGCCGAAGGCCGTGGCGAAGTGCTCCGTCTCAACCACGGTTTCGAAACCTGCTTGACGTATGAATTCAGGCAGGAGGCCACGGGCGTTGTCGGTCGTCGATTCGAACCCGTCCAGCATTTGGGTCAACAGGAAACCTGCTCGAAGTAGGAAGCTGGCCGGCCGACCCCAATCAGCGATGTGCATTTCACCGCCAGGACGCAGCACTCGGCGACACTCGGATAACGCAACTCGCTTCTCATTGCGCCGCAAGTGGTGGAATACAAGGCAGGAAAAGACCCGGTCAAAGTAACAGTCTGGAAACGGCAAGGTGCCCGGCGACATTTGATACAGGTGGATGGTCGATCGGTTTGCCTCTGACTTCGCGCGAGCGATGGCAAGGGCATTTTCGTCGACGTCCACACCGACGATCTCTGCTCCGGGTTCTGCGGCCTCGATCATCAGGGTGAGCGTCCCCGTTCCACAGCCAAAGTCAAGCACTCGCTGACCCGCTCGCACCTCGGCCTGAACGACCAAAGCGGACTTGAACGCCTGTTCCGGCATCGCGCGACTCAGCGCCCAATCGTATGATCGAGTCAGCCAGTGATAGCGAAGCGCCGGAATGTAGCGTTTCTGATCCTGAGGTTGAGGCATTTACCACCTCCGCTGGCCCGGACTTCGTCCCCAATGCAGCCCGGGCCATCGCCGTCTTGACTCAGCTTGTTATCGACGCGGCAGGAATGGGCGCTGGTCAATGCTTCTGATTCGGGTCGTGCTTTGGGGCAGTGACTGGCGCGCTGCTATCGAGCAGCACCTCTTTCGCGATGATCTCGCCACTCGCCAGCTTCGTTCCGAATACGGCGACGCGATCACCTTTCTTGAAGCCGGACACAGATGTTTTGGTCTTCCCGCGTTCAAACGTTGTCTTGCCGTTGACCGTGATCGTCTTCACGCCCTTGTCCGTCTTGACTTCGATCCGGTCGGCGGCGATCGACAGCACCTCGCCCTTGGTTGGGGTTCCCTTGTGTTGGCTGGGATCGTGGGCACTCACTACGGCGGCACCCATGAAACCAGTCAGGATCAGCGTCGCAAACAGCTTGTGAAACATTCTTCCGTCTCCTTCGTTCGAGTTAATGAGATGCGCCGCCGTAGATCTCGAGGCCGTTGACTTCCTTCATCAGCTCGAGTTCTTTAGCGGTGATTTTCGGCAGATGGCGAATGAACAGGACGAGCTTCCAGTTCTCCTCGTCCTCTCCGCCCCACCCCGGCATGCCGGTGAAGCGGATTCCATTCTTGATAATGTAAAACAATTCACCGTCTGAGAGATCCTGTGAATCGGGTTGCCTCATGTCAGGCGCCGGCGGATATAGCCCTGCGTTGATCTGGGTGCGGCCACTGCCGTCGTTGGCGTGGCAGGTAGCGCAGTGATCGGCGAAGTGCTCTCTCGCCTCAGCGATGGCCAACGGGGTGAGACTCACGGGGTTCTTCAACCCCCGCGCTCCACGGGGCGAGGCGAGTCTTCTCGCGTTCCTGGCCAGCAACGCCTCGATCCTCAAAGGCTTCTCCCTCGCACTGAATCCGTGAGCGGTAACGAACCAATACATCCACAGCCCCGCTGCCAGGCACAGCCCGAGGCTGAGAAACTTCAACACCTTCGACATGCGCATTCAACCCCCCTCTCGGCGACATGGCTGGCTGGTCATTTTGCCGCCTCGATCTTGTCCGCCTGTAGGATCCTGGTCTTCTCATGGAGGATCCCGGTGACCTTGACCTTCTGTGCCGCGAAGTTCTCCGGCGTCTGCTGATCGCTCAGGACGTAAATCTCCTTGCCGGCCAGGAGCGCGTACTTCGTCTTCGGGTCCATCTTCACGCACTCCCGGACGCACTTGTCGTCCGGTGTGATGCCCATGGTGTGCTTGGCGCCGCACATAGTGTCGGTGATGACGCCAGTGAACGTCTGCGGTTTGCCGGCGGCGGCGAGTAGCGCCGCGCCGAAAATCAGGGTTCCGATAAACTTGTTCATTTTGCTGTTTGGTTCCTTTCTTCGATCGAGGTCAACAACTGAAGTCCCTTGTCCTGGTTCAGGCGCTTCCAAAGCATCTCAAACCGCTTCTCGTCGAGCGGCTGTTTGAGCTGGAAGTTGAAGCCCTTCATGCTGCCGTAGTGCGTCTTGGCGCGCTCGTAGGTCGTGAGCGTGAGCTGATAACGGCCGGAGGTGTTGACGTTCTCGATGTCCTGATACCGCCAGGTGCGTGACTGCAGCGGCCGGTCGGTCTTGTAGACGATGCGATCCGGTCCCACCTGGAGGACGCCGTCGGATCCCCGAATCGTGCCCAGCAGCTTGACGGGAAGCTCCCAGAGCAAGCCCGGCTGCGAATCAGCCACCGCTGCGACGAATCTGCGGTCCAGTTTGTCTTTCAGAAGCGTGTATGCAGCCTCGAATGACTTGCCTTTGGGAAGGAAGAACTCGAATTCCTTATCCACACCGAGGAACCACTTGCGGTCCTTGTAGGTGACGATCACCAACTTCTCGGGTGAAACCCAGAGTTGTTGAATGTCCTGATACTCCCATCGTGCGCTCTCCAGCTTCGGAGGCTTCTTCCCCTTCGCGACCTTCGCTTGCTGCTTCCCGGTGAAGACCTGCTGGTACTGCACTCCGCGTTCGTCGAACGTCACACGGCCGGGGTGATCTTTCAGCGCGCGCTCGTGACGGACCTCAAATTGCAGATCCTGGCCCCAGGCCGTCGTGGACAGGCCAAGCGCAATAGCGAGGCTCAAGATACGAATTGCTGCTTTTTGACTTCTGTGTTCCATTTCCAAACCTCATAGATTGCCGGGTAGACGACCAGTTCAAGAATGAACGACGTGAAGATTCCACCGATCATGGGAGCCGCGATACGCTTCATCACATCCGCGCCGGCGCCTGTAGACCACATGATTGGGACGAGGGCCATGAACGTCACGGCCACGGTCATGAATTTCGGCCGGATGCGCTTGACGGCGCCGTCGTGAATCGCGTTCTGGAGATCGGCTAAACTCTTCATCTTGCCCTCCTTCTTCGCCCCTTCATAGGAGATATTCAGGTAGAGCAGCATGAAGATGGCCGTCTCGGCATCGACGCCGAGCAATGCAATCAGGCCGACCCATACGCCAATGCTCATGTTGTAGCCGAGCGCGTACAGGAACCAGATCGCGCCCACTGCCGAGAACGGGACAGCCAGGAGGATCAGCATGGTCTCGGTGATCGACTTCGTGTTCATGTAGAGCAGCATCATGATCAGGAACAACGTCAGAGGCAGGATCACCGTGAGCTTCTCCCGGACCCGCTGCATGGCCTCGTACTGTCCGCTCCAGACGAGGGTGTACCCCGCAGGAAGTTTTACTTTCTCGCGGACCAGTTGCTTGGCTTCTTCCACGTAGCTGCCAATGTCGCGCCCGGCCACATCGACGTAAACATAGCCATTGAGCATCCCATTCTCGTCGCGCAGCATGGCCGGCCCGCTGGAAAGCTTGATGTCCGCGAGTTGGGAGACGGGAATCTGCATCTTGCCGTCCATCACCGGCACCAGAACGCGGCTGAGCCGGTTGATGTCGCTGCGGAAATCCTGTAGGTAACGAACGTTGACCGGGTAGCGCTCACGCCCCTCAATCGTGGTCGTCACGTTCTCTCCGCCAACCGCGCTCATCAGCACTCCTTGCACATCCTCCATGCTGAGACCGTAGCGGGCCATCTCCTCGCGCTTCCAATCGAAGTCCAGGAAGTAGCCTCCGCCTGTTCTCTCCGCGAACACGTTTCTCGTTCCACGCACCTTCGGCAGGATGCCCTCAATGTCGGTACCGATCTGTTCGATCCGCTTCAGATCAGAGCCATACACCTTGATGCCCACGGGGGTGCGGACGCCCGTCGTCAACATGTCGATGCGGGCCTTGATGGGCATGGTCCAGGCGTTGGACACGCCGGGCATCGAGAGAGCCGAATTCATTTCTTCGACCAGTTGTTCGCTTGATATGTGATCTGGTGTGACGCGGGCGAATACCGCCTTGAGCCAGTTTGGAGCCCAATTCCACTTCGAGTACCAGGTATCAACCTTGCGCCACTGGTTATGCGGCTTTAAGACGATGACCGTCTCCATCATGGAGAACGGCGCCGGATCCGTAGAGGTCTCCGCCCGGCCCGACTTGCCCATGACGGTGAGGACTTCCGGGAACTTCTTGATGATGCGGTTCTGAACCTGCATGAGCTTCTGCGCTTCCGCCACAGAGATACCGGGGAGCGTCGACGGCATGTAGAGCAGCGTGCCCTCATCGAGGGGAGGCATGAACTCGGAACCAAGCTGCTGGTAGATTGGTATCGTCAATACGACCATGGCAATCGCTCCCGCGATGACCAGGTATTTCCGGCGGAGCGACCAGCGGCAGACGGGGTCGTAGATCCGAATCAGGATCCTGCTGATGGGGTGACTCTCCTCCGAGTGGATCTTGCCAACCAGGACCGCATTCACGACACGCGCCAGCCAACGCGGCCTGAATTGGAAGTTGTCCATGTGCGTGAACAGCAGCCGCATGGCCGGGTCCAACGTGATGGCCAGCACCGCGGCGATGATCATGGAGAGATTCTTGGTGTAGGCCAGCGGCTTGAACAGGCGGCCTTCCTGAGCTTCCAGGGTCAGCACCGGCAAGAACGCAACGGCGATCACCAGCAGCGCGAAGAAGCTCGGGCCGCCGACTTCCTTCACGGCATCGATGACCACGCGGTGATAGTCTTTCTTCCGGCCCGTGCGATCCCATTCTTCGAGGTGCTTGTGGGTCTGCTCCACCACCACGATGGCCGCGTCCACCATCGCGCCGATGGCGATGGCAATGCCGCCGAGCGACATGATGTTGGCGCTGACACCCATCATCTTCATCGGGATGAACGAGATGATGATGGCGATGGGAATCGTGAATACCGGGATGATCGCGCTCGGGATGTGCCAGAGGAAGATGAAGATCACCAGTGCCACAACCACCATTTCCTCGGTGATCGTCCACTTCAGGGTTTCGATCGAACGAAGAATCAGATCGGAACGGTCGTAAGCGGAGACGATCTTTACTCCTTCCGGCAGGCCGGGCTCGAGGTCCTTGATCTTCGCCTTGACCCTCTCAATCACATCGAGTGCATTCTCACCCTGCCTCATAACGACGATGCCCGAGACCACATCGCCTTCGCCATTCCAGTCGGCGATGCCTCGTCGAATATCGGGGCCAAGGACAACATTGCCAACGTCTTTGACGCGGACGGGTACGCCCCCTTCCGTGCTCAGCAAGACGATGTTGCCGATGTCATCGACGCTCTTGGCGTAGCCGCGTCCGCGCACCATGTATTCCGTGCCGCTGAAATCAACAAGCCGGCCGCCGACATCGTTGTTGCCCTTGCGGACCGCCTCCACGACCTTCATGATCGGAATCTTGTATGCCTGGAGGCGGTTGGGATCGACGTTCACCTGGTATTGCCGGACAAAGCCACCGAGGGGCGCAACTTCGGCAACGCCCGGCACGGACTTCAACTGGTAGCGGAGAAACCAATCCTGCAAGGACCGGAGTTCGGCGAGCGATTGCTTTCCGCTCTGGTCCACCAGGGCGTACTGAAAGACCCAACCGACTCCAGTCGCGTCCGGACCCAACTCTGTCTTCACGCCCTGCGGGAGCCGTTGAAGGACGGCAGACAGGTACTCCAGAGTCCGCGAACGCGCCCAATAGATGTCAGTGCCCTCTTCGAAGATGATGTAGACGAACGAATAGCCGAAATCCGAGAAGCCGCGGACGTCCTTTACCTTCGGCGCCCCCAGCATGCTGGTGACGATGGGGTAGGTGACTTGGTCCTCCATGATGTCGGGGCTTCGATCCCAGCGCGAGTAGACGATCACCTGCGTGTCGCTCAGGTCCGGGATCGCGTCGAGCGGGATGCTCCGCATCGAATAGATGCCGGCGACAACCGCAAATCCGACGAGGATGAAAACCAGGAACTTGTTCCTGCCGGAGAACTCGATGATGTTGTTAATCATGTTGTTTGTGCTCCCCAGCGACAGGCGCAGGCGTGGAAGTGGCCGGTTTCGAAGTAGATCCGCCGTGCTGATGCTCCGCCATTCCCGAGGCCGAAGACTTCAACTGGCTTTCTGAGTCGATCAGGAAGTGGCTGGAGGTAACGACGCGCTCACCCGCGGCCAGCCCTTTGGTGATCTCGATGCGATCCCCGATCCGCTCACCTGTCTCCACTTGCCGGGGTTCCAGGTAGCCGTTGCCGCGGTCAACGAACACGGTCTTCTTGAGCCCTGTGTCGAGGACGGCTTCAGCCAGTACGGTGATACGGGCGGGCATGGCGACGTTGAACTCCACGTCCACGAACATGTCGGGCTTCAGTGTCATGTTTGGGTTGTCGGCTTCGATGCGGACCTTCAGCGTGCGAGTCGTGGGGTCGATCTGTGGCTGGATGTAGCTCACGCGGCCGTCGATCTTCCTGCCGCTCCCATAGGAAAGGTTCATCCGCGCCGGCATTCCGACTTGAATCATCGAGGCCTCATTTTCAAAGACGTCCGCCATGATCCACACCCTGCTCAAGTCGACGACCGTATAGAGTTCGGTTTCCGGCGTGATGCGCTGCTTGGGGAAGGCATTGCGCATCATGACGTAGCCGCTGATGGGCGAGTAGATCGTGATGTTCGTCAGCGGCTTCTGGGTCCGGGTGATTTCCTCAATCTGGGCTTCACTCAGAGAGAAGAGTTCCAGCCGCTTGCGCGCCGCGGCCAGGAGCGAATCACTCTGCTGTTGCGAGCCGGCCAGCGGACTATCCTTCATAATTTCGCGACTTCGAATCGCGAGGAGGTACTCCTGCTGGCTGGCCAACATCTCCGGACTGTACAGAGTCAAGAGCGGCTGGCCCTGCTCCACCAACTTGCCCGTGAAGTCGACGTACACCTTCTCAATCCAGCCCTCGATCCTGGTTTGAACTTTCGAGAATCGCGTTTCATCCATCGTGACTTTCCCGACAGACCGGAAAGAGTGGATGCCGGCGCCGAGCGTCACCTCGCCGAACTTCACGCCTATCAACTGCTGCTTTTCCGGACTCACCCGGATGGTGCCCATTGGCATCGCAGCCGGATCGTTCTCGTATACCGGCTCCAGGTCGCTCCCGGTTTCGGGGTTGATGCCAGGCTTGTCCGACTTGAAATCGGGAGCCTTTGGATCCCTGTAGAAGAGAATCTTGCCAGTCGGCTTTTGCGCCGCCGCGCCGACCGGATGAGCGGAGTCCTCGTCCGGCACGAGCTTCATGCCGCAGATGGGGCAGTCGCCTGGCTTGTCGGAGTGGTAGCTCGGATGCATCGGGCAGTGGTAGCCCTTGGGCTTGTTCGTTGTGGCGCTCGCGTGATCACGCGGTCCGTACCAACGTCCATACCCGAAGCCACCGACAAAGCCGACGGCGATCAGCAAAACGAACAAGAGAATGCGAAGAGCTTTCATGGAATCGTGCCTCACTGGACCAGCGGACGTCCCGTCATTTCTTCGAGACGGGCGAGGGCGAGATAGAAGTTCTGCAGCTCCTCGTAGTAGTTCATTTGGTATTCGACGACGGTGATGTAGTTCATGTAGACGCTCAGGAAGTCAACGGAGCCGGTCTCATAGGACGACAGTGACGACTCCAGCGTCAGGCTTGCCTGAGGTATTACGGTTTGACCGTAGAGTTTAACCAACTGCGATGATGTCTCCGCCATCAGGTAGTCGTCCTGAATTCGGTAGTGGATCCCCTGGTTGGTCGCTTCGTACGTCTTCCGCGACTGCGCCAGGTTCTGCGACTGTTCGGTCACCGCTGCGCGCTGTTTTCTGAAGTAGTAGAGCGGAATCTTGAAGTCGGCGCGGAACATGTACATGGGGGCCATGCCGCCCATGTTGTAGTAGCCGCCGTTCAGCGTGAAGTCCGGATAGTATTCCTTACGCGCCATGTTGACCGCCACTTCAGCGCGTTGAATCATCTTCTCGTCCCGGCGCAGCATGGGCGAATTCTCCCTCGCCGAAGCATAGAGTTCTTGGAGAGCGGCCGGCAGATCTATTACCCGAAGGTCGGAAGGCGGGCCAATCGGAGACCCGGGAGCGCGGTTCACCAAACTATTGATCTCAGCCGCACGCGCCCTTTTCTCGCGGTCGAGTTGCACGCGTTTGGTCTCCAGGATTGAGATCTGAGTTTGCGCCTTGAAAACGTCCTGCTGCGCTGCCTTGCCAACCGAGTAGCGGGATTCCGTAATTTGCAGGAACTTGCGGAGCAGATCGAGGTTGCGGCTCAATACTTCTACGGCGGCAAATGCATACGCCCGGCGGAAGTACGCCTGCTTGAGCCGGGAGACCACGCTCAATTTCGTCTGTTGGTACTGCTGGAATTCCACCTCGGATTCCTTGACGGCCATGTCACCGGCGAGCTTGCGCTTCCCGGGGAACGGGATCTCCTGGGAGAGCATCACTCCGATATTGCTTGTGGGCTCCTTTCCCAATCCGGCGCCTGGCCATGGTCTGCCGCTGCTGTTGTAGCCGGGCGAGAACATCGGATCCGGCAGACTGCTGACCTGCGAGGGCCGTTGGCGGGACGCCTCATAGCGCTTCTGCGCCGCGACAATCTCCGGATTGTTGCCTAGAGCCTCGGCCAACAGATCCTTGAGCTCCATCCGATCCGTCTGCCCCCAAAGCCCGGAGGCTAGGAAGGGCAGGAGCAGCAGCGCCCGGCCTATCAAGGGTGATCGCACCGTGTTGTCCTTCCTTGTTACCACTTTTCCAAGCAAAGCACGCCCCGTGCCACCTGGCGCAGTGGCGGGCTAACCCATTCACTTCTTGAAGCTTAGCGCTGGGTATCGTTCGCCGTGAGCGTCATAGGCGGACAGGGAATTGGAGATTCTCGGGCTCGCATTGGACAATATTCGGCAGTCGGATACCGCTGGCCGGCATTCTGGCCGAAGAGAACTTCAGCTAACCGGGTGCAAAGACGGCGTTTAGTGCCGTAGATCGTGATTGGCGGTAGAAGTGCTGTTCCAGTGATGAAGTGCGAATGACCTCAAAGGGAATCCTCATGGCTCGTCTGGCTGCGGTAGCGTTGCTCGCGCTCTCCTCGACCACGCGGCTATCCGCGGTGGATGGCATCCCTCGATGGGAACAAGTGCTCAACGAAGTACTCGAACGAGCTGAGCAAGAGCGAAGGACCATGGAAGCGCCCTCCCTGCGATTGACGGTCCCGGATCGGGCTATACCCGCCGCATCCTCCGGCAGGCAATCCCTCCGGCCTATCGTCGACAACTTCGTCCGCTACTTCCAGGGCCCCGGATCGAAACACTATCGGGCATCCGTGGGCCGGTTGCAGGCATACCGCCCGATGATCCAGCGCGTCCTCCGCGAGGAAGGACTCCCGCCGGAATTGGTGTGGATCGGACTCGTCGAGAGCGGCTATGATCCAACGGCAAGATCACCCAAGAATGCGCTGGGGATCTGGCAACTGATCCCCGAGACGGCCGCGACGTTCGGCCTGAATGTGACCCAACGAGACGAGCGCATGGATCCAGAGAAGTCTACGCGCGCCGCAGCCCGCTATCTGAAGTTCCTCTATGGCAGGTTTGAGGACTGGACGCTCGCCCTGGCCGCATACAACGCGGGAGAGAGGCGCGTCCAGATCGCCATCGAACGAGCCCGAAATCGAAGTTACTGGCGCCTATCAGAGGCAGGTTTGCTGCCGAGGGAAACGCAGGCGTATGTACCCGCGGTGCTGGCGGCGCAGTTTCTGGGCGAAGGGACGATAGAGAATAGACCGAGCGAAGCCAATGACTCACCCAGACGCGCCGCCAAGATCGTCCTCGCCCCTTTCTCGCTCTCCCCGTAAGTTGTCTTCAGTGGACGAAACCACGATAAGCATGGACACAGAGAAGAAAAACCCGAACTGGAAAGCCATCGCGCTCGTATTGGCTGGCATCGCCCTAACAAGCGCCGGTCACTATCTGACGCCGCGCGACATGCGCTTGTGGCACGGGATCTTTCAAAGGCTCTACTACTTGCCCGTCGTCTACGCGGCGATCGCCTTCGGCTGGATGGGAGGACTCGCAGCGGCGCTCATCGCTGCCCTACTCTACGTCCCTCACATCGTGATGACATGGCGGCATGAGCAGCACTATGCGATGGAGCAGTACGCGGAGATCTTCATGTTCCTCGCGGTCGGGCTGGTGACGGGGGTGCTTTCGGATCGGGAGCGGAAGCGACGCGCCGAACTGCAAGCCACCGCACGGAAGCTGAGCCTGGTGTATTGCGAACTCCAGGACACGTTCGAACAAGTCAAGAGGGCAGACCGCCTCTCGGCCCTCGGTCAATTGGCGGCCGGCTTGGCGCACGAAATCCGGAACCCGCTCGCCAGCATCGACGGTGCCGCCGAGGTTCTGGACGTAGCCAACGACCAGACCGAACTACGGAAGGAGACAGTGAGCATCATCCGCAAAGAATGTTCACGCCTAAACCGCCTTCTGACCAGCCTGCTCGATTTTGCCCGTCCCCGGCATCCGGAGTGGGGTGAGGTGGATTTGGCCAAGGTACTGAACTCGGTTATCGATCTGGTGAGTCACTCCGCGGGTAAAGGCATCCACTTCCACAAAGAGATACAAGGCCGCATTCCGAGTCTGCTCGGCGATGAGGAACAGTTGACGCAAGTCATGTTGAACCTCACCCTGAACGCGGCGCAGGCGATGCCCGAAGGCGGCGGTGTATGGCTCGCGGCGAAGCAGGTAGAAGATGGAATCGCGATCCAGGTCAGGGATCAGGGAGCCGGAATCCCCGAGGAGAACATGGACAAGATCTTCGACCCGTTCTTCACTACGAAAGACACGGGAACCGGACTTGGCCTCTCTGTGGTCCACCAGATCGTCACGCAACATGGCGGAACCGTGACCGTGACCAGGAACCAGGACAAAGGCATGACTTTCAGTCTGTTCTTCCCGCAGTCACGAGGAGAGCTTGCATGATTGGTAAGCGGATTCTGGTGGTAGACGACGAGGAGAATCTCCGTCGCGTCACGCAGCTCAAGTTGCAGCAGGTCGGCTACGAAGCGTTGACCGCAAGCGATGGCCAGCAGGCTCTCGAAGTCCTCTCCAAGCATCCCCAGGACCTCGTGCTCACCGACCTCAAAATGCCTGGAATGTCGGGCATCGACCTGCTGCAGAGAATTAAAGAGGAGTATCCCGAAGTCATTGTCGTGGTGGTCACGGCGTACGGCACAATCGAGTCGGCGGTGGAAGCGATGCGCCTGGGGGCGTATGACTACATCATCAAGCCGGTGAACACCGATTCGCTGAATCTGATTGTTTCACGGGCACTGGAGCATCATCGCCTTCAGGAGGAGGTCAGAAACCTCCGCAGTGCCATCGACAGGAAATTTGGGTTCGAGAACATTATCGGCAAGGCCAAGAACCTGCTGGCGACACTCGACAACGCCTCGCGTGCCGCGCAGAGCGACTCCACCGTGCTCGTGCGCGGAGAGACAGGTACCGGCAAAGAGCTCCTGGCGAAGGCGATCCACTTCAACAGTCCCCGCCATGATCGGCCCTTCATCGTAATCAACTGCGGCGCCATCCCGAAGGAACTGCTGGAGTCCGAGTTGTTCGGACACACGAAGGGGTCATTTACAGGTGCGCTGGCCAACAAGCAGGGCAAGATTGAGATGGCCGATCAGGGGACGCTGTTCCTGGATGAGATCGGCGAAATGCCTTTGGAACTGCAGGTCAAGCTGCTTCGGCTGATTCAGGAACGCGAGATTGAGAAGATCGGGGCGGCGGCTCCGACGAAGGTTAATGTGCGCATCATCGCTGCGACCCACCGGAATCTGCAGGCGATGGTGGAGGACGGCACGTTCCGGGAGGATCTTTATTATCGCCTCGCCGTAATCCCACTGACTCTCCCGCCAATGCGGGAACGCCCCGACGACATCGCCGAATTAGTGGCCATTTTCTTTGAGAAGTTCAAGGAGCGGCTCAACCGCCCGAGTCTGAAACTGCCACCCTCGCTGCTCCCCTACTTCTCGACGTATCGATGGCCCGGCAATGTGCGCGAACTAGAAAACGTCGTCGAACGTCTCGTTGTTCTGGCGCCCGGTGATGAGGTGACCGTCGCCGATCTTCCGGACTTCTTGGTGCGCGAGCGCCCGGCGATGGAGGCGATTCAACTGGAGTTGCCGCCGCAGGGGATCAGCATCGAGGCGGTGGAGCGCGAACTTGTGCTCCGGGCTCTCCAGCGATTCAACTGGAACCAGACCAAGGCGGCCGAATGCCTCGATATCAGCCGCAAGATGCTGATTTACCGTATGGAGAAGTTCAATCTCCGCAAAGAAGATTGAGGGCCACACTGTCTATCCATCTTGGGAATATCAGCGGGCGGGCGTTTCGCTGCTCTCGTCCATTCCGCTGGCACGCAATTCTCCGAGCAGCCGGAGTTCGTTGAATATTACAGGCAGGGACTCGCCCATGTCGGCAGCCGCAAACCACAAACGGTTATCGCGCTTCGTCGACAATCTGGAGCACGATGGCCTCCACATCGACCGCCAACTGCTCGATGCCCGCTTCCGGGAAGAACTGCGAAATCGAGGATGGCAGCAGCATGCTGATGTGCGTCTTGTCCTCTTGGACAAAGATGCTGATCGGGCAGGGCAGCATCAAGGATATCCTGACGTCCCGATTCAGCACCTGGCTGGCATACTTCGCGTTGCAGATCTCGATGATCTTCAGGGGGGATCGCGGGAATCCCTTCTCGGCCAGCGTCGCGGCGACATCGTGGGTATGCAGGACGCGAAAACCCATTTCCATCGCCTTCTTTTCGACGGCTGCCACTGCCTGATCGAACGTTTTCTCTGTAATTACAGTTTTCTCAAATGGCTGCATTTCAGTCTCCTCAAGAAGCATTTCATGGCCTCGACTCCAGCAAACGAAGTGAGTTGAAAATCACCAGGAGCGAGACCCCCATGTCCGCGGCGATTGCCGCCCACAGCGAAGCGTGCCCAGTGAATGCAATGGCGACAAAGACGAACTTCACCGCCAACGAAAGGACTATGTTCTGGCGGATGATCGAAAGCGTCCGCCGAGAGTGGGTGATGAGCCATGGCAGTTGGTGCAGATCATCCGACATGAGAGCGATGTCAGCGGCTTCGATAGCCGCATCGCTTCCGATCGCGCCCATGGCAATTCCGAGACTGGCTCGGGCCATGGCTGGAGCGTCATTCACACCATCGCCTACCATCGCGACCGTCCCGTATCGCTGAACCAGGGACTCCACCACGGTCACCTTGTCGGCGGGCAGGAGTTCGGCGTGCACCTCGTCGATTCCTGCTTGCTTTGCGATTGTACGAGCCGTCCCCTGGTTGTCGCCCGTCAGCATGACAACGTGCGGAACACCGAGCGCATGAGTCGCCGCCAGTAACTCCCGAACTCCAGGGCGGAGCTGGTCGGCAAGAGCGATAAACCCACACACGTGGGTTTCGTTCCCGATGACAACGACAGAATGGCCCGTCGTTGACAGTTCATCGAGAAGCGCGTGGACTTCCGGGGTCTCTTGCCCGCGTTCTTCAAGAAATCGGTGTGAGCCAAGCCAAAACGACCGTCCGTCCAATTGCGCAATCGCGCCTTTGCCAGGGATGAGGGTGAAATCTCGGGCCTGTTCTGGGCTCAAGCCGCGACGGCTCACGTACGCGCAGATAGCGCGGGCAAGTGGATGCTCACTCGATGCCTCCAGCGCCCCAGCCCGCCCGAGCAATTCCTGTTCAGTATGTCCATTCAAAGCGACGACTTTCACGACCGCTGGCTTCCCTTCGGTGAGAGTGCCTGTCTTGTCCATGGCGATGGCCTTCAACCGTGCCGGCAGTTCTAGAGCCAATCCGCCTTTCACGAGAACTCCGCTGCGCGCGGCCGCAGCGAGGCCCGCGACAATGCTGACCGGCGTCGAGATCACCAGCGCGCAGGGGCAGCCGATGACCAGCAGAACCAGCGCCTGGTAGAACCATGCGCCCCAAGGCTGCTGGAACAGGAGCGGCGGGACCGCCGCCACCAGAATCGCCACGGCAAAGACTACCGGCGTGTAGATTTGAGCAAACCGGTTCACCCACTGCTCGGCCGGGGCCCGCCGGCCCTGGCTTTCCGCGACCAAGCGAATCACATGGGCCAGCGTTGTATCAGATGCGATCTTGGTCGATCGCACCTCAATCAGGCCGTTGCCGTTGATGGTGCCGGCGAAAACCGCGGAGCCAGGTTCCTTGGTCACTGGCAGACTCTCTCCGGTGATCGGGGCCTGGTTCACTTCCGTAGTGCCTTGAGTCACCGTTCCGTCGAGGCCGATTCGCTCGCCGGGCGGAACCCGGAATATCGTGCCAATGGCAACCTGCGCCGAAGGCGTCGCCTGGCTCGTTCCGTCGGGCAGCACCACGCTTACCGCTTCTGGAGCGATCTTCATCAGTGCTTCCACGGCTCTCCGTGCACGGCCCACGCTCCAGGACTCTAACGCCAAGGAGAGAGCGAACAGGAAGCTGACCGTCGCGGCTTCGAACCACTCCCCGATACCAATGGCGCCCAGTACGGCAATCGTCATCAGCAGGTTCATGTCCGGGCGAAGCCGGCGCAGCGAGTACAGGGCCTTCGGCAGCACGAACCAGGCGCCGGACACCACCGCTCCTATGTAGGACAACTTGGCAATCAGAGGGACCCCTGCCGCGGCGCCGAGACCCTCCGATCCCAGAGCGGCGGCCACACCCCCGTTCATGGCTGCATGCGTGGCGAAGCCGGCCACAGTCAGCACGCCGCTCGCGACAGTCACAACCGTTCTAGCGTCCCACCAGTGCGATGCGACCGGCGCCGATGCGTTCTCGACTTGCCAGAGTTCGGCGCGCATGCCCGTCCGGCGGACGGCGTTGATGATCGCCGAGGCTTCCAGGCCGCTGCCAGACACGGTCAGCCGTCCCTGAAGCACGTCGAAAGCAAGGTTCTGCTCGCCACTAACCAGCGGCCCGAGCTCGCGCCGCAGGACAGCCACTTCTTCGGCACAGTCCATGCCGTGGATCTTGAATTGAATGCGATCAGGCACTGGCAGTTCGCCTCCTCTCGATCCACAGATAGATTGCCGGCAACACAAGCAGGGTCAAGGCCGTCGATGTTACCAATCCTCCGATCACAACGGTGGCCAAAGGACGCTGCACCTCGGCTCCGGCGCCATGCGAGAGCGCCATCGGTAGAAAACCCAGGCTGGCGACAAGCGCAGTCATCAATACCGGTCTCAACCTGGTCTTGGCGCCCTGCTCCACCGCGGTCTCCGCAGCCAGACCGCCTTCGCGAAGCTGTGCGATGTAGGTCAGCAACACGATTCCGTTCAGGACGGCGATACCGAATAAGGCGATGAAGCCAACCCCAGCGGAAATGCTGAATGGCATGCCCCTCATCCAGAGGGCGAGAATCCCACCGGTAGCTGCCAACGGAACATTCAGGAAGATGAGCACCGCCGGCGACACGGCGTGAAAGTTGAAGTACAGCAGCACGAAGATGAGCAGCAACGCAATCGGAATGGTGATGGCGAGCCTGCGGCCGGCGCTCTCCAGTTGTTCGAACTTGCCGCCCCAATCGAGTGTATAGCCATCCGGGATTTTGACTTTGCTCTCCAACACCCGTCTCGCCTCGGAGACAAATCCCGCAAGGTCCCGTCCACGCACGTTGACTTCAACGCTGATTCGCCGCTGCGCATTCTCGCGACTAATCTGTGCGGGTCCCTCCTCCTCGAAGATGTCGGCCAACTGCGCGAGGGGGATGAAATGGCCCTCGCTGTCCCCCACCAACAGGTTCTGAACTGATTCCACCGTCGCCCGATGATTGGGGGCAAAGCGCACCTGCAGCGCGAACCTCCGATTTCCTTCGACGACTTGACCGGCGACCTTTCCTCCGATCGCCTCCACCGTGTTCAAAACATCCTGGGCATCCAGGCCATGCCGTGCGATGGCGTCGCGCCGCACCCGTATGCGCAGGTACGGCAGTCCCGCAACACGCTCCGCGCGAACGTCGGCGGCCCCAGGCACATTCTCGACGACTTTGACAATCTGTTGCGCTTTCTCCCGGAGTACTTCGAGGTCGTCGCCGTACAACTTGATTGCGATATCGGAACGAACACCAGCCTCCATCAACTCCTGCATCCTCATTTCAATCGGCTGGAGAAAGGCATAAGCGGCCCCGGGCGCTTCTCTTTCGAGCGCCTGCTTCATTGCTGTGACCAGATCATCTTTTGACCGTCTGGTCGGCCATTCCGAGATGGGCCTGAGCATGACATAGACGTCACTCTGATCGATCGCCATCGGATCCACGGCTACCTCAGGCCGCCCGGTGCGACACACCACCTTATCGACCTCTGGGAACCGTTTGAGAACGGTCTCGATGATTTCGTTCCCATGCAACGACTCATTCATCGAGATGCCCGGAACACGGTACATCATCACCAGAATGGAGCCCTCGTCCAACCTCGGGAGGAATTCTGCTCCCAGGAATGGGATGATCCCCAGTGACAAAACGAAGACCAACGCCGCCACTGTCGTAGTCGCGACCGGGAATCGCATTGCCCGGGCCAGCATGGGACCGTAGATCCCGTTCACTTTGCGCATTAACCAGGTGGTCTTCTCTGTCGCCTTGCGTCGGAAGGCATACCACCCGAGCACCGGCATCAGTGTGAGCGCGATTACCAGCGATGCGCCTACGGCGAACAGCACTGTAATTGCCATCGGATCGAACATCTTGCCTTCCACGCCGGTCAACGTCAGAACCGGCACATAGACCAGGAAGATGATGCTGACGCCGAAGAAGATCGGGCGGGCCACTTCCTTGCCGGCCTGCCGAACGGCATCCAATGCGTTCTCCCACTCTTGCCTGTGGCTCAACCGGCGAAGAATGTTCTCCATCATCACCACGGAACCATCGACGATGAGACCGAAGTCGATCGCGCCGAGGCTCATGAGGTTGCCCGAAATCCCTGCCCGCACCATTCCAGTGAATGCAAACAGCATCGATAGTGGAATAGCGAGAGAGACGATGAGCCCACCCCTGAAGCTGCCTAGTAACAGCAGAAGCACCGCGATCACCAGCAGTCCTCCTTCGACGAGATTGCGGCTGACGGTCCCGATGGTCCTCCTGACCAAATCCGTACGATCGTAGAAGGGCTCAATTCTCACATCGGCAGGAAGTGTCCGCTGGATCGCCGCCAGACGTTCCTTCACGCGATCCACTACCGTTCGCGAGTTCTCGCCCAACAGCATCATAGCTATCCCGAGAACCACTTCGCCTTTCCCGTCCTGCGTCGCGAACCCCTGACGCACCATGGGCGCGAACCGGACATCTGCAAGGTTCCGGATCAGGATGGGTGTGCCGCTCGGAGATGCGCCCACCACGATGTTCTCCACATCCGACAGACTCGTGATCAGTGCCTCGCCCCGAATCAGGGATTGCTGCTCGACCCTCTCCAGGTAAGCGCCGCCGGCGTTGGCGTTGTTTCGTTCCAACGCCTCCAGGACCCGGCGGAGCGTGATGTGGTAGCCAGCGAGTTTGGCGTTGTCTACCGTGACTTCGTAGGTCTTCAGTTCTCCACCATGGGAATTTACTTCCACGATCCCTGGGGTGGAGCGTAGCTTCGGAGCAATCTCCCAGTCGAGGATGCTGCGCAGTTCCATCAGCGAACGCCCCTTGCCCGTCACCTTGAACATGTATACCTCGCCCAGGCCAGTGGTGATCGGACCCATTTCGGGCGTGCCCATGCCGGGCAGGATCGCCTCTTTGGCCTGCGGCAGCCGCTCCATGATGAGCCGGCGGCAGAAATAGGGGTCCATGTCTTCCTTGAAGTAAACGGCCACGTAGGAGAGGCCGAACTTGGAAACCGACTGGATCTTTTCAATGCCCGGAAGTCCACTCATGGCGATTTCCACCGGGAACGTCAAGAACTTCTCCACTTCGAGAGGCGAGAGGCTGGGCGCTCGGGTGAGCACAAGAACCTGATTGGGCGTGATGTCGGGAACTGCGTCAATCGGCAGCTTCTGCAAAGAGAAGAGACCTGCGCCGGCCACGAAGACGGCCGCTAGAATGACGATGAACCGGTTGGAGAGGGCCCAGTCTACGATTCGTTCCATGGTTACTCTTCCCCCAGTTCCTTGCCTGCGACGATCGACTTCAAGTGGAATGCGCCTACCGTGGCCACGGGCTCGCCTTCACGAAGTCCGGAGAGGATCTCGACCAGGCCGTTCACGGTCTTCCCCGCCGTGATCTCTCGTGCCTCAAACTGCGTGGCTCCACGCCGGACGAACACGACGGTCTTGCCGTCGAGCTGCTGAACGGCTCCGACCGGCACCGCCAGCGCCTGTCGACGGAATGTGGTTGGAAGTTGAACCGAAGCGAACATATCGAGTTTCAGCAGCACCTTGCTGTTGTCTACTTCGCAGCGGATCTTCGCCGTGCGGGTCTGAGGATCAAGTACGTCGCTGATGTAAGTGACTTTCCCGGCGAACGGTTCACCCGGATAGGTATCCACATGGATAATTGCCGGTTGGCCGACCTGGATGCGTCCGAGATCTTTTTCGTAAACCTCGGCCTGTACCCAAACGCGCGAAATGTCGGCCACCGTGAACAATTCAGTGCCGGAATCGACGACTCCGCCCGGCGATGCAAACGACTTGATCACGATGCCGTCGAACGGCGCAGTGATGGCTGTGATCACTGGCCTGTTCGGATCGGTGTCCGGTCCGCCAAATCGACGCAACCGGGTGCCCAGGCCCGAGATGATGCCTTCCTGTGCCCGTGCGTTCTCTTCCAGTGCCTGATACTCCGCGCGACTCTGCTCATAGTCTTTCGTTGGGGCAGCCCCGATCTCCGAGAGCTTCCGGTTTCGTTCCACCTGCTTCGACTGAAGTGTCAGGTGCACTTTCAGCCGCTGGAGCTCGGCGCGTGCAGAAGCGAGCTGGGCTGTGACTTCACCGGCTTCCAGGTTGTCGATGCGGGCGAGTTCCTGCCCTTGGCGCACCCGGTCCCCCATCCTCGCCAGCACATCCTGGAGGCGGCCGCGCGCCAATGAGCGAACCTGGCTAACGCGGCTGTCCACAGGCTGCACGGTGCCAGTGACCTGGAGGTACTCCGACAGTTGAATGGTCTTCGCCGCAGAGACCTGGAGGCCAACATTTTTCTGAGCGACCTCCTCCATGGTGATCAACCCGGATGATTCTTTCGTCTCCTTTTCTTGCGTCGCTTCGGGCTTTGTTCTTGAACAAGCTGCAACCAAGAGACAGACCCCGATCACTATCCAGTTCCTGTTCATTTCAGATCTCCTCCCACGGCCCGCTCCAACTCCACCAGACCTCGGCGCACGTCGGCTTGCGCGTCGATGAAGCTCATTTGTATGTCGATCAGCCGGCGTTGCTCGTTCAAGACGTCGAGCAATCGCAGTTGGCCTAGTCCATAGGCCTGTCGGATCACCTCAATATTCTTCTCGGCTTGCTGGAGAACCCCACTGTTCAGGATGCGGAGCGACTGGGTAGAGGCGTCCCAGTGCTCCCACGCTGCCTGCACTTCGAGCGGGATCGTTGCCTCCAGATGCTGCTTCAAAGACCTGGAGCCTGTCGCCCGGGCCGCCGCCGCCTCGATGTTGCCGAGATTTCGCTTTCTGGAAAGGAGAGGGAACGAGACTCCAAATGAGACAGTATTGTCCCTGTCTCGCAGGGCCGCCGGTTGGCCCGGAGCCGTGAATCCATACAGGCCGCTGAATTGTCCGTTTCTCAGGGAATATCGTGCCGTCAGAGTCAGATCGGCGCGGGACTGGGCTTCCGTCAGGTTCACCTCGGCGGCTGCTTGTTCTTCTACAATCCGCGCGACACGCAGATCCTGCCTCTGCGCCAGGGCCGACAAAACCAGTTCACCGGGCAGATATTCGCGGTTGGGATCGGCCGTCGAATTGTCGGCGAGGTTCACCCATTCCGCGATGCCAAAGCCGCAAAGGCGGCGCAGGTCAGCCAGAGCCACGCTCACCCTTCCCAAAATGGTTCGGCGCAGGGCCTCAGCGCGGTTCAGTTCCACCAACAACAGTTGGCCATCCAAGGGAGCGGCGTCACCCTGTTGAATACGGGCCTCGGTCAATTTTGCCGATTCCTTGTATATCCCGATGAGTCGGTCAACAGTGGTAAGCCTGGCCTGTTCGGTCACCGCATCCACATAGCGGAGCTTCACATCGATCACGAGCCGGCGTGTGCGCTCACCGAGCTCCACGTCGGCCAGTGCGACGCCTTTCTCAGCGAGGCGAACTCGCTTGTCGCGTTTCCCCGCCATTTCCAACGGCTGCGAGTAACCGGCGGCGTACTCCTCCTCTCCAGGAGAACCCAAGGGGCGGCCGGTGGCCCCCTCGAACTGAAGGTTCGGGGCGGGCCTGATTCCGGCCTGGCGGAGAAGTCCGCGGGCCTCAACCACCCGCTGCTGCATCGCCTTCAGTTCCCGGTTTCTCTCGATCGCGATCCTAACCAGATCGTCAGCGGAATACGCTTGGGCGCTCGCGTTCTGCCCCACCACGAGGGCACACAAAAACGGCGCCACCAGTGACAGAGTCACTTTTGATGACATGTCTCACTCCTGATGTGAAGTCGAAGAAGAAAGAGGAGAGGCCGTCAGACGCGCGGAGGGTGGTAAATGCGCGGGGCTTCCGCTGAGGGGGGATCGCACTGCGCCAGAACGAAAGTGGGCGCCACATCGAACGTCGGAGTCAGCTCGATCTGGGGGCTCACGACGATGTGAAAACAGCAACAAAGGCAACTATCGCCATCGGACGGCTTCGAAGAACCGCCGTCGCCAGGAATACGGCTGATCTCGCACGTGGCGGGGGATACCAGCTCACAAGCAAACAGCTCCACTCCGGTCAGCAGTAGGATAGCGACCGCCACGGTCCGGAAGACTGAGATTCGCGATGGCATGGGCCGTCAATCACATTCTCCCACACCATCCTGGCATCGTCGAGGTCCGGCGTGCGGCGATGTGCGGCGATCACGTCGCGAGAGCGACGTGAACCGTGGACCGCCCCTCTCCGAGCGACCACAAAGCGTCAAAGACGAAGCAGATCATCAAAGATGGTCAATTGCAGCGCGTGCCGAGTCAACAGGCTGGCGGTTCAATTGCTACACAATCTCACCATGAGGCTGAAGACCCAACTGCTATTGGCGAGTTCCGCGATCGTTCTCGTTGTTCTCGGCCTATCGGAGTGGCTCGCCTACAGCCAGATGAATCAATTCCTGCGCGGCCACGAGATGCGGATGGCGTCAGAGATGAATCACGGGGCCGTCCTGGCGGATCTGCGGCAAGGCCGTCAGGCGCTTCTCCTGCGCTTGACGGCGCTGCACACGTTCCATGCGATCATCACGATCATTGCCCTGATCCTGGCGTTGAACGCGCTTTGGAGCCGGACTGTGCTGCGCCCTCTGACGGACCTGCTCCGCCACATCAACTACATGCGCCGCGGGAGCTGGGGAACTCCAGTGCCAGTCCGGAGCAAAGACGAAATCGGTGAGTTGACCGAGGCTTTCAATGAACTTGGCGGACAGCTCACCCTGACCGCCCACCAATTTGGGTCGACCTCCAAATTATCAGCGATGGTCCTGCTGGGAAATTCGCTGGTAAAGAAGGTCACATCGGCTGCGGATCTCGTGCGGGCCTCAGCGACCTCCTCAAATCGTCACTCCGGGAACGGAGAAGCTGCCGCCGATCCCGATCTCGCACGCTTGCAGCTTGCGGTGAAGCTGCTGGAGGAGATCCCATTGCTGTTCGATGCGGAGTTTCAACGCGAACTCAGCCAGCATTCGGTGCCGCCCGCTCCCGGCCCCGACGGTTTGCCGGAAGGCAAGCCGGTCGGCCACCAAGACACTCAAGGCGGAGATCATGTCAGGCCAGACCTTGAACCGTCTTCACGATCTTCTCCAGCACTCGGTGATCTGTACCGAATCGACAGATCGCGTCACAGTGCTGAGCGAGGTCGGTAAAGAGGAGGTAGGAAGGCTGCGTCCGGTTCGCCGCGACGAAGGAAGGCCGTTTGAGCTGTGCAATCACCTCCTTCTCGCGACCGTCCGGCACCACCAGGCACAGCCTCGTCTCGTGGTCCGGCAGGGCGAGGGCCAGATCGCTGAGTCTCAGGATCCCCGAGTAGATTGACGTGCTCTTCTCAACCTCGAACGCGCTGACGATCCGGTGGGTATCCTTTTCGAGCCAAAGCACGTCGATCAGTTCGATAGTCCCCGCGACGGCATGGTCGAGGCCAAGAGCCGGCATGCGGGGCTGGCACAATTGAGCGAGGGAGTTGCCGTTGAAGGACTTGCCGCGGTCGTTGCTTGCCACACAGACTTCGTAGCCGAGTGCGCTCCCAATCCTGCATAGCAGATACTGCATCTGCGTGTGAGCTTGATCCTGGGCCAAGTCGTCCTGCACCTCCTGGTGACGACGGCGACGCAGCTGCTCAAGCTTCTTCTTTTCGACCTCGAGCACCATGCCTGCATTTTCTTCGAGCACCAGCTTCCCGGCGCCGATTTCAAAAAGAAGGCCTGAGATTGCCCCGAGATCTTTCGAGAGCACTTCTCGAAACTGCTCGTTCGTCCGCAGAACTGCGTCCCGCATGTCCAGGTAGCTTTCCCAGGAGCCCAACCTGCAGCTGGCCTCGAAGAGGATGTTGAAGCCCTTCAGCATCGCGGTGTTGGACGGCGGGATCAGAGTGGGGTGCAAGAAGTAGAGGATGTTGGCGGTGGCCGGGCCGAGACCCTTGATCTTCAGCGTGTCCAAATGATGAATCTCGCGCAGGAGTTGATCTTCCCGCGCAGCCGACAGGCAGTTGGCCAGGAACTGGCCGAAAGCCCGCTGGTTCGTTGCGTTCTCGTAGATATCCGGGATGCGGAGCTTTGGCTTCCAGTAGAAGGCATGCGCCGCGCCCTCAAATACTTGCTTTTGCTCCGTGATGCAGTTCAGGACGAACTCAAGGGAGGAGCCCCGGAAGTCGTTTCCAAACCGGCCGGAGCGCATCTCGTCAACGACTTGCTCAACGCCCCGGCGAATGCTGCACAACGCCTTCAGCCGTTCGGCGCTGTTAATGAACCAAGTGTTATAGACCGACTCCTGGTCACTCCGGTAGGCCTCGACGATCTTTCTGAATCGCTCTTCCTGAAGCATTGCTGACTGCCAAATGCCAGTATACGAAGCGCCGAACCAAGGCCACGCACTTGCACACCCGCGCCAGGGTCTCAGACTGGTAGTTCTGCGACTCGTGGCGGCGGGATCAACCTGCAAACCATTGCCACTCGAACGACCACTGCTCTCCCGCCGCTCCCGCGCCCTGCGCCCGACTACCGAATGATTCCCGAGCGGACTGTACATCGCGTACGGCATCCGGTCTGCTTTGATCAGGGCATCCGATAGCCGGTTCGAGCATAGATTTGATATGACCGAGAAGCCCCGGGGACTTTTACCCGGATTCTCCGCCATTTCCCTGGCACTCCCGATGGCGTTGGACGGTAGCCCAGCAGATACTGATCATGCAGCGACAATCCCATTTTCGCTGCCAAGCCAGGCAACTCGCCGGCATCATCAACCATATGATGTTCTCCTCCGGTCATCTTCGAGAGATCCTCAAGAATCTGCGGCCCACCGGCTTCCCGCATGCCGCGCGCACGGTCGTGAATTCCCAGAGCGTGAATCTGACTCTCAGTCTCTTCGAGGATTCGACGCAGCTCGCGCTCGGAAAGGCGGCTGTGGTTGTCCTCTCCATCTGAGACCACAAGCAGTACCCTGCGATCATTGCGCGCCTTGCGCATCGCTCGGACGGCGATGGCTACGGCATCAAATAGAGCCGTGCTGCCCTCAGGTTGCGCAAAGAGAAGCTCGTTGAGAATAGCAGCATCATTGGATGCAAACTCGGTCCGCTGCTGAGCTCGATCGCTGAACGTCACCAGGAAGACCTCATCCTGCTCCTCAAGGTACCGCAAGAATTCGCGAACTGCCGCTCGCGCCTTCGCAATCTTGTTCGACATGCTCCCGCTCAGGTCGAACACTATGCCGATAGACACCGGCGCGTTCTCGCGTGAGAACGACAGGATGTCCTGAGGGACCTTCTCGTCCGTCAGGACAAAGTCTTTCCTGTCGAGGTCGAGGACCGGCTTGCCGGAGTTCTCGGTTACGGTAACAGGCACAAGGACAAGATCGGCTGTTACGCGGATTGTTGGTTCGGGCGAATCTCGATGCGGGCCACGCGGATTCCTCGTCTCCTGGGCCACTAGCGGAAGCGACGTTGCGACGAGCAGCCGGAATAGGAATGGGATGCGCACCGATGGTTATGCAAGCAGGACTTGTTCCAATCCGCCTGCTGCGTCGGGGCGGACCTGAACGCGGGCCGTTTACGCTGTCCTGGACGTCGCCGGCCGGCGAGTTGAGTCGCGCCCAGACCAAAACGTAGGGCCCAACAGCTTCTGCCATACCCCCAGGTGCCAACGTGCCTCAGGAAACCGGACGATGCCGTCTTGATCTCAGAGAATACTGTCCAAAAGTGCACTATCGGTGTGCCTCCAGGGACAGTTGCCCGGCGATAACTCCTTAAGAGATGAGACCCGCGAGTCGCCGGACGGTCCGGAGCGCCCGCGCCGACTCTCAGCGGCAAGTTCCGCGAGCCGCGGGGCATGAGGCAGGAACACAGACGAGAATCGCCCTTGACTCTATACCTGGGTACAGGGTTTAGTCTGGAATCGGACAGTTGAGAGGCGATGAGATGAAGGCTCTGAAGATCGGCGAAGTTGCGGCGCGCGGTGGAGTAAACCTCCAGACCATTCGTTACTACGAACGAGAACTGCTTCTTCCGAAGCCCCCGCGGCTCGCTTCCGGCTACCGAATGTTCCCCGAGCACACAGTGCGCCGGGTGCGGTTCATCAAACGCGCGCAGGATCTCGGCTTCTCGCTCGCTGAAATCCGGGATCTGCTCTCGATGCAGATTAACCCCGACAAGGACTGCTCGGATGTGCAGCGACTGGCAAAGGCAAAGGTAGCTGATATCGAGGAGAAGATCCGCACGC
>CAMTUE010000092.1:0-15040 GCA_947084845.1 uncultured Bryobacteraceae bacterium | reverse complement strand
GTAGCCAGCTCGGATCGCCCGTATCCCTGTTCGAACAACTCCACCAGAAGCGTCTGAGTTCGAGGACTGCGCGCGTGCCGCCTGCGATCTGCATGAGTCGGCCGCATCCGGCCGCAGATGAGATTTGCGACAGGCACAAGCGTCTGAGTTCGAGGACTGCGCGCGTGCCGCCTGCGATCTGCATGAGTCGGCCGCATCCGGCCGCAGATGAGATTTGCGACAGGCACAATCGGAGACGGCAGTTTCACCAGCAACTCCCGGTAGCCTGCGGCAGGCACTTCGAGAGGCACCGTCAGGTTCATTCGCCTCATGCTCGGGTTGCCGTAGTCGCGCACCCCGGACCATACGGGATCGCCATCGCCGCCAACCACTTCAAGCAGCGTCTGGCCGAAGCTGCGGTTCTTCACCAGGATTCTGGATCCGGTCCGGTCAACGTCGAACAGCGGATTCAAATTCTCTGGCAGCGCGCGGCGGTGGCTCAGCGTGACAGGCACTCTTCTGGCTTTTCCGTCGAGCGACGACACCCGTAGCCGCTGCATCAGCACCATCCGCATATCGCCGCGCCGCTCCCGCGGAGGACCATCCAGCGGGTAAGCGAATTGCTCAACCTCATAGCGGATACCTTCGCGCTCGAACGAGGTCGTGACCACCGGCAACCCATCGTGCAGGCTCTGCCGCTTCCACGTGCCCGCGATCCCTTTGGTGATGTCGCCGAATTCGAACCAGAAATGAAAGCGGTCCGGATTGCCATAGTCGTTCCGGACGCCCGCTCCACGATCGATCCCGAACTTGTGAATCGAACTGTCCCATGCCAGGGCGATGATGTGTCCCGGCTCGATCTGCTGCGGATTCCTATAGGTTGGATTCCCCATGTCCTCCCACAGAGCTGTGTACTCCTCGTAGCTTGCTTCGGGCGAGCCTTGTATCTGTTCAAGTATCCGCTTGCCCTGGAAGGGCTCCAGCGCTTTTTTGTGCGCCGCAAACTCCACGAACGGCTCGCCTGCCGTGATGTAGACATCCAGCGAAGGCACCCAGATGGCCCGTTCCCTTATTAGTTGCTCGACAGTGACGACGAAACCGCCTGTGCCGTCTGTGCGTGTCTTTACATACAGCCGGGGCGATTGAGGATCCATCGCAGCGTCCTGCCCAAGACGCCGCGCCGAGTCGGCATCCGCCGCGGCCAATAGATCGGCCCAGATCATCTGGAGGCGCTGTAACTTCGGCTCCGTCCTCGGTGGGCAGTCGAGGACGAATCTCACTCCGTTCCTGGCACCATCCGTGGGACCGGTCCTGTCGAGACCCTGGATCACTGCCCCTCCATCGGCCCGGACCTGGACTTGCAGCGCACTGGAGGCGCTGGAGTTGTGGCCCCAGGTCACGCGAACACTGAATTTCTGTGCCTCGGCTGCCCAGCAGGGCGCGGTCAGCGACATCATTACGAGGAAGGCGCATCGCATCATAAGCTGAATTATGAGGGAGGCGCGCCGCCGAACCAAGCCCACTTTGCTCCGGCCGCGTCAAGCTGTCCAGCTATTCGGAAAGTAGCTAGCGAGCTGTCCAGCCTCCGTCCACCGGCAACGTGGCACCTGTCACGTAGGACGATTCGTCCGACGCCAGGAACAGGGCGGCCTGGGCGACCTCGATCGGCATCCCAACCCGCCCGAGCATCGTCTGTGCGCACTGCCACTCGTAGCTCGGCTCCCCGGGTTTCGGCGAGATGCGCGTCTGGATCGGCCCCGGACAGAGCGAGTTCACGCGGACGTTGTGCTTTCCATAATCATACGCAGCGCTGAGTGTGAAGCCGAGCAACGCCGCCTTGGCCGCGGCATAAGCTACCGACGTGGGACATCCTACCATCGCCTGGATCGATACAACATTCACAATGGATCCGGACTTCTGCTTCAACATGTAGGGCAGCACCGCCCGCGTGCAGTTGTTCGTGCCCAGCAGTTGTACGCGCAGGCAGCGGTCCCACTCGTCGTCGGTGGCCTCCAGCACATCATGGAACTCGCCCAGGTAAGCGGCGTTGTTACAGAGAACATCAATGCAGCCGTTCCATCGTGCGGTGCGCTTTACCGCTTCCTCGACGTCCACCTTGAGTGCGACATCCGTCCGGCAGAACTCGGCCCTGCCACCACTTGCCCTCAGCGATTCCGCGAGTTCGGCCCCGGCCTCCTCATCAACATCGGCGACCAGAACCTCGGCACCTTCTTCGGCGAAGAGCTCCGCGATGGCCCGCCCAATCCCATGGGCGGCCCCGGTCACGATAGCTACTTTGTCTTTAAGTCGCATCTTTCCCCCATTCTCGCCCGGCCACGTCCGAGTTCAAGAAGGCAATCCTATATATTGGAAACTGGTTCAGCCGACATGGGTGTGCGGCGAAACGCCCAGCCGCCGCGACATGTCGAAAGCCGCTTCCTGGACAAGAGTGCCCAGCCGCGTTACGTCCTCCAACCGGATCTGCAACACGGTTCCTGAAACGCTGACCGCCGCCTCCACATTGCCCGAAATCCCTATTACAGGTGCCCCGACGCACCGCATGCCAATCTCTTCCTCCTCATCATCCAGGGCATATCCGGCCTGCCGCGTGCGCATCAACTCCTGCTTGAGCCGCGCCGGAGTACATATCGTATTCTCGTTATGCCTCAGCATCCGGCGTTCCCTCACCAGTTTGTCGATCTCCGCCTCCCCCAGCCACGCGATCAGAACCTTGCCCAGACTCGTACAGTGATAGTCGATCCGTTTGCCCACCCATGTCGCCACCGGAATGGTCCCAGACGGTTCCACCTTCGCCACGAGTAGGGCTTCATTGTGTTCGAGTATCGCCATGTGGGAGGTCAAGCCCGTGCGCTGGGTCAACTCGCATAGGAACGGCCCGGCCTTCTGGCGCAGCATGATCCCGTGTGACGCCGCGGTAGCGATTCGAACAAGGTTCAACCCCGCAACGTAGCGCCCGGACGTATCCAATTGCTGCAGGTACCCCAACCGTTCGAAGGTCACCAACAGAGCATGAATCGAGCTCTTGGGGAAATCCAACTGACGTGCCAACTGCGAAAACGTATAGCCGTTCTTGGACTTGGCGACGATCTCCAGAATCGCCAGCCCGCGCTCCAGCGCCGGCACTGTGGGTGTTCTTGGGGCGCTCATGATTGCCTCCCTTGTGGATCCAGCCAGTTGGATTCTACCAGACCCTCGACGGCGCGGCTGGGACTTTCCAGCCTACAGGAAACTGCGGGGCTGACGTCATTGACTATGCGCGGTACCGCACTGATCATTGACCCAAAGGAGCTACTTATGCGATTCGTAAGCCTCGCCTGTCTGTGTTTGTTTCTCACCGGATTTCTGCTGACCGCCCAGATTGGGACGGAAGGCTCGTTCTTTGGAACCGTAGCTGACGGTTCCGGCGCTTCCGTCCCTGGTGCGGAAGTGACCGTTACTCACCTCGGCACCGGGCTCGTCAAGGTGGCGACAACCGATGCGGAGGGCGGCTTCAGCATTCCCGCTCTGCCCATCGGCCGCTATTCAATTGTGGTCAAAGCAAAAGGATTCAAGTCCTGGGAACTGTCCGGCAGTGAACTGACCGTCGGCGGCCGGAGTCGCATTTCACCCGTCCTGACGGTCGGAGAGATCACGGAGTCGGTCTCGGTAACGGCCAACTCGGAGCTGCTGCAAACGGAAAAGAGCAGCGCCGAAACCATCGTCCAGGTGCGCCAAATCCGGGAACTGCCGCTGGCTAGCCGCAACCCCCTGGCACTTGTGTCTCTCGTTCCGGGCATGCAGTTTTCCTACGCCCAGTCGGGTGGCGAACGCGGCACTTACGTGCAGGGGCAAGGCCAGCGCAATAATAAGACCGCATTCCAGCTCGACGGCCTGATCTCGAACGCCCCCATGGACGAAGGCGGTACCGCCATTCCAAACGTAGACACCGTGGCGGAGTTCAGCGTGGAGACACTCAACTTCAGCGCCGAGAACGGCCGCAACCCCATTCAGGTCAAGGTCGTCACCAAGAGTGGCACGAACGAATTCCACGGCGCCCTCTGGGAGTTCGTCCAGAACAACTCGTTGAACGCCCGCAACACGTTCGCCACCAAAAGGCCGCGCGTCCGCCGCAACCAGTTCGGTGCCGCCATCGGCGGACCGGTGATCCGCAACAAGACCTTCTTCTTTGGCAGCTTCGAAGGCACAATCATCCGCAACGAGCAGATCTGGAACACGCTGGCCGTCACCTCGGCCATGAAACAGGGCAATTTCTCGGCCTTCTCGAAGAGCATCCTCGACCCCCTTACGAAGGCGCCGTTCGCCGGCAACATCATTCCGTCCGCCCGAATCTCCAACGCCTCGAAGTACTATGCGCCGAAGCTCCTCGAAGCCAACTCGGCCGACGGGCAATTCCGTACAAATGCCGGCACCTTCACCAATACTTGGGAAGGCACTGGCCGCGTAGATCATCAGCTCACCGATACGCAGCGCATCTATGGCCGCTATGTCAGCATCCGCCAGCCCAGCACCTTGCTTGGCTACAAGCCTAGCGTGGTCACCAACGATGTGGTTCGTCAACACAACATCGGCCTCAATTACACCTGGACCATGTCCAGCAACACCGTGCTGACGCTAATGGGCGGCATGATGCGGACCAGGGAAACCTACACCAATGACGAATTGGGTAAGGTCAATGACGCCCTCTCCGCCGGCATCCAGGGCTTTGCCACTGCCGGCCGCGAGAAGTGGATCGGGCCATCCAACCTCAGCTTCGGCAACGGTTATCAGGGCATCTTCTACTCCGGTTGGGGCGCGCCCGGCGCTCTGTGGGGCGGCGTCTATAACACCAAGGCCGATCTCCGCCATTTCCGCGGAGCTCACACCATGTCCGTCGGTTTCGAGTACGGCGACTCCCACACTTACGGCGATCACGGCAGCTGTTGCTCACGTGGCAACTTCAGTTTCGGCAACCTCTACACAAATGACGGCTTCGCCGACTTTCTGCTAGGCTACACTTCCTCCAGTTCCCGCAACGCTCCTCTGGCCGAGTTCGGGACCAGACGAGCGCCCTATTCCGGCATCTACTTCAACGACAGTTATCGCGTCCGCCAGAACCTCACCCTCGACCTGGGACTCCGCTATGAGCACTGGTACCCTCGCCTGAACATGCGCGATGCCACCAGTTCCTGGGATCCGAAACTCCAGAAGGTGGTCGCCGCGGTGGGCAGCGACGGCAAGGTCAACTTAAACGCCTTCCTCAGCACCCCCAACGTGGCCAAGGCCACGGCAGCAGTATGGACCACTTCACGCGAGGCTGGGTATAAGGATGGACTGAACGAAGGCACCGGTAACTGGGCTCCGCGCATCGGCATCGTCTACCGTCCCTTCGCTCAGCGCCAGATCGTCCTGCGCGCGGCCTACGGCCTCTTCTACAACAGCTTCACCGGCAACCGTTCCGCCTCCTCTGCGGCCAACCTCCCCTTCTGGGGTGTCGAGTCCTTGGGCTTCGGGCTCTCCCAGCTCCAGCCCTGGGAAACCGTCTGGAGTTCCGACCCCAACGCCTTCGGCATCTTCGGTATCGGCGAAGCTGTTGACCCTCGCCTCAAGGCTGCGCGCACGCAGAATTGGAACGTCACCCTGCAAACCTCCCTACCCTGGAAGTCGGCTCTCACCCTGAGCTACGTCGGCACCAAGGTCGGCGGTGATGTGATCTTCGTGCCATATAATGCTGCTTCCATCGGACCGCATGCGAACCTCCAGGCCGACAGACCCAATCCGCTCATGAGCGATGTTCAGCGGATGGAGAACTTCAGCCGCAACTGGTACCACGCACTCCAAACCAAGGCTGAGCGCCGCTTTGCCGAGGGCCTCTCGTTCACGTTCTCCTATTCCTTCTCGCGCTCGATGGGAGAAGCCTCCAGCGGCAGCGACGAATACACCTCACTCATCCCCTTCTCGCCGGCATGGTACAACCGTGGCCGCACAAACTTCGACTTCCGCCACATCGAGTTCGCCACCGTCGTCTGGGAACTTCCCGTCGGCAAGGGCCGCCGCTACCTATCCTCGGGCAATCCAGTGGCCAACGCCATCATCGGCGGATGGGACTTCGCCTTCACCCAGCAGGGCCGTTCCGGCGCGCCGCTCTCGATCAGTGGCGGGTATTCCAACCTCGGCAATGGCTGGGGCACACGTGCCGACATCACCGGCTCGCCGACGGTCTCAAGCCCATCGACCAGGGCCTGGTTCAATACCTCCGCTTTTGTCCGCCCCGCACTCTACGCCTGGGGCAACTCGCCGATGGGCATCCTCGAAGGGCCCGTCTTGATCCAATTCAATACGGCACTCTCCAAGCGGTTTAACGTCGGGGAAAGAAGAGACTTCCAGCTCCGCTGGGAGGCCTTCAATGCCTTCAATAAGGTGAACTACAACAACCCCAACACCAACGTTGCCAGCGGTAACTACGGTAGGATTACCAGCGCCGGTACCGCCCGCTTCATGCAACTCGCGTTGAAGTTCAATTTCTGAGGTCCTGCACCGCAAACGTGAAATAGTGCGGCGCGCGAGCGTGCCGCACTATTTATTGTGTGCCGAGCATGTTCGACAGCTCGAAGGTGTGAAGTGGCCCCCATTGTCAAGACCAATTTTGGTCTGCAATAAGTTATGGACTGGCGGGTCCGATTTATTGGGGCAACCGGAGCTGCCCCAGCCATTCCGGCCCTTGAGTCGGCGCTCGGGTTCGCGGTAGGGATGCCCATCGCTGAACACCCCCCGCACAGATCCGTACGAGCGGAATTACCGCATACGGCTCCTCCCTTGGATTCGAGCGTCGAAGCGGACATCAGGATAGGGATGAAGAGTTCGTGGACGAGGGATCCATCGATTGAAGATGGGCCGCAGTTGTTCCCAATCGGGCTTCCGCCGCTGACTCCGGCGGCGTAGTACGTGCCGCCAGTAACGGCAGATCCGTTCTCGGAATCGCGAAAGCATGGATAGGTTCCCCGGCACGGCGTGATAACGAAAGTACCCGTCTACCACCCGCTTCAGCCACGCTCCGACCTGCGCCACTGGCTCGTGCATCTTCCGGCGCAACTCCTGCTTGATGGCATGGAGTTTTGCCCTCATCCGCTTTGATACAGTACGCCGCCAGACCACAAAGTGGCCCTTCGAGTTCCTGCCACAATAGTGCGTGAACCCGAGGAACGCGAACGTCTCCGGTTTCCCCTTCCCCCGCTTCCGGCAATCAGACGCCGCGAAGCGCCCGAACGCGATGAGCCGCGTCTTCTCCGGATGGACTTCCAGCCCAAACTTCGCCAGCCGTTCCTGGAATTCTCGCAGGAAACGCACGGCATCGGCTTGATGCTGGAAGCCGGCCACAAGATCGTCAGCGTAGCGAACGATGATCACGTCCCCTTGCGCCACTTTCTCGCGCCACACCTCGGCCCACAGGTCGAAGACATAGTGCAGATACACGTTAGCCAGCAGCGGTGAAACCACTGCTCCCTGCGGAGTACCGACCGTCGTCTCCGACCATTCGCCTTCTTCCGAAACGCCCGCCTTCAGCCATTTCTGGATCAGCCGCAGCATTCGGTCGTCGGCGACTCGATGGCCAATGAACTTCAGCAGCCACTCATGACTGACGTGGTCGAAGAAGCCTTTGATATCGGCATCGAGTATCCAGTTCACTCGCTTCTTTTGCAGTCCCGCATTCAGCGCATCGAGCGCCATATGCGCGTTGCGTCCCGGCCTGAACCCGTACGAAAAGCCCCTAAAGTCCGCCTCGTAGATTTCATTGAGTACGGTCACCACGGCCTGTTGAACAACCTTGTCCTCCAGAGCCGCGATGCCCAGCGGACGTTGCCGCCCGTCGGCCTTCGGAATGTATACTCTTCGTGAGGGTTGCGCCCGGTACGCGCCACGATGTACACGGCTGTGCAGATCGGCCAACCGATCCTCCAGCCCTGCCTCATAATCGAGCCACGTTACGCCATCCACCCCAGGAGCCGCATTCTTCTTCAATGCGTCAAAACTCTCCCGCAATAGATTAACCGTCACATGATGCAGTAAAGCGGTGAACCGCTCCTGTTTCCTTTCCCGCACCACCCGGCGCACGCCGCTCAAACCTTGGGACATCCGTTCCCCGCTCTGTGTCGGCTGGATGTTGGATTGCGCGTCGTTCTCCTTGGGCTGCCGCCTTCCCTCCACCGCCTCCGCCGAAGGTCGCCCCTCTTTGTTCGGCTGCTTCACAGGTACTACGCGGCAGTCAGACTCCTCCATCGCGTACACGTCCGCCGTGCGGCTTTGCGCCTTCGCGGACCGGTCTGCCTGGTCGACAGACGCTTTGGAGGCCTCCCGGTTCTCGTGCATGTTGTTTCTCGACGTGCCAGGGTCTTCGACCACGCCGCGTCCCGCTTTGGCTCGCGATTTTGTCGCCGCCGCGGATGTTGCCTTCCCGTTAAGCAAACAAGGTCAGCACACGGTTCGTCAGTTATCGGGGCTCAATCGCCCGGCCCACCGAAGCCTCTGTCTACGCTTCGCCGTACGCCTCGCGACGCACCACGCAAGACTCGAGGTCGGAATAGAGTCGCTGCTCCTTTTCCGTAGGGCTCTTTCATCCCCTACAACATGCCGGTTTATCCCGGCGCACTCGCATCCCTGCGTTGCCCTGTCTTCCGCTCAAGTGCATTCCATTGTAAGGCCAGCCATTCTGGCCTCAAAGCGATAAATCCCGGGGTTTGGGGCGGAGCCCCACGTTGATCAGTTCTGCTTCCTTTGTTCCGGTGGGGCGACAGGGTCCACTGGTTCATCTGCGATACAGTCCGGCCGGGGTTCTGTAGCCCAGGCTCTGGTGGAGCCTTTCCTGGTTGTAGAACCGCACCCATCTGCCGATTCCGGCTTGCGCATCCGGCACTCGCGCGTAGTCCCGCAAGTACACCTCCTCGTACTTCAGCGAGCGCCAAAGTCGTTCGATGAATATATTGTCCATGCACCGCCCTCGCCCATCCATGCTCACCGCGACGCCGCGAGATTCCAGCTCAGCGGTGAATCTCCGCGCGGTGAACTGCGAGTGTGCCTGTCGCAAATCTCATCTGCGGCCGGATGCGGCCGACTCATGCAGATCGCAGGCGGCACGCGCGCAGTCCTCGAACTCAGACGCTTCTGGTGGAGTTGTTCGAACAGGGATACGGGCGATCCGAGCTGGCTACTCTGGGGCAACTCGGCTTCTGATGCCGGGAATTGAACACACTTTGAGCGCGGGCCCACAATCCACGCCGCGTGATGTAAGTTCAGGCGGCACGCCGTTCGTACCGGTGATGCAGCCCACCGACTTGCGGGATGGCAGCAATCCGGCCAAGCGCCGGCGCCTCGACGGGTCGTGATTCCGGCGCATCTTTGGCCAGCGAAAGGTGAGTCCTCGACTCGTGGTAGTAAGCCACGAACGATTGCATCTGCCGGTACAGCGAGGCTTCGTTGAAGACGATCACGTGATCCAGGCACTCGCGGCGAATCGTGCCGATCACCCGTTCCACGTAAGCGCGTTGCCAGGGCGACCGAGGCGCCGACAGAACTGGCTTGATGCCCATCTCCCGAACTTGCTTGTTGAAGTCGTCGCCGAAGATCCGGTCACGATCTCGCAAGAGATACCGCGGGGCGGTTTCCCAAGGAAATGCTTCGCGGAACTGCTGGAGGGTCCATTCGGCGGTGGGATGCGCCGTGACGTTGGTGTGGAGAATCCGCCGCGATCCGACCTCCATGGCGATGAAAACATACAACACGCGCATCGATGCGGTCACGGAAACCATGAAGTCGCAGGCGACGATACCCTTGGCGTGGTTTCGGACAAAGGTGGCCCAGCGCTGATTCGACGTCTTGCTCCCTGGTGGACCGAGCAAACGCAGATACTTGCCGACGGTACGAGGAGAAACGAGGGCGCCGAGTTTGAGCGACAGCTCGTCTGCTATCCGCCCCTCGCCCCAGGAAGGGTTGGCCGCTGCCATCTCCCGGATCAACTCGCGCAGGTTCAACGGTAATGATGGCCTACCCGGCCTGCGCGACTTCCAGTGCCAAAACGCGCGGAACGCAGTCCGATGCCATCTGATGAAAGTCTCCGGCTTCACGATGACCAGTGCCTCACGCCATTCGAAGAACCGCGCGAGAGCAATCATGGACAGTCGCGTCGACGCGGAGGCGTTTCGCGGCCGTAGCGTGCGTCCTTGAAAGAGCGCGAGCTGTTTGCGCAGGAACAGGTTCTCTGCGCAGAATGCCGAACGAGAAATGAATAGAAGACTCCACCGAGCAGCCCGCCGATCCCGTTACTGCCTCAGTCTTTTCAACCTCACCCTCCGGGTGAGCCACATCCAGCGCCTGGACGAACGACATGAGAGAGTTCCGTCTTCATGCGCTCTCGGCACCTGCCGTTTCTAGCGGGACTTTCCTACGCTCTCGCTCTCGTGCGGCCGGAACTCTCTGTGCCATAACGACTTTGCGGCGTTGGCGGTGTATATACGTAATTGGTGACAGCTACAACAACACTCTGGTCCATATCGAAATGCCTGTGTCGATTATTACCTCTGGTAACAGGGTACTAATCGTAGTATCATCGGGTTCGACAGGGCCATAAAGAGGTTGGCGATCCCAGATGCAGTATCGCTGGGTGTTCCAATGAGCCGCGTTGGCGCCGCAGGCGATGAAAATCCGCGGCGGCACACGCTGGCGGCAGCGGCCGCGGGCGATGGCTCCGAATCTGGGGAGCTATTGATCAATGAGTCACGGATGAGATCCATGGGTAACCTGTGTTGCGCCCTGTGGTTGAGTATTGCCGGTGAAGAGAGGTCAGGAAAAGGTTGAGAGCGGACTCCGGCTCCCGGCTTCACCCGGGAGTGGAACGCTGTTCTGCGTTTGGCCGCCGATGATGAAGTGGCGGCCCGGGAGAATATGAGTTGGCGCTGGTACTCAGCTAGCGCCTGGAAAGTATCCCGGCTCTGGAAAGGAAAGGTAGCGACCAATGAATCTGTTGAATAGATGTCTTCAATTCGCATTCGTATTGGCGGTTTGTGCGGCATCCGCGCCGGCACAGGAGGTGCGAGCCAGCATCACTGGACTCGTGACGGACTCGAGCGGAGCAGCGCTGGCGCGCGCCACCGTGCGGGTCGTCAACCCCGGTAGCCAATTCGTCGTGACCACGGTCACCAATGACACCGGCAACTACGTGACGCCGTTTCTTCCGCCAGGATCTTATGAACTGAGCGTGGAGGCCGCGGGGTTCAAGAAGTATGTTCGCCCGAACATCGTGCTTCAACTTCAGGACCGAGCGCGCATCGACGTGAAACTGGAGTTGGGCGAGTTGACGCAAAGCGTTACGGTCACCGGCGCCATCTCCACCCTGGAGACCGAGACTGCGAGCCGCGGCGCCACGATTTCCAACCAGATGATCGCAAACCTGCCCACGCAGGGGCGCAATCCTTTCCAACTCGCCTGGGCCGCGCCTGGCGTCTTCAAGACCGGCGGCTGGCGCTACCTGCGCAGTTTTGATATCGGCGGCACCACGGGTTTCTCGGCCAACGGTGGGCGCTCGGCGGAAAACGAGGTCCTGCTCGACGGCATCAGCAACGTACGCTCCAACCGCGCCGTCATTCACGTGCCGACAATGGACTCGATCCAGGAGTTCAAGATCCTTCTGAACACGTATGACGCGCAATACGGCAGGACCGGCGGGGGCATCGTCACGATCGTCACCAAGGGCGGCAACAATGATCTGCACGGGACGGCGTTCGAGTACTTCCAGAACGATAAGCTGAACGCCAATCAGTTCGAACTGAACGCGGGAGGCAAGGTTCGGCCGCCGATGAACATCAATATGTACGGCTTCCAGGTTTCGGGCCCGGTGTTCATCCCGAAGACGTTCGACGGGCGCAACAAGTTGTTCTGGATGTTGGCGTACGAAGCCATGAAGCAGCGGTCGGCGGATCCCGCCATTGTGACGGTCCCGGAGATGGCGTGGCGGGGCGGCAATTTCTCCACCCTGTACAACGCTGCCGGCGCACAGGTCCTGATCTATGACCCGCTGACGACCAAGAGCGACGGCACCAGAACGCCGTTCGCCGGAAACGTGCTGCCCTCGGCCCGGCTCGCCAAGATGGCCACCGAGTCTCTCAAATACTATCCGGCGCCCACATCGGCCGGCGTGGATGCGGCGCGCAGTCAGAATTATCCCTTCCCGTCGCGCTGGGTAGGGGACATGGCCCAGTGGATTGGGCGCATGGACATGAACATCAACTCGAACAATACGGTCTTCTTCCGGTACGGGCAGAATCCGTTCAGCGAGTACCGTGGATTGACGTTCATCATGAACCCCTCGGACGTAAATCCCGCCGAGCCGACCGGCAACGCTCCACTGATTCGTAACGGACGAAACTGGACCGTTGACTGGACATCGACTCTGACATCACGCATGACGTTCAGCCTGCGCGCAGGGTTGAGCCGGTGGGAGGAGACGACCGGAAGCAGCTACGGCACTGGCTACGACCAATCCCAGATGGGTGTCGCATCGTCTCTGCTGTCGCAGTTCACGCGGAAAGGCTTCCCAAATATCAACCTGGGCACTTACCAGAAGATGGGTACCGACCGGCTGCTCAACTACAGCGCGAACGACAGCTACACGATACAACCCAACCTGAACATCGTCTCAGGGCGTCATTTCCTCAAGATGGGCGGCGAGGTGCGCATGTACAACGACAACACGCTCAATCCAGGACTGGCCGCGGGCTCCTACACGTTCGGCAAGAACTGGACGCAGGCGATCTCCAATCGGGGCGACGCTGTTTCGGGCAACGAACTGGCGACCTTCCTGCTCGGCTATCCAACTTCCGCCTACGTGGACCGCAACATCGATCCCGCAGCCAAGCACTTCTACTATGCCGGCTTCTTCCAGGACGACTGGAAAGTCACCTCGCGTCTGACCGTCAACCTTGGCTTGCGCTGGGATTACGAAACACCAGAGGTGGAACGCTATGACCGCGTGGTGAAGGGCCTGGATTTCAACGCGGCTAGCCCGATTGCATCGCAGGTGGCGGGCCTGAAGCTCAAGGGAGCGGTGCTCTTCGCCAACCTGAATGGACAGCCGCGTGGCCTGATCAATCCCGACAGGAACAACTGGGCTCCCCGCATCGGCGCCGCCTACCGCATCGGCGACAAGTGGGTCGTGCGCGGCGGCTATGGCCTCTTCTATCTCGGCCAGAGCGCGTCGGGTCCCAACATGGGCTACAGCCAGCGGACCGACGCCATTGTATCGACAGACAGCAACCTGACCCCTGCGGTCACCACCACCAACGCCTTCGCCCTGCAACCGGGCGGTCAACTGCTGGCCGCGGTCGGCAACTCCAAGGGCGCCGCCAGCTTCCTGGGTGAGGGCGTTACCGCAAACTACCAGAACCGTCCGCTGCCGTTCTCGCACCAGTACTCGTTCGACATCCAGCGCGAACTGCCGGCAGGCATCCTTCTCGAAACCGGCTACGTTGGCAACCTGACCCGCAAGCTCCCGTTGAGCCTTGGCGCCCGCTTTCTTCCGATCTCGGAACTCGGCAGGCGCACCGCGGCGGGCGTCATCGACACCGCGTACTACACGGCACAGGTCCCCAACCCAATGCAAGGCCTGATCCCGAACAACGCCGCGCTGAATGGAGCGACCATCAGCCGGATCAACCTGTTGAACGACTTCCCGCAGTTCTCAGGTCTGACTTTTGCCAACGTCCCCATCGGAAGTCAGCGTTACGACAGCTTCCAACTGAAATTCAGCAAGCGCTTCGCGCACGGCGTCACCTTCCTCGGCAGCTACACTGTCGCCAAGACGCTCGAAAAGGTGGCGGTGCAGAACGCCCAGTTCTTCAACCTCGCCGACCCGGCTTCCACGCAACTGATCAAACAACCCGCGGACCAGATTGACATCCCCCAGAAATTCAACATCCTGGCCGTCCTCGAACTGCCGGTCGGCAAGGGCCGGCGCTTTGGCAACGACGTTCCCAAGGCCGTCGACTTGCTGATTGGCGGCTGGGGACTCGACATGAACGTGACCTATATGAAGGGTTGGGCGGTCGCCTATCCGAACGCGGCGCAAGTGACCTCGGGTAGCGCGAAGCTCGAGAATCCGGCCATTCCGCAGTGGTTCAACACGTCGCTGTGGAACGATTCAACCGGCAAACGCGTCGCGTCGCAGGAAGCCAACACCCTGAGGACCTTCCCGTTGCGCTTCAGCGACGTGCGGCTCCCCGGCTATCAGAACTGGGACGTCTCATTGTCCAAGACGTTCCCGATCCATGAACGGTTCAAAGCCCAATTCAAGTTCGAGGCGGTGAATGCCATGAACCATCCCTGGTTCACTGGCATCGCCAGCGTCGACGTGACCAACGCTCAGTTCGGCCGGATCAATCCGTCGCAGAACAATCTGCCGCGGTTCCTGAAACTGGGTCTTGTTCTGCGCTGGTAGTCCGGCGGCCGGGAACCCTTGTCAGGGGCGTTCCTCGTAAGAAAGGAAACACGCGGCGAGCCACATGAAAGCTTGTCGCGTGTTTCCGTAAGCGCCAGCCATTTCTGTCCGGCCGCGCCCCCGGTCCCGCCGCGGGCCGCCCGGCGCTGTAGGACAGGCCTCCCGGCCTGTCGCCACGCTCCCCAGACCGCTCCTGCCCAAAACAGCGACCCACGACTTTCAACGGAGTGCCCATGGGCCGCCGGCCTCGCCCAAGCCTATCCCGGCGGCCCCGTCGCCGTCGTCCTCGAACAGAGCCGCGGACCCCTCGCCGCCCAGCTCGCCAAGTACGCCCACCTCGTCCTGTGCCCGGTCCACCCTTCCAGCCTCGCCCTCTACCGCAAAACCTTCCGCCCCTCTGGAGCCAAGGACGACCCTTCCGACGCCGCCGCCCTGCTCGACCTCTTCTTCCGCCACCCCGAACTCTGCCCGCCCCACAAACCCGACTCCGTCGAAACCCGCACCCTCCAATTTCTCGTCGAAGACCGCCGCAAACTCGTCGACGAACAGACTCGTCTTATCAATCGCCTCACCGATCAATTC
>CAMTUE010000091.1:0-32371 GCA_947084845.1 uncultured Bryobacteraceae bacterium | reverse complement strand
TCCCACGAACGCCTCTTCTTCCGTTCCCTCAATCAACTCAAGCAGATACAGCAGGAACGCCTAATGAGAGAGACCGATCAAAAAGCAGCCCTACCCACCCAGATCCCCCCCGGAGTCCGCCTGAAACCCCTCTTCAACCACCTCAAATCCCTCCAACGCCGCCCCAAAACCAGAACCACCGCAACAACCGCCACCCGCGACCGCAAAGACCGCATCTCTTCGCCAAGTCTTCACCCAGAACTCAAGCGACCCTGACCCCAAATCCCCCTACCGGTTCGGCCGTGACGCCATCAGTTCGTCAATATTGATCAACTCCGTCGGATAGTCCCCCGTGTAGCACGCATAGCAGAACCGCTCGCCCAGATCGCCGACCGCCTTGTGCAGATTCTCCAGCGTCAGGTACGCCAGCGTGTCGCACCCGATAAACTGCCGGATCTCTTCCACGCTCTGGTTCGCCGCAATCAGTTCCCGCTTGGTCGGCGTGTCCACCCCATAGAAACACGGCGATATCGTCGGCGGGCACGAAATCCGCACATGCACCTCCCGCGCCCCCGCCCCCCGCACCATCCGCACGATCTTCTGCGACGTCGTCCCCCGCACCAGCGAATCGTCCACCAGCACGACGATCTTGCCCTGAAGCAACTCCCGCACCGGGTTCAGTTTCAGCCTCACCCCAAAATCGCGAATCGCCTGCGACGGCTCGATGAACGTCCTTCCGACATAGTGATTCCTGATCAGCCCATGCCTGAACGGGATCCCCGATGCAGTCGCATATCCCAGCGCCGCCGCCACCCCCGAATCCGGAATCGGCACCACGACGTCCGCGTCCACCGGCATCTCCAGCGTCAGCATCTGACCCATCTTCTCGCGCGACGCCTGCACCGACCGCCCAAATACAATCGAGTCCGGCCGCGAAAAATAGACATGCTCGAACACGCACTGCGCGCTCCGCCCCGGAGGCGCATAATACTGCCGCGACAACCCCTCCGGCCCCGCGATCACCATCTCGCCCGGCTCCACATCGCCGATGTAGTCCGCATCGATCAGGTCAAAGGCGCAGGTCTCGGACCCAAAGACATAGGCGTAGCCGTCGTTCACCCTCATCCGCCCGATCGCCAATGGCCGGAATCCATGCCGGTCCCGCGCTACAATCACCCTGTCCGCCGCCAGGAATACAAGCGAGAACGCCCCGTCCAGCGCCAGCAGCGCCTCGCGCAAAGCCGACTCAAGCGTCTTCTGGTCGCTCTTCGCCACCAGATGCAGCACCACTTCCGTATCCGACGACGCCTGGAAAATCGACCCGTGCGCCTCCAGGTCCCGCCTCAACTCCATCGCGTTCGTGATGTTGCCGTTATGCGCCACCGCGATCCGGCCCTTGTTGCACGCCACCGAGAACGGCTGCGCATTCAGGATCGCCGTATCGCCCGCCGTCGAATACCGCGTATGCCCGATCGCCATATGGCCGGGCAACATATTCAAAACCGACGCCGTGAAGATCTCCGCCACATGGCCCATCGACTTGTGACAGTAGACATCCTTGCCGTCGCTGGCCGCAATACCCGCGCTCTCCTGCCCCCTGTGCTGCAACGCGTGCAGACCCAGATGCGCCAGGTTGCCCGCCTCCGGATGTCCGTAGACAGCGAAGACGCCGCACTCCTCTTTGAACTTGTCAAAGGGGAGCTCGTCGAACGGCAAATGCTCAGTCTGCTCTTGATCAGGCATGAACCTCGGCCTCGAGTTTGGATTCCAGCGCCGTCGCCCAGGTCTCCCGCAGGGCTGCGAGAGGCGTATCGACAAGCGTACTGCCCCTGTTCCCAATCGTCAACCTACCCGCTTCGGTCACGCCGATCTTCAACGCCGGCACGCCGTGCTTCGCCGCGATCGCCTCCACCGCCTGCGCGTCCGCGGTCGAAACCACCACTCTCGAAGGACCCTCGTGATACAACAACAACTCGGCCGCAAGTCCCGAATCCAATTCGACCTTCGCGCCGATTCCGTTGTCGAACGCCGATTCCGCCAGCGCCCACGCCAGCCCGCCGTCGCTGACGTCATGCGCCGACTCGACCGCCTTCCCGAGCACCATTTCCCTGACCGCCCCGTGGACCTTCTTCTCAAACTCCATATCGAGCGCCGGCGGCAATCCCCACAGCTCTTTCATGACCTGCTTGGCGTACTGCGTCCCGCCCATCCGCACCGCATCGGCGTCGCCGATCCCGCCAATCAGCAGAACATCCCGCCCGCCCTCGCGGAACGCGATCCCCACCGGCATGTCGGTCCTCATGATGCCGACGATGCCCAGCACCGGCGATGGGAAGATCCCCTCGCCCAGCGTTTCGTTATACAGGCTGACGTTGCCGCCCGTGATCGGCGTCTCGAAGAACGCGCACGCCTCGGCCATGCCTTCGATGGCCTCGACCAGCTGCGCCATGATCTCGGGCCGCTCCGGGTTGCCGAAGTTCAGATTGTTGGTTGCCGCGATTGGCTCCGCGCCCACGCACGACAGGTTCCGGCAGCACTCGGCCACCATCAGCTTCGCGCCTTCCCTCGGATCCAGGTACGTGTACCGGCCATTGCCGTCGAGCGACATCGCCATCGACGAGCCAGTCTCCTTGATCCGGATGATCGCCGCATCGCCGCCCGGCCCCGCAACCGTATTCGTCCGCACCATGTAGTCGTACTGTTCCCAGATCCAGCGCTTGCTGCAAAGGTCCTCGCTCCCGGCAAGCGTGAACAGATCCGCCGTCAGATCCTTCGATTTGATCGCCGGCCCGTCCATCGGTACTTTACGCAACGGCTTGGTGTGCGGCCGGTCGTAGAGCGGCGCTTCGTCGGCCAGCGGCCGGCTCGGAATCTCGGCCACGACGACACCGTGATTCTTCACCCGCATCAATCCGTCCGAGGTCACCTTGCCCACGATCCGCGCGTCCAGACCCCACTTCTTGAAAACGTCCAGGACTTCGTTTTCTCTGCCCTTGTGCGCCACCAGCAGCATCCGCTCCTGGCTCTCCGACAGCATGATCTCGTAGGGCGTCATGCCCTCTTCGCGCTGTGGCACGCAGGCCAGTTCGATCTCGATGCCGGTTTCGGCGCGGCTGCTCATCTCGCAGGTCGAACACGTCAGACCCGCCGCGCCCATGTCCTGAATGCCGGAGATCGCGCCCGTGTGCATCGCCTCCAGGCACGCTTCAAGCAGGAGCTTCTCCATGAACGGATCGCCCACCTGCACGTTCGGCCGCTTCTGCTTGCTCTCTTCGGTGAACTCGGCCGACGCCATCGACGCGCCGTGAATGCCGTCCTTGCCCGTCTTCGAGCCGACGTAGATCACCGGGTTGCCTTCGCCCGTCGCCTTGCCGTAGAAGATCTGGTCTTTCCGGAACACGCCCAAAGCGAACACGTTCACCAGCGGATTGGCCGCATACGACGGCTCGAACACCGTCTCGCCGCCCACCGTCGGCACGCCGAAGCAGTTGCCGTAATGAGCGATGCCCGCCACCACGCCATCGATGATGCGGCGGTTGCGCGCGCCGGTCCGCGGGTCGTCCAGCGGACCGAATCGCAACGCGTCCATCACGGCGACGGGCCGCGCGCCCATCGTGAAGATGTCGCGCAGGATGCCGCCCACTCCGGTCGCGGCGCCCTGGAACGGTTCAATAAAGCTGGGATGGTTATGCGATTCGATCTTGAACGCGATGCAGTAGTCGTTGCCTTCCGCGTCAGGCCCGATATCGATGATGCCGGCGTTTTCGCCCGGCCCCTGCACGACGAGCTTGCTGCGGGTCGGCAGTTTCTTCAGGTGGATGCGCGAACTCTTGTACGAGCAGTGCTCGCTCCACATCACGCTGAAGATGCCCAATTCCGTAATGTTCGGTTCGCGTCCGAGAATGGACACAATCCGCTCGTATTCGTCCGGCGTCAACTGATGTGCCTGGACGATCTCAGGTGTGATCTGGCTCATGGCTTTATTTAGCGGGGGTGAGGATTCGGCCGTAGGCCTGAACGAGCGATTCAAAAACCAGCCGGCCGTCGCTCGATCCCATCAGCGGTTCAGTGGCCCGTTCCGGATGCGGCATCATGCCCATCACGTTGCGGCCTTCGTTCAGCACGCCGGCGATGTCGCGCAGCGAGCCGTTCGGGTTCTCGACATACCGGAACGCCACCCGGTCTTCGGCTTCCAGCATGTCCAGAGTCGCCTCGTCGGCGACGTAGCAGCCTTCGCCGTGGGCGATGGGAATGCGCAATTCGGCGCCTGCCGGGATCGCGCTTGTATAAGGGGAGTTGATGGTGCCGGCCGTCAGCCGGACTTCCTTGCAGATGAACTTCAGTGCGCGGTTGCGAACCAAAGCCCCTGGCAGGAGACCGCACTCGGTCAAAATCTGGAATCCGTTACAGATTCCCATGACGTAGCCGCCCTCGGCGGCGAACCGTTTGACCGAAGCCATCACGGGCGAGAACTTCGCGATGGCCCCGCACCGGAGGTAATCTCCATAGGAGAACCCGCCGGGCAGGATCACGCAGTCCGAGCCTTTCAGATCGCTGTCGCTATGCCAGAGGAATTCCGCCTGGTGGCCGAGGTTTGCGCTCGTCGCATACCAGGCGTCGTGATCGCAATTGCTGCCGGGAAAGACGACGACGCCGAATTTCATGGGGAAATCCCAGTCTACCAGACCCCGCGCCGGGTCGCGCCGCCAGCGGTTCACTCCACCCGAATCGTGGCCGTCTTTTCCTGCCCGCTCAGCAGGTCTTTCACTTCTACGGTCCAGTTGCCCGGAGCGTCGTTATGAGCCAGCGGCAGGACGTGTTCACCCGCGCCGCCGTTGGCGATCACGTTGGCGGTGTAATGCGCCATCTGGAGCCCGGCGGGATCGTTGACGCTGACATGAAAGACGCTGGCGCCAGCCGGTGAAGCGCCGTCGAAACTGAGGCCGATGCGCGCGATCCCGCCCCGAGCGACCCGGTCCGGCGCCGACACTCTCAACGCCGGCAACGCCGCCGGGCTGAGCGCGAATATCGCGGGCTGGTATGGATCGAGGGTGACGGTGATCTCGCGTTTCCGGTCCAGGGCCTTGCCGCCGCGGATGTCGTAAGCGTGCAGCCCGTCGGGCAGAAGCAGACGGACGGTCCGGGGCTTCTCGAACCGCTCGTTGGATTTGAATTCGGGCGGGCCAAGTTCGTTGACACGCAACTGCGGGTTGCTCAGCAGGCCGATGATTGTGACGCCGCCGTTGCGGAACTGGTGGGTTTCGACGCCGACAACGGGGCGGTTCTCCGCGTCGAGAACGGCAAATTCCGGGCGGACGCCGTGACCGGCGATCAACTTCCGCATCGCCTCATGAGCGTCACGCTCCTTGCCGGTGATCCGCTGTTGATGGTAGTCGAGCGCCTGGAAGCGGACCGCGCCGCCGCGCGGTTGTTTGCCTTCAAAAAGACTGGCCAGGGCGGGGCTCGTGCGCCGCCGGCTGTGTTCGTCAAATGCGCCCGGTTCGCCGTCGGCGATCACCAGGCCGCCCTGCGCGACGAACTCGCGGATGGCCTGAACCTCGGCCTCCGACAGCGCGCTCGACCGCGGCAGGATCAGCACACGATAGCCGCCCTTCAGCAACTCGCCCTGTTCCATCTGAGCGTAGGCGACAAATCGGTATTGCAGGCCGAGATCCTCCACCAGCCGGCAATAGGATTCGCGCAGCCGCAGGAACTCGCTGTCCATGCGCTCGGTGGATGACGACCGGTCCACCCAGGCATCGCCCTTGGGCCGCGCCGCCAGCATCCATTCGGTGCGCATGCTGGCCTGCGAATAGTGGATGGCGATGGGATCGGCCCGGCGGACGCTGTTGATCAGCAGCGCGCCCAGCCCGCTTCGGATTTCGTTGTAGTAGGGCGCCACTTCGCGGCCGCGTTCTCCAATGGCGTCTTCCTTCGTGACGAGTTCCCTGTTCTCGTCCCAGATGAGGTTGCCGCGCGAGCCGTGCAGCAGTTCGTACCAGATCCGGTGCTGCTCCCAGGGGCCGCGCGCGAACGCCGTGGTCACCAGCGGTATTGACGGATTGATTGAGCGCAGGATCTCGACGTTGTTGCCGATGTTGTAGGGCTCGACGGCGGTCAGGACGTTGCTCAACCTGAAGTAGTCATAGCCGCCCCAGCCGGGCATCTGAGCGCCGGCGATGGCGACGAAAGCATCCGGGTCCACTGAGCGGATGGCCTTCACGCCCATGTCGATCGCGCTGGCGAAAGAGACGTCCATCCATTCCTTGTGGTCGGACCAGGAGGAAAAGTTGTCGCCGGCCCGCTTCATCGCCTCGTTGGTCGTATCCGGCGTGACCACGTCCCAGTTCTCGAAGGACGTGCCCCATTGCCGGTTCAGGGCGGCGAGGGTTCCGTAGCGTTCCATAAGCCAGGCGCGCATTCCGGCGAGCGAATGATCTGAGAAATCGAAGTCCCAGAACGCTGCCAGATCGGCGATGCCGGATTCGTCGGCGAGGTCATAGAAGAACGGCCGGTAGGGAGAGTTCCTGCGCGCCGATTCGACGAGACGGTCGTGGACCTTCCGGAGCCAGACGGGATCGGAGAGGCTGGGATGGCGCTTGAACGGTTCCTTGCTCGACGGGTCTTTGCGGTACAGTCCCTTGGCTTGGAGGAACGACCAGTGCTGGATGCGGTCGCGGCGGTAGCGATGGTATTCGGCGTAGAAATCCGTCGCGATGTTCTCGGCGTACCAGCGCAGGTCGTTGGCCACGAGGAACTCCGGCGGATTGGCGGCCCGGCCGCTGTACTGGCCTCCGTTGACGCCGAGCGTTTTCAGTTTTGCGAAGCCGGCGGCGTTGTAGTTCTGCCACATGATGACGGCGTAGTCGCGCCATTTGCGGTCGGCAGGCCTGGCGACGAACGACACTTTGGCGTCCTCTTCGCGATGGTCCTTCACGCCCTTCCTGTCCACGCCCTCGAAGGTGAAGCGGACAGCCAGTTGGTTGCTCATGGCGACGGCGCGGCGCAGATCGAGGGTGAAGCGGACTTCGGTCTCGTCGGTGAGTTCGAAGGGAACGGTTCGCTCCTCGACAACGCGGTTCAGGGCGTCGGTCCACCTGATGGCGAGCGTGCCCTTGCCGGTGGCCTGTCCGTTGGTTCGATAGATGGCCGTAACCGGGCGGTCGCGTTCGAGAGCGAGCGACGGAAGCACGATCTCAGCGGCGTTCGCGCACAGCGAAGCGGCCAGGGCCAGGATGAAGGCCTGGTAGCTGGTTTTCATGACGTTTGTCCTCCAATCAGCGGGTTGAGGGCGGCGCGACGCTTAGGGTGTCGCCGCGCAGTTCGAGACGCGCCGGGATCATGTCCGGCTTGGCTTCGAGCGCCTGTTGCATCAGTTTGCGGCCCTCGTCCGAAAGGCCGCGGCGGACCATGACCAGGCCGAGCAGGTAGCGCGCCTCGGCCCTGCGGTCCGTGTTGCGCGAATCGATCTCGCCGCGGGCGAAGTCCTCGAAACGCTTCTCCAGCCGTGCACCTTCTTCGGCGCGGCCGAGCCGGTCCAGCGCTGCGGCCATGAACAGGTTTTCGCTGTTCCAACTGTCGCGGTCGCCCGTAAGGAACTCGATGCCGGCGATCGCTTTCAGATAAGCGTCCTTCGCCTCGGCGCTGTTTCCCATCGCCTCGAACGTCCTGCCGAGGTAATACTGGAGGCGGGGCGAGACCTGGGACTCGAAGTCGTCCATGCCAAGCGATACCGGGGGTTTGCGGGCCGATTCATAGAGCGTGAGCGCACGGGCATAGTCGCCCTGCCTGAACGCGGCGGTTCCCTGGCCGTAGCGCAACATCCTGTACTTGTCGCGCAGGCCATAGGTGCGGTGGCGCGGGGCGAACTGGTGGGTTTCCACGATGCGCGCAGCCTCTTGGAAATCGCCCTTCATCAGGTTGGCGCCCAGGATGCCCTCGACCAGCACGTCGTCGCCCGGAGAGCGCGCCAGAGCCTTGGTCAGAACAGCCAGTTGTTGGTCTATCCTGCCGGCCCGAGCGTAGAGATTGCTCAAGTCGTTCAGCGTTCGCACGTGTGCCGGATTCAGCTCGATGGCTTGCTCCAGTTGCGCCGCAGCCTTCTCGATCGCCTGGCCCTGTTCGGCGTAGGCCAACCCGAGAGCGCGGCGCGAGGAGAAGTCGGCGGGCTTGGCCGCCACGGCAGATTCCCATTGTTCGATCGCCCCGGCAGGCCGGCCGCGGAAGTAAAGCAGACTCGCCAGATTGAACCGGGCGACACTGTCGGTTGGATCGATGGCGACCGCTTCGGCCAGCGGCGCTTGGCTCTCCTCGCGGTAAGCGAAACGGTCCACCTTGCCGGCGGCGGCACGGGCCTTGGCCATGCTTGCGAGCGCCTGCTGCGGTTGGCCGGCGCGACGCTGGCAGAACGCCAACGTGTAATAGAATTCCGGCGGCGTGCCCCAGGGGTCGCTGTTGTTCTGCGCGACGAGTTCGAGAACGCGGGCCGCATCCGCCCAGCGGTTGACATTGCGGTAGAAGATCGAAAGCGTGATCGCCTCCTGGGTCTGTCCGCCAAGAAGACGGAGCAGGCGGGCCTTTGACGCTACGTCCGGCGTAAGCAGGAAGCGCTCGGATTGCGCGGCGGCGCTGGCTGGATCGATGCGGTCTATTGCGGACAACTGCGCGAGGGCCGCCGGCTTGTCGCCGCGTTCACGCAACGCCATCGCCAGCAGCGCCCTTGCGGAGAGATGATCGCCGTTGGACTGGATGGCGCGCTGGAGGTGGGTGATGGCGGAGGCTGCGTCTTTGCCTATCAGGGCGAGGCGGCCAAGGTGATACTCGCGGTCGCTGAAGTAGGCGCTGTTCGGCCAGATGTGATAGAGATTGCGCTCGGCCTCGGCGTTGCTGCCGAGGGCCATCTGGCTCATGGCGAGGTAATAGTAGGCTTCATCGGCGTAGGGATTGCGCTTGATCGCTTTGTTCAGACGCTCGACGGCGGAGGCGTACCGGCCGCTGTTGAAATCGTGGATGCCGAGTTGCAGGTGAGCGCGGGAATAGCCGGGATCCAGCGCCAGGGCCTTTTCGAACAGAGCGGCCGCGCCTGCGCCATCGAGTTCCTTCAGGCGGCTTTCCCCGGCCAGGGTGAGTTCTTCAACGCTCATCTGACCGGGCGCCTTGCGCGGCGATTCGAGCGGCCGCGTAAAGGGCGTGTACTCCTTGCGGCCCGGATCGGTGTCGGGGCGTTTGTAGTCGAGCAGGGTCCGTCCCGTCGCGCTGGTCACGACGAGTTGCATCTCCGAGAGTCCTTCGGGTCCGGCCTTGATGCCGGAGATCACTGTGCGGTAGGGCTTCGCAGGATCGAGGTTGACTGTCGCGCGGAGCAGGTCTCCGCTGCGCGCCTTCACATGGAGACGCGCTCCGGGCGCGATGCGCATGGAAGAGATGGCGATCTCGACAGAGAAGGCCGCGCCATTGGGATCGGCCTTCACGGCGAGGTTGAGCGCGCAGTCCGGCGTCAGGGCCGTCACGCCGCCGATTCCGGCAACGGGCACCCACCATTCGCTCCAGCGCTCGACCTTGTGCGGAGCGACCCATTCATAGTGGCCGTCCCACACATGGCGTCCGCTCTGCACTTCGACATACGGGCCGGCATTGTCCGTATAGCCGCGCTCGAGGTTTTTGGCGTTCGGGCCGTTTCCGAAGGTCCACAGCTTCATGCCCTGAACGACGCGCCGGTCGGCATGGCGGAAGACGCCGTAGTCGTTTTCGAACTGATAGGCGCCGTGGAAGTCGTCGTAGATGTCGATTCCGAAGACGCCGAGCATGTGCTTGTTGTTGCGGTCCCAACTGTAGTCGATGCCGTTGTGGACGGGCCAGCCGGCGATGTCGGCGGTGGTATGGCCGACGGTCCGCGTCATCTGATAGACGAACCGCGTTTGAGGAGTGGCGGGCACGGCGGTGTTGATCCAGAGCATTTGCGGCATGCGGCCTTCGCGGGTGTTGTAGCAGAAGACGCCGATCTGCAAGGCGGCGACGCCGGGGTGGAGAGTGGCCGTCAGGTTCACCTTCATGTGGTAGACGGGGTCGATTGTGCCGAGGACGAGCGAGATGCTGCCGTCGGGGTTTTTCACGGTGGTGCTCGACCAGAACGGTTCGCCGTGCAGCGTGAGCATGTGCAGGTCGTGGGGCCCGGTCAGTTCCAGACCCGACTGCACCCAACTCAGGCGCGGGTTGTAGTGCGCCGGCTTGATGACGTCGTTGCGATAGAAGACTTCGCGGCGGCGGACTTTGTCGTAGAGGGAGAAGATGCGGCCGCCAAATTCGGGGATGCAGGTGAGCTTCAGGTATTCGTTTTCGACGAAGACGGCGCGGTAGGTTTTCGGTTTGGGTCCGCCGGACTGGAAGGGCTGAAGGTAGGTCGTGAACGGGTACATGCCCGTCACCGTTGAGTCGTCGAAGAGCGGCGGTTCGGTTTCGCGGCCGGCGGGCTCATAGGTGGGAACGGTGATCGCCCCTTCGTAGGCTGTGACGGCGGGAGGCGCGGCAATCGCCTGGGCGGCAAGCAGGCACAGGACCGCGAAGTATCTATACGGCAAAACGGACTCCTCCTATTTCGACGGATCGCCCGGACTCGTCCAGTTTCAAGACAGGCGGGCGGTCGCCAATTCCAAAGACCCACCAGGCCACGCTCTTGTCCGCGGTGACATTCGACTTGAGCGTCAACTGGCCTCTCGACCCGGGCAGTCGCACGATATCGGCGGACGACAGGCGCGCCTGAGGGGATGTGAACCAGAGGCCGGTGGCGCCGAGTTGGACAAGCGCCCAGCCGTCACGGGCCCACCAGGCGGCATCCGGATGGCCATGCCAGTGGTAGGACAGAGTCCTGTTCGCGCTGCCTTCGATGACGTCGGCCACCACGACAGTGTTGGTCCCCTGGAGCCAGACATTGCGAACCAGGGACTTGAGGCCGGCTTCCGGCGGATAGCAGGGTGCAATTTCCAACGAGGCGCGGAGAAGGCCGCCGGTCTGGTTGGGCGGCAGCGTCAGCCTGGAAGCTTTTCGTACCTGCGCGTGGCCGTTGACCACGGGGGAATTGTGCGCCGCCGGACCAATGGTGAACTCGCGCTCCACGTCGTCCATATACTGCTGGTAGCCCGGATCGGAGATGATCCACTGGCCGCGCGTACCGATCACCAGCGTGGCGTTGTCGTTTTGAAGGTGTCCCATTGGGGAGGTGTTCGCCGACATGGCCACGGCCAGATCGCCGCTTTCCCAGCCTGATCGCAGGACGCAGGCGTAATGCGCGTTGAGTGCGCCGGCGCGTGGTGCGACGGCCTGGAGCGTCGGGAGGTTTTCCGGCAGCGCGGCCAGTGCGGCGGAGGGCAGCCAGGCGGGACGGCAGCGCCGCAGGTACCAGTTGCTCAACGGCCCCGGATGGATCCGCGACAGCTTGGCCTGGGCGGAAATGTGGAATGGCATCTCACGTGGTTCGACATCGCTGAGTTCGGCAACCTGTTCGATTGCGCCCGGGGCAGAGAGCATGTAGGACTGTTCGAGGAATTCGCCAAACCGCGGATGATTCAGAATCGGCGCGCGGTTCGCCGCCGGCAGAGTTTCGAGCCAGTCGGCTACGAAATCGAGGATGTAGCCGTCATAGGCGACGCCCTCGGTTACGCCGCGTTCCCTGAGGTCGAGCACTGCGCCGAAGACCGCCATGATCTTGGTCCGCAGGAGTCCGGTCGCGGGATGGGATGAGACTGAGGCCGTCAGGGCGGCGCCGAGGGTGCCGATCAGGGGGATGTTGGCCAGCTTGTTCTGCGGGGCGGGCAGGCTCAGGATGTCCTTCACTGAGTCGAGGCCGGCGTATTGAGTCTCCACTTTGGGAGCCACTTCGGCGACATGGCGCAAGCAGGCCTGCCGGATCTTTTCGCGCAGGTCGGGGCGGACCCAGCGCCACTTTGTCGCGGCAGTCCAGAGCAGGCGCCCGGCGTGGGCGCTGCTGAGATCGGGGCGGTCGTATTGACAGTAGTTCGGCCATGCGCTGAGCGCATCGAGATCGGCCGCGGCCTTGCGCGCGTACTCCGCCACGCCGAACCACTCGGCAGCCCACCCGAGCGAATAGACACGTTCTTCGAGAGTCCAGAGCATCCAGATCGACCAGGGGTAGTCGGAGATGCTTGGGACCGGCACGGGCGGGATCGAGAGGCTCGGCACGGGCAACGGGTAAGCGAGTTTGCGGCGGATGCGGTAGTAGTCCACGATGAGGCGGCGTTCACGCGAGTAGAACTCCGCACGGCGGCGGATTTCCGCCTGGAAGGCGTTCACTTTGCGGCCTGACGCCGGGGAGTTGCTGGCGGCCGGCTGCGCGTGAAGTTCGGCCAGCGGGACTCCAGCCGCGGCGGCGGTCTGGAGGAAGCCTCTTCGGGAACTGTTGTGGGACATGGCGTCTGGACCCGGCACGGATGCGTTGGATCCCTCACAAGATACTAGAAGCCGCGAACCCATGGAAGGGTCCGCAGAGGGAGCGGTTCTTCGATGGGGTATCATCCGGCTTGAGGCGGCCCGCTCAGGGCGCCGGAGGAGGTCGCAAATTGAGGCGTATTGGATTGTGCCTGCTCGTCATCATGGCGGCGTTGAACTCGGAGGCGCAGGTCTATTCGCCGAAGGTGCTGGCCAAGGGACAGGTTGACTCGAGCGATCTGCGGCGGCTTGCCGAGGGCATCTACGCGCAGTCGGGTGCGCGCACGCCGCGCGAACGCGCCGAGGCCATTTGGCGGTTCTTCCTGACCGATGGCCGGTTCGTCGCGCCAGGGTTCTGGCATCACATCGCCGGGTGGGCCTACGAAGAGCCCGTGGGCGAGGCGCTGGACCCGCTAAAGCTGTTGAACAGCCATGGATTCGGCCTCTGCTACCACATCGCGCCGGTTCTGGAAGCGGTCTTTGAAGCAGGCGGATTCGAGGACGCGCGCGTGTGGTTTCTGACCGGGCACACGGTGGGCGAAGACAATGCGGCCAGCAAACATGCTCCATTGTCGGCAAGGGAAGTTGAAGCGCCAGCGGGGCCCTGAATCGGTCAGCGGAAGTTCATATCGAAAAATCCAGAAAGGCCACCCATCCCTATGCCACCAAAGGGGTTATCGACCGGCTCCAGAGCGATAGCCGGACACTACTGATGTCCGCTACAGCATCCGGGACCTGGCGCTGGATCACTTCAGATTGGCGATGGAGACGAAGGCCCCGGCCGGAGCGTCGCCGGTCGTGGTCAGCCATCTCTGGAAAGAGGGGAAGGCGGACAGGAGTTTCTCCGTCACCATCCCAGCCGGAGCAACTGAGCAACGTTACGTGATCGACATTCCCCAGGGCGCGACGGTCGCGGATGCAGCGATCATCTTTGAGGTCAAGCAGACCGGCCAGTAGGCGTTAACGCCCCGGCTTCGGCCCGATCCTGACGAGTCCGCTTCGTCCGGAGGCAACGGGAGCGCCGTCTGCCCACAGGCGCGTGGCGGGACCGGGCAGGCGGATTTCACCTGCGGCGGGCAGCGGCGGCAGGTTCTGCCGGGCGCGCCTCCTGCCGGTGACCATTGCCTTCGCGGCATCGGCGCTGACGCTGAAGCCCGGCGTGGAACGCGCCAGCACTGTGCCGGCGAATTCGAGCACGCTGCCGTCGCCCAGGACGTAGCCGAGCACCTTGCCGGCAGGGTCTGTGCGGACCATTGCCAGCAGCGCGTCGGTCTTCAACTGGCCGCAGGTGATCGTGCGTCCGCCTGCGTCGGCGGTCTCTTCGGGCTGCCAAACGATCAGGTCCTTGAACCCTTTTCCTTCGACGACGATGCTGGCTGCGCCCGCGGCGCCGGCGGGTTCCGGTCCGCGGCTGAGTTGCGGTTGGGGTTCGCCGTGGCGGTTGGCGGCGGCCACGGCGAGATAGCGCACGCGGACGCCTTTCAGGTTGGCGCGCAGCAGTGCGAGTTCGATTGGCCTGCGCGGACTCCCGCCCTGGACGACGCGGAAGTCGTGTTCAGGAGTGGCGGGCGTGTGGAACGCCAGGCGGCACCCGGCGCGCTCGCCGTCGATGAGGAAGGGTTCGCTGAAGGCGCCCCGGCCGCTGACGGACTGGGCGCGCGTGTACCATTGCCAGTGGTAATGGTTCTCATCCGCGCTGCGCTGCATGTCGTCGGCGATGACGACATACGGGCAGGGGCCCTGTTTGACGAAGAGCACTGTACGCTCGGCGCGCACGGCGGGTTGGGAGCCGCGGATGGAGCGGTCGGCGTATGAGGCGCGGGCATCGCCGCGGCCATAGTCGGCGAAGTGTCCGGTGGCGGCGCCGGTCATGAAGCCGAGGATGGAGCCGTCGTCGCCGGCTGAAGTGGGGCGGTCGTTGGCGGGCATACCGCCCTCGCCCACGATGATGATGTTGTGCTCGATGTCGGCGCCATGGTTCGGGTGGGAGTAGGAGAAGACGTTTTCGTGGGTGGCGAACTGTTCGCCGAAGGCGGTGAACAGAAAACTGTTCATGTCGTAGTGGGCGTGGTTGGCGTTGTCGTGGCGCGTTGTGAAGACGAACCACGAGGCGCGTTCGTTGTCCCACTGGTCGCGCGCGAAGATGTAGCCGGCGCGGTTGGCGTCGATTTCGAAGTAATGGGACGTGGGCAGATCGAGGGTTCCTGGGCTGACCGGTTTGAGCCCGTCGGGCCAATGGAGGAAGACGCCTGCCGGGTTGATGCGATCGAGATCGGCGTACTTTTCGTAGGTCCAGAGGCCGGCCGCGTCCTGCAATTCGCGGATGCCGAAGAGGTAGATGGGTTGGAAGACACGGCGGCCGTACTCCGTGTTGTCGCCGACCGGGCCGCAGCCGCCCTGCGGCATCCACTGGTGGCGCAGGTAGTGCATGGCGTTGACCGCGCCGGTGTCGGCGATGATGTCGGGTCCGCCAGTGCGGCGCACGGCTTCGGCGAAAAGGGTCGGGTTGTTGTGATAGTGGGCGTAGCCGGGGCCTTCGTTGCAGATGCCGTTCGATCGCCAGGTTTCGGGGAAGTAGTTGCGGCTGATTTTGCGGAAGCACTCGGAGTACCAGCGTGGGAATTCCGGGTGACGCGACTCGCCACGGATCGAACACAGCAGGATGCCCTGCGCGCCCACCGGGATGGCTCCGCAGTTGTAGCCCGCCTCGCTCCACCACCAGCTTTGGGTGTGGCGGAAGAGCGCCGCGTTCCAGTGTTCGAGTTTCGCCAGCAGTCGAGTGCGCGTCTCATCCTTCATGAGCGGTTGGAGCCAGTCCCAGGCAAGGGCGAAGGCCTTGGGCCAGTGCTCGGTGGCGAAGAAATCGCTATCGACGACGCGGTGGAATTCATCCGGGTCGATCGAATCCGCGACGTTTTCGAATACGGCGAGGGCGCGCCGGCCAAGGGCCTCATCCTGTTCGACCTGGTAGACCAGGGCCATCGCCTCCAACTGTTCGGCAAGGCGATCGCCATCGCGGCCAACGGCCTGTTTGACGGTGAGCGCGATTTGAGAATCAGCCGCGGCGAGGCTGCGGACGCGGCTCCACGCGTCGCCCGCCATTCCGCCGCTCCTGGCGCGCAGGCGCAGCGCGTCAAGCTCCGAAGAACTGAAGACAATGCCCGGATGGGTGCCCGGCGTCACGACGGTATAGGTCTTGCGAGGCGCTGGGACGGCTGGGGCAAGCATGAGCGAGAGGAACTCCGTGCGGGTCAGCATGAGGGCCGCTCCGCTTGAAGCGCGCATGTGCCCGGGAACCGGGGCATTCTCAAAGTCCGCATATTAAGTTCTCATTCCAGTGATTCGATCACGCGCCTGTCAACGGCGCACCGCGGCTTCATGCGCGCCGACGCTGACCGGTCCGGAGGCGGGCAAAGGGTTGCCGAAGAAGTCGCGCTTCCCTGGATCGATCGAGAAGACCGAGCGAAGGTCGAGTCCGGCGCCGATGGCCGGAGAGCCGGGCAGCAACTGGTACTCCAGGAGTTCGTTAAGACGTTTTGGATCGGTGAGGAGGCCGTTGCCGTCCTTGCGAAGCAGCGGATCCGCGAAATGGCCGGCGGTCCGTCCGGCCGCTTTCTCCTGGCCGGTTTCGGCGGACCAGCGGTCGAGGCTGCGGTATTCGCCGACATGAAAGCCGCGCTCTCCAACCGACCAATAGAGGTTACCGGCAAACTTGCCATGTTGCGCCCCGACGATCTGCGGACCCTGAGTCACGAAGATGTTGTTGTAGAACGTGAGCGCCGGCATTTGATCGGCGTACTCCTTGCCGCCGGCGATGATGACGGCGGAGCCTTTCGAGTTGAAGACGGTGTTGTTGTGAATCAGCGTGCTCTTCATCTGCGCGCCGCCAACCCAGACATAGATGCCGGCGTTGTGGTCGAACAGACCATCATCCTGGCTGATGTTGTAGCGGACGATGTTGTTCTCGAACAGGCCGGCATCCTGGTACTGGCAGATGAGGTAGCCTGAGCCGAAGTTGGAGTGGGAGTAGTTGTATTCGAGGACGGAGTTGGTCATGCCGCCGTCGAAGTCGAAACCACCGCCGTCCTTGGCGGTGCTGCGATTGTTGTGCGAAACGCAGTGGCGGATTGTGACGCGATCGGAGCGGTAGGCCCAGATGCCGACGGGCCCATTGCCGTCCCAGGGCATATCCCAGCCGTTGTAGCGGGCCTCGCATCGCTCGATGAGGACGTTCTGCGCGTTGCCGATGACGAGGCCGTTGCCGGAGTGGTTGCGGCGGACGGTGGGATCGCCGGGATTGTTCTCGAACAGGGAGTCGGCGATGTAGAGATTCTTCGAGCGTTCGCCGCCGGAACTCAAGCCGGCGCCTCCGTTGAGGTGCGCCCTCAGTTTGACGATGCGGACAGTGTCAGCGCCATCGAGACGAAGCCCTGAAGCACGGAACCCGCGTACTTCGACGTTTTCCACCTCGATGTTCCTGCTGCCCCTGATGACGATGCCGGACGTGGTGCTGCCGGTCTTCCGGCCCGCGCCCTCGAATTCAAGGGATCGCACAACGACGTGGGCCGCGCCATCAAGGACAAGCGACTCGGAGACGCCGCCGGCGATGGTGGCGCGTCCGGCCCCGTATGAAGTCAGGACGACCGGGGCCTTCTCCGTGCCGCTTTGAGAGGCTCCAAACGTGAGCCGGCCGGGGAACACCTGTCCGCCCTCGAACAGGATCCGGTCGCCCGGTTTGAGTTTTGCGAGACTGGCGCGGGCCACGGAGCGCCATGGCGCGTTCCTGCCGCCGGACGCGCCGTCCTCGCCTTTGGAACTTACATGGTAGTCAGCACCGGCGCCAGGCAGGCAGACGGCCGCGAAAACGGTGAGGACGTTCAGCGTGGTACGCATGGAATTCTCTGCCTGTGTTCTATCACAGTCAGGGCGGCGTCCCCTCATCGCAACGGCGGCGGCACGGGGATGGAACACACCCGTGACGAGAGACACCTACAGATTTCCAATGCCCGCCTTTGCGAGGTCCGCTGCCACGCGGCCGGCATGGTCGGTGATCATGGCAGGCAGGAGTTCTTCCAACTTCTTGTTGAACCGCGCGTTCGGCATGGACATGCTCAGCGACGAGAACACTTCTCCGTTGGCGCAGATGATGGGGGCGCCGATGCAGGTGCCTCCGGGCACGGTCTCCCCGCAGTCCCAGGCGAAGCCTCGCAGGCGCACGGACGCAAACTCGTCCTGGATGGCCCTGAAGTCGGTGAGGGTGTTGGGGGTAAGAGAGAAGATGCCGTAGGTGTAGAGCAGACGCTGTGCGACCTCTGGCCCCTGGTGAGCCGTGATCGACTTGCCCAGCGAAGACGCGTAGGGCTGGAGGATGCCGCCTCTGTAATTGGACATGCGGATGTGATGGGTACTCTCGATGACCTCAATCACCCGAATGACATCCTCGAAAAGGAACGCGAGGGCGACAGTCTCGCCGAGTTCAGCATGGAGTTCCGCGAGATAGGGCGCCGCGGATTCCTTGACCGCGCGTAGGCGTTGCTGCTGGCGGGGAGAGGGCCAGTCCCGTCCAAGGGAGTAATTGTCGTTCTCGTCCCGCTCCAGATAGCCCATGGCCAGCAGCGTCCTGATCAGCCTGAGGGCTGACGCCTTCCCGAGTTCAACCCGTTCAGATAGGTCCTTGAGGCTGGCGGGATTCGGGGAGCCGGCCAGGAATTCGAGGATCTGAACGCCCTTCGCGAGAGACCGGGACTCAAAGAGCGCGACTGCCGGAGTTTCTCGTTTAGTGGAACGCCGTTTCATTTTGTAGTTTGACTCACTCAGGAAATGACCATATCATTCAGTTAACGGGCGTCCTCCACCGACTCCCGTTGAACTCCGAAGGAAACCAGGAAAGCCCATTATGCCGCGAATTCGTCGCATCGGGGGAGTGATTCCCGCCGTTCTGCTCCCGCGTGACTCCAGCGGGCTGCCGCTGTGGGACCGCTTCGATGCGAATCTGAGTTTCCTGTTCAAGAGCGGCGTCGCCGGGGTGTGCGTGAACGGGGCGACGGGCGAGTATGCTTCGGCGACCGCCGAGGAGCGCCGCGAGGCGGTGAAAAGGGCGCGGCAGCAGGCTGGCAGCGATTTTGTGGTGGTGGGAGCGACAGGTTCGGCCGACTGGCGGCAGGGTCTTCGCTATGTCGAGGATGCCGCCGCTGAAGGCGCGGACGCCCTGCTTGTTCCCGTGCCTCACTACTTCCCTTACCAACAGGAGGATGTCGCCGAATTCTACCGCCAGACGGCGGCGGCGACGGAACTCCCGATTCTCATCTACAACCTTCCGCAGTTCGCCGGCGGCGTGGACACCGATGTCGCAGTGGACCTCATCTGCAATGAGCGCTGCGTGGCCGGTATCAAAGACAGCAGCGGCAGCCTTGAGATTCTCAAGGCGCTGACCGCCCGCCCGGAAGTGGACTCGATCCGGCTGTTGGGCAACGACGCCGTCCTGGCGGAGGCGCTCTCCCTGGGCTTGTGTCAGGGCGTCATTTCCGGGGTGGCCGGCGTGCTGCCGGAACTGATCGCCGGGCTGTTCGGCTGCTCGCCAACTGAGTCCCCCGACCGGTTCCTTAACCTTCAGACGCGCCTTGACGAGTTCATCCGGCAGTTGAACGTGTTGCCGGTGCCGTGGGGCCTCAAAGTGGTGGCGGAGTGCCGCGGCCTTGCGCAAGCCACGTTCTCCATGCCGCTGTCATTCGGCCGGCAGGATCAGATTCAGGATTTCCAGATTTGGTTCGACGATTGGTGGTTCCCGGTGTACGACGAAATCAGGCGTTCCCAGCCGGACGGGCAGGAAAGCGGCGGCTAGCAGCCTGCAGGACAGGGCATCGATCCAGCAAACTGGTAGCAGGACCGACTCATATGAAACCACTGCTCGTCTTGCTCTGTGCCTGCCTCTCCCTCTCAGCCGCGCCAGGTGATCTGACCACGGAACGGGTCTTCGGCCCCGAGACGCCCACGGGTCCGTACAAGCACCCGGCAAGCGTCACCGAGTTGGCCGACGGCGATCTCTATCTGGCCTATTACGGCGGCGCCGGCGAGTATGCAATCCAGACTGGCGTCTTCGGTTCCCGATTCAGCCGCGCGGCCAGGAAGTGGTCCGCTCCAACTTTGATTGCCTCGGACCCGTTCCGGTCGGCGGGCAACGGCGTGGTCTGGCAGGCGCCTGACGGGGCGTTGTGGCTGTTCTATGTCGTCCGCTGGGGCGAAACCTGGTCCACATCGCGCATCCAGGCAAAGGTCTCCCGCGACGGCGCACGAACATGGTCCGACAGCTTCGTCGTCTCCGAGCGAGAGGGCATGATGGTGCGCGGGGCGCCGATTGTGCTGGCCGGCGGCGAGTACCTGTTGCCTGTCTATCACGAAGCGGGCAGCGACACGGAGAGCGTCGGCGCGGACTCCACGTCGCGGTTCCTGCGCTGGGACGCCAAACAACGGATGTGGGTCGAGAGCGGTGTTATCCGGTCGGCAAAGGGCAATATCCAGCCCGCCGTTGTGGAAGTCTCGCCGGGCAAACTCATCGCATACTGCCGTCGCGGCGGTGGATACGGGCCGGTCAAGGACGGCTACATGGTCCGCTCTGAGTCCGCCGACGGCGGCAGGACCTGGACCGAGGGCCGCGATTCGCTGTTCCCCAACCCCAACGCCGCCTTGGATCTCATCAAGCTGAAGAGCGGCGCGTTGCTGATGGTCTACAACAATTCGATGTCAGACCGGAATCCGCTCACCGTGGCGCTCTCTGAAGACAAGGACGCCACGTGGCCCTGGAAACGGGATATCGCCACGGGCAAGGATTCATTTGCCTATCCCGTGGCCATCCAGACACGCGACGGCCTGATCCACGTCGTCTACACGTCGAACCAGCGCAAGGTCGTCAACCACGCTGTCTTCAGCGAAGAGTGGTTGAAGACGGGCGCCCGGAAATAGGGCCGTGCGCCTCGCACGCGCTCAGTAGTTCTTCTTCCGTTCCACGCGGGCGCGCTGGGCGCGTCCCATGGCCTTCACGCCGGCAAGCGAGGGATCCTGGGCGGCCAGCGGCTCGAGATGAGAGGCGACCTTTTCGACCGCACGAGCCACGTCGCGCACGTCCTCCTCGTCCCCGATCAGAACAAACTGGAAGAGCCAGACCGACTCGTCATAAGCCGCGCGTTCTGAAACGGGGCAGCGACATTGCGAGTAATCCACGACGGAGTCTCGTCCGGCGGCGAGTTGCGGGCAGTTGTCCGGCGTGGCATGGAAGAGGTCGCTCTTGTAGACCGCTTCATAGAAACGGCCGTCACACGGAATGCCTTCCTTCTCGATGGCGGCGACGAAAAGATCGCGGTGCGGCGCAGGGCGTCCGGCTTCGGGCCGGTACTGGAAGACGTAGGTGTAGATGGTCTCCTGCGTGATGGCGGGTTGGGCGGGCAAGGTCCGGATGTTGGGAATCCCGTTGAGCAGTTCAGTCAACAGGGCGGCGTGCCGTGAACGTTTCTCGCGCAACGCCGGCAGCATCTCCAACTGGCCGATAAGGAGCGCGACTTGCAGATCGGTCATGCGGTAGTTGAGGCCCAGCAGGCGCTGCCCGTATTCGTCCGTGAGGCTGGCGCGGCCGCAGTTGATGACGGATTGCAGGGCCTCGTAATGCTCCAGGCTGTTGGTGGTGAGAAGGCCGCCTTCACCGGCGGTCATCAGCTTGCTTTCCTGGAGGCTGAAACTGCCGATGTCGCCCATCGCCCCCGCGCCGCGTCCCTTGTATGCGCCGCCGTGCGCGTGGGCGCAGTCCTCGACGATCCTGAGATTGAACTCCCTGGCGAGACTGAGCAGCGAGTCCATCTCGGTGAAGCGCATCGCAAGGTGCACCGGGACGATCGCCTTGGTGCGGGGCGTGATCGCCGCACGGACGCTTTCGACGTCGAGACAATACGTGTCGGGATCGATGTCGGCGAACACCGGGATCGCGCCCATGGCCAGTACCGCCGTGGCCGTGCCGTCCCACGTGTATGCCGGGACGATCACCTCGTCGCCAAACGTCACTCCAAGAGCCTGCAACGACACGGTGATCGAAACCGTGCCGTTCGCCACCGGCAGCGCGTACCTGGCGCCCTGCAACTCGGCGAAGCCGCGGCAGAACTCCGTCGCCATCGCGGTCGGATAGGGATATCCGCCCCAATGCCGGCTCTCGACGGTTCGAACAATACGGTCAATGTCGCTGGCCTGATACTGCGGCCAGGGGCTGAAGGGCTTTCGGCGAACGGGTTCGCCGCCCAGGATGGCAAGGGTACTCATGATGACGGCTTCCTCCAGACGCGACCCGCGGCCGGTGTCGGATTCCGGCCATGTCACGAAGATTGATTCGAGTCTTCATTTTTTCACAACCGTAGGCCGCCCCTCATTGCGCCGGCGTCGGGATCCAATGCGAGCGGTGGCGGCAACGCAGTCGACAACGCGCCGCGGGGGTCATGAGGACCACGAGGCGCCCGCCCGTAGCTCTCTTAAAAGCACTGAAGTTACACAAGTGCCCCGTCTTCAGGCGAGCCTCGTGCGTCAGCGCGAGGTACGACACACCGGACCGCCCCCTGACGGGCGCGGCTCGCCGAAATCCTGCGTCAGGCGCTTTATTGAAAACACATGAGTTGCGGATACGAGCGCCTCATGGAGAGGATAGTCCCTCTAGAATGGTACGAGGCAAGTTGGAGCGTGATCGCGCGAAGGCAGCCACGTTGGTCGCCGCCCGTTTCAATTGGGACCTGTTCTGAAGCGCCAAAGCCGCGGGGAGGTTGATCGTGAAATCCGTCAATGTCGCGTTTGTTTTTCTACTGCCGTTGATGGCTCAGACGCCATCCATCCGAACCGGGTCTTTCGCTGTGGAGGTGCGGACGTTCCACGACAGCTCCAACGGTCTGCCGTCCGATGACGTGAAACAGGTGAATTTGGACGCCTCAGGGCGCGTGACCGCGCTGACTGCTTCCGGCGCGGTAGCGCTACAGGCGGGCAAGTGGGTTGCCTCTGACGCGAAGCCCAATCCGCCCGGCGCTGCGCGACAAGTTGCGCGCTCGAAAGACGGCCGCGTCGCCGAAGCGCGCGCAGGGGGTCTCTTCCTCCGGACTGGTTCCGCGGCTTGGCAACGGCTCTTTCCAAACGCAGGGTCCCGCAGTTGGGCGCCCATCGATGTCCGCGGCGTGGCGTTCGATTCGCAGGACCGCCTGTGGTTCGCATCGCCGCAGGGCGTCGGTTGCTTCGACGGCAGGAGTTGGACGCTCTACACGGGCGCCGACGGTTTGCCCTATGACGACTTCACCACCGTCGCCGCCGGCGAGCCTGGCGTCGTCTGGTTCGGCACCCGCATCGGCGCGATCCGTTTCGACGGGAAGACATGGGAGTACCGCCAGGGTTTGCGCTGGCTGCCGGCGGACGAGGTGCGGTCGATCGCCGTCACGGCCAGCGGCGATGCCTGGATCGCCACGCCCAAGGGGTTGGCGCATATCGAACGCAAGCCGATGACGTTGGCCGGGAAGGCCCGGTTCTACGAGTCCGAGATCGATCTCCGCCACCGCCGTACGCCTTATGAATACGTCCACCCCGTGGTCCTGAAGCGACCCGGCGACAAGAGCGAATGGACGCAGACCGACAGCGACAACGACGGCCTGTGGACCTCGATGTACGGCGCAGGCGAGTGCTACGCCTGTGCGGCGACGAAGAGCGACGATGCCTGCCACAGGGCGAAGAAGGCATTCGAAGCCTTGCTCTTCCTCAACACCGTTACGCAAGGCGGATCGCATCCCGCTCCGAAGGGTTTCGTGGCCCGTTCAATCCTGCCAACTTCCGGCCCCGATCCCAATCTCCACGCCACGCCGGAGCGCGACCTCGAAACTCAGAAGACCCGCGATCGCCGCTGGAAAGTCATCACCCCGCGCTGGCCCCGAAGCGCCGACGGCCAGTGGTATTGGAAGTCGGACACCAGCTCCGACGAACTCGACGGGCATTACTTCTTCTACGCCCTCTACTACGACCTCGTCGCCGCAACCCCTGCCGAAAAGCAGCGCGTCCGCGACCATGTCGCCGCCCTGACCGATCATCTGGTCGAGAATAACTACCAACAGATCGACCACGATGGCAAGCCCACCCGCTGGTCGATCTTCAACCCCGAGGAACTCAACCATAACCGCGACTGGTGGCAGGAACGCGGCATGAACTCGCTCAGCATATTGGCCTTCCTGAAGATCGCCGAACACATCACCGGCGACGCGAAGTACCTGAAGGCCTCCCGCTACCTGATCGACCAGCACGGCTACGGCATGAATACGCTGATCAATAAGACGCACCTCGGACCAGGGGCCGGCAACCAGTCCGACGACGAGATGATCTTCATGAACTTCTACGGGCTCATCAAGTACGAGACCGACCCCGACCTGCGTCAGAAATACCTGCTCTCCTTCCATAACCACTTCCAGAACGAGCAACCTGAACTGAACCCCGTCTTTAATTTCCTTTACGCCGCGGTCGCCCTCGGGCAGTCCTTCAACGACGCCTTCGGCCGCATCGACCTGTCTCCCGCGGACGGCTGGCTGGAAGACGCCGTCGATACGTTGAAACGCACGCCCATGGACCGCGTCGACTGGGGCCTGAAGAACAGCCATCGTATCGACATCGTGCCGCTGGCTCCGCATGTGCGCGAACGCGGCGCGCGCGGCGTGGGCCAGCGGGTCAACGGCAAAGTCCTGCCTCTCGACGAACGCTATGTCGGCCACTGGAACCACGACCCCTGGCGCCTCGACTACAACGGAGCCGGGCGCAGCCTGGGCGACGGCGGCATCTACCTGCTGCCCTATTACATGGGCCTCCATTACGGCTTCATCAAGGAGTAATGCCGCCGGCCGGCATTCCGTTGTTCAATAGTGGACAGGTATTTTCACCCATGCCTATCCGAATCCTTGCTGTCCTCATCGCAATCGCCACTCTCTGCGCAGCTCAGGGTTTCCCGGTCAAAGTCACTTCGCCGGACGCCCAGATCGTCTTCACCCTTACCCAAACCCAGGGCAACGCTCTCGCCTACGAGGTCTCGTACAAAGGCGCGCCCGTCATCGCCCCGTCGCGCCTTGGCCTCGACCCGCAGAACCAGCCGCCGCTCTCGTCGAATCTGTCCATCGCCAGCGTGCAGAGCGGCTCGTTTGACGACATCTATGTGATGAAGCACGGCAAGGCCAACCCGCTGCGCGCCCATTTCAACGTGCTCCTGGTCATGCTCGAAGAGCAGGGCGGCCTCGCCCGTAAGATGACCTTCGAAGTCCGCGTCTTCAACGACGGCGTCGGCTTCCGCTATCGCCTTCCCCAACAGCCCGCCATCCGCGAACTGCGTCTCGAAAAGGAACTCACCCAGTTCAACTTCGCCCGTGAAGGCCCGTCGTACCCGCTCATCCTCGCCGGCTTCCGCACCTCCTACGAGGACAGCTACGTCGAACTTCCGCTGACCTCCATCAAGCCCGAATCCCTCGTCGCTTTGCCATTTTTGACGCAGGTCCCCGGCGCCGCCTGGGTCGCCATCACCGAGTCTCATCTTGAGAACTACGCGGGTATGTATCTCAAGCGCACCACCGGCCGCGTCATGGAAACCACCCTCGCCCCCCGCATCGACGACCCCTCGCTTGCCGTCATCCGCGCCACGCCTCTTGAAACCCCCTGGCGCGTCCTCATGATCTCCGACCGGCCCGGCGCGCTCGTCGAATCGAACATCGTTCTGCACCTTGCGCCGCCGTCGCGCATCGCCGACGAAAGCTGGATCAAGCCGGGCAAGACGTCATGGTCCTGGTGGTCGGGAGACTATGCGACCAACGTCCCGTTTAAGTACGGCATGAACACGGAGACGATGAAACACTACATCGACTTCTCGGCCGAAAACAAGCTCGAATACATGATGCTCGACGAGGGCTGGTCGGCCGATGTCGGCGGCCGTTCACGCGATCTCACCAAAACCAATCCCAGGATCGACCTTCCCGCCATCATGTCCTATGCCAAGCAGAAGAACGTCGGCATCTGGCTCTGGGCCCACTGGACTTTTGTCGATTCGCAGATGGACGAGGCTTTCCCGCTGTTCGAAAAGTGGGGCGTCAAGGGGGTCAAGATCGACTTCATGGACCGCGACGACCAGGACATGGTCAACTTCTACCACCGCGTCATGAAGAAGGCTGCCGAACACAAACTGCTGGTCAATTTCCATGGCGCGTACAAGCCCTGCGGACTCCGCCGCTACTACCCGAACCTGCTCACCCGCGAAGCCGCCATGTCGCTTGAATACGTGAAATGGTCCAACCGCGTCACCGCCGGGCACAACGTCATGCTGACATTCACGCGCATGTTGGCCGGTCCCCTGGATTACACGCCGGGCGGCTTCTTCAACGTCCCTGCATCGACGTTCGTCCCGCGAAACCTGAACCCGCAGGTCCCGACGACGCGCGCCCACCAGACCGCGCTCTATGTCGTCTTCGAGAGCGCCTTCATGATGCTGGCCGACTTCCCCGGCGCGTATAAAGACCAGCCCGAGACGCCCTTCATCACCGGGACTCCCGTGACCTGGGACGAAACCCGCGTCCTCTCGGGCGACCCCGACCACCACATCGTCATCGCCCGCCGCAAAGGCCGCGACTGGTATGTCGGCGGCATCACCAACGGCGATGCCCGCGACCTCAAGGTGGCTTTGAACTTCCTCGCCCCCGGCAATTACGCGGTCACGACGATTGCCGACGCGCCAAACGCCGCCACCGAACCAACCCGGACGGCCATCACGAAATCGACGGCTACGAACGCGACTGTCCTCGACCTGAAACTCGCCCCCGCCGGAGGCTTCGCCCTGTCGATCAAGCCGGCGCAGTAATGCATGGTGCGGAGGCCGCGGACGTAGAGAGCGGGTTTTTATTCAGTCTGACCAATGCTAATCATCCGAGCTTGCTTGAGCCGCGCCTCATAGCGCTCCGGATGGCATGTCAGGATGAGTACCTGCAAACGCGGGCTGGCCGCTTCAAGCAGGGCCAGCATCCGGCCAAGCCGTTCGTCGTCCGTACTTAACAGGACATCGTCGAAGACCACCAACTGCGGTTCGGTTTGGGCGAGCATTTCAGCTAGAGCCAGGCGGACGGCGAAATGGACCTGCTCGGCCTCGCCGCCTGAAACGAGATCGAGTCCAACCGGAGCCGCCGCACCGGGCGGTTCGAGCGGGGAGGGTTCAAGATTCGCTGCCAGCCTGACACCGCCGAGCTTGCCTGCGCCTATTTCGTTCAGGATTACCGTCGCCCGTTCGCCCGCTGGTCCGGAGATTCCCTGTAACATCTCTTCGCGGCATTCCGCCGCGGTGTCTCTCAGCAACCGCCACGCCTGCGCCTGAAGCCGCTCCCGGTCGAGTTCGGTTTCCAGCCCGGACATCGCCGCTTCCACTTCACCCAAATCCGACGCGGGCGCTTTTGATAGCTTCTCGTCCAACTGGCCCAACCGCATTTGCAGTGCGGCCGCGGTCTTCTTCAAGTCTTCGGAGGCGGCGGTGAGAGCGGCGGACTTGAGCTGGACCGTCTCGCCGAGCTTTGGCGGGTAGGCGGCCAATTCCGCTTCAAAGCTGCTCAGCTTGCCGTTCAGGCCGGCCAGTTCGGTTCGCAGCCGGGATTCGTTTTCCTTCAACTCATCGAGCGATTTCGCCTGTTGCTGCGCCAGGACGGCGTTCGATCTCTCTGCCGCCGAATCGATCGCATGGCGTAAGACGGCAAGCCTTTCCTTCTGTGCGCTCAAGGCGTTAGCGCTGGCCTGTGTGGGGGCGATCGCCGCCTGGATCGTCTCCACCACCGGCGATTCCCGCCGCCAATCCGGATGTTGGTCGTAGTGGCGCTCCAGGGCGACCGAGATCCGCATCGCCTCCCGCTGCCATTCGATTTCGGTTTTTCCGGCAGATTCCTGGGCGAGCGCCGAACGGAGTGATTTCAACTCGACTTCGATGGCGGCCGCGCGCGACTGCCGCCGCTGGAGTTCATTCAGGTCCGAGGAACCGAGCGTGGCTGCGAGTTGTTCGTGTTCGGACCTGGTTTGTTCGATTTCTGTCCGCAGTTTCGACGCCGAACTGGCCGGTCCGCTGATGGCGAACTCTCCGACCCCGGCGATCCGAAACCGCAGCTTCGGCGACCCCGTAAACCGCAGCGGTGCGTCCTGATCCAGCGTGTGTTCGCCCACCTGGTCGCCTTCAATGATCTCGATCGAGACCGGGCGTTCGCCGCGCACGTCCATGTGCAGCAGCGCGCTGTCGATCTTCGCGCCCAACTGGCTGAGGCGGCTGACGAGTTCGCGAATCCGGCTCACCTGTTCGGCGCTGGGCGCGTTCAGTCCCCGCAGTTCGCCTTCAAGCCCGGCGATGGAAGACTGCGCCTGGCGCATCTTCTCCAGCCGGGCATTCACCGCTTCGAGTTCCCCGCGAAGCGCGGTGAAGGCGTGCGCGGCCACAAGTTGTTCGTTCAACCGGGCCAGTTGCGACGCGATTTCGGCGAGCCTTTCGTCCAGGTCCGGTCCCGCTTCTGACGCCAACGCGGCCTGTTGAGGACACAGCGCGGCCAGATCGGCTTGAGCGGCGGCGAGCGCCTGGACGGCGCCGGCGACCATATTGACTTCCTTCGTTTTCGCGGCGGCGAGCGGGGCGAGCGAGGCGGTCTGCTGACGCAAAGAATCGAAGGCCGTCGCGTCGCGCTTCAGTTGGTCCACTTCCGATGTCAGCCGGCTTGCGCTTGCCTCGGCCTCTGCCTGGGCGCGCTCCAGGTTGACGATCTCGTCGCGCAGCATGTCAATCGCGGCCAACTCGGCGCGGAGCCCGGTCTGCCGGCTCTGGAGCGCGGCATACTCCGTCTCCAAGTGCGCCGCGGGCGAGTGTTTCTGGACCTTTGATGTCGGCGTCCAGTAGGCTCCCGCCTGTTCGTCAATCCACTTCTTCAGACGCTGGGCCACGGCGGAATCAAGCTGTTGGGAAAGGGCCGACTGGACATTGCCGGAGACTTCGGAAAGCGCCAAGCCGCCTTGTTGCGCCCACAGCACCGAAGCGAGCAGGCGGTCGCTGGTGGCTTTGCCGTCGGCCGCCGCGCCCAGGAATTCGCGCAGGCGGGCGTCGGCCTGCTTGCCCTTGGCCAGCGGCAGCCAGGATACGCCGTCGAAGCGTTCGAGGAGACAGTTCCGGTCGTGGATGAACTGCTTCTTCAGCCGCAACTCCCCATCTTCGGCGACGAAGCCGACTTCGACCGACGGGCCAAGGTCCGTTCCCCATGGGACGAGTGCGGCGACCTGGACGGCGGCTGAATCGTGTCCTGTCAGAAACGCGTGATGGAGCGCCGCCAGCAGCGTCGACTTCCCGCTTCCGTTCGGACCGTGGAGAACATTGACCGCCTCAAGCGAGAAGACGAACTCGCGCCGGTGCCGGAAACTCCGGATGCCCTCGACGGCGATGCGCCGGATTTTCATTGCCCGGCCTCTGCCGCGCCCTCGTAGAGACGGATCAGGGCGAGCCGTGCGGCGGCCGCTTTGGGGGTGGCGGACTCGGCCAGATTCCGGAGCCGGGCGTCGACCTCGGAGAAGTAGGCGGGCAGCTCTACGGGCGCGCCTTCCGGGACCAGGGACTCCAGGCCGAACTTTGACCAAACGAATCGGTTGAGAGCTAAGTGTTTGATTCCTTGCAACTTGCTATCTTGACAAGTTGGTATGATCCCAGACAGGGTCAGATGGAGCAGGGTTCCCGGAGAGGCGATCTTCGTCAATTCTTCGTGGAGGGCGTCCAGGTCTTCGCCGGTTTGGATAAATCTCTCGATAGCCACTTTAGATAGAACACCGGAACGGCGCTTCGAAATGGACGGGCGACTTGTTGGTTCGGTAATCTCAATAAGAAGCACTTGGCCGGGTTCGCGATCATCGGAGGCGGTGAACTCGGGCGCACCGGAGTAGGCCATGCGCGGGTGAATCGAGGTGGAGTGCCAGTCGCCGAGCGCAATGTAATCCACGTCGTAGCGGCTGGCCGCGTCCGGGGGGATGGGATTCTGGACGCTGCCGCCAAACTGGGGCGAGTCGAGGGAACCGTGGGCCAACACCACCCGGATTGAATCAGTTCCGGCGCGTGGGGGGATCCAGGCCAGGGGATCGGCGGCGCTCCACCGGCGGCTCAACGGACAGGGGTAGAGCGTGCCGCCGGGGACGGGAACCGGCGCGGGCGTCCGCAAGAGCCTGAACCGGGATAGCGAATCAAGGCCCAGACGGTCCCAAAGTGCGCCGGGGGCATCCTGGTCGTGGTTGCCGGGGATGACATAGACGGGGCAGGGGAAGTCCTCGATGATCCCGATCGCTTCGCGCGCGGCGCCGAGTCCGATGGCGTGGTTGTCAAACAGATCGCCGGCGATGAGGCAGAAGTCGACCTGCTCATCTGCCGCGATGCGCCCGACGTTCCGGAACGCGTCCAATCGCGCCCCGGCGATACGAGGGGCCGCCTCGCCTGCCCAGGCGGCCTTGAGGCCGACATGCCAGTCTGAAGTCTGAAGGAAGCGCATCGCCGACTTCCAATGTAACTGAAGCGGCGCGCGACCGGCGGCGGCTACGGAATTCTGGGCGCGCCCAACGTGTAGTTGCGCGCAGCGACTCCGGACATTGCTCCCGCGGCGATGAAGTTGGAGACGGCGAAGGGGCGGCGAAGTTCGGGGCGTCGCCGCAGGACATGGCGCTGGAACAGGAGCGTCGTGGCAGTGAGACCGAGCTTGATTGTCGCCGACTGCCAGCCGAAGCGGTTTCCTGTGCTGCCGGGAGTCAGAAAGGGATTCAGCTCAGGGCGGCCCCAACTCGAGGCCAGGTCCAGGACATTCGCGCCGACGAGGCTGGCAACGGATGACGTGTAGAGGGTCTGGTGGGTGGGCCGCTCGAATTGTTGAGAGATGTTGGGACGGGCTGCGTCGATTTCGGCAAAGCGTTGGACGCCGGCGCCGGTTGCGTACCACTGCTGAGCAGCGAGTGGACACACGAATAGCAGCATCGCGAGGTTGGATTTCATGGTGAAACGCGAGATTGGCTCGCAGATGGCTTATCGGGCAGGGGCGGAGTGATGTGAGCGAAAAAGGGGCGTGGACGGAGCGGGGGCGGAAGGAGTGCGCCTACTGGGTGCGGATTGCGGTTGTCCTATCTCCGAAGCCGGCAAGGGGATGGCCGGCCGCCTTGCGAACCGTGATGGCACGGTTCAGGCAGAGCCGGACCGGGGGTCCGGCGCGGACGAGGGCGGGCTGAAGCCCTCCGCAGGCTGAAGCCCGCCCCACTATGCGAATCAATCCGATTGCAGGGTTTCCGACCCCTCATCGATGACCTGGAAGCCGAGCAACCGCCCGAGTCTCTTCGTCTCTTTCAGGTAGTCGCCATAGAAGACGACGCGATGCAACAGATCCCGGGTGCCTGGCATGCCCGGACCCGGCGTCAGCGTCGCGCCCCAGTTTGCGAGGAGCTTTTCGCCGTCCTTCACCCTGGTTCGGATCTTGGTGCGGCAACCGCGCTCGTTGTCGACGTTGCCGAGCGATTCGCCGGTCGAGATCATGAGCCGTTTCGCGTCGGCGAATTTCGCCACCGTCACCGGCTCGCCCGAGGGCGCCAGCACCTGCATCGACGCGCCCTTGTGGTCCTCGAGATGCGACCGCACCATGTAAGGCGAAGCCGCGCCGTCGACACCCTTCAACTTCGTCGCCGACACGCAATGCGCATGGATGACCTCGTTGCGGCTGGTGTCAAAGACCGGATCCGAAACAAAGCCCGGCCGGCCGGAGAACGACGTCACCAGCAGTTGTGTCATCGTCGATTCCAGATCGTTTTCGCAGACGCCATACATGCCGGCGTCGTTCAATTTCGAAAACGAGATGCAGGGGTAGGCCGGCAGTTCCTTGCGGCCAAAGCCGCCAAGGCAGTCGATGGCAATCGCGTTGGCCTTTTCCTTGCGCATCAAATCGTTAATCGCCAGATGCAGCCTGAGCGATTTGACGATCTCTTCGCGGGTGGGTTCCACAACCTTCGAAGCCGCGCGGATGAACTCGTCGGCCAGTGTCTCCGCCGTCCGAAGATCGGCCGCATCGTAAGCAGCGCCAAGTTCCGCATAAGTGGGGAATCCGAATGTCGTGCCGAATTGCCTGGTGAACGCTTCCGTCTTTGGCCGGGCAGTGGGCTGCGACATCAGCAGCACCTTGCTGTGCTTCAGATGATGGATCGACCGCACCAGCGGGACGTAGGGATCAAGCGCCGTCAGGTCGCTGGACGCGATCAACTGCAACCGCGCGCCCTTCTGCATGTAGGCCGCGCCGTGGGTCCAGTCGTGGCCGTTGTATGGGACGGAGAACATCAGCACCGGCTTGGCGGCCGCCACCAACTTCTTCAATTGCGGATAGGTGATGGTGACCATGGGGAAGGCCAGCACGGCATCGGAGTCATCCGGTTTGGCGAGCCAGGCGTCCATCTCCTCTGAAGTGTTGATGGTCTCGCCGCCGGTGAAGCGGATCCTGCCCGGATAGCGGCGTTCGAGTTCGGCGAGTTGGGTCTCGATTCCGCGGACCTCCTGCGGGAGGTCGAGATCGGGCCGCGGCCAACTTGGCCGTCCGCCGAGATAGAGTTTCCTTACGACCGCGGGCCCATCCCATGCGCCGCCTGTTTGGGCCTCGCTTCGCCCGAGGAATGTGGTCATCGCGGCCGAACTCAATATGAAGTGGCGCCGCGAAAGGTAAGTCCGGTGTGCCGGCATTGCGACCTCCTGGTCCAGAAGACGTTCAGATCCAATTGGCTGAATTCAACCGTGAGGAGTATATCGGAATGTTGGCGCAAATGGAACCGGCTTATATTCTTTCCATCGGGTTGCCCGCTTGGGCGGGCTGAAGCCTTTTGCGGGCTGAAGCCTTTTGCGGGCTGAAGCCTTTTGCGG
>CAMTUE010000090.1:0-6205 GCA_947084845.1 uncultured Bryobacteraceae bacterium | reverse complement strand
CGGTACTCCCCAGTGATGGAGTGGTCCCGTTGACCGATTGCACTGAGAGCCTCTTGGACGTCTGGGTGTTTAGGCATCGGGCGTCCTGCCAAAGTGGAACTACACGATCTCACCGCGGATGTGAAGTAATTTTTGGCGTTAGGAGCCATAAAACAATAACTTGAACCTTTGCTTTAAGCCGGGTAAGCTTGAAGGATGGAACTGGATGCGTTGATTGCGGCCCGCCACAAAGGGATGGCTGGGTTTCTTGACGAGCGCCAGAGGCGGCTGCACGCGGCGGTTGAGGCTAGGGCGCTGGGTCACGGGGGCGTCAAGCGAGTGAGCGAAGCAACGGGAGTGGCACGGGGATCGATTCTGGCTGGGCTCAAGGAATTGGAACTGCCGGAGTCTGCCGCGGTAGGCGGGATGCGCCGTGTCCGGCGAGCGGGTGGCGGTCGCAAGAGCGTAGCGGAGCGCGACCCCGGCCTTCGGAAGGCGCTGGACCGTCTCGTGGAGCCCGACGCGCGTGGCGATCCGATGTCGCCGTTGCGATGGACTTGCAAGAGTCTGATGCAACTGGCGCGCGAATTATCGCGGCAGGGGCACCCTGTCAGTCATGTTACGGTGGGCACGCTGTTGAAGGAAGCGGGGTACAGTCTGCAAGGCAACCGCAAGACGCTGGAGGGCACCGGCCACCCGGACCGGAACGCCCAGTTCGAGTTCATCAACGCCAAGGCGCGGGAGGCCTTGAACGCCGGCCAACCGCTCATTTCGGTGGACACGAAAAAGAAGGAACTGGTCGGCCGATACAAGAACGGCGGCAGAGAGTGGATGCCGCAAGGCGAGCCCGAGGAGGTGAAAGTCCACGATTTCGTCGACAAGGAATTGGGACGGGCCAACCCGTACGGCGTCTATGACATTGCAAACAACTCGGCGTGGGTCAGCGTGGGTACCGACCACGACACGGCAGGCTTCGCGGTGGAGACGATCCGCCGCTGGTGGCTCTGCATGGGCCGATCCGCCTACCCCGCAGCCACCGAACTGACGATCACCGCAGACGGCGGCGGCAGCAACGGTTCACGCGTGCGGCTATGGAAATTGGAGTTGCAACGCCTTGCCGACGAACTTACGATGCCCGTCCGCGTGAGCCACTTCCCGCCAGGCGCCAGCAAGTGGAACAAGATCGAACACCGGTTGTTCTCCCACATCAGTTTGAACTGGCGCGGCCGGCCCTTGGTCAGCCACGAGGTAATCGTCGCTCTGATCGCCGCAACCACAACTCAAGCAGGTCTCAAAGTCCGCGCCGCGGTCGACAACTCGCTGTATCCCAAGGGCGTCAAGGTCAGCGACGCTGAACTCGACGCAATCCAAATCACTCCGGACGCCTTCCACGGAGAGTGGAACTACGTCATCTCGCCGAGACCTGAAACGTCCATGTAATTGTTTAACGCCTCCTTAGCTCCAATAAGTTGAAAACGACAACTGACGGGAATCAGGAGGCGAGACATGATCTGGTAGTTCCATTCTCCGTGGAACTCATCTCGTTCGATGACCAACTCGGCAAACTCCTCGTCGGACACCTTGATTCCAGCAGCGCAGGTGTTCTCGTCGAGCGCGGCGCGGATGCCCGAGCCGTATCCCTTCGCCTTGATCGAGGTTCGGAGTGGGCCTGTCGCACATCCGGGCGGCAGTTCCCATCAAGTGATCGCCTATCGGTGCAGGTCCTGCCCCTTGGTACCCGCAACCGAGATCGCATGGCCCTTCGCGTTGAGTTCGATCAGCGACACCCGGTACAGGTGCAACGTCCCCGCGATCTTGTTTTCGAACTTCTCCGAAGGCCTCCGCTCTAACTGCACCGCCAACAGCCGGCTGCCCGGTGGAACCACGAAGTCCACCGCAACGGTCCGCCGCCCGGCGCTCCCCCGGAACATCTCTGTCTGGACTGATAAACGCCCCGGCTGTTCGGCGTCGAACAGCCGTACATACGGGCCTTGATCCGTCGTCAACCCCTCGTGGGCAACATCCACCACCAGCCGGTGGTGTCCTGAACGAACGAATGACACTTGTCTGACGTTCGCCAGCGACAGGTTCGTCTCTCCCTGAAAACTCACTTCCAGACCACCCTCTCGCCGGAAACTGACACCCGGTTGCGGCGTCACCGACCAGTCAAATGGCGACTCCAGCGGCTGTCGCTCGAATTTCGCATTCGTCAGCCGATCAGTTCCGTCTTGCTGCCCATAGGCGGCGACCCGGTAGTCGCTCCACACCCGCCATGCCGTCTCCGGATCTCCTTTCCTTACCAACTCGTGGGTCAAACGGCAGACAGTGGCGGCGTCGGCGAGGCCTCGCTCCCGCAGCCAGTCCCAGGTACGCAAGATGTGAAATGACGAATTCGCATTTCTCGTAAGGTAAATCGCCCAACTCCGGGCCGCCCGAGCCTCTTTCGGCAGTCCCCATTCGAGTACATCGTCAAGCCCAACATTAAGGCTTTTGTAATACGAAAACAGAATGCCGTCAAAATTGGCTGTCTGCCCAACCACCTCCCTGCCGTCATACAACACACAGTTCTTGTCTCCCGTTTCAAAGCAGAGGTTGGCGCGCCGCATCCGAATGTGGGCGACCTCTGGAGCCAGCTCCACCGCCCGGTCAAGCGCCTTTCTCGCATCCCTAGATCCGCTAGAAGAGTCAGAGTTGAGGTACTCCGCCAGCGCGGCCCAAGCGTACGCGTCGGCCGGCGCCATCGCGATCAGGCGGCGAAACCCAATAATATCAGCGTGATTCGTGAGCGAAGGGCGGTTCTTCAGCGTGTCCAGGATCTGGTCTTTCCGGCACAAACCAATACGGCAAGGCAGGCTGCCCGGATCGGCCCCCCGCAAGTCGATCAGTAAGGACACTAGCGTCAGGAGTAACGCGCCCGCAAGCAATAAGAACGTCACAATCCGCATTTGGGTGGATTGTACTCTACTTGCAACGCACAGGCAAAATTTATCCATTGACAGGCGGCTCTGGAGCGTGTATCGTTTGGATTACTCCATTTTGAAAGTAACCCTCTTGCCCCAAGCGCCGTAGGGCCGAGGTAAGAGCAGCGTGAATGTCCCCGGATAAGGGCATCGGCGGGCGGTCCAGTGTGACTGAGAGGGGCGAAGCCTGCCTCGAAGGACGTTCAGAAATGTGGTTCGCGGTTCGGACACGGGCGCGTCACGAGAGTGTGGCCGCTCGATTTGTCGAGGCCCGGGGCATTGAGTCCTTTCTTCCTGTCTACCCAAGCCGGCGGCAGTGGTCTGACCGCGCAAAAGTCGTCCAGATGCCTTTGTTTGACGGCTATTTCTTCGTTCGAATGGACTCCGGACGCTTTTCTCCAGTCCTCGATGCTCCCGGCGTCATTTATGTCGTCGGCTTCGGCGGAACCCCAGTCCCCATCCCCGACGAGGAAATCAAGGCTGTCCGGCGCCTGGTCGCCAGCGGCCTGCAGGTCTGCCCCCACCCATACCTCAAGGCGGGCGACCGTGTCCGCATCACAAAGGGCCCTCTGCAGCACATGGAAGGGATTCTGCAGAGGTCTCGCAATCAGTGGCGATTCGTACTAACCGTGGAAATGCTTCACCGCTCCGTCTCGGTTGAGGTGGATAGCGAACTCGTGGAACCTGCGAGGTAGCAGCGAAATGTCAGTTTTGAAGCGGCGGAACAAACTGCTCACCATCCGTCTCTCGGATGAGGAGTACAGGCAAGTTTTATCAATCTGCACGGTCCGGGGCGCAAGAAGTGTCAGCGACTTCGTGCGCGAGGCGATGATGCAACTCATGGCTACTCCTCGCGGGCGCAACGGAAACGGAGATGCTTCGGTCCTTTCCCGCATCGAGGAACTCGATGAACGGGTCTCCGTGCTCCAGAGCGAAGTTTCGAGGCTGAGCTTGAAGCTCGGACAATCAGCATGCGACTAATTCGCAAGATCCGATGGCAGGAGTGGGTCGTCCTCGTCAGCGTCGCCCTTATGCTTTTGGTTTTTGCTCCGCTTCCGGGCAGAAGCGCTGAGACGCAGGGAGTCGTGCCCGCGGGCTACATCCTCGGCCCCGGAGACCTGCTCGAGATATCTGTACTGGACATGGAGGAGGTCGGGAAGTTCCCGTTTCGGGTCGATATGCGCGGAAACATCAACCTTCCCGTGGCGGGACGCATCGAAGCTGGAGGCCTGACAGTTGACCAGCTTGAAGCAAAGATCGCGGACCGGTTGAAGGGCGATCTGCGCAAACCGGATGTCACCGTCTCGATCAAGGAGATGCATAGTCAGCCCATCAGTGTCCTCGGCTCGGTCACGCAACCCGGCGTGCATCAGGTTCAGGGGCGCATGACCCTGATGGAAGCCATCTCAAAAGCTGGCGGCCTCCGCCCGGATGCCGGCTACTCTATCCGTATCGCCCGCCTCAAGGAGTGGGGACCAATTCCCCTCGATGGTGTGGCCGAGGACCCGACCGGCAAATATTATGTAGCCGAGGTGGGCGTCAAGGAGATCCTCGAGGGCGAAGCACCCGCCAAGAACATCCCGGTCAAACCGCACGACGTAATCACCGTTCCCAAAGGGAAAATGGTGTATGTCATGGGCGCGGTCAAGAAGACCGGCGGCTATGTCCTCGGCGAACGCTCAAAAGTCACTGTCCTCGAGGCTCTCTCCATGTCCGAAGGCCTGGACCGCTTCTCCAAGGAATCCGGCGCGAGAATCATGCGAAAGACCTCCGATCCACAGAGCCGTGTTGAGATCGCGGTCAACGTCAAGAGGATTCTCGCCGGCAAAGACAAGGACATCGAACTGGAACCCGACGACATTCTCTACATCCCTGACAGTGGTGTCAAGAGAGCCACCGCACGCTCGATCGAAGCCGCCATTAGCCTGGGCACCGGCATTGCCATTTGGAGAAGGTAGGCCCTACTGATGTCTGATCAACCGAAGAACCCGGATACTCCCCGCCCCGGACGCGACGACAACTCCCGCTTGCCCGCCAAGTTCGAAATCGTCGATGTCCCTCCTATGACACGGCTCGAGGAGGCGCGTGCCGGCTATCCCGGTGGCATGCCTGGAGCGGATCAAGACGAAGAAGAGGGCGGCCTAATTGAATACTGGCGCATCCTTCGCCGACGAAAAGGAACTCTAATCCTGGGGGCCGTTCTCGGCCTTCTCATCGGCATCGCCGTCACCCTACCTCAAACTCCGATCTACCAGGCCAAGACCACCCTGGAAATCCAATCCTTCAACCAGAACTTCATGAACATGGGGAACCTTCAGGAAGTGACCGAAGGCTCCAATGTCGGCGTCCAGATGGTGGACATCCAGACTCAGATCAAGGTCCTGCAAAGTGATACGCTCGTCGATCGCGTGCTGACCGCAATGACAGGCGAAGCGAAGGAGGGAAACTCCAAGCCTGCCGAGGCAACCCGTGTCTCCGCGTGGCGGCGGGCCTTCAACCTGCCTGACTTGCCAGCCATGGACGCCCGCGAGACTGCCATGAAGATGGCGGAAGATACCCTCAAAGTCCGCGCGAGTGGGCAAACGCGCATCGTTGAAGTCCTGGTTGATTCAATTGATCCGAAAGTGGCCGCCGAGTTTGCCAACCTGCTGACTTCAGAGTACATCGACCAGAGCATGGAGGCCCGCTGGCAGAGCAGCCAGCGTACCGGTGAGTGGCTTACCCGTCAGCTTGACGACATGCGGATCAAACTCGAGCGCAGCGAAGACGCCCTCCTAAACTACGCTCAGCGTAGCAATCTGCTGTTCACGGGCAAGGACACCAACGTCGACGAGGAGAAGTTGAAACAGATTCAGGATCAGCTGACTGCCGTGCAGGGTGACCGCGTCTCCAAGCAAAGCCGGTGGGAGATGGCACGGACAGCGCCGGCGGAGAGTCTGCCTGATGTCCTGAGCGATTCGTCGATGCGCGGATATCAAGAAAAGTTGTCGGACCTAAATCGTCAGAAAGGCGAGTTGCTGGAGACGTTCACGCCGGACAATCAGCGTGTCAAGAGAGTTGACGCGCAGATTGCGAGTCTTGAGAGAAGTCTCGATCGCGAGCGGGGGCAGATTCTGCGGCGTATTCGCAACGAGTATGAGGAGTCGATGCAGAAGGAGAAACTTCTGCAGTCGACCTATGACAAGCAGACTCGACTGTTGACGGTGTTGGGGGAGAAGGCGGTTCAGTACAACATCATGAAGCGGGAGGTGGAGACGAACCGGGGG
>CAMTUE010000089.1:0-39490 GCA_947084845.1 uncultured Bryobacteraceae bacterium | reverse complement strand
CCACCAGTCGTCGGGAGCGCTCATCCAAAACTCCGCGCACTGCCGCGAAGCGCCGCGTAATCCGGACGAGGTCTATCATCCTCTCCAGGATACGCCAAAACATTCCAATATGGAAATGTTATTTTGTTACGAGCCCTTAGCGCACGAGTTGCGCGATGATCCGCGCGAGGGTGTTCAGCGAGCTTGCCTTGGACGCACATATTACTACGTCTACAATCTTGGTTTGACGAGAGCCCGGGCGCTGAACTTCAGCGAAGCGCCTCCGAGTCTGCACAAGAAGCTTTGGGCTTGGTGCCAGAGGCAGACAAACCCGACGATCAAGCAACTGGGCATCGATGGACTGCGCATGCATTTACTTCGGATTGACGCCGACTACTACGACGCGCCAATTCAAAATCTGACTGGCGAGGTCAAGAAACAATTGGGCCGAGCGCAGGCGCTTGAACGCAAAGTGGCGCAAAGCAGCGGGCAGACACCGCCCGCAGCTTTGGCACCGTAAGTCCACATCCGCAGCGCCGACCCCGCACTCTCGGCTGAAAGCAAAACGGCCGCACCCGATCCGCAGAAGTGATGTCTCGCAGGTCCTGGGCCTAACGTCCGCCTATTCAATCATCCCGGCGATCTTCTCGCCGATGGCGAGGCTTGCCGTCGCGGCGGGACTTGGTGCGTTGAGGACGTGGATGGCGCTGGCTCTTTGGATGATGTCGAAGTCCTCGACCAGGTTCCCGTCGCGGCGCATCGCCTGCGCCCTTACGCCGGAACCGCCCGGCAGCAGGTGGCTCTCTTGAATCTCGGGGACGAGCGTCTGCAGCGACTCGCAGAACAGTCGTTTGCTGAACGCGCGGCGGAGTTCGTTTGTGCACATCTTCAGGTGACTGCCCGCGAATCGCCATAGCCCCGGAAACGTGACGGCCTCGGCGGCATCGTCCCAATCGAAATCGGTCTTGCCGTAGCCCTCGCGCTTCAAGGCCAGGACGGCATTCGGTCCCGCCTCGATGCCGCCACGGGCCAGGCGTGTCAGGTGGACTCCGAGGAATGGAAAGCGCTTATCAGCAACGGGATAGATCAGGTTCCGAACCAGCTTTTCGCCTTCGGAGTTCAATTTGAAATAGTCGCCTCGGAACGGGACGATTTGCACGTCAGGCCGTTCGCCCGCCATGCGCGCGACGCGGTCGGCTTGGAGTCCGGCGCAAGTCACCAGGAACGCCGCCCGGAAGTCGCCCTTTTCCGTCCTGGCCACCCAGCCGCCATCGACTTGCCGCAGCGCGCTTACGCCTGCCGAGACAACCACTTGCCCGCCTGCCGCCTCGATCAGGCGCACCAGCGCGTCGCAGAAACCCGCGTAATCGACGATGCCCTCTTCAGGGACGAGCAGGCCCGCCACCCCGGCGACGTGAGGTTCAATCTCACGCATCCCGGCGGGATCGAGGATCTCAAGCCCGTTGAGGCCGTTCGCCGTGCCGCGTTCCTTGAGGTCGTGGAGGCGGGGGATCTGATCGTCTTTGGTCGCCACGACGAGTTTGCCGCAGATCTCGTGCTTCACGCTGTTTTCGATGCAGAATTCGGTGATCTGCCGGATGCCGCGCACGGCCAGGCGCGCCTTCTCCGTCCCTGGGCGGTAAGCGAGTCCACAATGCAGGACTCCGCTGTTGTTGCCGGTCTGATGGCGGCAGACGGCTGGCTCTTTCTCGAGCAGGGTGAGTTGAGCGTCAGGCCAGCGCTGGAGGATCCGCCAGGCGGTGGCGAGTCCGACCGCACCACCGCCGACAACAAGGAAACTCCGCTTTGTCATGAACCACTTCCGGGCGTCACCCCACGATCATATCGTCATGGGGGCACCCCGGCGTCTGCCCCGATTCACATGAAGCGTGGCATGTTGCAGCACCGTTGAAAAACAGCCCGGGGGACCCGCCCTCTACGTTCGCGGTTCCGGCATGGCGCGTTTTTCATCCATTTTTGTGGGCCAGCGGCCCATGGGCAATCCGTTGAAAGTCGCGCCCGGCAGATCGCTCGTTCGAGGGTTCGGTTCGGAACCCGCCCTCTCTCCATGAGGCGTATCCGTAACTCACGTTTGTCAGACAAAGCGGGTGACGCGGGTTTTCGGCGAGCCGCTCCCGTCAGGGGGCGGTATGGTGTCCCGTACCTCGCGCTGACGCACGAGGCTCGCCTGATGGCGTATCCGTAACTTCTGTTTTTTCAGTCAAACGATCCGCGGGCGCCTCCGTTGAAAAACAGCCCGGGGGACCCGCTCTCTGCGTTCGCGGTTCCAGGCGATGGGTGCTGCGGCGCGGCTTTCATCGCCATTGGCGACCCGCAGGTCCATATGGACGTCCCTATGTGCGTGGCTCCAATCAGAGCCGCACACGGCAGGGAACGGTCCGGCAATACGTGAACGAACGTCCGGAACTGCTTACCTGGGTTCGTTTGGCCGGACAGTTCAGCGGCGGCGGCGAAGTCCAATCAGGGCGATGCCAAGTCCCGCCAACGCGAAGGTGGCAGGTTCGGGGATGACAACGTCGCTGGGTCCCAACTGCACCTTGAGGTTGTCGAGCGCCAGGGCTTGGTAACCTTCGGGGGTGATGCCGCCCATGGCTTCCGCAAGGCCTTGGTAGTTGGCCACCAGCAGAGTATCGAATCCGGCCAGATCGGCGAAGCCCGCGACTTGGGCCTGACTCAGGTCCGCGGTGAAGTAGCCCCCGCCAGTCGATGTTCCGCCCAGGCGCGTCTCCCAGGCGAAATAGCCTGTCCCCCCCATCTGAGCGTAAAAGCCGGTGCCAATGTTGAACTCCACGGCAAACATGATTGCGCTGTCAGTGGGTGAGATCACAGTTGGGCCGTTGGCGCCGCCACTCGGGTAGTGGAATCCACCGGAGAAGCCGGGGGCGGGAGTAAACTCCGCGTAGGCGGAACCTGGGACGGTGATGTTAAGTCCGCCCTCAGTGTAAGCGCCCAGGGGGGTGCCCGTCACAACCGAATCAAAAGTGGCAACACGGTCCGCCACCGTCACAGCCGAACCCGCGCCGAATGTCACGATCGGGGCTGCGGTCAGAACGCCGCAGACCAGGATAAGACCGAGACAGGGCAGGATACCCTTTCGTCCATTCATAAGCTCCTCCAGAAAAAACGAAGTTTGGCAGAGGATCTAACGACCCTGGCCTGGAAGCAAGGTTAACTTATTCTTACTTGGGAGTCAAGAAGAAGAAAAAGAAGGACTCACCCGGAGTCTGTCAGAGAATCCCGATCACGGCGAACATCCGCTGGCCCGGCGCGCGGTCGCGCCGCCAGGAGTGAAACTCGGGGCCTCCGCAGGACGTGCATGGCGCGCCGGAGGCGATGTTCGGGTGGGCCAAGCCCGCTTGCAGGAGCAGCCGGCGGTTGGCCTCGCGGAGGTCGATCTTCGTCCGTTGATGAAGATCGTCACGCTCAGGGAAGAGGTTCGAGAAACGCGGGGCGACATCGGGGCCCACTTCAAAACAGCAGGGTCCAATGGAAGGTCCGAAGGTGGCCAGCAGGTCTTCCGGACGGCAACCGTAGCGATCCTTGAGGGCGGCGGCCGAGGCTGCGGCGATGCCAGCGGCGGTCCCGCGCCAACCGGCATGAACTGCCGCGACGACACGTTTCACGGGGTCGGCAAGCAGGATCGGGAGGCAATCGGCGGTCTTGACGGCGATGCGGATTCCGGGGTTGGACGTTGAAAGTGCGTCGGCGGAGCAATGCAATTGCCACTCTGACGCATCGACGAGACGGGTGCCGTGAACCTGGTGGAGGACGAGGAAGCCGTCCGCGGGCGCGGCCAAGGCCGTGCCAAACGAATGCGAGAGCCAGGATTGGCGGGACAGGAGAGGTGATTGCCAGAGTCCGTCCGGCGAGCGGAAAAGGGTCACGCGGCCGGGTTCTTGGTCTGGGCGATCATGATGCGGCTTTTGAAGTCTTCGAGCATCGTCTCTTCCAGACGAACTTCGGTCGGCCGTTCGACCAGGCTCATCGTGTCGATCTTTTCCTGAAGCTTCAACAGGCCGTAGAACAGATTCTCGGGCCGCGGCGGGCAGCCAGTCACGTAAACGTCAACGGGGACGATCTTGTCGACGCCCTGAAGCGTGGCATAGGTATTGAACGGTCCGCCGACACTGGAACAGGCGCCCATGGCCATCACCCACTTGGGCTCGGCCATCTGGTCATAGATTCGTTTGAGCACGGGGGCCATTTTGAGCGTGACCGTGCCGGCGACAATCATCAGGTCGGACTGGCGCGGACTGGGGCGGAAGACTTCGCTGCCGAAGCGTGCGATGTCGAAGCGCGCGGCCGAGGCCGCGATCATCTCGATGGCGCAGCAGGCCAGGCCGAACGTCAGCGGCCAGACAGAGCTTTTGCGCGCCCAGTTGAAGACGTAGTCCACGCTGGTGACGAGAACACTGCGGTCGTTGACGTTCTCTAAAGACATAGCTGTCCCGATTGTATCAGCACTTTTGGGTATTGGACGGGGCCCGGATTCATTGAAGCCAGGAACATTCGATCTCTTTCTAAAGTCATGCCTGGCTGCCGGCGGCGGACGGGCTGAAGCCCTTTGCAGGCTGAAGCCTTTCGCGGGCTGAAGCCCTTTGCAGGCTGAAGCCCGCCCCACCTCGCTATCGCAGGGCGACGGGGGCGCCAGCCTTCAACTTGCTCTGGCGGGCGGCTTCCATGAACTCGAACATCTCCAATGTTTCGGATTCGGGGATAGGCGAAACGCCGGTCTGGAAGAACTTGACGATCTCCCTCAGCAGACCCACATAGCCGGAGTAAAGCTCCTTCTCCGACTTGGTGACAACCGCCTTCTTCGAAAACGATGCCGCGCCGAATGGCGAGTAGGGGCGGTCGACGCGGATCGTGCCCAGCCGGCCGTCTTTCCAGCGGCCCGTGACGACATCGGCGTCCGCGCTCGAAGTCATCGTGACCTGCTCACAGCCAGTCCCCATGAGCGTGAAGAGCACCTCGACGGTATGGATGCCATACCAGGAGAGTTCGAGTTCGTGGCGGACTTCGGTGGGTCCGGGTCCCCAGGCCAGGACGCCGGTCAGATTCGATTGCTTCAGCGCGGCGATGCCATCGCCGAAACGCAGCGAGGACGACGAGAACCATTTCACGTTCATCTGCTTCGCGACGCGGGCTATTTCGCGGGCGCCGCTCAGGCTGGAGGACAGCGGCTTGTCGATGAAGACAGGCTTGCCGCCCTTGGCGATCTCGCGGAACTGGGCGAGGTGGACCCGGCCATCGACGCTCTCGAGCAACACTGCGTCGACCTTGGTGAGCAGCGTGGCGATGTCGGGGACGATTTCGACGCCGTATTTGGTCCTGAGTTCCTCGGCGAATTTGTCGACGCGGTTGGCCGAATCGGGCAGGTCGGCGCTGCCGCCCTTGTAGGCGGCGACGATGCGCGCGCCGGGGATGTGGTTGGGGTTGGATGGGTCGTTCAGAACGGAAGCGAAGGCAGGGGCGTGGGACGTGTCGGTGCCGACGATACCCAGCCTAAGCTGCGCCGCGCAGGGGAGCGCGAGAGCGATGACGAGAAGAAACCGCGAATAGGCCATGGCCGCATTGTACACTGAAGAATCCGCGGTGGACCTCTCGACTCCCGTTACCTATCTGAAAGGCGTCGGCCCTCAACGGGCCGCGCATCTGGAAGCGAAGGGTCTGCACACCGCCGCCGACCTGCTCAGTTATGCGCCTTTCCGCTATGAAGACCGCTCGAATGTGAAGCCGATCTCGGAGCTTGCGCCAGGCGAAATGGCGACGGTTCTGGCCGAGGTACGGTCGGTTCATCTGCCGCGGTTGAGGCAACACCGGCTCAATCTGTTCGAGGCGTTTTTCACCGACTCGTCGGGCGCGCGGCTCATGGGCAAGTGGTTCAACGCCGCGTATCTGAAGAACGTGCTCGAGCCCGGCATGAGGGTGGCGCTGTACGGCAAGGTCGAGTTCGATACGTATTCGCGCGAACTGGCGATGCTGCACCCCGAGCACGAGATCCTGCGCGACGACGACGAGGACGGCGACGACTCGCTGCATACGGGCCGCATCGTGCCGGTGTATGAGGCGGCGGGCAAGGTGAACACGCGGGCGCTGCGGACCATCCTGCGCCGGCTGCTCGACCGCGTGGACTCGATCGACGACGCCCTGCCGCCTCACATCCTGCGGCAACTCAAACTGCCCGGCATCGTCGAGGCGTTGCGGGAACTGCACTTCCCTTCCCCCGGGACCGATCTCAGGCTGCTTAACGCCTTCCGCACGCAGGCGCAGTTCCGAATGATCTTCGAGGAGTTCTTCTGGCTCGAAACCGGGATGGCGCTAAAGCGCAGGCAGGCGCAGATCGAGATTGGCATTTCGTTTCAACTCACCGATCGGGTGCGCGGGCAGATTCTGAAAATGCTGCCGTTCAAGCCGACCCCGGCGCAGAAGCGGGTGGTGAAAGAGATCGCCATGAACATGGCGTCGGCGTCTCCGATGAGCCGGCTGCTTCAGGGGGACGTGGGCAGCGGCAAGACAATCGTGGCGGCGCAGGCGGCCGTGATCGCGGTGGAGAACGGATACCAGGCGGCTCTGCTTGCGCCCACGGAGATTCTCGCCGCGCAGCATTATGCCAGCCTGAGCCGGATTCTGGCGCCATTGAACTACACGATCGCGCCACTGTTCGGCTCGATGTCAAAGAAGGAAAAAGAGGTCGCCAAGCGCGCCCTGGCAAGCGGGGTGGCCAAGGTGGCCGTGGGCACGCATGCGCTGCTTGAGGAGGACGTCGAGTTCCACAAACTCGGCCTGGCGATCATCGACGAGCAGCACCGCTTTGGAGTCATGCAAAGGAAGGCGTTGCAGAAGAAGGGCGTCACGCCGGACGTTCTGGTGATGACTGCAACGCCGATTCCGCGCACGCTGGCGCTGACGATTTACGGAGACCTGGACGTGTCGGTAATCGACGAACTGCCTCCAGGGCGCAAGGCGATCAAGACGTTCCACAAGACGAAGGTGGAGCTTGAACTGGTCTACAGTTTTGTATTGCGCGAGGTGCGCGCAGGACGGCAGGCGTATTTCGTCTACCCGGCGATCGAGGAGTCCGAGGCGCTGGCGGTGAAGGCGGCGCAGAACGCCTATGAGGAGCTGTCCAAGCAGGTTTTTCCGGAACTGAACGTGGGTCTTCTGCACGGCAAGCTGAAGCAGGCAGAAAAGGATGCGGTGATGGACGGCTTCAAGCGCGGAGAGGTGCAGATTCTGGTTTCGACGACGGTGATCGAAGTGGGCGTGGACGTGCCGAACGCGACGGTGATGGTGGTGGAAAACGCAGAGAGATTCGGTTTGGCGCAGATCCACCAATTGCGAGGCCGCGTGGGCCGAGGAGCGGACCAGAGCTACTGCGTGCTGGTGACCGACAAGTTGAACGACAACGGACGGGAGCGGATCCGGACGCTGGTTGAATCGACAGACGGATTCCACATTTCGGAGATGGACCTGCGGCTGCGGGGGCCGGGCGAATTCCTTGGGACGAAGCAATCGGGATTGCCCGCATTCAGAATCGGCAACATCCTGCGGGACCAGGAGATTCTGGAACTGGCGCGAAGCGAGGCGATGGCCTTCGTGGAGTCGCCTCCGACACCAGGCACACTGGAGGAGGCGGTGCGCTACATCCGCGAGAACTGGCAGCGGCGCTATGGGTTGGCGCTGGTGGGTTGAGACTATGGAGAGAGGGACCAGGTTGTTCTTATGCGAGTGATCGGTGGCGAATTTCGAAGCCGGCGGCTGAAGACGCCTCCCGGCGCGACGGTGCGTCCAACTCCGGACCGGCTCAGGGAGGCATTGTTCAACATCCTTACGACGCGGATCGGCGGCTCGGTGTTTCTCGACGCTTACGCCGGATGCGGATCAGTCGGGATCGAGGCGCTGAGCCGCGGGGCGCGTCACGCCATCTTCATCGAGAAGAGCCGCGCCGCGCTGAGGTGTCTGGATGAGAACATCCGGACGCTGGGCATCGAGGAGCGCTGCGAGGTGAAGGCGGGCAGCGCCGCGCCGCTGATCACCGGATTCGAGGCCGACATCGTGTTCCTGGATCCGCCCTATCCGCGCGAGCAGGAGTATGAGCTATGCCTGCAAAGGCTGGGCGTGACGCCCCGGCCGCTGGTGATTGCGCAACACACGTCGAAGTTCACACACCACTTGAAGGACGTCTACGGCGTCCTCAACCGGGTGCGAATCCTGAGCCAGGGCGACAACTCGTTGAGTTTCTACGAGCCGAAGCCCTGACTGGATTCTGCGTTTAGAAATTCACGCTGACCGCCGATGACGAACCAACCGGATTGGTCAGCGTGACTGAAGCCGAGGCGAGCCCGGTGAGTCCCTGCGGGACAAAGAACGGGATCACCAGACGGAACTGGCTTCCGAATGGGGCCGAGGCCGACGAACCGTAGTAACTGTTTAAGACGCTATCGAGCGCGATGGGGAACTCGCTGGTGGCGATCGCCGAGCCGGACGTTGGCGTCAACTTGACGACGGCTTGAGTCAACTGGCGCGGAGTGGAGTAGCCGGTAACGACGAGTTCGAACCCGCCGGGGACGCGGTTGAGTTCGAGCTTCGTGATGACGGGCGCAGCCGGCGCGACGCGGATCGTCTGTTGAGGCGCGGGTGACGGGGTGACATCGGCGCCGCCGACCGAGATTGAGGAGGTGAGGGTGATTGTGCCCGCGACTGTGCCGGTTTGGAGCGCGGCAGGGGTCGAACCGAAGTTGGCGTCCTGCTGGCCCGCCGGAATCGTGAACGGGACTGTGCGGCTGCCGTTGGAGAACAGGACGGCCGGGTCGTCGCCGAAGCGGTCAGGGGCGAACGTGAGTCTGACGACGCCGGCGATCGGGGCTGGGTACGCCTGGTTAATCCGCAGTCCGAACGTGGGTTGCTGGGCCGGCGGGACCGTCGAGCCGATCTGGGTGAAAACAACCGGCGGCAGTGGCGGCAGCCCGATGGTGACGTTAACCGCCCTGACCGCCGGCGATTCCGTAATGTCCTCAACGCGGATGCCGAAGCTGAACTCGCCGGCCGAGGCGGGCCTGCCGCTCAGCACGCCCGTCGATGGATTGAGCGCCAGGCCACCGGGCAGAGTTCCGGTGGAAGACCAGGAATAGGGGGCGATGCCGCCGCTGGCGGTGAAAGTGGTCGAATAGTCCTGTCCCACCGTGCCTTGCGGCAATGGCGCCGCCGCTGAGATCTGGATATTGGAGGGCACAACAAGCCGGTAGGAGCGTTCAAGGCTCCGCCCGGCGGTATCGGTGAGGGTGACCCTGAGCGGATGGACGCCGGGCGCCGTGGGCGTGCCGTTGAACACGCCGCCGCTGAAATTGACGCCCGGCGGCAGGTTGCCGCTCAGCGCGAAGGAGTACGGCGGTTTGCCGCCCGACGGCTGGAGTTGGAGGCTGTATGCTTCGGAGAGCCTGGCTGGAGGCAGAGCTTCCGGCCCAAGGGCCAGAGGATCCAGCACCAGGATGGCAAGCGCGCCTGAGGACCGGCGTCCGCCTGTATCGCTCACCGTGACGGTGAAGCCGTAAGTCCCACTTGCGGTGGGAGCACCGGAGATGGACCCGCCGGAACCGAGACTCAGGCCGGGTGGAGGATTTCCGCCGGACACCGCAAAGGAATAGGGTGGTGCGCCACCGGAGGCCATTAGCGTCGCGGAGTAGGCTTGGCCTGTCACCCCGTCGGGCAGGGTGGACGCCTGGAAGACGAGAGGCTGGACCTCGATGGTGATCTGGACAACCTTGTCGACGTTGAAGTTCCCGTGGCTAAGGCGAACGGTGAATGAGAATGCCCCGGCGGAGGAGGGGGTGCCGGAGACCGTGCCGAGGCTGCTCAGAGCGAGGCCAGGCGGCAGCGACCCGGCGAGCACGGAAAACGCATAGCTCGATCCGACGCCGGTGGCCGTGAATGAGGCCGAATAAGGAGTGTTCACAGCGCCGGGCGGCAGGACTGTGGGGGTGAAGTCGATCGGCGGCGGCTGGACTGTCAAAGTGAAGCTACGGTCGGCCGTGCCGCCGGCGGAAGCCGTCACCCTGGCCGTGAAGTTCGTCGATCCCGCGGTGGTTGGGATTCCGGACAGGACTCCGTTCGAATTCAGGGTGACGCCCGCGGGCAGGGATCCCTGGACGATGCTGAAGGTGTAGGGAGGAGTTCCGCCCGACGCCGCAAGAGTCGTGCTGTAGGCCTGGCCCACGACCCCAACCGGCAGGGATGACGTCGTGAAAGCCACACCGGCGCCGACGGTGAGAGTGTAGGTCTTCTGGACACTCGATTCGGTCTGATCCCAGACCCACACTCCAAAAGTAAAAGTCCCCTGTGCGGGAGGAGTCCCGCCGAGCAGTCCTGACGACGAGAGGCTCAACCAGGCCGGCGGCTGAATGCTCTGGAAGTCGAATTGGAAATAGTAGGGGGCAACGCCGCCCGACGCCGAAAGTTGAATATTGATCGGGACATTGACGATGACCGAAGGCAGGGTCGCGGGCAAGACCGTGATCACCGGATAGACATAGATGGAGAATGCTTTCGTCGCGACTTGAGAAGTGGAGACCGATGAATCGACCGCCCGCACCGTGAAGTTGTAGAAACCACCTGAAGTGGGCGCACCGGTAAAGGAGCCTGACGAGTTGAGGCTGATGCCGGGCGGCAGGGATCCGCTCAGGATGGAAAACGATATCGGAGGAACGCCGCCGAACGTCTGAAGCGTCGCCGAGTAGAACTGGCCGACGGTCCCACTGGGCAGATCCGGCGTAGTGATAACGAACTGGGCAACGGCTGGAGCGGCGCAAAAGGCAAAAAGAGTCGCCAGCAGGAAGATTCGCGTGGAGTGGTTTTTGTGAATCATGGCAGTACCTCCTTTACCGCGGCGGGCCGACTGTGGGTGTGCCGGGTGTGACCCCAATCGACGCCGGGACAGCGCCGTCCGAGTTGCCGCTCTGGTTGACATAGACGGCGGCGCCCGCGGCCGCGGCGCCCGCGACGGCCAGAGTAATCCAGATCTTCGCAGCCACGCCGATGCCCGCCGCAGCGGCGGCAACCGCGGCGTTCGTCATCGTAAACGAGGTCGAGGTGGTGAGGCCCTGGTGGGACGCGCTCACACGCACCTGGAACGGGCCTTGCTGGTTGTTGAGGCGGAGTCCGCGTGCTACGGCACGGCCGGCGTTGTCGGTGGTGGCTGTGAACGTGTTGGAGCCGTTGGCGAAGACGCCGCCGGGACCGTTGCCGGGCAACATGAACGTGACCAGCGCTCCGGCGACCGGTTTGCGGTTCTCGTCCGTCACCTCGGCGATGGGTTCACGCGCCACGCGTTGACGGACATTGTTGATGGCGCCCGCGCCTTCAACAATCACGATGTTGAGCGCCTTGATGGCGCCCGCCTCCTGGGCCCATGCCGGCGGCAGGGCCATTAATAGAGATAGGGTCACGGCCATCAGGGGGCGGACGGTTGAATAAGTCCTCATAGCATTGCCTCTTACACGGCCTCTCACTTGCGCTCGTGTCCCGGCGGAAGTACCGATAGTATAGCTCCATTTGTTTCTGAGCGAACCCCCTAATGTCGGGTTACAATGGGGCCAGCTTGGATCCTGATGACAGGAGGATGAGGGGATGAGAAACGGTCAGGTGATGATGGCTCTCGGCGTGCTTTCCTTGAGCCTTTCGACGACCAGCCAGTTGACCGCGCAGAAGAAGGCTCCGCAGCTGACGGCGCGGGAACTTTTCTACACCGCGCCCGCAAAGCCGGCCACGGCGGCGGCTCAGGCGGCCAAACCAAAGGCCGCCAAACAATCCACGCAGGCCGCCGCCCGCAAACAATCCACGCCCAGAACACAACCGGGACGGGCCGTGGAGGCGTCGGAACCGGTACAGGCGACACTGGCCACCGCGCAGCAGGACGAGGTCTTTGTTCCGGCCGCCTACGGCGGCGCATCGATTCGGCCGCTGGGATTGCGTTACAGCATCCTGAAATACGCCGGCGACCAGGAGTACATGGAAGTGGACCCGGACCTGGTCTTCCGGTCGGGCGACAGGATCAGGTTGCGGGTTCAGGTGAACGATCCGGCATACCTTTACATCGTCATGAAGGGATCGAGCGGCAACTGGCGGGTCCTGTTCCCTTCTCCCGAATACGACTCCGGCGCAAACCGGGTGCTGCCCGGCCGGGACTACGACATTCCGTCGCGGACACGCTTCGTCTTCGATGAGACGCCGGGCGAGGAGAAGCTTTTCTTCATCCTGTCACGGCAGGCCGAGTCGGACCTCGACAGGTTGATCTACGAGCTTGACCAACCGGCCGCCCCGTCCGCCAAACCGGCATCGGCGCCGGCGAAGACCCAGCCCGTGAAGACGATGGTGGCGATGAACACGGTCAATGTCAGCGACGATCTTGTGGGGCGGTTGCGCGGCAAGGCGGTCGCACGCGACCTGGTCTTCGAAAAGGTGGATGAAAAGGCAGCTCCGCCCGCCGCGGCCGGCGCGCCGGCGAAGGAGAAGGCCGTTTACGTCGTCAACCCGGACACGGGCGCGGGCTCGCGCCTGGTGGTCGACGTGTCGCTCAAACACCGCTAAGGGGAAGGGGCCCAGGATGCACGCTGCGCCGGCTTTGGCATTTCTTTCAATGTTCCTGCCCCAGGCAGCGGTTCCGTCACGGCCGGAAACGCCGAGGCGGATCGTGATTCAGGTCGAGTTGCGAGCCAATGGGGAGTGGAGGACGGTGGATCCGGCGACGATCTTCGACTCCGGCGCGCAGGTGCGCTTTCGCGTGAAGACGAATTTCGCCGGCTACCTTTACGTAATGAACCAGGGGACCAGCGGCGACTACACGCTGCTGTTCCCGCGCGAGGACACCGGTAGCCAAAACCGGGTGGAACCGGGACGGGAATATGTCGTGCCGGCGACTTCGGGCGCGTTCCGGATCACGGGACCGCCAGGCCAGGACATCGTCTATTGGATGGTGACGCCGCTCGACATCGCGCCACAATCGGCAGACCGCTCGCGGCCGGGCTACGTCCCGCTGCCGCCCGCACCTCCTCCGGGGACGAAAATGCACACGCTGCTGCCGCGCTGCGACGACGCGGTGCTGCGGGCGCGGGGCGATTGCGTCGACTCCTCGGCGGGTCCGCGCAAGGTGGAGGACTCCTCCTCTCTGCCGGAGAACCTGAAGAAGGTGCCCAACCTCCAGTCACGCGAGATGGTGTTCATCCGGCAGCAGAACTCCGCCGTGATCTCGTCCCCGGCGTCGGGCAGCGGCCCGGTGGTCTATGAATTCAGGCTGGCGCACAAATGAACTACCGGAATCTCTTCGCCATCATCCTGCTGGCGGCAGCCGCGCTGCCTGCGCAGCAGCAAAAGCAGCAACGGCAGCAGCGCGATCTGCGCTATGAGGACGAAAAACCCGCCGCTGAGGCCAAACCCGCGGCCGTGACGATTCCCCGCAGCTATGCGCTGATCATCGGAGTCGCCCAGTATCAGAACCTGCCTGCCGAGGCGCAACTGCGTTACTCCGAGCGCGACGCCGAGGCGATCTATTCAATCCTCATCAGTCCCGAGGGCGGCAATTTCCGCGCCGAGAATGTCCGCAAGCTTGTCGGCCAGAGGGCCACGCTGGCCAATGTGAAGAAGGAGATCGAGCAGTGGTTGCCATCTGTCGCCAAGGATGACGACCGGGTGCTGATCTATTTCGCCGGCCACGGCTTCGTCTATCAGGGGAACGGCTACCTGGCGCCGTATGATTTCAACCCCAACCGCATCGCCGAGACCGGCTATTCGATGGACGCCTTGGGGCGGAACTTCGGCTCCGTCATCAAAGGCAAGTGGAAGGTGCTGCTGACCGACTCGTGCCACAGCGGGGCGATCACACCCGCCGAGGATGCGGCGTTTCTAAACAAGCGACTGCTCGACCTGTCGAAGAGCCTCTTCTCTCTTACGGCCAGCCGCGACCGTGAACGTTCGTTTGAAAGCCCCGATTGGGGAGGCGGGCACGGCATCTTCACCTATTACGTCGTCAAGGGCATGGAAGGCATGGCCGACGAGAACGGCGACGGCCTGGTGACGGCCGACGAACTGGCCGAGTATGTCAGGCGGAACGTCCGCGAGGCGTCGGGCGGGCAACAGAATCCGACGTCGGACCGGGGCAGTTTCGACGCCCAGATGCTGCTGGCCTATCTGCCGTCGGGCGTAAAGCCGGGCGCGCCGCCGCCGCCGAAGTCGGGCGCGCTGATTATTGAGTCGAACATGGACGGGGTCGAGGTCTTCCTGAACGGCAACAGCGTCGGGGTGGTGAACAGGAAGACCCCGCTGCGGCTGCCTGGATTGCCGCCGGGGGCGGTGACGATCAAAGCCGTCAAGCTGGGTTACGAGCCGGATGGGCCGCGCGAAGAGATGGTCTACCCGGGCCAGGAATCGACCGTGTCGGTCAAGATCATGATTCAGCGCAGAAGGCCGCGGGCGGCGGTCGAAAAATTCGACGGCGCGCTCGACCACTACACCAAAGGCGGCCAGGCCGAGTACAAAAAGGCCGCCGCGCTGTTTGGCGAGGCGCTCAAGGCGGATCCGACCTACAGCCAGGCGGCGCTGTATCTTGGGCGGGTCCACGATGCGCTGTTCGAGCAGGAGACGGCTGCTGTTTTTTTCAGGAAGGCGATCGAGATCGACCCGGACTATATGGAAGCCCGCGCGTCCTATGGCGGGATGCTGCTTGGGTTGGGCGACGTGGATGAGGCGATCCGGCAGTTCAACGTGGTGACGCGGCGCGACGCGAAGAGTCAGATGGCGTGGTACTTGCAGGCCCAGGCATACAGGATGAAGGGGATGTATGCCGAGTCGGTCGAATCGGCGCGGCGTGCGATTGCGCTTGTGCCCAATAACGGCGAGGCGCATTTCTGGTTGGCGGAGAGTCTGCGGATGAGCGGCAAGCCGGCGGATTCGTCGCCGGAGTACCTCGCGTATCTGAAGCTCAGCGATTTCGATTCAAAGCTGGCGGGGAAGCTGAACTACTATGTGGCTGGGTTTCTGATCGGGTATGGGCGGAAGAAGCGTGCCTCACAGCGCGACATCTGGCAGGATCTGCGGAGCCTGGCCTATTTCGGACTGTGTGAGAACGCCAAGAATCTGAAGCGTTACGACGAGGCGATCGCCTACTGTCAGCGGTCGCTGACCTACGATCCGGGCGACGCATTCGCGCACTATCTGCTGGGATTGAGCTATTCCTATCAGGCTCAGAAAACCGGGTCGCTTGAACTGCTGGCAGCAGCGCGGGTGAGTTTCCAGAAGATGTTGACGCTGAACCCGGACCTGGAAGAGGCGGGGTTTGCGCGGAAGAATCTGACGGCGATCGATTCGGCGCTGGCGACGGCGCGGTAAGGAGTGCCAGCGGCGCGGGCTGAAGCCCTTTGCAGGCTGAAAGCCCGCCCCACGGCTAACGCATCTCCCGGATTTTGATGTTCTTGAACCAGGCCCGGTCGCCGTGGTGCTGAAGGATGACGGCGCCGGCGAGTTTGGGGTTCTTCAAGTCGTTCAGGATGTCCGGCGCGGGTTGCCAGCGCTTCTCGACTCCACCAATGACGCGGGCGTCGTCGAGGGAGGCATCAAGCACGTTGACGCCATTCACCCAGTGCTCGACGTGCTTGCCGCGGACGACCAGTTTGCCGTGGTTCCACTCGCCGGCTGGTTTGCCGGGCGAGGAGGTGGGGGGAATCATCGAATAGAGGGCTCCGGTCTGGCGGTCGGGTCCGCGCAGGGCGTCGGGGTGGGAGGAGTCGTCGATCAGTTGAAACTCGAAAGCGACGGTGTAGACGAACGCCTTGGCATCGGGGGCGAGACGGGCGCGGCCGGACGCGTGGGACGCAAGTTCACGGCCGAGGATGCCTTCGAAGCCGTTGGGGCCTGGCTTGACGGTGGACTGGTCGACGAAGATCTCGCGCTGGAGAAGGTACTTGAGGCCGGTGTTGCCGCGCGGGGCGACTTTCCAATCGAACTGAAGTTCGAAGTCCTTGAAGGAATCGCGGGAGATGAGGTCCTCTTCGATGCGGGGTTTGAGGACCGTGGTGAGCGCGCCGTCCTCGATGGTCCAGGCGGAGCCGGGGACGACTTTGGCTGCGGGGTCGAGCCAGTTCTTCATCGACTTGCCGTCGAATAGAAGGCGCCAGCCGGCGGCCTTTTCGGCTGAGGTCAACTGGTTGTCCTGTGCCGGAGCGGCCAGGCAGAGTAAGGCGAAGATCGCTGCGAGTCTCATCGACTGATATTGTCGCAGGACTCTGGAATTCGCGCAGAATGGGCCGCGCCGCCCCTCCGATCGGCGCGGCCCAAAGAAGTCCGCCGGGGCCTCCTCCGAAACCGGTTCGGCAAACCTTCCGCTGTGTACAGCGTGAACAGGGGGCGGATTCCATCACGGGCGGCCGAATTTGTTCATCCGGTCTTGACCATTCCCCGATAGGGGACGCGGATCTCCGCCGGACCCTTCCAGGCGGGTTTGCGTTTGGGGTTGAGGCACCACTGGATGCCCTGAAAGAGAAAACGCTGGAAGGGTTCGACGGCGAAGTCTTCGGGATGGCCAAGCGACGTGTAAAGGGTGCGGCCGCCGTGGCGGTTGGTCCAGGTCCAGGCGACGGGGTTCTCTTCGGCTGGTTTGTCGGGGCCGACGGCTGTGCCGTTGAGCAGGACCTGGGCGTCGGCGGGGGGCCACTTTGGACGGACGCGGTAGAGCCAGGATCGGAGATTGAAGGCCGGAGCGACGCCGGCAGTGACCGGATGGCTGGCGGCGACCTTTACATCTGTCGTGGACTTGTGGCCGAAGTGGGTGTGGCCGTCGGCGCCCCAACCGGGAGGCGCGCCAAAGGCTTCGGCGGCCCAGGCGTTCCACGATTCCAGGGGATCGCCTTTGGGATAGCGGAAGGCATGGGAGGTGGTGCGGAAGGCCATCATGGGCCGGCCGGACTTCATGTAGCGCTCGATGGGGGCGAGCTGGCTGGCTGGCAGGCGGCGCCAGCGGAGATAGAAGACGGCGAGTTGGGCGGAATCGAGGGTATCGAGGCCGGGGATGTCGGTCTCACCGTTCTGGTCGGGAACGGACTTGAGGACGGTGCAGGCCAGGCCGTAGTTCTTCTCAAGTTCGGCGGCGACCAGGGGGAGGGTGAATTCGCCACCATACTCGTGGTCCCCACAGACGAAGACGACGCGGGGGCGGGCGGCGGCGGCCAGAGGAGCGGCGGCGAGTGAGAGAAAGTTGCGGCGGTCCATACCGATGCCAGTTTACACCGATGGGAGGCGGGGCGGGGGCGGTTTCGACCAAACGAACCTTGTTGTTCTGTAAGCCGCTGATTGTTAACCAGATGCAGAGGCGGCTGGAGAGGGATTGGGCCGGTGGCGAGGATTGCGGTTAGGGCGGCGCCGGGGAGAGGGCGGTTTGGGGGTGGACGGGGGGGGAGGGGCTTGACCAAACGAATTGGTTTTGAGGTAAGTGGTTTGTTGTCAAGTATTTAGTGTATGTGTACACATTTGTACGAAATCAACTGAAAGCCGGGCAGTGGCGTTGGGCGGCGACCCGCTCTCTGCGGTCGCGGTTGGTGTTTGGGACCCGCTCTGTGCGGTCGCGGTTGGTGTTTGGGACCCGCTCTCTCTCCATGAGGCATATCCGCAACTCCCTTGTTTTCAATAAAGCACGTGACTCGGGCTTTCGGCGAGCCGCGGCGCGTAAGGGGGCGGTATGGGGTGTCGTACCTCGCGCTTACGCACGAGGCTCGCCCGAACGGTGCCGTCGTTCATCATGAACCGCGCCCGTCGTACCTCGCGCTTACGCACGAGGCTCGCCTGAAGACGGGGTATCTGTGGAACTCCAGTGCTTTCAAGAGAGCTACGGGCAGGCACCTCTTGGTGCTCATGACGCGCGCAGCGCGTCTTTGACTTCGTTCGCGGTTCCGGGGACTCGGGTCTGGTTCGATTCGATGGTGGCGGGAGTTTTCGTTGCTTTCGGTGGGCGGGGCTATGTGCGGACAGGGATGGAGAAAGAGAACGACCGGCAAGGTTGGCCTCGCCAGTCGTTTGGTCGGATATTTGAATATTCAGACTATTTCACGCCAGCAGGCTTCTTGGCGGTGGCCGGAGGCTGGGCCGTGGGAGTGGCCGGTTTGGCTGTTGTGGTGGCGGCGGGCGCAGCGCCGACGACGTGCTTCTTGTCGTAGAGTTCGACGATGTCGCGCGTGATCTCGATCCCGCTGGCGGCCCAGAGCACGGGGCTCTGCTGGCTGGAGACATCGAGGACGAGGGCGAAGTTGGCGGCCTTGGCGAATTCGTCGATGATGGCGATCATGCGGTTGCCGATCTCGCCGACGAGTTTCTGCTCTTCCTGTTGAAGCTCGCCCTGGAAGTCTTCGGCATCCCACTGGTACTTCTTCTGGAGGTCGTCGATTTCGCGGGTCTGCTTCTCACGGGCCTCGACGGAGAGGGTGTTGGCCGACTTCTGGAGGGTCTCGCGCTTCCGATTGATTTCGCCCATGCGAGCTTCCATCTCCTTGGACTTGGGCTCGAACTTCACGCGGATGGCTTCGCGCGCCTTCTCGCCGTCCTTGGTGGCGAGGATCGCGCTCTGGATGTTGATGATGGCGACCTTGGTGGGCGCCGGTTGGGCCTTTAAGGCGGGGGCGGCGGCAAGCAGCGCGATAGCGGCCAGGCCGAGGTATTTTGCGTCAATTCTCACGGTTTCGAACTCCTCAAACTCACTTCGATGGTATCATGCCGCCTGGGACGAAGCCCGGCTAGAAGGTACGGCTGATGGTGAAGCGGAACATGGTCCGCTTTTCAAAATAGGGCGTAACCGCTGAATAGCGGGATGCGGCGTAGTTCATGGTGGCCTGGTTGGGGAACAACGAGGCGTCGGCAGCAACCGGGGGCAGGAAGAGATCCTGAATAATGGTCGGGTTGTAGGCCCAATAGAGGCGGAAGGGGGCGTTGACGACGGGCATCATGACCTGAAGCTCGAGTCCGGTGGAGGTGCGCAGTTTCTGGGTGGTGGGGATGCGGACGGCGGCATTCTCGAAAGCGGCCTGCGGGAACTGGCCATTGAGTTCGGCGAGGCGGCCGGGATTGAGGCGGAGTTGGTTGCCGAGCGTGATGCGGTTCATTCCGGCATCGAAGAACCCGGCCAGCGTGACCGGTCCGAAGATCGGGATGCGGTATTCAAAGTTGGCGACACCCTGGGTGTCGCCGCCGGGGAAGACGATCTGATAGATGGGGATCTGCTGGTTCAGGCCGACGTTGGTGACCACGCCATCAATAATGACCTTCTGCGTGCGGGCCGATCCGTCATTATTCAGGATGGGGATGGTGGCCGCCGAGGGGATGTAGACGGCGGGCAGGATGGACCAGATTTCAAAGCCGCGGACATCGTTTTCGCCGCCCATGTAGACGCGGTTGTAGGGGGGAGCGACCTTGCCTCCGTAGCCCGAAATCATGCGGGCGAGCAGGCGCCAGCCCATGACGTGGCCGCGTTTGAGGCCGGGGACGAAATGGGTGTAGGTCAGGGTGGGTTCGAGCATGTTGACGCTGCCGCCCAGGGGGCCGCCGGCGAAGGCGATGGAGGCGTAGTAGCTCTTGCCGCGCGAGGGCGTGACGGGGTGGTCGATGGTGTTGTAGGTGATGGCCGGAGTGACGCGGCTGGTGAAGATGCCGGTGAGCTGATTGGGCCCGTCGAAGTTGAGGAAGTTCGAGTAGTTGAAGTAGCTGCTGGACGAAGTATTCAGCGGAGTGATGGTTGAACGGTCGAGACCGTAGGTCAGGCTGACCCTGGCGAAGGCGCGGCGCAGGGGATAGCTGAGGAAGAAGTTGGCGCCGTAGCCGTTGGTGACGTAGTTGAGCAGGTTGTCGCGGCCGAGGGCGTTATACATGGGGATGAGGTTGCGGCCGGAAAACAGCGAGACTTCGCGGGCCTGATCGTAATTGAAGCGTTGAGTATAGATGGTGAAACCGGCCTGCATGGGGCGGCCGAGGAAGTACGGCTCGGTGAAGCCGAACGTGACCGAGCGGGTGCGGTCGCCGAGTTCGGCGTTGACGCTGAGGGTTTCGCCCAGGCCGAGGAAGTTGTTGGTGGAGTACCCAAAACCGACGAAAGAGCCGGCGATGCCGGAGACGCCGCCGTTGAGAGAGACGGAGTTTTTGCCGCGCTCCTTGACCTTGAGGGTGATATCGACGGTGGAGTTCTTGGTGTCGCGGGTGATGTCGGCGGCATCCTCGACCTTGAGCGCCTCGAAGTAGCCGAGCTGGTTCAACCGGAGGAGGCTGATTTCCCAGAGATGGGTATTGTACAGGTCGCCCTCATCGATGAGGATCTCGCGGCGGATGACCTTATCGCGGGTGGTGGTGTTGCCGCGGAAGTCGATGCGGCGGACGAAGAACTGTTTGCCCTCGTCGACGGTGAGGGTGAGATCGATCTTGCCGTCTGGGGTGGGGTTGAAGTCAGGTTCGGGGACGGCGTCGATGTAGCCGAACTGGCCATAGAGTTTCTGAAAGGCCTTGAAGCCCTTCTGGAGCTTCTCAGTGGAGAAGATATCGCCTTCGCCCATGCCGAAGAGGGGGCGCATGAAGACTTCAGGCGTCCTTAAGGCCTTGACGCCAACGAAGTTGATCTTGCCGATGCGGTACTGGCGGCCTTCCTCGACGGTGACTTGGATGTCGGCATGCTTGCCGGGCTTGGTGGTCTTCCAGATGAGCGGGGGGAACCACCAGATGCGGCCGGGGCGGGTGTCGCGCATGGTCACCTTATGGTCTGTCACGCGGGCGAGGAAGTAGCCGTTGGCGTTATAGAGGAAGTGGCGGACGCGCTCCTTATCCTCTTCGAGTTTCGTTGAATCAAAGGTCCGGGGGAAGAGTTCCTCGAGGAAGAGCGAGTAGGGGATGCCGATGGGCTTGAGGTTCTTCATCGCGCGGCGGACGGCGCGGTCGCCAAAGACCTGGTTGCCGGCGATGTCGATGTTGCCCACCTTGACCTTGGCGCCCTCATTGACGCGGAGGATGAGTTCGACCGAGGACGGCGGAATCTGACGGACTTCGGGAGTGACGGTAGCGTACTGGCGGCCGCGCTCGGCCAGGAACTCCCTAAGAACGTTGGCGGCGCGCTGGACGCGGCCCTGTTCGAACTGCTGCTCGACGGTCAGGCCGACGCGGCGTTCCTTAAAGCGGTCGAGGATCTCGGAGACAGTGACCGACTTGATGCCCTCGTATTTGATCGAACGGACGACGCGGCGTTCGGTGACGAGGTAGCGGATGATCCAGCCGGTTTCGCCGTGCTCGCGCTCGACGACGATGTCGTCGAAGCGGCCGGTATTCCAAAGGGCCATGAAGTCGCGCTGAATGGCGGCCTCGTCGAAGCGGTCGCCCTTCTTGGTAAAAATCAGGGCGCGGAGGGTGTCCTGGGGAACACGGCGGGCGCCGCGGAATTCGATGTATTCGACGACGTCGGAGTATTCCGGAGTTGGCGTGGCGGGTTTGGCTTCGGCAGGCTGGGAAGGGTCCTTCGTTTCGGGAACGGTTTCGAAGGGGCCGGGCTTGGGCGGTTGGACCGGCTTGGCGGGTTCCTGCGACCCCGGCACGGATTCGAATGGGGAAGCGGGCTTAGGAGATTGAGCGGGTTTAGCCGGTAGAGGCGGCTGCTGCCCGTGGAGATATGTTGTCGAACCCGCGCCCGCCCCAGCGATAACGAGATACAGCAGGACAGCTTTCAGGCTCACGTGCCTGTGAGTCATCGTAAGCAGAAATGTTCCTTTCTTCTCATGATCGCTTGTGGTCTCATGATCGCCTCTCGCACCAGACGTTCTGGAATCGGGTTGCGTTTCACCCGGAAACGCGACCGGATGCAGGGCCAAAGATTTCATTCTAGCGAACTCGGAGGCGGACTACCATCATGGGTGGAAGATTCAGATGGCGGAGTGGGAGGCGAGGCTGTCGAAAGAGAGGATCTTTCGATGCCGTCACAAGACGGGTTGGCCTCGTCAGAGGTCTGGTCGAGAGCGAAAGATCCGTCGTCCGCGACAGTCGCCACGGGGAGGGCGGCCGGCTCGGAAGCCAGGACGGGAGGGGGCGCGAGGGCGGCGACGGCGATGGGACTGCCGAGGCTGATGGCAAGGTTGCGAAGGCGGGCAGGGTAGCGCCACAGGGCGAGGCCGAAGAGCAGGTGCGCCGGGGCGATGGCGAGCGGGGCGAAGTAAGGCGGGGCGAAGGGGTGAATGCTCTTCCACAGCCAGGCGCCGGCGCAAAGATGGACGAGGCCGGCGTAACCGAGGGCGGTCAGGATGTTGAGCCAGCCGTCGCGCGAGGCGGGCAGGAAAGCGTAGAGGACGCCGAGGAAACTATAAAGCAGCAGCAGGAGAGCGGCGCCCGAGATGGTGTGCCAGCCGGGACCGGAATAGAAAACCATGTCGCCGAAAAAAGGCGCCGCGGCGAGGTTGAGCCGGGAAAACCAGAGGCCGCCGCCGAGCACGGATCCGGCGACGAACCAAAGCAGGAGCCAGAGGGCGCCGAAGAAGCCGGCATCGAGCCCGGCGGCGATGCGGCAGAGCCCAGGAGAGAAACCCTGAGAATGGGCTCCCGACGGGTTGTCGCCAGTGGCTTGGTTCATGCGAAGTGTTGGAGCGGCGGGCGGAGGTTACTCGGCCGGCTTTGAATAGTAATAAGAGTGGTAATAGGTGTACTTGCTGTAGAGTTCGCCCTTATGGGCGCCATTGACGACAACGCCGAGCATGTTGTTGCGGCAGAGCGAGCCGATGGCGCGAGTCACCGTGTCGATGGTGGTGATGCCGATGCGGACCACGAGGACGAGGCCATGCGCAAGGGTGGAGAGCAGGTTGGCGTCGGCGGCGAAAAGCAGGGGCGGAGTATCGAGAACGATCCAGTTAAAGACCGACGGCAGCCGGTCCATGAGGACCTTGACTTCGGGGAGGTTCAACAACTCCAGGGGGTTGAGGACCGCCTCGCCGGCGGGCAGGATGCAGAGGTTGGAGCCTTCGATGCGTTTGATGCACTCTTCGAGTTTGGCCTTCCCTCGGAGGTAGTCCGTGATGCCGGGGCTGCGCTGGATCTGAAAGAGGTTGTGGATGACGGGGCGGCGGAAGTCGAAGTCGGCGAGCAGGGTGAGGTTGCCTTCGAGCTGGGACTGGGCGAGGGCAAGGTTGGCGGCGGTGAAGGACTTGCCTTCGGCCGGCGACGAGGACGAGATGACCAGGCTATGGATGGGCTGGAGGCTCTGCAGGTGGTTCAGGCGGGTGCGGAGGCTGCGGAACTCCTCGCCGGGCGCCTCGCTGGGCCGGGCCGCGTCGAGCAGAGAGGCGTCCGGCGCCGGGGTGAACGGGATGAGCTCGATGCGGTCGAGCAGATCACGCAGTTCATCAACCGCGTTTGGCGGCATGGGAGTCCGGGCGCCTGACTGGCTGGGAGTAGTGGCGGGACCGCTGGCAGGGTCCATTCTTCGGAGGGCATCGTGAACGCGGCTCATTACTGGTCTGGACCTCCTGGGCGATGGGCGAGAGATGTGGGCATGGATTTGTCAGGCTCGGGACGTATAGTAATAGACGACAGAGCCTGCCATGAGCAGGATGCCGAGCAGGAGCGATGCCGCCCAGGCAAGCCAGCCTAGCCGGCGGCGGCGGCGGACGACAAAATCATTCTCAAGAAGCGGGATGGACCCGAGGACGGTGAGTTTAGTGTAGGCTCTCACGTCCTTGAGGTTTTTGAGGGAAGTATCCTTAATCTCCCTGGCGCTGGCAATGCCGACGCCGAAACCGATGCCGAGGACGAGGCCGGCGAGGACAATGATCTCGCGTTTCGGAGAGAATGGCTCGGTGGGCATGATGGGTTGCTCGAGAACCTCGAGCGTCTCGCCCTGCTGGCGGCTTTCGACTTCGGTGGCCATGGCCGACATCTGAGTTTTGCCGCTGAGGTCGGTGAAGCGTTCCTGGGCTGAATTGCGCTGCCTGACCAACTGGATGTACTCCTGTTGGGCGACCGGGCTGGACTGGATCTGGGCGTTGGCCTCGCGGATGCGCGTCTGGGTTTCGCGGAGGCGCTGGGCCAGGTCTTCGAGTTCCATATCCTTGGCCTGGAGGGCGGACTGAACCCGGGCGATAGCCGAGGCGGTTTCGAAATCCATCCTGGGAGAGCCGGGACTCGCGGTGGCGGGCCGGCCCGGCGCGCCGGCCGAAGCTTCAAGCGCGGCGGCCTGGGCCTCGGCCGATGCCTGGGCCTGTTCCTTTTTCTTGCCTTCCAGCATGACGGAGAGGCGGCGGACATCGGGATGCGTGCTGGTGTAGCTTTCCCTGAGCATGGAGATGTTGTTCTCCAGGCGCGCGATTTCCCGGTTGATTTCGGCCAGTCTGGCGTCAGCGGCAGTGGCTGGCCGGGAACCGCCTCCGCCTCCTCCCGCGGATGCGGGCTGGGATGCGCGAACCGTGGCCTGGTCGCGGAGCATCCGGATGCTGGTTTCGAGTTGGAGCTTTTCCTGATTGACGCGATTCATGGAGCTGTTGATGCTCTGAACGCCGTTCTCCAGCGCGGTGAGCCGGTTGAACAGGCCCTGCTCCTGATCGGGAAGCTGGCCGACGTTGCGCGACCGGAAAAGCGACATCTTGCGGTCCAGTTCTTCGAGTTCATTCCTGGCGGCATCGAGTTGTTCGCGAAAGAACTGGGTGGTGGTGATGGTTTGGGCTGACCGGGACCGCGTGCTCTCATCGATGAACCGGGTGATGATATCGGTGCAAACCTGGGTGGCGAGGCGCTTGTCCGAATAGGAAAAAGAAACGGCGAAGGCGCTGCCGTTGGCCATGCCGCGGCCCAGGCCCTGCAGTTGCCCCACCCTGATGTCCCGCCGCATCTCCTCGATGACATCTTCCATCGGCCTTCGCTTGCGTTCGTCCGGGTAGAGGTTATAGGTCTGAATGACGTTGGTAAGCACCGGCCGGCTGACGATATTCTGATGGATACCCATCACCTTCTGGGTCATGGCCTCGGTGAGGTTCGTGGGGACCAGTTGGGCCGGGACCTTGGGCGGGACGACACGGATCAGGCCGCTGGCAAGGAAGGAGTCCGGCCAGAGATAGGCGACGATGACGCCCAGGACAAGGCCGGCGAAGGCGGGGCCAAGGATCCAGGAGCGATGGCGGCGCAGAATGTCGATGTAATCCTCGACGTCGAAGGTGCGGCGCGGAATGCTGAGCGGCTGTTCCTGGTTGGGTTGGGGTTGCATAGCTGATCGTGATCCTCGTTGGAACAGTCTAGGGGACGAAGATATGGTCGCCGTCCTGGAGGAAGATGTTCTGCTCCAGCTTCTTGCCCTTAATGACCTCGTCGTAGTTGAACTTGATGCGCTGGGTGCCGCGCATGATGATGATCTTGCTCTTCTTGGCCCATTCGCCCATACCGGCGGAGCTGAGGGCCTGGAGCATGGTGGTTGGGACGACGAGCGGCACGGCTCCGGTACGCCCGACCTTTCCCGAGATGAAGAAGCGCTTACTCTGCACCGAGGTGACGGAAACCATGACTTCAGGCTTCGTCAACACCTTACTGAGGATTTCGGTGATCCTGGCGGTGAGCGCTTCAGGGGTATAACCCGCGGCATCGACGTCTCCGACAAGAGGAAGGGTGATCTTGCCATCGGGACGGACAACGTGGTTGCCGGACAACTCACCTTCACGCCAGACACGAACAGAGAGCTGATCCTGAGCGCCGATGACGTAAGATTTCGGGTCGACCGGCGCAGCGGGCGGAGCTTCGCCGGGAACCTGTCCGGCGGCCGGCGCGCCTGCCTCGGCGGGCGGTGGCGCCTGCGGTTTGGGGGCAGTCTGGCCCCATCCCGCGAGAGCGGTCACAATGATCAGAAACAGAATTAGAGCGGACCGGTGGCACGACTTGCCCACCAAACCAGTACCAAGCATCAGCATCCCTCCAGTTGCGAACCTTATCAGGTTTGCATCGGTCATCCGGGCCCTCGCGGGAAGCGCGACGAGACACTCCGGACGCGCCGGATCACAAATGATCTATCGACGTTATTGTACACCACACTTTAGGCTGAAAACCGGCCAGGCCACATCGATCCAGCCCGCATCCGTTTGAAAACACGCGTCATGGCAATTGATGCGGATCTTTGCCAGTACGTTGGTACGCGATACTGTCTATCGAGGAGATCACGTGGCACGGGCATACTTTCTGGCGAAGACGGATCCGGACACATATGGGGTCGGGCAACTGGCGGCCGAGAGGCGCACGGTTTGGGACGGTGTGAGGAATGCCCAGGCGGTGCAGGCGATTAGGGCGATGCGGGCTGGAGATCGAGTCTTCATCTACCACAGCGGCGGCGTTTCGGCGGTGGTGGGCCTGGCCAAAGTGGCGGGCGCACCGGCGCAGGATATGGCCGATCCGAAGTCATGGGTTGTGGAGATGGAGTTCGTGACATTCATCGAGCCGCCGCTGACTCTGGGCGAAATCAAGGCGTCGGGCTTGTTTGACGATTGGGCTCTGGTGCGGCAGAGCCGGCTGTCGACGATGGCGGCGCCAGCCGGTTTCGTCGCCTGGATGCGGGAGAAGTACCCAAAGGTCAAGATCTAGCGGGTCGGGAAGGGGTAGCCGGCGTCCTTGAGGAAGCGGTAGACGAGCGAGACGGGCAGTCCGACGACGTTGAAGTAACAGCCCTCGATGTGGTCGATGAACTTCGAGGCGAGCCCCTGGATGGCGTAGGCGCCGGCCTTGTCCATGGGTTCGCCGGAAGCGGCGTAGGCAAGGATCTCGTCCTCGGAAAGGGTTACGAATCGAACCTGTGTGGAGGCGACGTCAAACCACTCCCGGCCGCGGCGGCGGAGGCAGACGCCGGTGAGGACCTGGTGGGTGCATCCGCTGAGCAGGCGCAACATGCGGGCGGCGTCCTCGACGGAATGCGGTTTTTCAAGGATGTGTCCGGCGGCGGCGACGGTGGTGTCGGCTGCGAGAACAAAGTCGTCAGGACCGGCCTCGGCGGCAGCGGCTTTGTCGCGGGCCAGCCGCTGGACGTAGCCGGCCGGATCTTCGGCGGCGAGAGGGATCTCTTCGACGTTGGCCGGCCTGACCTCGAAGGTAAAACCGGCATTTGAAAGGATCTCGCGGCGGCGTGGGGATTGAGAGGCGAGCACCAGCATCGAGGGTGAGCGTAGCACGGCGGGATCGGGGGACGGGGCGTGTTAAAATCTCATTGCCTGAGAAAGCCCCTGGACGAGCCCCCGCACGAGACATGGAACGAGCCGGACGACTGATTGCGCGCATGAAATCGAAGTCGGCGTTGTCGCCGGGCGAGATTGCCGCGGCGGCTTGGCCGGCAGCGGTCGGCAAGCGGCTGGCTGAGCGGACCAAGGTCGTGCGGTTCGATTCGGGCAGGGTCACGGTGGAAGTCGAAGACGAACTGTGGCGCAAAAACCTGATGGGGTTGAAGGGCCAGATCCTGGGGAACCTGCGGAAGTTGACCGGGCTGGACCTGGTGAGTGAGATCCACTTCCAACTGGCCGTGCCGAGACGTCCCCCAGTGCGCGAAGAACAGTTGCCGGCGGCCAGGACGGGAATTTGGAGGAAGGCGCGAGCGTGAAGATCACCGAACAGGAAGTCCGGTATGTGGCGGGCCTGGCGAACCTCAATCTGAACGAAGACGAGATTCACCGCATGGCCCACGATCTGGACGAGATCCTGACTCATATCGACAAGTTGAATGAACTCGACACTTCGCCGGTCGAACCCATGGCGCAGGTTCTCTATGAAGCCGGCGAGACGGCCACGCTGAGGGAGGACGCCGTGGGCGCCAGTTTCGACAACGAGACAGCCCTGGCGAATGCGCCGCTTTCCGGAGCGGGCCAGTTCAAAGTGCCGAAGATCATCGAGCGGTAAACCTGAATGGACGTCACCAAACTCACGATCGCCGCGATTCGCGAGGGCTTGGCCGCCCGCCAATTCAGCGCCGGGGAGCTTTGCGCGGAGGCGCTGCTTTTCGCCGAAGCCGAAAACTCCAGCACGAACGCCTATCTGAGGCTCTGTCCTGAACGGGCGATGGAAAACGCCCGGCGTGTCGATGCGCGGATCGCCGCGGGCGAAGACGCGGGCGCTCTGGCCGGCGTTCCCGTGGCCGTGAAGGACGTCATTACGACCAGGGGCGTGACCACCACCTGCGGGTCGAAGATGCTGGAGCATTGGGTTCCGCCGTATGACGCCACGGCAGTCGAGCGGCTGGAAGCGGCAGGCGGAATGGTGATCGGCAAGACGAACTGCGACGAGTTCGCCATGGGTTCGTCGAACGAAAACTCAGCGTTCGGGCCGGTGAGAAACCCGGTGGCGCTGGACCGCGTACCGGGCGGGTCGAGCGGCGGTTCGGCGGCGGTTGTGGCGCAGGGTACGGCGACGGTCTCGCTGGGTTCGGATACCGGCGGCTCGATCCGCCAGCCGGCGAGTTTCTGCGGCATAGTGGGCGTCACGCCGACCTACGGCCGGGTTTCGCGCTACGGACTGGTGGCGTTCGCATCGTCGCTGGACCACATCGGGCCTTTTGGCCGGACAGTCGGCGACGCGGCCACGTTGCTCGAAACCATCGCCGGGCGCGACCCGAAAGACGCGACGAGCGCATTTGCACCTGTCGGCGGTTACGGGGAAGCGATGAAGCAGGACGCGCGCGGGATGCGTGTCGGGATGCCCGCCGAGTACTTCAAAGGGCTGAAGAGCGAGACGGGCGACCAGATCATGAAGGGCGTCGAACTGCTGAAATCGATGGGCTGCGAGATCGTCGAAGTCAGCATGCCGCACACCGAATACGCCATCGCCTGTTACTACATCATCTGCACCGCGGAGGCGAGTTCGAACCTGGCGCGCTATGACGGCGTGCGCTACACGTTCCGCAGTGAACGCGCCCGGACCATGGCCGAAATGTACCAGTTGACGCGCGGCGAAGGTTTCGGCGCCGAGTGCAAGCGGCGTATCATGCTGGGCACCCATGTGCTCAGTTCCGGCTACTATGACGCCTATTATCTGAAGGCGCAAAAGGTGCGGTCGCTTATCGCGGGGGACTTCGCCAGGGCATTCGAGCAGGTGGATGCGCTGGTGACACCGGTGTCGCCGTTCCCTGCATTTAAGCTGGGCGAAAAGGTGGACGACCCGCTGGCGATGTATCTGTCCGACATCTACACGATCACGGGCAGTCTGGCCGGTATTCCCTGCATGAGCGTGCCTTGCGGGACCACCGGAGAGGGTTTGCCTGTGGGGATGCAGATTCTCACCCGGCATTTCGACGAACCGGGCATGTTCCGTTTGGCGGCGGGATTCGAGCGGGCCGGCGGGTTCACGATTTAGGAGCGCGGTCCGTTGAAGGTCGCGCCCGGGAGTTCGCGCGTTCGAGGGTCCGGTCTGGAACCCGCTTTCTTCGTTCGTGGCCTCATGCTTATGGGCGCTGCGGCGCGACTCTCATCGCCATCGGCGGCCCGCATCGCCCTGGGGACTCTCCTCAAAATCCGGCCGCATCCGATGGCGCGTTCACATCATCTAAGGGAACGTTCGTCAGATTTGTGATTAGAGGAGAGTCCATGTCATTCACCCTTCCGTCGCTTCCGTACGCCTTTGATGCGCTGGAGCCTTCGATCGACAAGACAACCATGGAGATTCACCATGGCAAGCATCACGCCGCCTATGTCGCCAACTTGAACAAGGCCCTGGAATCGTCCCCCGACCTGGCCGGCAAAAGCCTGGAAGAACTGCTCGCCGGTGGAGTCAAAGCCGTGCCGGATGCGATCCGTGCGACCGTGCGCAACAACGGCGGCGGCCACTGGAACCATGCGATGTTCTGGCAGATCATGGGCGCGCCCTCCAGCCCTGCGCCGGCTGGCCCGCTGGTCACCGCGATCAAGGCGAAGTATGGCGACCTGGAGCACTTCAAACAGCAGTTCAACGCCGCCGGCATGGGCCGGTTCGGTTCCGGTTGGGCGTGGCTGATCGCCGCGGCCGACGGCAGCGTGGACATCATGTCGACGCCGAACCAGGACAACCCGCTGATGGAAGGCAAGTACGCCGTCATAGGCTGCGACGTGTGGGAACACGCCTACTACCTGAAATATCAGAACCGCCGCGCGGATTACCTCGCCGCGTGGTGGAGCGTCGTCAACTGGGCCAAGGCCGAAGAGAACTACGGCAAACGGAAGTAGACGAAGTAGAATTGAACTTCGGGGGGTCGTTAGACGGCGCCCCGGGGTATCACATGCACGAACTGTATTTGCGCCGCGCCATCAGTCTGGCCGTTGAAAACGTCCGGTCTGGGCGCGGCGGTCCGTTTGGGGCGGTCATTGTCAGAGACGGCGAGGTGATCGCCGAGGGCGGCAACAGTGTTACCAGCGCGAAAGACCCGACGGCTCACGCCGAAGTGGAAGCCATCCGGGCGGCATGCAAGGCGCTTGGCAGGTTCGACCTGAGGGGGTGCGCGATCTACTCGAGTTGCGAGCCCTGCCCGATGTGCCTGGGAGCGATCTACTGGGCGCGGCTGGACGCGCTCTACTTCGCCGCATCGCACAAAGACGCTTCGCAGGCCGGCTTCGACGACAGCTTCATCTACACCCAGGTGCCGCTCAAGGCCGAGCTTCGATCGCTGCCCACGCAGCGGATGCTGGAAGCCGAGGGCGGCGAGCCGTTTGCTATTTGGGTGGCAACTGAGTCTAAAATTCCTTACTAACACCATGCTTGTCGTCACAACGTCAATGCTTCAAGGCAAAGAGATCAAGCAATACCTCGGACTGGTTTCGGGCGAGGCGATTCTCGGCGCCAACATCTTCAAGGATTTTTTCGCCGGGATCCGAGACATCGTGGGAGGCCGCTCGGCCGCCTACGAGGACGAACTTCGCAAGGCGAAGGACCTTGCCATCCAGGAGATGTGCGAGGAGGCGCAGCAGATGGGCGCCAACGCCGTCATCGGCGTCGACCTGGATTATGAGACCATCTCAACCGCCCACGGCGGCGGCATGTTGATGGTGACGGCCGCGGGCACGGCGGTCATCATCGCGGAATGATGGCCTGACCCGGCCGCTTCGCCGCGCTGTTTGTCGATTCAGTGTTGCCTATCTGCCGGCATTGCGGGGGGTCGCCGCACTCCGGCATAGGGGCGGGAATCGAATCGTCCTAGTTGCCGTTCCGGACGGGCTCGGGATTTCTTCGCCAATCGCGGTACCGCGTGTCGATGGCGCGGTGGATTCCCTTCACCATGAGGATGCGCGCGCCGTATCGGATCATCTGATGCGACGGCAGCCAGCATCCTTGCTCGACCCTGGTCTGCTCCAGTGCGAATCGGGTCCCTTTTTCGATCTTCGCCAGGAACCCGCCGACCGTGACATCGCGGAACACCTCGGCTTCAAGCCGCACCAGTTGGCGTTCTTCGTAGTCCAGCCAGATCTTGCCCGTCACGCCTGCGTAGACGCGTCCGCCCATGGACTTGGCTTTGTAGCCGGGTTTCGGCTTCAACGCCCAGACCATCGACCTGCGCCCGGCGATCGTCTCGTCCGGCAGAGCGGTGAAGATTAAGGCGTGAGGAAACTCCTTGAGGTATTCCGTGTCCCTTGACGCCTTGTTGAGAGTCTTTTCGCGCTCGGCCGGCGTCTTCGTCTTCCATTCGGCGGCCGTCTCTTTCGCCGCTTGTTCGCTGCGGGCGCGCTCTGCGGCGCTCAGTGGCTTGCCGTCCCGTTCGATGGTCCAGCCGACGCGCACCCCGTCGATGAAGTCGATGCGCTGGACCCAGTCTTCCCGCGATTTCAACTCGCCGCTGCTCTCCAATTCGCGCCTTTCGGTGTGGCGGGTCACGGCGAACTCGCGCATCAGCCGCGTTGAACGGAAGTAGTTGTCCACGGCATCACGCACCAGATCCTGCCGCTCATTCGGGACCTCGGCCGCGGCGGCAGTCAGGGCCGCCGCAAGGAATGCTGCTAGGAACCTCATCTCTGACATAGACGCACGAAAACCGCTCAACGTTCTCATATTTCGGGCCAGACCGCCAGGTTCCGTCTAGTACACTATAAGGTCGGGAGATCTCCTGCTCATCTCCCCGAGGCTCAGAGCAAATGGCGCCGGATTTCCTCAGCGATCTGACGAACAACCTGCCGCGGTTCACCTTCACCGCCGTACTCGACATCTTCGTCGTGGCGGTGTTGATCTACCAGTGCATCATGCTGATTCGCGGCCGGCGGGCGGCGCGAATCCTGGTTGGCATGGGGCTGATCGTGCTCATCTACCTCATTGCGATCGCCGCCAATCTCGAACTCCTCCGGACACTGCTCGAAACACTGGCGCCCTACAGCGCGTTCGCTCTGATCGTCATGTTCCAGTCTGAAATCCGCCGCGCCCTCTCTTCGCTCGGTGAGCGGCGGTGGATGGCGTTCGGCAGCCGGCTGGAGAACATAGAGGTCGCCGACGAGATCCTGTTCGCCATCACGAACCTCGCTCAGAACCGCGTGGGCGCGCTGATTGTGATCGAACGTGAAGTCGGCCTGAGGACGTTTGTCGAAAGCGGCGTGCCGGTGGATTCACGCGTGACGCGCGACCTTTTGCTCTCCATATTCCAACCCGGCGGCGCGCTGCATGACGGGGCGGTGATCGTCCAGGGAGGCCGTCTCGCCGCTGCCGCCTGCTTCCTGCCGCTCACGATGAACCCGGAGCTTTCCAGGAAACTCGGCACCAGGCACCGCGCCGGAATCGGCGTCACCGAGGAGTCCGACTGCCTGTCGATCATCGTCAGTGAAGAGCGCGGCGCAATCTCCCTCGCACAGATGGGCGAGCTTGAGATGGACGTGACGATTGATACCGTCGCGCAACGGCTCGGACGCCGTTCCAAGCGGCGGACATTGCGCTCGGGCCCGGCTTCCGCGGAGGCGTTGCGGCGATGATGCGCATGGTGACGAGAAACTTCGGATGGAAGCTGACCTCGGTCGGCGTCGCCCTCCTCATCTGGCTGGGTCTGAGCGGGTCGCGCGAATCGACTACGTCGATCACCGCGCCGGTTCAGTACCGGAACATCCCGAAGTCGCTGCAGATCAGTTCGGAAATGGTCGAACGCGTGCACTTCGTGTTGCGCGGCCCGTCGCTCACGCTTTCCCGCCTGAGCAGCCAGCCGTTTCCGCTTGTGATCGACCTGTCGGGCGTGCGGGGGCCGGGGGAATCCACCTTCACGATCTCGCGTGAAAATGCCGACCTTCCCGAAGCCATCATGCTCGAGCGCGCCATCCCGAGTCAGATCAGGTTGACACTCGAAACCAGGGTGGCCCGCACGGTTCCGGTCACGGTCCGATACTCGAATATCCCTGCCGGGATGCGAGTCGTTTCGGCCGCCGTGACGCCTGACAAACTGGCAATCATCGGACCGGAAGGGCGCGTGAACAGGATCTCCGAGGTCCTCACCGACCCCGTCGATCTGCGAATGCTGAACTCGGAAGGCGAGGCCAGGACAACCTGCTATGCGGGAGACCCGCAAGTGAACTTCCTCACGTCGCCGCAAGTCAGGTTGAAGATCGCGATTGCGCCGGATCCCGCCGGGCACTCCCCGGCTCCACCACGGAAATGAAGCCAACCGGCCAACAACATTGATGTCACGCCAGCTATTCGGTACTGACGGGATCAGAGCCGTGGCGGGCGAGGCCCCGCTGGATCGACAGACGGTCTTCGCCTTCGGATGCGCTCTGGGCGAATGGGCGGCGGCGCACGCCCCCCATGGCGGGCGCCCGCATGTTGTCATCGGCACGGACACGCGCGAATCGGGACAGTGGCTCGCCCGACATGTCGCGGGCGGCCTGAGGCGGGCTGGCGTCGAGGTCCATTTTGCAGGATTGTCGACAACTCCCGGTGTCGCCTATCTCACCAAAGTCGAGGATTTCGTCGCCGGAGTAATGATCTCGGCTTCGCACAATCCGTATCAGGACAACGGGCTCAAGGCCTTCGACCACTCCGGGTTCAAACTGCCCGACGCGATGGAGCACAAGCTCGAGCAGCGCATCTTCGCCATCCTTGATGGAGATCCCGATCCGTCGCCGGTCGCCCTCCGGGTGGACGACAGTCTCGACCGGCACTACATCAGTTTCCTCGCCTCCACCTTCAATGGCAGCCTCGACGGGATGCGCATCGTACTCGATTGCGCCAACGGTTCCGCATCGCACCTCGGCCCTGAGTTGTTCACGCAGTTAGGCGCTGATGTTGTCCGCACAGGCTGCGCGCCCGACGGCCGCAACATCAATCTTGATTGCGGCGCGCTTCATGTCGAGAGCCTGCGCACAGCCGTTGTCGACATCCGCGCCGGTTGTGGCGCGGCCTTTGACGGCGACGCCGACCGCTGCATCATGGTCTCGGCCTCGGGCCGGATCCTCGACGGCGACCACCTGTTGCTCATCGCCGCCCGTGACCTGCTGGCCTGCGGCGCATACGCCGGCGCTGAACCGGCGGTGGTCGCCACGGTCATGTCCAATCTCGGATTTGAACGCGCTCTGATGCGGGACGGCATCGCGCTGCGCCGGACATCGGTCGGCGACAAGTATGTGCTCGAAGAGATGACCCGCTCCGGCCTCCCCCTGGGCGGCGAGCAGTCGGGCCACGTCATCTTCCGTCAATACGCGACAACCGGCGACGGCATGTTGTCCGCGCTGCGCGCCCTCGACGTGGTTCGGCGCACAGGAAGGACTCTCGACGAACTGACGGCCGATTTCGAGGTCTATCCGCAGAAACTGGTCAATGTCCGTTTTAAGGTCAAGCGCCCCCTGGAAGACATGCCCGAGGTTCAGCGGACTCTCGATCGCGCCAGAGCCGAACTCGGCGACAGCGGACGCGTCCTGGTGCGATTCTCCGGCACTGAGCCTCTCGCCCGGGTCATGGTGGAAGCCGCCGACCCTGAGCAAGTCGAGAGACACAGTATGCGGATCGCCGAGGCAATCCGAGCCTCCCTCTCCTGAGGTGGGTCGGGCTTCAGCCGGCAAAGGGCTTCAGCCCGCAAAAGGCGTGACCCCGCAAAGGGCTTGCTCCCGCTTCCAGCCTCAGCCGCGGAGCCTAGCGCCCGAATCCGCGCCTTCCCGCGCCGCTTCGAAATTCAACCTTGAACGCAGCGTTCGTCGTGCGGTTCCGGCCGTCCAAAGTAAGGCTTTGAATCTGATTGTTGACCAGCACCGCGCGTCCTGTCCCATTGGCGCCGCCGGTGGCAAAACCGTTGTTGATGTCCAGAATCGCGGTGTCGCCGTCACGCCGCCAGTTTCCAGTGAACCGGACCGTCTCGGCGCCGGCGATCTCCAGGATGAACTGGCCGCCCTGGCGAAGCCGCAGCCGCGTCGACGTGAGATTCAAATCCGGTTGCCCGGTCATCCGGGCCACGCCTGAGCCTGTGGCGGTTTCCTCGAAATCGCTCCGTCCCCAGGCGCCGCCGGTGGCGGTTCCAGTGCCCCACCCGCTGCCGCTTGAATTCGTCGAGGTACCCCATCCGGAGTTCGAACCAGCGCTGGTCGACGTACCCCATCCCGAACTGTCGTTTGTGCTTGACCGGCGCCCTCCAAACCCGGACGAATCGTTCATCGCGCCCGGATTGCGATTCTCCCATTGCACCCGGAACGTGTACCCCTCATCGCCGCCCTTGGAGTCCTGAATCCGCACGCGTGCCGTGAAGCGGTTGCCTGGATTCGGATCCTCGGCCAGTTCCACGCGGCCGCGGCCATCCACGCCCCTGAAACGAAAGTTGGCCAGCGCATTGCCCGCGGGCATTGCCTGCGAACACTCCGACCCTTCGTCGTGAGCGTCACGCCCGCGCAAGGTCTCGAAGCCCAACAGGTTGCCCCTGATGTGAACAATCACCTCGTCATCCACGCGCAACCGGACCACGCAATAGCCGTTGTCGCGCCGCTCGTCATAGTCCCGCGTCCGCCTCGGCTGAACTTCGGTGAACCGCGACTGCGCGTAAACTGCGCCACACACCGCCACCATCAACAACAATGCGATTCGTTTCATCGGACTTCCTCCTCAACACTCTGCAATGTATTGTCGCTCAAGTCGACGCACGCGTCTTGCCCGAAGTTGCCGCGACTTGTTAGCTTCAAGACTGAGCCCCCCGACATGAACCATTCCGATTGCGATGCCCGCCGCACTGTCCGCACGCGCCGCGTGGACGAAGTCGCGACACTTGACGAACTCTTCCGCCACTGTCTGCCCGCATTCGGCGGCGCTTATCTCCGGCGTGTCTACACAATCCTCGACACCGCCATCGGCATGGGTTGCCCGCTCACGCTCGCCCTCGCCGGACCCGTCACCGTCAGCGGCCAGCATCAAACCTGGCTCAATCCGCTTCTCGAAACCGGCTGGATCGCCTACATCAGCGGCACCGACGCCATGTGCTACCACGACGGCCACCGCTCGCTCACCGGCCGCCCCGAACCCGTCCACGAAGTCCCCATCTTCGGCGACGACGCCGCCCTGCGCGATGAACGAACCATCCGCGTCACCGACATGGCCTTCGACGAAGACGTCCTGCTCGACCAGGACCGCTTCTTCTCCGCCCTCCTTCAACTGCCCGAATTTCAGTCGAAGATGACCGGCCCCGAGTTCCGCTACCGCCTCGGCGCCTGGCTCGAAAAACTCGAACAGCGCAACGGCGTCGAGCCCGGGATGCTCGCGACATGCCATCGCATGGCCATCCCTTACTTCGTCGGCGCACCCGGCGACGGCTCGATCTTTCTGAATTCGATGAAGCTCTGGGCCATGCGTGAAGCCGGTCTCATCGACGACTACAAGTTCGAACTCGACATCCACGCCGAAGTCTTCGAGTCCTGCGCCTACCACTACTGGGGCCTCTTCGAAAACAATGCCCACGCCTTCGGCACGTGGATTCTGGGCGGCGGCGTGCCGAAGAATTTTAACCTTCAACCCGAACCCGCGCTGGGCCAGGTGCTGGGATTGCCCGATGTCCGCGGCTACCAGTTCGACGTGCAGATCGTCTCGGCCCCGGTCACCGACGGGTCGCTCTCGTCCTGCTTCCCGGCCGAGGCCGTCACCTGGGGCAAGGTCGACAAGGACCACTACATGAAGACCACGGAGTCGATGCAATCGGACTATTCGGCCGTGGTCCCGTTCATCGTCAAGGCGTTGCTGGACAACCGCAAACGCTACGAGGAACGCGCTGCGGAGGTGGGTCTCGATCAGATCTATCTCGAAGATCCGAAATCCCGCGGCTACCTCCGTCCAAGAGATGGCTACCGCCTCTTCGAAAAGCGCGAGCGACTATTGGAGACCCTGCGCGCGGCGGTGAAGGACAACGCCGATTGGCTCCGCGACAGCCTCGGCTATCCGCTCCCCTGACAGAGTGCCGCGAGCCTCGTGCGTAAGCGCGAGGTACACCAACCTGCCACTGCCGCCCAATCCGGACCCGACGCGCCGCGAGCCTCGTGCGTAAGCGCGAGGTACACCAACCTGCCACCGCCGCCCATTCCGGACCCGACGCGCCGCGAGCCTCGTGCGTAAGCGCGAGGTATAACAAGCACACCGCCCACTCACGGAGGCGGCTCGCCGGGACCGCCTCAACATCATCGCGGAGCAAACTCTTCCGCCACAAACACCGCCATGGGCTCACCTTGCCCTTCTGTCACATATCGCACCGCCGCCATCACACTCTCCCGCGACCGCAACCAGCGTGTGCTTGCCCGCCGCGTCCACCGTCTCTCCACCCGCGAGCCCTGTTCATTCAGCCGCCGGCTCGCATACGCCTTCATGTCACGGACAACCGATTCCGGATTGACTTCGGCATAGACCACCGCGTGCACATGCTCGGTCCGGACGTGCGCTGCGAACAGACCCTAGCCGCGAAGCGCACACGTCTCCTGGATCGACGCGATGACCACCGCCCGTTCCCCTTCATCCAACCGGCAAATCGGATCCGTCATTCGCAAACGGTTCGCCGCCACCTGCCGCGCATTCGGCTCGATCAACGGCAACCCAGGCACCGCTTGACGGCGGTCCACCGAACCACGTTCGTCCCCCCGCAAATGCGTCCCATAGCATGAGAACGTGATCAAATAAGTCACGCCGCCAGCATATCGCCAAAGCGGCAACCGCGCCTGGCGAGCCTCGTGCGTAAGCGCGAGGTACGGCAAAAACATGCCGCCCCCTTACGGAGGCGGCTCGCCGGGGCACTCTCCGTGACAGCCTCGGCTACCCGTTGCCCTGATCGTCGTCGAAGTTATCGTAGCCAAACAGCGTATGTACAGTCCGGGCCTGTGCCGCTTCGGAGAGTTCACCGATCTTCCCGCCGGCCCATAGTGCACCGAAGCCCACGGCTGTGCCGGTAAAAAGCGGCAACGTCGAGCGCAGCCCGAACGCCGCGCACGCCAGTTCGCCAACCGCGACACCAACAAACCACCCGCAAAACGCCCAAGCCAAACGCGCCTTAAGCGAACGCGCAGGAGCCATGCCAGTCCCTGCCAACCGTTTGCAGGCGCCCAGGTAACGCCACCAGTAGTATCCAGCGACTGCCAGCAACGCTGCCGCAAGCGGCACGCCGCCCATTCGCAACCCCTCGACAAGTCCTTTGCCATCGGGCAAGCAGACCAGCGCCAAGGCCGTCAACACCAGCCCCAAACCCAGCGCGCGTCCTCGCTGCCGCATCGCGCCCTGCGTCCGCCGCAACGCTTCCAGCGCCACATCGCGTCCCGGCCCCAAGTCCGGAGGCAACAACCCGCCTTTCACTTTTTCCATGTCCCGCTCCTCATCTCTTCCAGCCGTGCCCGCGCACGATGCACCTTCAACCGCGCTGCGCCTTCGCTCATGCCCAGCAACACGCCGATTTCGGCGTAACTCATGTCCTGCTCGGCGCGCAGCATGAGCGCCGCCCGGCTGTCTTCGGGCAACATTTGAAGCATCCGCAACACCTCTTCGAGTTCCGCACCCGCCGTCGGCGCCGCTTGTGGCCGGTCGACCACCTCCGTCATCCGCCGCCGCTTGCCGAGTTCCTTCAAGTACAGGTTGCGGACAATGGCGAACAAGTACGATTTGACCGAGACCAGTTCCACGCGGCCGCCGGCTTCCCACACCCGCAGGAACGCCTCGGCTGTCAGATCGTCGGCCCAAGCCCGATTGCCTGACAGCGACAACGCGAATCGCCAAACGTCCCGTGCGCAGGCCACATAGACCTCGGCGAAACCTGGCAACCGCTCCTGCGCATCCATCACACTAGACAATATCCACCAATGGCGCGTTCGTTACACATCGCCCTGCTGATTTCTCTCGCCGCTTTGACGGCCCGCGCCGATTCGCGCAAACAGTCCTTCGACGACTTCGTCACGCCCCTGCCCGTCAAGCCCGGTGAAACGCTCGTGCTCGGAATCACCGGCGGATGGGACCGCTGGGATAACCCGGTCCGCGCCATTCGCAGGACGGCCATCGCCATCAAGCGCAAACAGTTGCCCGGCGTGTGGGTCGAGACCGTCGAGAACCACTCGCTCGACCTCGGCGT
>CAMTUE010000088.1:0-8669 GCA_947084845.1 uncultured Bryobacteraceae bacterium | reverse complement strand
GCCGCCGCTTGCCGAGTTCCTTCAAGTACAGGTTGCGGACAATGGCGAACAAGTACGATTTGACCGAGACCAGTTCCACGCGGCCGCCGGCTTCCCACACCCGCAGGAACGCCTCGGCTGTCAGATCGTCCGCCCACGCCCGATCGCCGGAAAGCGATAGTGCAAATCGCCAGACGTCCCGCCCGCAGGTCCCATAGACCTCGGCGAAACCTGGCAACCGCTCCTGCGCATCCATCACACTAGACAATATCCACCAATGGCTCGTTCGTTACACATCGCCCTGCTGATTTCTCTCGCTGCTTTGACGGCCCGCGCCGACTCGCGCAAACAGACCTTCGACGACTTCGTCACGCCCCTGCCCGTCAAGCCCGGTGAAACGCTCGTCCTCGGAATCACCGGCGGGTGGGACCGCTGGGATAACCCGGTCCGCGCCATTCGCAGGACGGCCATCGCCATCAAGCGCAAACAGTTGCCCGGCGTGTGGGTCGAGACCGTCGAGAACCACTCGCTCGACCTCGGCGTCAGGCTCGTGCGCGAGGCGAATGATTTCGACCGCGACGGCACGCTCTCGCCTGAAGAAGCCGGCCGCGCGCGCGTTGTGCTCTTCGGGCAGTCTCTCGGCGGGCGCGCCGTCCTGAGGTTGGCGCGCATGCTTGAAACCATGGGCGTCCCCGTGCAATTCGCCCTCGTCGTCGATGGCTACGGCCGCGACACCTACAGCGTGCCCGCCAACGTCCGCCGCGCTGGCAATATCTATCAGCGTGACCACTGGTTCGTCAAAGGCGCGCGGGCAATCCACGCCGCCGACACCTCCCGCACGGAACTTCTCATCAACCGACGCATTACGTACAAGGGCCGCGAGAAGACCATCGACGCCAACGAACACTACTGGCTGAAACGGTTCTTCATGGGCGCGCACGTCCTGCTCGAATACGACAAGGAACTCTGGGACGACATCGAGCGCATGATCACTTCAGCAGCCCTCGCACACGACTGAGATCCCCGTCGATCCCCTTCGGCGCGGCGACTCCCACCAGTTTCAGGATCAGCGGCGCGACATCCACGTTCCGTGCCGCCGCCACCCGCGCCCCCGCCTTGAACGGCCCGCCAACTCCAATCAGCAGCGCATCCATTTCAGTGTTGGCCAACGGATCGTAGCCGTGCATCCCCTTCAGATGCGGCACGGCTGTAGACCCGTCGCCCGCGGGCAGAACCTGCACGATCATCGGCCGGTCCGGCAGGATGACAAGATCGCCGATCCTCGGATTGTCGCGGTACTTCAAATGCGCCGGCGTCTCATTCCGCCGGTAAACACGCCAACCCGTCTCCTTCGGTTTCAACTCCGCGTAAACGCGCTCCGCGTCATCGCAATAGAGCATCGTCATCGGCGCCTCATTGGCCGCGATGCACCCCTTGAAGTCGGCCAGCGGCGTCAGATCCAGATGCCCTTCCACCGCGCTCTGCCCATGGTCGGAGACAATGAGCAGCGTCGCCCCCGCCTTCACCGCCATCTCGCTGACACGTGCCACGGCCGCGTCCACGCGCCGCGCGGCTTCATGCGTCTCGGTCGACAAGGGCCCCGTTCGATGTCCCGCCGAATCGATATCCGAGAAGTAGACGACGATCAGATCGGGCCGCCGCGCCCCCTTCATCGCCAGCCACTCGCCCACCTGGGCAATCTTTTCGTCATGCTGTACGCGATAGTCGTAACGGCGAAAGTACGCCGGCCACTTGCCATTCACGCCCGCATCAGTACCCGGCCAGAAAAACGTCGCGACGGTCTTTCCTGCCCGCCCGGCGGTCTCCCAGAACGGTTCGCCGCCATACCACGAACCATCGGTCGAGGTCGTCTGATAGTTGAACCGGCTCTTCCGCGCACGGTCGTAAAACACCATGCCAACCATGCCGTGGCGTGACGGTTCAAGACCCGTCGCCATCGTGTGGAAATTAGGGAACGTGGTCGAGGGAAAACTCGGCTTCATCCGCTCGACCGACGCGCCCTGGCCCCGCAGCCGGGCCAGATTCCGCATCTCGTGGACTTCAATGAAGTCGTGCCGCAACCCGTCGATGGCCACCACCACCAGCGGCTGCGCCAGCGAAGACAGAGCGAATCCCAACCAAACGAACCAACACCGGATCATGCCCCATTATCGCGGTATCCTTGATGCGTGCGAGCACTTTTCCTACTTCCATGCCTGATGCTCCCAATTCAGGCTGAACCGCCTCGCATCCAACTCGACGGCAATCCCACGGAAGCCGCCTGGGCGTCCGCCAAGACCTTCGAATTCACCCAGCAATCGCCCAACCCCGGCGCGCCCACCCCCTATAAGACCTCGGCCAAAGTCGTGCTGACCGAATCCACCATCTACATCGCCTTCGAGTGCGTCGACCCCGATCCCTCCCGCATCTCCGTCCACACCATGACCCGCGACGCCGGACAGGAAGGCGACGACGCCGTCACCGTCGTCTTCGATACCTTTGGCGACCGCCGCACCGGGTACCTCTTTCAAGTGAACGCTGCCGGAGCCCGCCTCGACGGCCTCATCTCAGGACCCGAGCGCTCCTCGCTCGACTGGGACGGCATCTGGGACGCCCGCATCCACCGCACGCCCCAGGGCTGGACCGCCGAATTCGAAATCCCCGCCCGCACCCTCAGTTTCACCAAGGGGCAAACCTCCTGGGGCATCAACCTCGAAAGGAATGTCGCCCGCGACCGCACCGTCCTGCGCGCCTTTTCGCCCACGCTTGATTCCTATCTGCCCGACTTCAGCCGCGCCGGCCGCCTCGAAGGCGTCGAAATCCTCAAACAGGGCAAGGGCCTCGAAATCAGCCCCTTCATCGCCGGTCGCTCCGCCAAGGATTTCAACACGCCTCACCAAAACTGGAAGGGCCAGCCCGGCTTTGACGTCACCTGGCGTATCACGCCCCAGATGGCCGCCGTCTTCACCGCCAACACCGACTTCGCCGAGACCGAGGTCGACTCCCGCCAGCTCAATCTCACCCGCTTTCCCTTGTTCTTCCCCGAAAGGCGGTCGTTCTTCCTCGAAGGTTCAAACCAGTTCGAATTCGGCCTCGGTCTCGGACGCGAGTTCATCCCCTTCTTCAGCCGCCGCATCGGCCTCTATCGCGGCCAACTCGTCCCCATCGACGCCGGCATCAAACTCAACGGCCGCGCCGGACGCTGGAACATCGGCCTGCTCAACGTCAAAACGCGTGACATCCGCGGCGTCCCCGGCGCCAACCTCTTCGCCGGCCGCTTCTCCTACGACCTCACCCGCGAACTCCGCATCGGCGCCATCATCACCAACGGCAGCCCCGATGGCGTCACCAAGAACACCCTCGCCGGCCTCGACGCCGTATGGCGCACCTCCCGCTTCATGAAGGATAAGAACCTGCTCGTCGGCGCCTGGACCGTCATGACGCGCGGCGGCCCGCAGACCGGACGGCGTGATGGCTGGGGCTACAAAGTCGACTACCCGAACGACCGGCTGGACTGTTTCATCCAGACTTTCGAATTCGGCGACAGCCTCAATCCCCAACTCGGCTTCCTGCCCCGGCCCGGCACCCGCCAGCACCGCGCCGGCTGCTCCTATGGGCCGCGCCCGGCCCGCGGATCCTCCCTCGACTGGATCCGAAAATACCGGCTGCGCAACTACTACTCCCGCGTAGACAATCTCCGCGGCTTCAACGAATCCTGGTCGTACGAATTCACTCCGGCCAACTTCGACTTCAATTCAGGCGACAGCCTGGAGTTCAAAATCACGCCCCAGTACGAATTCCTGCCCTACGATTTCGAGGTTGCCGATGGCGTCGTTCTGCCCGTCGGCCCTTACCGTTTCAACCGTGGAGAACTCGACATTGAAACCTCGTCCCACCGCCCGTGGGTGTTCTCCACTCAAACCGGGTTCGGCTCGTTCTACACAGGCTCGCTGCTGCAACAGGAAACCAACCTCGCCTGGACCGCGCCGTCCGGCCGCGTGACCGCCGGCGTAGGCTCGGAACATAACTTCGCCCGCCTCAAGCAAGGCAACTTCGCGCAACGGCTCTACCAGACCAACCTCTCCTACGCCTTCAGCCCGAACGTTGTGCTGACGAGCTTTTTGCAGTACGACGACGAAAGCCGGAACTTCGGCAAGAACACCCGCCTGCGCTGGACCATCAAACCCGGCAACGACCTGTTCTTCGTCTGGAATCGCGGCTGGAAACGCCTCTATCTCTCCCCTCACGACAAGGCGATGGCTCCGGAAGGCGAACTGATCGCCATCAAGCTCCGCTGGACCATCCGCCCCTAACCCCGCGTTGTGGGGCGGGCTTCAGCCTGCAAAGGGCTTCAGCCCGCCCGCCGCCGGGCAGCAGGACATGTCGATCGTGTGCGTGGCCAGTCCTCAAAACCCCACCCTGTTTCCGCATCGGACCGCTTACTTCAACTCAATCTTCCGGACCGGTTTCACCACCTCGACCGCTTCCACTCCAAAGATCACTTCAACCGGTTCGCCGCCACGCCGCAGGCTGACCGCCGCGCTTCCCGGTCCCGACAACCGCCGCGCCTCGGCCAGTGTCGATCCATCGAGGACCACCACGTAATCGCCCGCCGGCAGATTGTAGAACGCGAATCGCCCGTCTTCGTCGGGGGTCGTCAATCGCCGCGTTCCTTCCAGGCGAATGACAATCTCTTCCACCTTCGAGTTCGGCGGCGCCAGCACCTGGCCCGTCAGGCTCATCAGCCGCACCAGGTTGAAGTCGCGCCGTTCGGTCCTGGCGCTGCGCACGTTGATCTGGCTTGGTCCGCCCGAGGCCGGGTCATACTCAGCGGGCAACTCGCGCGGCGAGAGTTCGATCTTGTGTTGGCCCTGTATCACGTCGGCCAATCGGTAACGGCCTTGATCGTCGGTGTGGACTGTCCTGTAGCCGTCCAAAACGACCGGGATGCCCGCAGCCACCTGTCCATCCTCTTCCTTGACGATGCCCTCGATCGATCCCACGACGGGCGCGACTCCGGCCAGCGTCGCCGCATAGGCCGACGATGGCGCCGCGCCGCCCCAACTCAAGTGGCGCGACACTCGCATGAAGATATTGAGCCGGTCCATGCCGCCCAGCGACAGACTGACCGGCACCCCATTCGACGCCAGCACGAACGCCGATTGCGGATTCAGCGCCATGGCGATGCTGCTCTTCAGCACCTCGCCCTGCACCGTCCAGCCGCCCGCGACAGGCATGCTGAATCCGGCCACCGTCGTTTGAACCTGGTTCATCGCGAACAGCGTCTGGTTGGCCAGATCGCGGCCCAGTTCGGTGTAGGCGTGGAACGTGGCGCGCCGCAGCGCCCCCTGCACCATCGCGCGCACGAAAACGCTATCGCGGCTTTCGCTTGACCGCGAATTGTTCCATCGCACCGCGCCTGAGGCTGTCCAGCGGCCAAGCCTCACAGTCTGCTCCCCTTCAAACGCGACCTGTGAAGACGGCGCGCCGGCATACTCCATATCGAACTTCCGCCACGAGAAGCGCGTCGTCTGGCGGCCGTAACTCTTCGCCGCCATCAGCATCAACTGACGGTTGTGGCTGCGGTTCTTCTCGCCCACAGGCGATTCCGATTCCAACGACATCGAAGACACCTGCGCCGTCACGTTCACGCCGCCGGGGATCTCCGCCGACACTCCCGCGTTGGCAGATGACGACATGAATGTCCAGACCGACGGATTGCGTTCAAAGTTATTGCGCTGGTTCCCGGCCGAGGCGAACACATCGACGCGCTTCCACGGACGGACGCGTCCTTCAACGAATCCGCCGCCGCGGTCGCCTGTATAGTAGCCCGCCACCGGCGTGTAGCCGGCCGACTGGCGGGCATAGCTCGCCCGTCCCGCCCACCGGCCGTTCTCGTATTCCGCCGCCGCCATCGCGTTCCAGGGCGACGGGTTCACCGTCGTCGTGTCCATCGGCTTGCCGGTGGTGTGCGCGGCTTCGCCGAACACTTTGAACTGCTTCGCGGGCTTCCACGACACCATCGCCGTGGATTGCGCCGAACGCGCGTAACGGCGGCCCGGCTGAAGCAGATAGGGCCGCTCTGACATCCCCTCCGGAGCCGTCGAAATCGTATCGAACTGCCCGGCGAACTCCAGCGTCCCGGTGGCTTTCCAGGTCACTCCGCCGCCGCTCCGGGTCTGCGGCCCGAGCACCGAAAACGGCAGTCGCGGTCCTTCCAGATACGTCACCGCGCCGCTGTAGGCGCTCCAGCCGAACCGTCCGCGCAGGCCCTGGACGCGCGCGCCGCGCAGCCGGTACAGCGGCGAGTAAAGCTGCGGGGTGAAGAACTCAAGCTGCCGTCCGGGCACCGTCAGGTCGCCCGCGGTGAACTCCAGCCGCCATCCTCCGGCCGCTACTCCGCGCAAGGTCAGGTAGTTTTCCGTCAACCTGAATCCGGATGCCGAGTAGTTCTCCGCCTTGCCTTCCAGCAGCATCCCTCCGGACAAAATGTAACGGAAATTCGCCGCCATGCCCGTGGTCGCCTTGTACGCGTCATTGCCGCCGGGCGAATAGAAGCCCTGCGCGGCCACATCGGCCGTCCCTTTGGACTCCTGCGCGCTTGCGGCGCAACAGGCCAAAATCGCCATTCCGGCGATGATGTTAGTGAGCCGCGTCACCGCCCTTTTCCAGTCTGACCGTCGCTTCCTGAACCTCGTCCATGCCCAGGTCGACCCTCACCCGCAGCGTGTCAACCGCCGCGGGATCGGTCGCGATGGGAACCACGAACCGCTGCTCCCTTTTCGGCAATACCGGGAATGGAGGAACATCGACCGTCTCCAGTACCTTGCCATCTCCGCCGAGAAGTTCCAGCTTGCCGGCCGGACGAAAATAGTACTCCGAGTCGTTCCTGATCGACACCACGGCATTGTTCACCTTCCCCGTGGTTTCGATCTTCAATCCGCTCACCTCGCCCCGCGCCTTGTTGTCGCCAACAGTCGCATAGAACGCCGCCACCGCCCGAACCACGTTCCGAATACCGATCGCCTTCGCCTCGCCCGCCGGCGTCAGTGCCGTGAATCCGGCCGCGCAATGAAATCCGCGCGCCTGGGCCTCCTTCGGGACGCGGATCGTGTAGCGAATGATGAGCTTCTCGCCGTCGCCGATTTCGCTCTCCATCGGGTTCACCGTCAGCCATTCGCGGCAACTCCATGCAGCCTCGTCCGGCATCGTCCGAGCGAATTGCGGCGTCATCGTCCGATCGAGCATGAAGTCAAGCAACTCGCCGCGAATGCGCATCTTGCCGCCGGTTTCGTTGGTCAGCTCAAGCGCCCCGGAGTAGCTCTGGCCCGGACCGATCTTCATCTCAACCCGCATCGGCGACAAGCCGATGCCAACCTGCGCCACCATGGGCGCGCAACATGACAAGAAAAGAATTGCGAGTGTTCTCATGGGGCATCCACCGTGTAACGTAATGAGACTGTGCAAGCCGGAGCCAGCACCGCTTGATACCGCCAACTGTCGGCGAACGAGACCTGGAATCCAACGGTGATCGTGACATCACGGTTGCCCTGCGCCCCGTTGGCGATCACCGATCTCGATGTCGAAACCGGAACCGGCGAACTGTTGCAGTAGGCCTTCCCCGACGAGTTACTCGAATCCGCGGTGGCGGTAGTGCAAGTAACCACCAGAGCCGAGGCCGGAATATGAGCGCAACCGGCCAGCGTGGCCGTTTCTGATTCAACATACAGGGTCCACGGCCGCAGGACGCCCGTATTCGTCAGCCGCGTAACGGCCGTGGAGGACTGCGCCGCCGGACCGCCCGCATCCGGGTCGATCGCGGCAAAGCTCAGCGCCGTGGGCGTCACCGTGAACGACGTGACATTGGTTTGTCCCATCGCCCCGATGCAACCCGCGAAGCTGACCAGCGCAGCCCACCACATCGTCTTCATTGCTCCTCCGGGATGGGGGTTAGAGAGCCGACATGCTCAGCATGACGGTCGCCTGGTAGCTGCCCGTCTGGTATTGCGGATCGTTCACCAGCACCCACGCCAACGACCCGCTGTTGCCGGCCTTCGCCGAACGGGCGTTAGCGCCGAAAGTCGCGATACCGGTCGACGCGCTCGTGCTGGCCGTCTGCGAAGTCGAGCAACCCGAACCCGGAGCGCTCACCGTGCAGCCGTAGCTCAGCGTGTTGCCGGTCGCCCCCGAAGTGGCCACCGACGGGCCGCCCACGGGACTGAAGTCCGCGGTCACCTGGGCAGTGATCGTGCCGCTGCCTGTAGACTGCGTTGTCCGCACCTTGTAGGTGAAGGCGGTGGACCCCGTATAGTTGTCAAACAGCGCCGTGCCGGTCGTCAGCGGTGTGGTAGCCGCAACCGACAGCGCGGCTTCGGCAGCCACGGTAACAGTGATGTTGGTCGTCGCGGGGTTCGTGAACTGGCCAAAAGCGGCCGGCGTCACTGCCACCAGGACAACCAGGACAAACAACAAAGACAAAGTCTTTTTCATACTTGTACTCCTCTCCCAACTTGTTGACTTCAGATCACTACAGGCTGCTCAGCGTGAAAACGACTGGCAAACTGTAAGTACCTGTGGAGACCGCCGGATCGTTCGAAAGCTGGAACGTGACTTGGACAGTCGCCGGATCCGCCGCGCTGCAACTGCCGCCGCCCCCCGTGCAGGCCGCCGCCGGTAGTGTGACGACGCTT
>CAMTUE010000087.1:0-33777 GCA_947084845.1 uncultured Bryobacteraceae bacterium | reverse complement strand
GTGCTAACGCCGATGGGCGGCGATTGCAAGGGCGGCGAAGGATGATTTCCACAGATGAACGCCGGCGGCGGCTGTGGAAAACTCGCTTCGCTCAAAACACGCCCATACCAGCTATAAGGCTGTCCCAGGTTCCCAGGTTCCAAACCAGGGGCCTGAATGTTGGAGAGATCAACTACCATAGCGCACCCATTGGACTGGATCGCGATCCGTGCAAGCCGAGGCCGCGTCGATGATTCCGAGGGATTTAGGGACGGATTAGTGCGCCGGCGGAGACACGAGTCTCATCGATTTTGACGAACGGAGAGGCAAGCCGGATGGAAAGCCGGCTGCAGCGCGGAAGCGCTGCCCCACTCGGACTAGAATGATATCCAGAGGATCACTTCACGCGATGATCGACATCACCTGGTTGGGCCACAGCACTTTTCTTCTGACATTGGAAACGGGCGAGCAGATTCTGACCGACCCATGGATGACGGGCAATCCAAAGTATCCGGAGGGCTTCGAGATCACCCGCATCGACACGATGCTCATCACGCACGGCCACTTCGACCATATCGGAGACGCCGTCTCGCTGGCGCGCAAGTTCAAGCCCCAGGTCATCGCCAACTACGAGATCTGCGCCTGGCTGGAGACCAAGGGCGTCGAGAACGCCTGCGGCATGAACAAAGGCGGCGGCCAGCAGGCCGGGCCTGTGCGAGTCACGATGACCCATGCCCAGCATAGCTCCGGCATCGCCGATGAAGGGAAGATCCTTTACGGCGGCGAACCCTGCGGCTTCATCCTCCATCTGCCCGACCACCGCAACATCTACTTTGCGGGCGACACATCGGTCTTCTCCGACATGGGCCTGTATGCGGAACTCTACAAGCCTGAACTCGCCTTCCTGCCCATCGGCGATCTCTACACCATGGGCCCCCTGGAAGCGGCCCTGGCCTGCCGCCTATTGAGCGCCAGGACCATCATCCCGATGCACTTTGGGACCTTCCCCCCTCTGGTCGGAACTCCCGAGGCCTTGTGCGAACGCCTGGCGGATCCTGAATGCCGTGTCTGGGCGCTCGAACCCGGCGTCCCCGTTCAGTGGTAAGTCAATCAGGCCCCCGCGATTGAAAGGGGAATCAGGGAATGACAAACACCGTCACGCGCCCGGCATTGCGCGCCGATAGCGCCACCCAGCGGGAGCAGCGATGAACTTCGAATGGCGGCTGTTCGGAGCCTGGCATCTGGGTATCCTGGCGGCGATCGTCCTGTCGGCGTGGGCGCTGGCACGGGCGATGCGCGCACGCCCAAAGGCGGCCACATGGGCCTTGGCGGCGGCGTTGTGTGTCAATGAACTGACCTGGTATGGCTACCGCTATTCGCTTGAGGGGTTCCGGTTTCCTGAAGGGTTGCCTCTGCAATTGTGCGACCTGACGGTGTGGCTGACCGTGTTCACGCTGATCGCGCAGCGGCAGGCGGTCTTTGAATTCACCTTCTTCGCGGGCATCGCTGGCGCCGCGATGGCGCTGCTGACGCCGGATCTATGGGCTCCGCTGTGCTCGTATTCCAGCATCTACTTCTTCACCGCCCACGGACTGGTCGTGGCGTCGATGGCGGCGCTGGCGGGGTCCGGCACGATGCGTCCAAGGCCGGGTTGCGTGTGGCGGGCGATGGTGGTGCTGAACGTGTACGCGGCCGCCGTGGGACTGTTCAACACGTGGTATCACACCAACTACATGTACCTGTGCGAGAAGCCCGAGGGCGCGTCGTTGCTCGACTGGATGGGACCGTGGCCATGGTACATCCTTTCCGGCGAGATCCTCGCGCTGGCCCTGTTCGCAACGCTCTGGTTCCCGTTCTGGGTGCGGACGAAGTACGGACAAGACCGTCCGGCCTGAGGCCGCGAACGCAAGAGAGCGGGTAAGAAACCGCGTCTGCCCGAGCAAAGCCAGACGGCAACCTCGATCCCAGAGGCCGCGAACGCAAGAGAGCGGGTGCGTGGCACGTTCGGGACACTGCCGTCGGCGATACATTGAGAGGAATCGCCATTGCAGCCACGCTTGGGTTAGATGGTTTGGTTGCTCACATTTCACTGCTATGGCACAGGCTTCCACTTCCCGCCCGCGCTCGAAGAATACGAACGCAACGCGATGAAGGAAGCCCCATTTCACCTCGGCCCTCCCCAACGGAAGCTCACCGCGGACGCTGTCCAACAGGTCTGCCAAGATCACCGATGGAAACTGTTCGCCTCGCACGTGAGGGAGACTCACGTTCATGTGGTTGTCGAATGCGGTGACACTTATCCTGCAGAAGTCACGATCGCTTTCAAGCGCCGGTCAAGTCAGTTGATGAACGCTGCCGGGCTCGATCACGGAAGGACAAAGCGGTGGGCGCGCAACGGCTGCTACGTGAGGGTAAAGGAGCTGACCCGGGCTGTCGACTATGTGGTTCGACGGCAAGGGAGACCGATGGTGGTCTTTGTTGGCTCGTTGGATTGAGGCGGGTGGAGATGCCTCAGATACGCACCCGCTCTCTTCGTTCGCGGCCTCAGGTGATGGGCTTGAAGCGGCAGGAGAAGTGCCTGAGAAATTCGGGCTGTTCGGTGATCTCGTAACCGCCGAGCGACTGCTTGTTCCCGTTCACTTCAAGAATCGCTTCGACCACGTAGTCGATATGCGACTGCGTGTAGACTCGCCTCGGTATCGCCAGCCGCAGCAGTTCATTACGGGCGTGCTCGCCAAACATGACCGAGCCGATCTCGACCGAACGAATGCCGGCGTGGCGGTAGAGTTCAACAGCCAGCGATTGCGCCGGGAACTTCGACGGCGGGATGTGCGGCAACATCCGTCCGGCGTCGATGTAAATGGCATGGCCTCCCGGCGGCTGAACAATCGGCACGCCATGTTCGGAGATATGGCGGCCAAGGTACGACGTCGAGGCGATGCGGTATTGCAGGTAGTCCGGGTGCAGAACCTCTTCGAGTCCAACGGCGATGGCCTCCAAATCGCGTCCCGCCAGGCCGCCATAGGTGGGGAACCCCTCGGTCAGGATCAGCAGGTTCTTTTCCTGGACGGCGAGATGCGCGTCGTTCGTGCAGAGGAACCCGCCGATGTTGGCGAAGGCGTCCTTCTTGGCGGAGAACGTGCAGCCGTCGGCGAGCGAGAACATCTTCCGGGCGATCTGGCGCGGAGTCCAGGTGTCGTACCCCGCTTCCCTCTCCCGGATGAACCAGGCGTTTTCTGCAAACCGGCAGGCATCGAGGTAAAAGGGAATGCCGGCCTCGCGCGCGATGGCGCTGACGGCCTCGATGTTGGCCATCGAGACGGGCTGGCCGCCGCCGGAATTATTGGTGACGGTCAGCATGATGAGCGGGATCTTGGACGGCCCGTGCGTGTCGATCAACCGCGAGAGCGCGCTGGTGTCCATGTCGCCCTTGAAGGGCAGGATCGCCTGCGTGTCCAGGGCTTCGGCGGGCAGCAGGTCAACAGCCTGGGCGCCCGAGTATTCGATGTTGGCGCGGGTCGTGTCGAAATGCGTATTCGACGGGACGACGTGGCCGGGGCGGCAGAGGACGGAGAACAGGATCCGTTCCGCGGCGCGTCCCTGATGCGTTGGGATGACATGCTGGAGCCCCGTCAGCTCCTGCACAACCGATTGAAAGCGGAAAAACGACGGACTGCCGGCGTAGGATTCGTCGCCGCGCATGATGGCGGCCCATTGCGCGGTGGACATGGCCGACGTGCCGGAATCGGTCAGCAGGTCGATGAGGATGTCGTCCGAGGCGATGAGGAAAAGATTGCAGCCGGCTCTTTCAAGGATGGCGGCGCGTTCGTCGATGGTGGTGCGGCGCAGCGGTTCGACGCTCTTGATGCGGAATGGCTCGATGATGGTCTTCATGACGGACGGTCCGATTGGAGCATAGCAGGAGGGCGAAGGCGGTATTCTGCGCTGCGGGGCCGGAGGAGAGGTCCACGCACCACCGAGCCGCCCTCATACGTTGGACATCGGCCAGGTGGGCTTTGTTCCAGGGCAGGTAGACTGGGAAGTTCAGATGTTACGAAGAACTTTTCTGCTCCTATTGTGCGCCTCTTCCCTCCTGTTTGGACAGGGCATTGATTGGGTCAAGGCCAACTACGCAAAGCAGGAGGCGATGATCCCCATGCGGGACGGCGTCAAACTGTTCACGGCGATCTACACGCCGAAGGACGCCGCCAAGGCGTATCCGTTCATGATGGTCCGCTCACCTTACAGTTCGGGCCCCTACGGAGCGGAGAACTACAAGGGCAATCTGGGTCCGTCGGAGAAGTACGCGCGCTCCGGCTACATCTTTATTTACCAGGACGTCCGGGGCCGCTATCAAAGCGAGGGAACGTGGATCGAGATGACGCCGCACCTCGCGGTGAAACGCAATTCGAAGGACGTGGACGAAAGCACCGACACCTACGACACCATCGAGTGGCTTCTCAAGAACGTGCCCGGCAACAATGGCCGCGCCGGCCTGACCGGTATCTCATACCCGGGCTTCTATGCCGCCGCGGGCATGATCGACGCTCATCCGGCGCTGAAGGCCGTTTCGCCCCAGGCTCCGATCATCGATCTGTTCCGCGGAGACGACACGTTCCACAACGGCGCGTTCTACCTGGCTGCCAATTTCGGCTTCTACTCCTTCTTCTCGCCGCAGAATGGACAGGCAGCGCAGGCCGCGCGCCCCGAACGGTTCAACTACGGCACCACGGACGGCTACGAGTTCTTCCTCGGCCTGGGGCCGGTTTCGAACGCCGACGAAAAGTATTTCAAGTTCAAAAACCCCTACTGGACGGCCCTGACCCGGCACACCAGCTATGACGAGTTCTGGAAGTCGCGCAACCTCGAGCCGCACATCCGCAATATCGCGCCCGCCGTTCTGGTGACCGGCGGATGGTATGACGCCGAGGACTTGCAGGGCCCGCTGCGCGTCTACAAGGCGGCGAAGTCGAATTCGCCCAAAGCGCCGGTGACCCTGGTGATGGGACCGTGGAGCCACGGCGGGTGGTCGCGTGGCGATGGAGACAGACTCGGGCAGGTAAAATTCGGCATCAAGACCGGGCCGGAATATCGCGAACAGATCGAGTTCCCGTTTTTTGAGTCGCACTTGAAGGGCGACGGCACGTGGGAAGCGCCGGCGGCGCGCATGGTCGAGACCGGATCCTGGCGATGGCGGACCTTCGACGCCTGGCCGCCAAAAGAGAGCGTACAGAAGACGATCTACATCGACGCCGGCGGCAAGTTGTCGTTCGACAAACCCGCCGCCGAGGGCTTCGATCAGTACGTCAGCGATCCTTCCAAGCCCGTCCCGTTCACCAGTTTCATCACCCTCGGCATGGCGCGCGAGTATATGGTGGACGACCAGCGCCATGCGTCGAAACGGCCCGACGTGGCCGTCTTCCAGACCGCCCCGCTTGAACGGGATCTGACGCTGGCCGGACCCGTCAGCCCGAAGCTGTGGGTTTCAACGACCGGCACTGATTCCGATTTCGTCGTGAAACTGATCGACGTCTACCCGGTCGATTTCCAGGATCCGGACAACAACAGGATGGGCGGCTACCAGCAACTGGTGCGCGGCGAACCGTTCCGTGCGCGATTCCGCAAGAGCATGGAAAAGCCCGAGGCCATGCCGCCCGGCGAGTTCGTCGAGATCGGGTTCGACATGCCGGACATCCTGCACACGTTTAAGAAGGGCCACAGGTTAATGGTCCAGATCCAGAGCAGTTGGTTCCCGTTGGTGGATCGCAACCCGCAGAGATTCGTCGCCAACATTCCGGACGCCAAACCCGAGGATTTCATCTTTGCAACTCAGCGCATCGCACGAGGCGGCGCCCGCCCGAGCGGGATCCGGGTGCAGGTTCTGGAGGGCGGCTCCGCAACGGCTGCGCAATGATGCGCGCAGGTTCTGCGCGGCAGTGCCCGGATGTGGTTGAAATCAGCCACTTTTGATTTGGAACGTAGACTGCTGATCAGTGGGGTGGAGGCTGATATAGGCTCGATTGAGAAGCACTCCGCTAAATATGGCGGCGTTGCCGAAGTTCAAGCGGATCAAGGAAAAGCCATGAATCGAACAATTGGATTGGCAATTCTGATGGCGGCATCGGCATTCGCACAGATGCCGGAGCAGTCGCCGATCGCGTCCGAGCCAAAAGTCGAATTGAAGGGAACCGTGTCGAAGGTCAGCGCTGCGCCGGGCCAGGGCATGCCGTTTCTTGAAGTGCGCAGCGGTTCCGAGACGGTGAAGGTGTCTCTAGGCTCGATGCGGTATCTGATGCAGAACGACTTCAACCCAAAGGCCGGCGACGTGATCGAGGTCAAGGGCTATAAGATGAAGGATGGAGTTGTGGCCATCGAGATCAGCCTCGCGGGCGGCAAGCCGCTGTCGTTTCGCGATAGTCAGGGCCGGCCGCTGTGGATGCAAGGCAGGTACGGACGGGCAGGGCGGATGGGTCACGATACCGAAAAGAAATGACATACAGCCAACTTAGGACCTTCGCGGCCGGTGTCCTCCTGGCAACCGGCCTCTTCCTTGTCTTGCCTGCCGTCCACGCCCAGGAAGCCGGCCCGCGTGAGCGCGCGCTTCAGGACAAATTCGTCGCCGCCTGCTGCTGGAACGAGAGTATCGCCCACCACCGCAGCCCAACGGCCATGGAGCAGCGCCTGGAGCTTTCGCGGATGATCCAGGCGGGCCGCAGCGACCGCGAAATCATCGACGCCTTCAAAGCCAAGTACAGCGCCCGAGTCCTCATGGAACCCGAGGGCAACCTGTCGTTGACCGCCTATACCCTGCCCGCGCTGGCAGCGCTGCTCGGACTGGCCGTAGTCGTTCTGATTCTGCGCCGGTGGGTGCGCAAGGCGAAGGCGGCCCCGCAAACCTGATCCCATCGCCTGCGCCTGAGTGGCGTCGCAGCGCTTAATAAAAGAGGCGGACCCGAAGGCCCGCCTGCATTGATTGATGGATGAGGATTGCTTTGCGTTTACCAGGCGATGCGCCCCGTGGGGTCACGCAGCGTGACCGTCTCGCCGGCTGCATTCTTGAGGCTGAGCGCGATCCATTCGTCCGTGCAGACCGACTGGCCGTAGGTGATCGTCAGCGCATCGCCAGCCTTGATCACGAATCCGGCTTCGAGCAGGATCCGCGTAGGGCCGATTTTGATCGTGACAAGTCCTTTGCTGGTCTTCAAAGTCAGGGTTGGCATCTGGATGCCAAGCCCGGCATTGACGGACTCGACCGTTCCGCTGGCCGTCACAACAGAAGCCGGGTCAAAGCAGCCGGAGCAATCCGCCGTCCCGTTGCCCGCGCCCGAGTTCATCTGCTGACCCTGTGAACGGCCGCCGCGAGTGATCCACAGCGGGAGCCCGTTCGCATCCCGGAGCGCGAGAGTGGTCCCGGTGGTGACGTTGCGGACTTCAATCGCAAACAGCATGGTCTTGGCTGGATCCAGGCAGGGCGCAGCTTTGACCGCGAGATTGTCGCCTTCCTTGATCTCCAAGCCCCGTTCGAGCATCCACCAGACAGGAGCCAGTTCGATCGTCTTGCCGGAGATGACGATGGACGGGTGCTGGACGCCAACGGCCAGATTCACCGTTGAGACCGTACCGGCGATGACAGTCACCGCCGCCGGATCGAGAGAGTGGAGAGGCGAGGTCACGGCCTGGCCCAATAGTTTAGAGCCAAAGCCGGTTGGGGTTGGAGGCCCGGATGGGCCGTTCTGGGCAAAGAGCGCGACGCTGAGGGTCGCGGCCAGGAAGAGTGTGAGAATGTGCTTCATGTGGAATGAACCTCCACCCTGGATTAGGGCAATTGAGGGGCCTTCCGGCAACCTATTGATTCTTCGTGGCGGCAGACAGGACTCCCGGCAACGTTTGCGGACCGGCCAGTCACAAATGGCGCAAGAATTGCATCATTAATGGGGTACATGGCGATTCCGTTCAGCGAAGGATCCGGCCAAAGGTGGGGCTGGCCCATGGTGGCCGTCCTGGTGATGCTCGCCCCGGCGCTGCTGCTGGTTCACACGGTCCTGGTGTGGCGCGATCTGGATTTCTTGAGGGAATCGTATCTGCGCAGCCTGGCCGGATCGGTCGCCGCCCGGGCATCGATGGGCGAATCCCTGATTGACGAAGAGCCGGCCGTGACCGCGGTCACCATTGTGCGGCAGCCCGCGAACAATACAGAAAACCGGCTCCTGCGCGGCGAGCAACTCTTCGCATTGGAGAAGGGCGAGACGATTTGGCGGGTGACCGTCCCGGTGGATTCCGGAACCGGGCAAGCGCTGGCGCGCATCGACATCGCCGTCAGCGCGGCTGACTTTCTCACTTCGCGCGCCCGTCAAACCCTGGGCGTCTCGCTCGCCGCCGGCATCGCTTTGCTGGCCCTGGGCGTTTGGGGACTGATGGCGCGGCGGCGTCAGGTTCGTTTGGTACAACTGGCCGAACTTGGCCACATGAGCGCCGTGCTCGCGCACGAGATCCGCAACCCGCTGGGGACGATCAAGGGTTTCACGCAATTGGCCAGGGAACAGGCGCCGCCGGAGATCGCTCCGATGCTGGACACCTCGCTGCGCCAAACGGAACGGCTTGAAGCCCTCGTCCGCGATCTGCTCAACTACGCCCGGCCGCCAAAGCCCGCCAACCGCCGGGTCGCCTGGCCGGAGATGGCGGCGCGCGTCAGGGAACATGGCCTTTACACACGGAACGAGTCGGCGGCGGACCTCACGGTCGAGGACAGCGATACCGTGTTCGAAACGGACCCGGAGATGCTTGAACAGATTCTATTGAACCTCGTCAGAAACGCCATGGAGGCGGCCAGGAGCCGGGTCGTGGTCACGGCCGCGCCCGGCCGGATCGTGGTTTGTGACGACGGACAGGGTTTCACCCATGAAGCCAGGCGCCGCGCATTCGAACCGTTCCACACAACCAAGGCCCAAGGGACGGGCCTTGGCCTGGCGGTATCGAGGAACATGGCCCGGGCGCTGGGCGCCGAGTTGTCGATCAATTCAGCCGCCTCGGGCGGCACACGCATGGAGTTGACATGGACGAAATGAAGTCGGGGATCGACATTCTGGTTGTCGACGACGACCTGGGTTTCCGCAGCCTGATCGAGACGATTCTCAGGAGCGAGGGCTACAGCGTGGACACGGCCCACAACGCCGCCGCCGCCCGCAAGGCGTGCGGACAGAAGCGCTACCGCGTCGTCATTTCCGATCTGAAACTGCCCGACGGCAGCGGCCTCGATGTCCAGAACTGGTTTGCGAAGAACTCGCCCGCCACCGCTTTCGCCCTGATCACCGGTTTCGGTTCCGTAGCCACCGCCGTCGAGGCGATGAAGCGCGGCGCGGTGGACTATCTCGAAAAACCCTTCCGCAGCCCCGAAGAGTTGCGACGGCTTGTCCAGCGCGCCCTCGCTCTGGAGCCATCGCCGCTCGAGTGCGCCACGCTGGCCCCCGACGGTTTCGCCTGCGAAACCCTCATCGCCCGCGATCCGAAGACACTGAAGACCCTCTCGCTCGCCCGGAAAGTCGCGCCAACGTCCGCCACCGTCCTCCTGCTCGGCGAAAGCGGCACCGGCAAGGAAGTGCTGGCCCGCTGCATCCATTTGAACAGCAAGCGATCCGCCGGCCCATTTGTCGCCGTCAACTGCGCCGCACTGGCTCCCAGCCTGATCGAGAGCGAACTGTTCGGCCACGAAAAGGGGTCCTTCACGGGCGCCGTCGACCGTCATGCCGGCGTCTTCGAGAGGGCCAACGGCGGGACGATTTTCCTCGACGAGATTGGTGAACTTGATTCAGGTCTCCAGGCCAAGCTTCTCCGCGTTCTTCAGGAGAGGTCGTTCGAACGCGTCGGCGGTGGCAAGACCGTTCAGGTGGATGTGAGAGTCGTTGCCGCGACGAACAAGGACCTTCCCGCCCTGGCCAGCCAAGGACGATTCCGCAGCGACCTCTACTACCGCCTCAGCACATTTCCGATCGAAATCCCGCCGCTGCGCGACCGGCCGGGCGATCTCGACGCACTCGCCGTGCTGTTCCTCATCAACTCTGCCCAACGAATGGAAAAACCCGTCCCTGAGTTCACCCCGGCGGCACGCCAGAAACTGCGCTCCTACTCCTGGCCCGGCAACATTCGCGAGCTTGAAAACGTGATGGAACGGGCAGCTATCCTGGCCGACGACAGCGTGGAAGCCGAACACCTCGTGCTTGTCGAAGCCCGGCCTTCCGCCGGCGTATTCGCCTCCTCCGAGGGGTTGAACATGAGGGAAATCGAACGCCAGGCGATCGAGGAGGCTTTGCGAAAGCACTCAGGCAACCGCACTCACGCGGCGCGCGAACTCGGCATCAGCCTGCGCACTCTGCAATACCGGCTGAAAGAGTACGGACTCTCCTGACGCCAGCGCCTTCGATGCAACTCGCGTTGTAGCTGGAGCGAACCCGCTACATGCGGATCTTCCGCATGTCCCTGGCGAACTCTTCGCCCACGCCGGAGAAGCCGGACTGCACCTCTTCAGCCCGCCTCAGCGCCGCTTCGACATGCGGCAGGATGTTATCCGGGCCAATATGTTCGACAAACTCGGCCTGTTGCAGAAGTTCGGCCGGTTGCGCTCTGGCGCCGCAGAGCAAAAGACGCCTGCCGCTCTTCTTCAGCCGCTCGCTGAGCCGCTCCAGCGCATGCAGACCCGTGGCGTCAATGGCCGTCATGTTTCTCAGCCGGAGAATCACAATGGGCGCGAAGGGCCTCAGATTGGCCGTCACTTCGTCCAGTTTGTCCGTGGTGCCGAAAAGGAACGGCCCGTGGATGCGCAGGATGGTCACATACGGCGGCACGTGCTTGTCTTGCAGGATGTGTTTCTTGCCGGCTTCAATGTAGTCGGGCGTGACGGTGGAAACCGTGGTCGTCTGCGAGACGCGGTAGATGTAGAGCAGCGCCGCCAGCGCCATCCCGACTTCGACCGCCACCGTCAGGTCCGCCATCACCGTCAGTAGGAACGTAATCAGCCACACCGATTTATCCGCGGCGCTCAGCCGCAAAATCGCCCCGATCTCCCGCCACTCGCTCATGTTGTATGCGACAACGAAGAGCACGGCCGCCAGCGTGGCCAGTGGGATGAACTTGGCCAACGGCGCCGCGGCCACAATCACCGCCAGCAACGTCAGGGAGTGAACGATAGCCGCGACCGGCGTCCGCGCGCCGCTGCGGAAGTTGGTTGCCGTGCGGGCGATGGCGCCGGTCACGGGAATGCCGCCGATGAGCGGCGTCGCCAGATTCGCCAACCCCTGAGCGACCAATTCGGCGTTCGAGTTGTGACGGTCTCCGGTCATCGTGTCGGCGACGACGGCCGAGAGCAGACTTTCGAGCGCCGCCAGGATCGCCACCGTCAGCGCCGACGGCAACAGCGGCAGAATCAGCGACGGCCCGAACTCCGGGATATCAAAAACCGGCAACCCCTGCGGAATCCCGCCGAACCTGGTCCCGATGGTCTCCAGCGGCAGGTTGAAGATCCCGACGGCAGCCGTGCCCGCCACCAGCGCCACAATCGATCCTGGGATCTTCGGTGCGATTCGCGGGATGAGAATAATCAATGCCAGCGACCCAAGGCCCACCGCCAGACTCATGTAGTCGATCGCGTTCAGGTGGCGCGCCACGGCCGCCATGCGGGCAAAAAACTCGCTCGGATTTTCGGCATTCTTCAACCCCAGGAAGTCCTTAAACTGCGTGGATGCGATCAGCAGCGCGATGCCATTGGTGAACCCGATGACAATGGGACGCGGGATGTACTTCACCGCCGTGCCTAACCCGGTGACGCCCAATCCCACCAGGATCGCCCCGGCCATCATCGTCACGATCAGCAGCCCCGAGAGGCCATGCTTGGCGACGATGCCGGCAACGATCACGACAAACGCGCCGGTCGGTCCCGAAACCTGGATCTTCGATCCGCCGAACAAGGCGACAATCAGCCCGCCCATGATCGCCGTGTAGATGCCCGCCTGCGGGGTGACGCCCGAGGCGATGCCAAACGCCATGGCCAGCGGCAACGACACCAGGCCCACGGTCACGCCTGCCAGCATGTCGGCGCGCAGGTCCCTCCGGCGATAGGTGCGCAGGCAATCCACCAGCTTCGGCCGCCAACTCCATTCAGGGATCCCGAAAATCAGCCTCCTCATGCGCGTGGCGCCCGTTCCTCGTCCATCTCTCCCAGCAGGTTCATGGTTTCTTCCAGCCGTGTCTTGCACATTCGCTTGAGCAGGTCGAGGATCTCGCCCATCGCCGGGTCGCGCAGCGAATAGAAGACCTGGCTGCCTTCCTTGCGGTGCGAGACGATCTGGCGAGTCTTCAGAATCGCCAAATGCTGGCTGGCGTTGGCTTGATCCAGGCCAAGCCGGGCGATCAGGGCGCCGGCGGAGATCTCACCCCGTTGCAGTTCCTCAACAATGGCGATCCGCGTCGGATGCGCCACCGCCTGGAGGATGTCGGCCTTCAACCTTCGTATCGCATTGCTCATGCTAATAGTATATGCGAATTTAAGCATATGCTACCCATCACATGAACTTGCTTTCTTAATATCCACTGGTCTGGAGAAAGGCCCGTAGTACAATCCCCTTATGACACGCTGGGTCCCCGTGTTCCTGCTCTCGATGTGCCTGGTGTCCGCCCACCCCGGACATTCCGGCCCGCGCATGGCTGAAACCGCCGATCGTTTCCTCAAATCCCTTTCGCCCGAACAGCGCGCCAAGGCGCAGTTCCCGTTCGGTGAAGAGGAACGGTTCTTCTTTCACTACATTCCAAGCGACGACTTCCCGAAAACACTCAAGCGCCCGCGGATCGGCTTGACACTCAGGGAGATGACGCCCCAGCAGAAGCACCTGGCGTCGGCGTTGCTCAGCGCCGGGTTGTCGCAGCAGGGCTACATCAAGGCGACGACGATCATGAGCCTGGAAGAGGTTTTGCGTGCCGTTGAAGGCGATTCCGGCGAACGGCGGAATCCGGAAAAGTACCACTTCAGCATCTTCGGCGAACCCGCCGAGAAGGGCGTGTGGGGCTACCGGATCGAAGGCCACCACGTTAGCCTGCACTTCACAGTCATCGATGGGTCGGCGACTGGCAATCCGACTTTTTTTGGATCGAATCCGGCCGAAGTGCGGACCGGCCCGCTGAAAGGCCTGCGGATACTTGGGAACGAGGAAGACAAGGCCCGGGCGCTGCTCGAATCGCTGAGCGCGGACCAGAAGAAGGCGGCAATCGTCGATGCGACGGCTTACAAGGACATCCTGTCCGCGGCCTCGCGCAAGGCCGCAATCGAGGGCAAGCCGTCAGGACTGCATTTCTCGAAGATGACTGCTGCCCAGAAGTTGCTGTTGAATGCGCTCATCGCTGAATACATCGACAACGTGCCGGCCGAACTGGCCGAACAGCGGCGTGCGCGTCTCAAAGAGGCCAAAGGCGAGATCTGGTTCGCCTGGGCCGGCGTGGAGCAGAGGGGCGGACCGCACTACTATCGCGTGCAGACGCCGGTGTTCCTGATCGAATATGACAACACCCAAAACCAATCGAACCACATCCATTCAGTGTGGAGAGATTTCAACGGCGACTGGGGCGCGGATCTGCTGAAGCGGCACTACCAAACAAGCCCGGCCTCGCACGGACACGACGCGAAGCCGGCAGCCCGCTGAATGCTAGACTGGATTCGATGCCGTCTTCCGTGTCGCGTTCCGGGGCCATGACGCGACGTGTTTTCATGGCATTAGCGCCAGCCCTCCTGTCCGGCCAGGAATCCAGGAAGGGCCAGGCGCTGCCGCCCGAAAGAGTCCGTTACCTCGACCGGGTGACGGAATTTCCGGTTACCCGGCTCACCTCGCCGGAACACGAGACATGGATGCCCTCATCCCTGGGCGGGGGCATTTCGAGGCGTAGCGACGCGGCACTGGTGGCGTCATCGCGCCCCGGGCGGCAGGAATTGCTCTGGTTGTCCCTGGAAACCGGCGACAGCCGGATTCTGAGCAACGCCGCGGCCCTCCGTCCCCAATCGGCGGCTCTCAGTTCCGACGACCGCTGGGTGGTCTACGCCGACGGCGACCAGTTGATCGCCCTGCAACGGGACAGCCTCCGCGAGCAACTGCTGACGCGCATTTCTGCTGGCGCAGCGTTGTCTGGCGCCATCGCCGCCTCGCCCGACCGCCTGACCTTCTTTTTCAGTGAGTCCAGCGGAAACCGCACGAGAATCAAGTCGGTCCGGCTCAGGCCAGGTCCGGGGCAAACCCTGGCCGAATCCGAGGAACCGGTAACGGAGCTGGCGCCAAATCCTCGCCGCGCGCTGATCGCCTGGCGGAGTCGAAGCGGCGCGATCTGGGTCGGGGGACTGGATGGGTCGAAGCCGCGACGCATCGAGTGTCCGGACGGGCGAGTGCTGCAGTTTCACTGGGCGCCCGACGGGCAGTCGATCCTCTACCTTTTTGAACCGGCCGACAAGTCAAAACTGGTTGAAATACGCGAGCAGCAGGTGGATTCGCGCACTGACGCATTCATCGCGAAGACGACCCAGTTCGCCTGTTTTGCGCCCAACGCAAATGGCAGCGCTTTCGTGGGCGCCAGCCGTAGCAAGGCCTCGCCCCACATTCTGCTGCTCCTTCGATCGACAAAGCGGGAATTCACCCTGTGCGAGCATGGCGACTCGGACCCAGCCTCGTGCCGGCCTGTGTTCACGCCCGACAGCCAGTCGGTCGTGTTCAGTTCCACATCGCATGGAAAACGGGCGATCTATGCAGCGGCCGTCGAGAAACTGATCGAAAAGACCACGGACTGAGCTGTCGCCGGCCCGCCCGAGCCGGTCAAACGGCATGTCCTCTTACAGGCCGCCTGCTAGTGCTTTGACCGCAAGATCAGTTTCTACTGAACGACCGCTTTCTGACGCGCGCGCCTCCGATCAGAGCCACGACCGGGAGTGGTTTCCCGTAAAGGAGCAAAATCACGCGGTCACGGACCTAGTTAACAGAGCGGGAGCTTGCCGTGAAAGCGCCGGGCGGCGGCGATGGCTCCGCCTGGGGACGCAACCCTTTAGCTGCGTACATACTACGGTCCGCTGTCGCCAGAAGCGTTTCGGCGTCCCGCCCATCCATGGGCAAACAGGCCGACCCGATGCTTACCGACAACGGCCATCCGGTCTCCGCCTTCGTTTGGTCATGAACGGCCCTGCGCATACGTTGAATCCGTTCAGCGACAGCGCTTTGCGGCATGCCGGGCAGTAACAAGACGAACTCGTCACCACCCATCCGGGCGGCATAGTCGGACTCTCTGCATTGACGCAAAAGACCGGATGCAACCGCCTTCAGCGCCCTGTTGCCCTCCAGGTGGCCCAGTTCGTCGTTGATCTGCTTGAAGTTGTCAATATCGCAGACCAGCACCGTGAGCGGTTGCATGAGGGACTCGCAGCGGGCGATTTCAGCGTCAAGTTGCAGGAACAGCGACCGCGCATTCGGCAGGCCCGTCAGGAAATCGGTGACGGCCGTGGTTTCCGCCTGTTTGAAGCGGAGCGCGTTGTCCACGGCGAGGGCAATCTTGGAACTGACGGCCTGAAGGATGCGCAGATGATCGCGGCTGAAAGCGTCCTTGTCGGCCTGATACAGAGCGAGTACGCCAACGATGGACTGGATGCCCTCCAGCGGAACCGCAAGTGCCGAGCGCAGCGTTGAAAACTTCGACGGATCGTTCAGATAGCCTGGCTCGACCGACGGGTTGCCGTTCAGGATCGGCCTGCCGTTTTCGGCCACCCAGCCCGAGAGGCCCTGGCCGACGGGGATCGATAGCGAGGCGAACAACCTCATGTTGTCCCCGCTGACGAAGTGCGGCTCAAGCACATCGTCTTTCCTGATGTAGACCGCCATCGAGTCAAAGGGGATCAGCCGCCGCAGGCGCACGGCTACCACCGACAGAGTCTCATCGAGACTCAGCGAAGAGCCCAGGTTCTGTGCGAGTTCAAAGAGCGCCTGAGCTTCATGGCGCGCGGCGGCAATCTTCTGGAGGAAATCGCCCCCTTCCACCTGGAGACCGTTGAGCCGCGGCCCGTTGCCGACAAAGCCGGCGGCCGGGGCCTCACCGGCTGCTATCACCAGATCCTTGCTGAGTTTCAGGGGTAGGATGGGATTGGCCCGGGCCATTCGTTCAAGTTCCTGGTACCGCCGTGCCAGAATCTCCACGACGCGGGGATCGAATGCGCGCCCGGCCTCCTGAACCACCACGCCGATGGCGCGGTCAAGCGGCATTGCCTTTCTGTACTGCCGGTCGGTCGATAACGCGTCGAGACAATCGACGGCCGACAGGATCCTGGCGCCAATGGGGATCTCTTCTCCCTTAAGGCCGTCAGGGTAGCCGGATCCGTCCCATTTTTCATGATGCGCGCGGACGATGGGGACCACCGGATAGGGGAACTTAACGCGTTCGAGGATCTCGGCGCCGACAACGGGGTGGATCTTCATCTTCTCGAACTCCTCCGGCGTCAAGCGGCCGGGTTTCGAGATGATGTGCTCGGGTACCGCCAGTTTGCCGATGTCGTGGAGAAGCGACCCCGCCCTGACAGCCTCGATCAACTCCGGGGCCAATCGCAATTCGCGTGCGATCTCGACGGCGTAGACCTGGACCCGTTGCAGGTGGGCATGCGTTGTTTCGTCCTTCGCATCGATGGCCAGGGCCAATGCCTCGATGGTGCGAAGGTGCAACGAGGCGACCTCTTCCGCGTGGCGGCGGCCATCTTCAAGACGGCCCATGTAGAGGCGGTACGAACGGTAGACAAGGTAACCCGCGAGGAAGGTGATGAACGGGATCTGCCAGCCGCGGAACAGCTCGCTTGCGGCAGTGAACAGCCCCGCAAGCACCGCCATTCCGACATAGTACGGCAGCATCCAGAGAAAGCGTTCTTTCCAGAACATCCCCATGCGCCGGTGCTCTTCCGGAGCTTCGACAAATGTAGCGGGGAAACTGACGCCCAGGAAAAGCACCGTGGCCGTCAGCACGAATCTCGCGGCCAGGTGCAGCCCCTCGGTGCCGGGTGTGCCGACATAGGCCACCTGCGCCATGGCGACAGCCACGATCATGGCCGATGCGCTGAACAACGCGTGTTCGATGCGGCCCGGCCCTTCATGAGACACCCAATCGACAACCAGGGCGGCAGCCGCCGCCAGCGTGATGGCCGCCTGGAACTCGACGTTCATCAGGCTCAGGAATACGAAGACCAGGCTGAGCGGGACGTGCCCCTGCTCGGAACGGATGCCCACGCGGAAATAGGCAGCCATCAGCGCCAGCACCAGATAGGCGAGGTATTGGGTGACGTTCGAGACCGAAAAGCGCAAAAGCTCCGGACCCAGGATCGTGAGTCCAGTGACGATTGTCAGGCGCCGGATCATGGTCGCAAGCATGCAGTCTTACCTTGAGGAGAAGTCCCCTCTCCTGGATCCATCGGAAGAAGGCTCTCCAAGCTGTACGGCTGCCGCATCGAATCCGGGTTGCCCCACCTGAACCGGAACGGACGGAGAGAGTTGAAACCGGCTGGATGCCGGTCCCGTCCTTCTCCTTCAGACCCCTATAATGGAGTTTTGGGCATCTGCGCCCGGATGTAATCTACATGCGTTTCCAGCACATCTGTTTGCTCTCGCTCGCGGCCTGCGCACAGGGCTTCGCGTCAACGCCGTCTGCCGCGGTATCGGCTATTCCCGCCTGGTTTGAAGAACTTCCGGGAGGCGGCTTCTCGGCGCGCGGCACCGAAGGCCACATGGTGCTGGGCGGGACAAAAGCCAAACTCGCATTCAGAACCGGCAAAGCCGCGGGCGACGTCGAGAGGATGGAATGGACGTTGTTGGGCGCCAACCGCCAGACCAAAGCTCACGGCGGAGCGCTGCGCGCCGCAACTTCGAACTACTTTCTCGGCAACGACCGGCGGCAGTGGCGCCAGGGCGCCGCACATTTCGGCGAGGTGAGGGTTCCTGAAGCTTACCCCGGCATTGACGTGGTCTGGTACGCCTCGGGCAGATTGCTGGAGTACGATTTCGTGGTCGCGCCGGGCGCCGATCCCGGACCCATCCATTTCCAATTGCAGGGCGCCCATCCGCGTCTGACCAGCGACGGCGAACTCGAGTACACCCTGGGTAAAGTCAAGGTCCGGCAGGGCCGTCCCGTCGCCTTCCAAACGGTCGCGGGTGCGCGCAAACCGGTCGATGCCCGCTACCAGTTGCTCCGCGACGGCAGCGTGAAGATCCGCCTCGGCCGCTACGACAAACGCCAGACCCTGGTGATCGATCCCGTGCTGAGCTACTCCGGCTACCTCGGCGGCGCGGGTATCGACGTGGCCGCCGGTGTGGCCATCGACGCTTCGGGAGCCGTTTGGGTGGCAGGCACCTCCTCATCCGATGTCGATTCGGCCTGGGTGAAGGAACCCTTCGACACTACGCGCAACGGCGCCAGAGATGCCTTCCTGGCTCGACTTGTCTCCGACGACGCCCAGGGCTGGAAACTCGACCAATGGTCCTACATCGGCGGCGGCATGGATGACGAGTGCGCCGGCCTGGCCATGACCTCCGACGGCGTCGTCTACCTGGCCGGGCGTACCTATTCAGGCGACTTCCCGATGGCCGGCAACTCGCACCAGACTGAAAACAAAGGCAATGGCGACGTGTTTGTCGTGCGCTACAACCCCGTCTGGAGCGGTGTTGACGCGCTCGAATACTCCACCTACCTTGGCACCACCGCCGCCGAGGAACCCCAAGCCGTCGCCGCCAATGCTAAAGGTTGGGCCACCGTGGCCGGCTATACTTCAGCCGGCACGCTGCCCGAAGGCGCGCTCAACTCGCCCTTGCAACCGTCCAATCGTGGCGGATCAGACGCCTTCGTCTTCACGTTCGACACACGCGGCGCGGCCGGCAAGACGCTACTGATGGCGACACTCTTTGGCGGCTACGGCACCGATATCGCCAATGCCGTCGAGATGGACGAATCGGGGCGGGTCTATGCCGCCGGCGTGACTATGAGTGCCGATCTGCCGCTCGAAGGACCCAGCTATCAGGCCGATTATCGTGAGAACGGCGACGCGTTCCTGGTGATCCTCGACCCGGCGCAGTCGGCTTTTGACCAGCTCAAGTACGCCACGTTCTTCGGCGGCTCCAATCTCGACGTCGCGCTCGGCATGAAGCGGACCGCGGACGGATTGATCTGGCTGACCGGCTACACGGTCTCGGACGATTTCCCGCTGTCCCCGGGCGCCTTCCAGACAATAAAGAAGGGCTACGTCGATGCCTGGGTGGCAGCCGTTGATCCATCGAAGGCAGGAGCGGGCTTCGTCCGCTATTCCAGCTATCTGGGTGGCGCGGGCACCGATATCGGCTACGCGGTGACGCAGGGCCCGGACGGCAAAGTCACCGTCGGCGGCTATAGCAATTCCTTCGACTACCCGGTCAAGAATCCCCCCGTCTCACAATCCCTCGATGCAAGGGGTGTGGATGGATTCATCACCTCGATTGATCCGGCCGTAGCGGGCGCCGGAGCGCTCAGCTATTCCGCGCTGTTTGGCGGAAAGGGCTCCGAGGTTGTCACGGCCCTGGCCACCGGAGCCAACGGCGCCACCGCCATCGCCGGGTATACGACTTCAACCGATCTGCCGGTCTCCAAGCCCGGCGGTAAGCCGAACGCAGCCGGTCTGCAGACGTCGTTCTTCATCCTGCTGAATCCGGATCGGAAGCCCTAAAACGGCGGAGTTTGGGCGTTGGGAGCGGTCAGGCGTAACCATACCCGTCCTCCTCTCGCCACATCATGTGGGCGTCCCGGCAGCGGGCGCGTCGATACTGATACGATTCACCCAGGGTCATCCGTGAAGTTTCATCGATTCTCATTCCCCATCCTCATCGCCGGGCTTTGTCTGGCCACCTCCTCCTGCGGACTGCGCAAAGCAGACACCACAAAGAAGGCGGAATCGGGGCCCATCCGGGTCCGGGTGGCTCCGGTGACTGTGAAAGAACAGAAGCGTAGTGTCGAATCCGTCGGCAACCTGTTCCCGTACGACGAAGCGATCATCAGCGCGGAGGTTGACGGGTTGCTTGAGTCGGTGGGCGCCGACCTTGGCGATTCAGTGGCTCAGGGCGCCGTGCTGGCCAAAATCTCCGACGAGGAGCAGCGTTACCTGGTCGCCCAGCAGGAGGCGCAGTTGCGCCAGTCGCTCGAACGGCTGGGGCTGAAGAGCGAAAAGGACCGCGTCCAGGATATCCGCGAGACGCCCGACGCCCGGCGCGCCCGCGCCGACCTCTCCGAGGCCGAGCAGCGCTACAAACGAACCCGTGAACTTGTCGACCAGGGCATCGGGCCGCGGTCGGATCTCGACACCGCGCAAGCGCGCTACCAATCGTTGCAGGCGGGATACGACGTCACGCTGAACCAGGCGCGCAACCTGATCCAGGAAGTCGAGCGCTTCAAGGCGTCTTTGGAGTTGCAGAGAAAGCGGCTGCGGGACACCACCGTCCGCGCTCCCTATGCTGCCTTTGTGAAGGACCGGCTGGCGACTCCCGGGCAGTTCGTGCGGGCCAACTCGCCGCTGTTCACGCTGGTTAAGATCAATCCCGTCCGGCTGCGCATTGAAGTGCCGGAACGGATGGCGCCCTGGATCAAAATGGGCCAACGAGTGGAAGTCGTGGTGGAAGCCTTCCAGGACAGGATGTTCGAGGGCAAGATCTGGCGGATCTCCCCCACGGTCGATCAGAACAAGCGGACCTTCGTCGTCGAGGCGCTCATCCAGAATCCAAGGAGTGAGTTGAAGCCCGGCAGCTATGCCAAGGCGCGTATTATCACGGATCGGGTCGAATCGATCCGCATGATCCCGGCAAGGGCCCTCAATTATGTCCTCGGCGCCAACAAGGCCTATGTGGTGACGGCGGATAATACCGTCCAGGTGAGGGACGTAAAACTGGGCGACCGTTTCGCTCAGGATGTCGAGATCATCGAGGGCGTTCAGGAGGGTGAGCGGGTGGCCGTTGGAGGTTTGAACCGCCTTGACGAGGGGACGAAGGTCTCCATCACCACGGGCGATGGAAAACAGAAGGGCCAGCCGAAGCAGGACGACGACTGACGGACCGTTCGAACCGGCATCATGACGCACAGATTTGAGACAATGAGGGTGTCGAATGAAAGCCACCCTCTGCGCACTCGCCTGCGCAATCCCCATTCTGGCCTTTGAGCCTCCCAAGCCTGATCCACAGCCGGTGCCGGCGCCGCTGAAGCAGACGGTCGTCGTGACGGGTTCGCCCGAACCGATCCCGCTCGAAGAGGCCGACCGCAGTGTGATCTCTCTGCCCGTCCGCGGCCAGTCGCTGTTGTTCAACACTTTCATTGACGTTCTCCGTCAGGACCCTTCGATCGATCTGCGCCAGCGCGGTGCCAATGGCATGCAGGCCGATGTTTCGCTGCGCGGCTCGACGTTCGGGCAGGTGCTGGTGCTGGTCAACGGCCGGCGGATGAACGATCCGCAGTCGGGCCACCATCATATGGATCTCGCCATCCCGCTGGAGGCCATTGACCGCATCGAGGTCCTGCGCGGATCTGGCAGCACGCTCTATGGCGCCGACGCCGCCGGCGGAGTGATTCAGTTGATCAGCAAGCCCGCTGAGCGGGCCGAGATTCGGTTGCAGGCCGGGCTTGGCAATTTCGGCGTCAACCAGCAGCGGGTGTCGATGACGGGCATCCGCGGCGGGCTGAGCCAGTCGTTGTCCGTGGCGCGCGACTTCTCCACCGGATTCATGGATGGCCGCGATTACCGCGGGCTGATCGTCCACACCGGCACAAGTTGGACATCCAAACTCGGGGCCACGGGACTGGACCTCGGCTACAGCGACAAGCCCTTCGGCGCCAACCAGTTCTATGGCAACTTCAACTCCTGGGAGCGGACCAAGGGCCGGATGGCGTCAATCCGCCAGAACCTCGGAGAAAAGACCGAAGCTTCGTTTGGTTACCGCCGCCATACCGACCTCTTCGTTCTGTTCCGCGACCGGCCGCAGGTCTACACGAATCACCACGTTGCCGAGTCCTGGCATGGAAGCCTCCGCAGGCGCGAGACGTTGGCGCAAAGCGTGACTCTCCACTACGGCACGGAGGGCTTCGGCGACAGCATCGCGTCCTCGAACCTCGGCCAGCACAATCGAACTCGCGGCGCGGCCTACGGGTTGCTGGATGTCCGTGTATTGAAGCGGTTTAGCCTCTCCGCCGGGATGCGCGCGGAGAGCTACCGCGGGCTTTCGGAATGGAATCCGTCGCTGGCGGTTGGCTACTGGGCCGCCTCGAAACTCAAGCTGCGCGCAGGGGTAAGCCGCGCTTTCCGGTTACCGACATACACCGACCTCTATTACCGGGATCCGGCGAATCGCGGCGACCCGGGATTGAAACCCGAAGTTGCCTGGAATTACGAAGCCGGCGCTGAACTGCGGCCCTTCGCGAGTTGGCGGCTCCAGTCGACTCTTTTTCGCCGCTACGACTCGAACATGATCGATTACGTGCGCTCTTCGCCGCTCTCCTACTGGCAGGCGGCCAACGTCCAACGACTGCATTTCACCGGCATCGAGACTTCAGCATCCTGGCGCGGCCGGGCGCAGGTGCTCGACTGGTCATACACGGCGCTCAAAGGCAGCGCGGGACCGCTGCCCGGTTTCCAGTCAAAATACGCCTTCAACTATGCTGTCCACAGCGGCGTGTTCAGTTGGACCGGAACCTTGCCGGCGGGCGTGGCCGTGCGCAGCCGCCTCGGCGCGTTGGAGCGTTTGGGGCGCGGCGCCTACGGGGTCTGGGATGTATCGGCGACGAAAGCGCTGGGCCGGCTGAGGCCGTATGTGCAGTTCGGCAACCTCTCGGATACGCGCTATCAGGAGATCGTGGGGGTGGCCATGCCGGGCAGGAGTGTGGTGGGGGGCGTGGAACTGCTCTGGCAGCGAGCCAAGTAGGATGCAGGACGCCGGGCCGCGGCCTGCGCCTTTGGAAATGCCAAACCGCCGCCTATCCGGGGGACAGGCGGCGGCAGATCTTAAGGAAGACAGGAATCAGCGCGCTGCCTGGACCTTGGGGGTCGCCAGGTAGCCGACGATCTGGTCCTTCTTCACTTCGTTGATGACGATCTCGTAAGGCTGACGGGCCTTGGACGTGTAGAACTGGACGGGCTCGTTGACGCCCTTGTCCTTCTTCTCGACCTTTTTGTCGTCAGCGACAACATCCACCGTATAGCGGTTGCGCTTCGTGTCGACGCGCTTCAACTGAACCAGAATGTCGCCGATCCGCACCGGGGCCTTGGTCTTGCCGAGGTTGATATCGAAGATGTTCCGCTCGCCGAGCTTTTTGAGGGCGGCGAGTTCCCCGGCGTTGGTGGCGATCAGACCGCTCTGGACTCCAAGATCGCCGCGGGTGGACTTCAGATCGGCGATGGTCTTCTCCAACTCCGACTTCGTGTTGGACACATCGGTCTTGACGTTCGAGACCTCGGTGGACACCTCGCCAATCCTTGTCGTCGCGGCCTGTTCGACCTTTGAAACTTCCGAGCGCAGGCTCTGCTCGACGGCCTTTTGCTGCTGCTCGAGGCGGCGTGCGATGGACGCTGCGTTGTTTTCCGCATCGACCTTGGCCTGGCCGACGGCCATCTGGGCCTGGCGGCGGGCGGCTTCAAGTTCGTCCTTCAGCGCATCGACGTTTTGACGGGCGGCTGCCGCGCTGACCGTGTTGGTCTCGCGGACCTTGCCGACCTCGTCGAGGATGGCGGTGGTGCCCTTCGCCACCTCATGCTTCAGTCCGTCGATCTGAAGAAACAGGTAGACGTTGGCGGCAATCAGGGCGATGACGGCGCCGAACAGAATCGCAAATTTCAGCCCGTGGCCGCTGGATTCCGGTGCCGGAACGGCGTACATCGGTTGCTGGGGTTGGGGCGGTTGATAATCACTCACTCGGGTTATTCCTCCTGGCAATCAGATAGTCTAGCACTGTAAGAGATGGTCCCGAGTGTCAAGGGGTTTCACTCACGGCGCCGGGCGCGGACAAAGTCGAACGACTCCTGCTTCGGACAACCCGGCTCGAAGCAGCGCCGGCAGCGCGCCTCATACATGCCCGTGGCGCCGACGACAATCAGATCGTCGGACTCGACAAGCCGCTGCGTGTGCTTGGCCGGATTGCCGCACCGGAGGCAGATGGCCAGCGTCTTGGTGATCGATTCCGCCAGACAAAGCAGGTCGGGGAGCGGCGCGAAGGGCCGGCCCATATAATCGGTGTCGAGGCCGGCGATGATGACCTGCTTGCCGCTGTCGGCAAGTTGTTGAGCGATGTCGACAAGGGCGGCGCCGAAGAAGTTGGCTTCGTCGATCCCCACCACCTGCGTTCGCCAGTCGAGGTTCACCAGGATTTCGGAAGCGCCGGAGACGGCCTCCGATTTCATGCGTGAGTCGCCGTGGCTGACGATTTCGTGGTCGCTGTAACGGGTGTCCAGAACGGGTTTGAACACCTGCACTCGCTTGCGCGCGATCATCGCGCGGCGCAGCCGCCGGATCAGTTCTTCGCTCTTGCCTGAGAACATCGGGCCGCAAACGACCTCGATCCAACCGATGGTGCCGCTGACAAAGTCCATAGGAGATAGGATATCGCGTGGCAGGGGTTCACGACGCGAGAGCCTGCGGCGGACGGGCTAAAGCCCTTCGCAGGCTGAAGCCTGCCCCACCAGGGGAGAGACCGGAAAACTGCTAACCTGTAGCCTGTGACTGGCAAATGGTTCATTCTGGGAATCGGTTCGGCGGCAATACTGACTGCGGCCGTAGTGATTGGATTTGTCCCGGCGAAGTACGCCTACCTGGCGCTCACCACGCCCGGTGGCGCGTGCACTGTCAGGCAGGCCGCCTCCGTTGAGGGCCACAAACGCGACCTGACCGCCGCCAAGGACCGCATCCTGAACGCCTCGAAGCTTATCCGGACGGACGAGACGGGCCTGGAACTCTACGAAACCCCTTACGGGCAGTTCTGGGCGCCGAAGGGGAGCAGGTATATCCTGCCCTTCAATCTCGCCGAACAGGAGATCGCCATCTATGGGACTGGCCCGCGGGCGGTCCAGAAGGGCGACGTGGTTCTGGATTGTGGGGCCAATGTCGGCACTTTCGCCCGCTTCGCCCTCAACGCCGGAGCCGCCAAGGTGGTGGCCATCGAACCCGCACCGGACAATCTGGAATGCCTGCGTAGGAACTTCCCGAAAGAGATCGCCGACGGGCGGCTTGTCATTTATCCCAAGGGGGTTTGGGATAAGGACGACGTATTGGAGTTTCTGGTCGATCCCGACAACCAGGCCGCCGACAGCTTCGTGATCCACCGCGAAGGGGCGAAGGCAACCGTCAAACTGCCGCTCACGACCATCGACAAGATGGTGGCGGAACTGGGGTTGACCAAGGTCGACTACATCAAGATGGATATAGAGGGGGCCGAGGTCAAGGCTCTCTACGGGGCGAAAGAGACGATTGCGAAGAACCACCCGAGGTTGTCACTTTCGGTCTACCACCAGCCGGACCATCCCGTCGAAGTGCCGAAAGCCGTGAGAACGGCTTGGCCTGGGGTCAAGATCGACTGCGGCCACTGCGCATACGCCAACGGGGCGGTGCGGGCAGAAGTCCTTTATTTTCATCAGTAGTCGTCCAGCCGATCAGGCCTGGGGAACCACAACCAAACGAACCTCAGGGCCTCTCTGATGAAAGTCGCCCCGGGGAGCTGTTCACATCGGGAGTTCGAACCGGAACCCGCTCTCTTCGTTCGCGGCCTCATGATCGGGGGTTCCCGCAAAAGAAAAGGCCGGCGAAGAATCGGAGGAGTATCTTCGCCGGCATAACTGCCAGCTAAATCGGAGGACCGCTGGCGTTTCGTACTTCTTGTACGCTCTACCAGTACTATAGCATGACACTACTCACCGTTGTAAAGAGAGAACAAGAGATGCAAGTATTAAAATAGATGTAGAAATGGACGCTACCCAAAGGCCGGCGGTCATCAAGGGACCGGGTTTGGCCTCCTCAGGTGAAGCACGATGGCGAAGAAAGAGCGAACCGGCAGCGATAATGGGGAGCATCATCGCCTGAGCATAGCCTCCGGCCTTCACCATGGCGACGGGCGACTGAAAAGTGAAGAAAAATCCAACAGGGATGATGGTAAGAATCCACACAAAGCGGTTGCGCCAGCGGATGCGCGAGGTGTAGTCGTCGTGGCGGAAGCCGCCGGCGAGGCGGACCATGTCGGCGAAGACGCGGGAGTGGGCGGCGGTGGCGGCGAAGATTGTCCCATAAAGGGTGAAGATCGCACCGGCATAGAAGACGGGCAGCGCCCAGGGGCCGAGAGTCTCGGTGTAGATCTTCGAGAGGACGGGGATCATGTCCCTGGCCGAGGGCACGAGGCCCTGCGGGTGGAGGATGCCGGCGCCGAGGAGATAGAAGGCGACGGTGGCCACGGTATATATGATCATCGAGGTGAGGATGTCGATGTGCATGACGCGGATCCAGCCTCGGGCACGGGCCGTCCAGGCGGGCGATGAATCGCGCGTGCCGGTGAATCGGGCATAGCCCTTTTCGACACACCAATAGGGGTACATGAAGATCTCGGAGGCGCCGACGCCGGTGATGCCGAAGACGGCGATGGCGGTGATCAGCCCGGCTCCGGGCGGCAGTTGAAAGGCGAAGCCTTCGCGCAGGACGTCGCCGGCGTTGAACAGGTCGGCGCGGCGCATGAGCAGGACCGCGGCGAGGAAAGTGAGCAGCGTGAACAGCGCCACTTTCAATGTGGCTATCCGCTCGATCCGCTCATAGCCGCCGCCGAGCAGGATCCAGAGCGTCAGGCCAAGAAGGATCATCACCCAGGCATTGACCGCGACGCCGGGCATCAGCGTGTTCAAGACCTGGGCGACGCCGCCGAACATGGCTCCCACCTGGAACAGGCTCATGATGACCATGGCGGCCCAGGCCCAGACCGACCAACTGACGAGGAAGCGCGGGCCGGGGAGGCGGTTGAAACCGGAGAGTCCGGTTTCGCCGGTGACGATCGAATAGCGGCCGATCTCGGCCTGCATGGCGGGCTTGATGAAACAGGAGAAGACGACGATCCAAAGGGCGAGGTAGCCGGCCTCTGCGCCGAGGGTGGTGGTGGCGATCAGTTCGCCGCTTCCGACAATGGACGCGGCGAGGATCATGCCGGGGCCGATGCGTTTCAAGGCGGCCCAGAAAGTTTGAGGAGGGGCTTCGACACTCGCCGGGTCGAGGCCATAGGGATCGAAGGGCATTGGAGACGAGTGTACTGCATTGGGTCCGTTGGAAGAGAACACGGTCCTGCCCGCCGGGCCGCAAGGGTGAAAGTCGGGAAAGACTATTGCGGATTCTTGACGCAGGTTGGATCGAGGGTGGCATTGGATGGGCTGCAATTGTTCTCGCCACGGCAGAACCAATCGCGCAGCAATGCAGCGGCGCCGGGTTTGCCCTCGCCGACATAGAGCGCGCGGCGCCGATTGTAGGATTGCAGGATCGGCAGGGCCTTTTCGAGGAGTTCACGGTCGGCGTCGTCCTCTGTGTGATTGGCGTCGACGGCGTAAACAAAGGATCCGGTCTCCCGGAGGAAGGTTGGGATCGAGATGAATTTGCGCGGGCTGGGCTTGACCGCCTCGGGGGTAATGGGCTGATTGGGATCGGGATTCCGGGTTTGAGGGATGTTGGTATTCAGGGCGAAGAACTCAACGGCCTGGTCAGGATAGCCGAACAGGAACCCATAACCTCGGAAGCGGCCGGCAGTTTCCAGGTATTCGACGGCCATGAGGATTTCGACAGGATCGGAGTTCGGGGTGAGGCCAAAGGGCGCGAACAGGGCCTGGTGTAAACTGATGACTCCGGCCATGGAAGTCAGGTTGAAGACGACGCCGGACAGAAATCGCTGGGGGGCGGCGCCGGGCTTATCGGACTTGAATGCGCGGGCGTAGTGATGCAGAGTGAAACGCAGTGAATCGCCGCAGGTCCAGACCGACATGAGTTCGCGGATTTCCTGGGCTTTTCTCAGGTCTGGCTTGTCAAGAGAAATGGAGAGAGTTGGAAGGCCGCCGCTCATCGGCTTGAGGCCGCCAATGACAGTGTAAAGGGCTTCGGAGTCGAGCAGCCGCAGGAGGAGCGCCTCGCTCTCGGCCCGCTGCCCGGCAGGCAGGCGGTCGATGGGAAAACAGGCCGAGCGCGGCACGGGCACGCCTGAAGCCAGGGCCGAAAGCGCGAGCAGGGCGACGAGTGCAAGCCGACGGAGTGTGAGAATCATGACATCGATCCCAAGCGGGGCAACAACCCTGGACTCGATAGGCGCTTGCGGCGGCAGGCGTTGACCGCGGGCCTCACGCGACGGTCAAAGAGAGGCGGCCCGGCGAACGTTTCCGGCATTGGCTGATGGCACTGTCCAGCCTTGTATTGCGATTGCATTATTGTTATCATCAATAACCATGATACACAAATGCTGGGCGGGAATAGCGCTGGTAGGGGTGATCCTCCTATGGGCCGCCGGAGCGCTCACGGCGGCGCCGTCGGCGATGCTGACGGGCCGGGTGATCGACGCAAGCGGTGCGGCGGTTGCTGACGCAAGGGTAGTGGTGACATCGGGAGAGACGGGCCAAACCGTGGAAACGATGAGTTCAGGCGAGGGTGTGTACGTGGTTGCCGCCCTGCCGCCGGGGCGATACCGGATCGAGGTAGCCAAGGCAGGGTTCAGGACGGTTGTGGTGAACGGTATCACGTTGAACGTGGCGAGCACGGCAACGCAGAACGTGCGGATGGAGGTGGGCGAAGTGGCAACGAGCATGGAGGTTCGGTCGAGCAACACGCTGATCGACCGGGAATCGATCTCGGTTTCGGCCACGGTGGACCGGAAGTTCGCTGAGAATCTGCCGCTGAACGGGCGGAGTTTCCAGACTCTGCTGGAGTTGACGCCAGGCATCACGATGGTTCCGGCGACCGGGGCCGCGTCGCCGGGGCAATTCGTGGTGAACGGGCAGAGGTCGAATGCGAACTACTTCACGATCGACGGGGTAGGCGCCAATGTTGGCGCGTCAGGCAACATTCAAGTGCAGCAACAGGCGGCGGGAACGCTGCCTGGGCTGACGGCGATGGGGGGGACGAACAACCTTGTTTCGGTGGACGCGCTGGAGGAGTTCAGGGTGCATACGTCAACGTTCGCGCCCGAATACGGGCGGATGCCGGGAGGACAGATCACGTTGACGACACGGTCGGGGACGAACCGGTACACGGGATCGCTGTATGAGTACTTCCGCAACGACAAACTGGACGCCAACGACTGGTTCAGCAACGCAGCCGGGACCGGGCGTGCGCCGATGCGGCAGAACAACTTCGGAGGGGTGCTGGGGGGGCCGGTGTCGATTCCGCGACTGTATCAGGGCCGGAACAAGACCTTTTTCTTCTTCAGCTACGAGGGGCAGCGGAACCGGTTGCCGCAGTTCAGGGAGACGCTGACTCCGACGAAAGCCCTGCGCGACGACGCGATCGCGGCAATGAGACCGATCATGAACATGACGCCGCTGCCGAACCGGCCAGCTCTGGCGGGCGATCCGTTCGGGGTGGGACGATACGTCACCGCCTATGGGGACCCGCAGAGGCTGGATTCGACAGCCATCAAGCTGAACCATCATCTGACGGGCCGAATCACGGTGTTTGGCCGTTACAGCTCAGCGCCGAGCGATTCGGCACAGCGGGTTTTCTCGAACCAATTGAACGCGGTCAGCATAAAGACGACCACGATGACGCTGGGGATGGACTATACAGCCACGCTGCGGTTGTTCAACCAATTGCGGGCAAACTACTCGAAGCACACCAGCACATGGGACATGCAGCAACTGCTTGTGGACGGCGCGCAGCCCGTACCGGCGTCGTTGTGGCCAGCGGGCGCGAGCGCCGATAGCGCGCAGGTTTCGGTGGGCATGATCGGTTTCGCCTTTGGCACGCCGAACAATCTCACGCTCGGCCGCGTGGTGGGCAACGGGCAGAAGCAGTGGAATCTCGTAGACAATCTCAGCTACACGCTGGGCAGTCACACGGTCAAGACGGGCATCGACTGGCGCCGTCTCAATCCGTTGGCCTCGCTACGGAACCGCTCGTACTCCTACACCTTCGCCAGCGCCGAGGCGGCCGCCAAGACCGGCGTCGCCGGCTCCTTTTCGGTACAGGGCTTCTCGCCGCCAAGCCACTTCAGATTCGACAACTTTTCCTGGTATGTACAGGACACGTGGCGGGCGACGAGCCGGCTGGCGCTGACCTACGGTTTGCGCTGGGAATTGAACCCTCCTCCATCAGAGCGCGACGGTCTGCTGCCCTATACGGCGGTTGGCCTGGGCAACCCGCTGACGGCGAAACTGGCCCCGCTGGGGACGCCTCTCTGGGAGACGACGTGGAACAACATTGCGCCGCGCCTTGGTCTGTCCTACATGCTTGGCCAGAGCCGGAATCTGGTGTTACGGGCGGGATGGGGCGTGTATCACGACGTTGGAACGGGGATGGCGTTGACCGGGTATTCCGGCTGGCCGTACAGCACGTTCAGAAGCAGCCCGAACGTGGCGTTTCCAGCGCAAGAATCCTTCCTGAGCCCGGCGCCGGTCTCGTTGACGCTGCCCGTGGTGGCGAGCAGCCTCTACGCGTTTCCGGGTCTGGTTCTGCCGAAGACCTACCAGTGGAACGTGACGGTGGAGAAGGGCCTGGGCACCGATAACCTGCTGTCGGTTTCCTACGTCGGCGCATCCGGTCGAGGGCTCCTGGGCCGCGACCTGCTGCGAAACAGGGCGGCAACGTCAACCACTGCGGCAGTGAGAGAGCTCAACCCGGCGGAGTTTGCCGACGGCACGCTGCTTTATTACGTCAAGAACCGCAGCCAATCGGATTACCATGCTCTACAGAGCCAATTCCGGCGGCGGATGAGGCAGGGGCTGCAAGCGCAGGTGAGCTATTCGTGGGCCAAGTCGATCGACGATCTTTCAGACGAGACGGCGACGGCGCTTCCGATGGTGCGGCCCGAGACGGCGCTGCAACGCGGACCGTCGGACTATGACGTCCGGCATACGGTGACCGCCGCGGTCAGTTACGATTTGCCGCGGATGCGGCAGTCGCGCCTGGCGACCTTGATGACGAGCAACTGGGGGGTAGACGCGTTTGGCCGGTTGAGGACTGCCATGCCGGTGAATCTGGTTCAGGCGGCGGATCTGTTGAACTCCGGCGTGACGTCAGTTGTGCGACCGGATCTGGTGGCCGGACAACCACTCATTCTGAACGACCTTAATGTGGCTGGAGGACGGCGGCTGAACCGGGCTGCATTTGCCACGTTCACCCAAGCCAGGCAAGGGACGCTGGGACGCAATGCGATACGAGGGTTCAATCGAGCGCGCCAGATCGACGTGTCGGTGCGCCGCACTTTCGCAATGACTGAACGTCTCCGCCTGCAGTTCAGGGGAGACCTGTTCAATCTGACCAATACGCCGAACTTCGGCCAGCCGGCCACGAGCCTGACAAGTGCGATCTTCGGCCAGTCGCAGTCAATGCTGAGCCGTTCTCTTGGGTCTTTTTCATCCGGCGGGTCGTCACAGGGCTTCTCGCCTCTCTACCAGATGGGCGGTCCCAGGTCAGTTCAGCTTTCACTCCGTTTGTCCTTCTGAAGATGCGAACAGAAACGCTCCGGACCGGACGCCCCGTTGAGTTGGGACGTCCGTCTTCCACTGAGCTGGCGAGTCAGGCCATGTAGAAGAGAGAGAGGCGGGGCAACGAGCAACGCTCGTAGACCTTGCGGTCGAGGAACGACTTTTCAAGCCGGGTGAGTTGGTCGGCGGTCATCTTCGAGCGGTAGGGGCGGAGTTGGAAATCGAGGTCGCGGCGCATTTGGAAGAGGTCTTCGTCCGAGAGGCGGGTGCGGGCGATGGCGGCCATTTTGTCTTCCAGGGCGGTTAGGCGCTGGTCGAGTTGTTCGGGGTCGGCGAAGTGGTCTTCGATGGCGGCCAGGATCGTTTGGACGGCCTGGGCGATTTCGGCGTAGCCTTCGAGCGTGGCGAGCTTGGCGGCGGCTTTTTCCAGGTGGTCGCGGACCTGCTCGATGGGGAATGGAGCGGCGGCTTCACCGCCCTGCGAGACCATGCCCGGGGCGTTGTCGGCCATGGTCTGCGCTTCCTTCATGACGGCCTGGGTGCAGTAGGCGATGGAGTTGACCGCCTGGGTCCTGCTCTTGCGGGCGCGCCATTTGTCGAAAGCGGCGTCGATGCCTCGCAGGACGGCTTCGAGCGGGATGCCGGCGTTTTTCCAGGACTCAAGCAGCGCCCAATCGAGCGGCGACATTAGAAACAGCGACGTGCCTCGGGCGCGCTGGAAGTGCTCTTCGACTTCGGTGAAATAGTTGAAGTAATTCAACCGCCATTCGGTTGCGTCGTTGTCCGGCGATGGCTCGGGCGGGTTCACTTGCGGTTGCGCTCCCAGACGAGGCGCAGTCCTTCGAGCGTGAGGTCTTCGTCGGCCAGGGTGACCAGGCGCGAACCGCCGACGATGAGCGGCGCGTGGCCGCCGGTGGCGACCGTCTTCGTCCCTGGTCCCATCACGGCGATCATGCGTTCGAGGATGCCGTCGATCATCGAGATCGCGCCGTAGTAGATGCCCGACTGGATGCTGCCGACCGTGTTGGTCCCGATCAGCTTTTCGGGTTCGCGGAAATCGACCATCGGCAGGCGGGCGGTCTTGGTGAACAGGCCGGAGATGGACATGCCGATGCCGGGACAGATGATGCCGCCGAGATACTCGGCGCGGGCCGATACGGCGTCGAAGGTGATGGCGGTGCCGAGATCGACGACGATGCAGGGTCCGCCGTACCTGGCGACGGCGGCGACGGCGTTGACGATGCGGTCGGCGCCGACTTCGCGGGGGTTGTCATAGAGGACCGACAGGCCGGTCTCGGTGCTCCCGGTGATGAAGACGGGGGTGGTGTCGAAATAGCGCCGCGTCATGGCGGTGAGGCTGGTCTCGAGCGGCGGAACGACGCTGGCGATGATGACGCCGGTCAGCGATGCCGGGTCGATGCCGGACATCCGGAACAGTTTGCGGAATGAGATGCCCCACTCGTCGGCGGTCTTTTCATGGACGGTGCGGAGACGCCAACGGTTGACGATCCGGGGGCCATCGAAAATCCCGATGGTGAGGTTGGTGTTGCCGGCGTCGATGGCGAGGAGCATACACCTATTAGGCTAGCCGAAAGCGAGCGGTGCCAGGAGCGGACACCTTCCGGTCAATGCTCAAGGGGCCGGACGCCGCCGGCGGTGATGGTGATGACCTCGCCGGTGTCTTTCCTGAGACGCAGGAAGCCGTCGGCGGTGAGGCCGGCGGTGGTTCCCTGGACAGGTCCGTTGGACAGATCGACGGTGACGCGGCGGCCCTCGACGTAGCTGGATGCGGCGGTGAACAGGCGCAGGATGGCGTCCTTGCCCATGGTCTTGAGGGTGCGGACGTGGGCGTCGATGGATCCGGCGATGACGCGAAGGAGGAAGTCGCGGTCGTATTCCGTGCCGGTTTCGATGAGCAGCGACGTGGCGATGGGGCGAAGTTCTTCAGGAAAATCAGGCTGGGCGACGTTGAGGCCGATGCCGGCCAGGACCGCGCCGTCATCGAGTTGAGCAAGGATTCCGGCGAGCTTTTTCCCTGCCCCGACTGTGAGAACGTCGTTGGGCCAGCGGAGGTCTACGGCGAGACCGGCGAAGACCTGTAATGCGTCGGCGACGGC
>CAMTUE010000086.1:0-23445 GCA_947084845.1 uncultured Bryobacteraceae bacterium | reverse complement strand
GAGTAGCCAGCTCGGATCGCCCGTATCCCTGTTCGAACAACTCCACCAGAAGCGTCTGAGTTCGAGGACTGCGCGCGTGCCGCCTGCGATCTGCATGAGTCGGCCGCATCCGGCCGCAGATGAGATTTGCGACAGGCACAGTGGCTCCCCGTCGTGGACGCGTTTCGAACTTTGGTGACCTGTCCGCCGGCGGCGGTCAGAGCGGTTTTCCAGCAGATTCAAGGAGTTGCGCGTCTCTGAAATGATCACGGACTCCAATCGCGGACACACCTGGGGTGAAACGTGCTACGATTACAAAAATCATATGCATCGCTACGCCGTTTTGCTATTCGCGGTGACCTCGCTGGCCTTCGCCAGCCCGGACGCCGATTCCTTGGTTCTCACTCTGGAGATGAACACCGCTACTGTGGGCGGTACCCTCCTGTTGCCGCGCGCCAGCCGCCCCGTTGCCTGCGTGGTGATCGTCGGCGGTACCCTCTCCCAGTTGCGTGACGGCGAACTGGACCGGGAGGGTGTCCCGCGGCGCACCGCCCTCAAGAGGTTGGCCGAAAGCCTCGCCGGCGCCGGCTACGGCAGTTTTCGATACGACCAGATCGGTCACGGCTCAAGCCGCGCGAAAGCCGGCTATGTCGACCTCTACGGTGGGGATGCGAGGGTCCTCGCGGAGATCTACACTTATCTCCGCGGGCGCTCCGAATGTACGCAAATCATTGCCGCAGGCGAAAGCGCGGGCGCCTACGTTGCCAGCCTGGCCGCGCGCGCGGGCGCCCACGCCGACGCCTATTTGTTTCTGGGCGGCTTCTGCGGCAAAGCCGAAGAGATCTTCTCCTACAACTTTGGTCGGCTCGCCGAATACGTCGAGAGGGACAACGAGCACGCTGCATGGGCGAAAGCCAACCGGCTCGACCGCGACCTGGCATTCGGGCGCCGCTGGCGCGAGATGTTTGCAGCCGCGCGGGCAGGGCAGGACAGCTTCGAAGTTGTCGGCGGCGCCTACCGCCAAACAGTGAACCTGTTGCGGAGGCGCGAGGAACTCGAGAATTCACCCGATGAGATGTTCGCTTACATCAAGAGCCCCGCGCTCGCGCTGGCCGGAACTCGCGATTCGAATGTGGCGCCACATCACGCCGCTTGTGCGGTTGCGGTGATGCAGCGCGCGGGCAATCTGCGCTCCCGAGCTGTTCTCATCGAAGGCGCCGATCACAACTTTCAAATCGCTTCCGATGACGCCGACCTCGCGTTTCGTGAGCGATACACCTTCGCTTCCTTCAACCGGCCCTACCACCCAGGCCTAGATCGGGAGATCCTGGAATGGCTTCAGGAGGTCGCGCCAGCGCGTGGCCACAAGCACGAGGGCCAGCCGGTTGAGTCTGCGCATGACACGGCGTACTCCCGTGCCGTGCAAGGTTCCGAGGTCGAGCTCAAGACAGGGATTTCACCGGAACGCTTGCATCTGGCGCCGGGCGTCACGATCATCGACGACATCCTCGATCGCCAGAAAACGGTTGGCGTGGACACTCTTGAAGGATTCATCGGTCCGCTCCTGCGCACGCCGGAAATGCGGGCCCACTTCATCGACATGCCCGCCGGGCTCTATCTGGACGAACACCCGCATGCCAAAGGATCGTTCATCTACACCGTGCGCGGCCGCTGGGGCCTGAAGAGTCTCGGCCGATGGCATCTGATGAAGCCGGGGAGCCTGTACTGGTTCGGAGATAACATCCCCACCGGGTTTCAGGTGCCGTTCAAGGAGGATGCCTACATCCTGATATTCAAAGCTGTCAGCGGAGACGACGATGAGGCTTTCGTTCGTTACTTGCAGGGCATGGCAGCCAACCTGAAGAAGGAGCAAGAGGCCGGAACCGCCTTTCGCCTCGCCGATCTGCCCCCTTCCCATCCGGCCTCTGACTTTGCGCGCAAGGCGAATCCGCGATTCGACCGCGAGTTTCCTTTGAGGTGAAGGTAGCAAGGAAGCTTCCTGCAGTATGGCTCATTCGCCGAAATCGCCGAATCCGAACTGCCAGGGCTTTGGCATCACGTTTCTAGGTTTGGTGTTACCAGAGAGGATAATCATGGATCGGTCCGGTATCTCATCATTTTTCGGCGCGGTAGTTGCCGTGTTGGTCACCTCCGCCGCCCTTTGTGCGCAATCTTCCAGCGCCGTGCTTTCCGGCACGGTTCGCGACGAACAGGACATGGTCATCCTGTCCGCGAAGATCACGCTTCTGGATCCGGCCAGAGGGCAGCCCCGGCGGGCTTCGACCGATGCCAACGGAGCCTTCGTCTTCTCGCAGCTCGCTCCCAGCACCTATGAACTCGCCGTCGAGCAACCGGGATTCGCTAAGGCTCATTTCCCTGATCTCGTGATCAATGCGGACGATCAGCGATCCTTGCGAATCAAACTGAGGGTCGCCCAGCGGGACGAGACGATCACCGTGACGGGCGACGCCCCTCTCGTCAGAGAGGCTCCTTCGGTGGCAACGGCAGTGGATCGCAGGTTTATTGAAGACCAGCCGCTGAACGGGCGAAGTTTCCAGACGTTGATCAACCTGAGCCCGGGAGTTGTCGTGACACCCGCATCCCTGCCCGAGCAAGGTCAGTTTTCCGTGAACGGTCAGCGCACCGGTTCGAACTACTTCACTGTGGATGGTGTGAGCGCAAACTTCGGCCTTCCCTTCGCGACCTCCCCTTATCAAGGAAGCGGCGGCGGTGTACCGTCCCTATCGGCGGGCGGCGGAACCAGCGCTTTGGCATCCGTAGACGCCGTGCAGGAGTTCACTGTTCAGACTTCCACCTACGCGCCCGAATATGGTCGTCAGCCGGGCGCGCAGGTCGCCATCGTTACCCGCTCCGGCTCCAACGCCTTTCACGGCTCGGCGTTCAACTACTTGCGCAACGACAAACTCGACGCGAATAGCTGGTTCGGCAACTACAACGGACTGGCCCGGCCCGCCCTACGCCAGAACGATTTTGGTTTCACGTTCGGAGGGCCGGCGCGGATTCCGAGATTGTACGATGGCCGCAACCGCACGTTCTTCTTCGTCTCTTACGAAGGACTGCGCCTGGTACAACCCATCATCTCCGCACCGGTGCGCGTGCCGTCTCTGGCGGCGCGCGAGCGCGCTACGGGCCTGCTGAAGAGCATCCTGGAAGCGTATCCGCTGCCGGTAGCACCTCCACTAGCCAACGCGCCCGACGAGACTCCGTATGTCGCGGGCTTTTCCAATCCGTCCAATCTCAACGCCACCAGCGTTCGTATCGATCACTCCGTCAGCTCGCGCGTCACGTTGTTCGGCCGCTATAACTACGCGCCATCGGAGTCCCGCGAACGGGCCCGCTATGCGACGCCCAGCTTCATCGCGGTGCTTCCGGCCAAGACGGAGACGGTCACTGCCGGCGCGACCATGCTTCTCTCACCCTCGATGAACAATGACCTGCGATTCAACTGGAGCCGCTCTCAAGCCTCGCAAACCTACGTGCAGGACACCTTCGGCGGAGCGAAGATTCTTCCGCTCCAATCGGTAATTCCCTCGTTCGCCGATCCCGCCACCTCGCTCTTCTACCTGTCGATCGGAGGCAACGACGAAAACACCATTACCCCCGGCACGTTCAGCCACAACACGCAAAATCAGATCAACGTCGTCGACACGATGAGCTGGAATGTGGGAGCGCATTCGGTCAAGTTCGGCGCGGATTACCGGCGCCTGGCGCCTTCCCTCGGCGGACGTTTCTTCAGCAGCACGCTTACCGTTCCCAGCATTACTCAACTCGTGACCGGAATCGTGCCTTCCGGCACAACCTCGCAGATCGAGAGGTTTCTTGAGCCGCGGTATCACAACACGTCAGCGTTTGTTCAGGATGCATGGAGAGTCAATCCGCGCCTCACGCTGACTTACGGTTTGCGCTGGGAAGTGAATCCTGCCCCGTCCGGCGACGCCAGTAGTCTGCCGCTTGTGGTGAAGGGGCTCGAAAACCCGGCGACGGCCACGCTCGCGCCCGCAGGCACAAGACTCTACGACACTAGGTACGCCAACTTCGCGCCGCGAGTGGGTATCGCCTACCAGGCGTTCCGCGATCGCGGAACCGTGATCCGCGCTGGATTCGGCGTCTTCTACGACCTGGGATATGCGTTTGCTGGAACCGCCCTGTCGCCGACCAACTATCCTTTCTCCCGCAGCCGGACCGTCAGCAACCGGCCGATCTCCGATCCCATTTTCTTGACCGAGGTCGGTCCCCAGAATCTGAATCCGCCGTATCCGCGGCTGTTTTCTTTTTACGAAGGATTTGAGCTACCCTACACGTTGCAATATAGCGTTGCCATCGAGCAACCATTTGGAAACTCGAATTCCCTCTCCGTTTCGTATGTAGGAGCGGCCGCCCGCCGGCTGTCCCGCGTCGAGAGCATGAGGACGCAGACGTTGCAGAATCCCAACTTCACGCGAATCGACGCCGTCAGCAATGGCGCCAGCTCGGACTACAACTCGCTCCAGGTGCAGTATAAGCGGCGCATGACGCGTGGCCTCCAGGCGTTGCTCTCTTACACTTGGTCGAAGTCACTGGACACCGCCTCCGACGAGTCGATCAACAACCTTTACGCCCCGGCATCCCGCCTGGACCCCGCATCCGACAGAGGCCCGTCCTCGTTCGACATCCGGCATGCCTTCACAGGTTCGGCCAGCTATGAAATCCCGGCGCCCTTTTCCAACCGGGCGGCACGGGAGATTGCGCGAGGCTTTGCCCTGGATTCCGTGGTCCGGTTTAGGACCGCTTTCCCCATCACTCCCGTCACCGGCCGCGACCCCTTGGGCTTGGGACTGACCAACGTAGCCCGCCCGGACCTGGTGCCCGGCGTCCCGCTGTATCTATACAGCGACTCATTGCCCGGCGGCCGGCGACTCAATCCCGCAGCCTTCGACGGCGCAACGCCGCTGGCGCAAGGACGGCAGGGAACGCTTGGCCGAGGGACACTCCGAGGCTTCGGACTCTCCCAGGTGGACCTCTCCGTCCGCCGCCGGTTCAGTCTGAGGGAGGGCTTGGCGCTCGACTTCCGCGCCGATGCCTTCAACCTCTTCAACACTGCTAATTTCGCGGATCCGACCGGCGTCATGACCAGCGCCAATTTCGGGCGCTCGGTGGCGATCCTGAGCACCGGACTCGCCGGCGCGAGCGGCCAGAATCCGCTGTTCGTGGTCGGCGGGCCTCGGTCCCTGCAATTGGCCCTGAAACTTCACTTCTGAGAAAAGCCATGAGAACCCTTCCTTCACTGACCTTGCTGCTCTTCGGCGCCGTCGCCGCGCATGGGCACGATATGTACATCATGCCCGGCACCTTCTTTCCGAGCAAAGGCGATACTATCACCGCCGGCTTCCACGTCGGCGATTCGTTTCCGGAAAGCGAGGTTGGCGGCCGCCTGGATCGCCTCCGGAATCCGAGGTTGACTTGGAAAACCGGTGCTGCCAGCTTCCGCAACCTGCGTACCGACGGCAACCGCGATCTCGCGGATGTCGAAGTCGCCGGCTCCGGTAACCTCATTGCCGCCGTGAACACCGTCCCAACGCTGATCGAGCTCGATCCTGCCAAGTTCACGGAATACCTCAAGAGCGAAGGACTCTCAGAGGTCATCGCGTGGCGCGCGCAGCATGGCGAATCCGCCAAGCCCGGCAAGGAACGCTACAGCAAGTACGCGAAGGCCATCCTCCTTTCCGGCGCCGCGAACGGATTTGCCAACCATGCGGTCGGCTACATGATCGAGATCATTCCGGAAGCCGATCCTTACTCGCTCAAGCCGGGCGAATTTCTCCCGATCCGGGTTCTGTTTCGGGGCAAACCCGCCGCCGACCTTCAAATTGAGTCGGCCTGGGCTGCACAAACGGGCCGCAAAACCACGGTGGTCGGCCGGACGGGATCGGACGGCCGGCTAAGAGTGCCGCTGCCCGCCACCGGCTTGTGGCGGATTCGTACCATCAAGATGGAGCGCTGCGCCGAGCCAGCCGTTGCCGATTGGGAGAGCTCTTGGGCCAGCCTGACGTTTGAGCTGCGGTAACGCAAGCCCGGCTGACGCCGCTTCGACCACGTGTTCCCTCTGCGCCGCAAGATTGTGCGTGCATCGTCGGCGACGCGGAAGTCATCGCCATGTCTCCGTGTCGCCGCCCCGAAGGTTGGGCAGACTGAGGCGTCGTCGGCACTTTGCCAAGGTTAACCGTTGCCCGACTTCGACTGCATCTCAGCGTTGCTAACCACTCGCCGCGCGATTCAGAACGTCTGGCCTGGGTTCTGACAATCTGTCGGAGCCGTTAACCAACTCGGCTAATCAGGCCGGAGACGTGGAGAAACGGACTCTGGTGACCGTTGCGGGCGTGCGGGCTGGCGGCCCAGGCCGAACGCCCGGACAAACGGAGAGACAGAGAACGCGCGAAACGTTGGCCAGTTGGGGAGTGGCGGTGGGAGCAAAGCCGTCAACAAACAGCGGGGAACCTCGGGGGACGCCTCGATCCGGCCAATGAGGGTCACCCAGAATCCGGCCAACGAAGTTGGCGCTCAGGACTGCAGATCGGGGGGCCACGAGCCGGCGAAAGAAGGTGGTCATTCCTCGGTTGGGGACTCCGTCCCCAACCCCCTGGGATTTAACGCTTTACGGCCAGAATGGTTCGCCTGGCAGGCACTTGAACCGGAGGGTGCTGCCAGCGCTTGAGAGGAGAAGGATACGGCGCAGATTGACGGCTTCCCGTTGGCCGGATTTGAGACGTCCCCCATTGGCCGGATTGAGGGTGACCCCCGAGGCGGGGAAGACGTTGCAGGGAAAGGAATTGGCTCCTCAAGAGGAACCGGATTCCGGAATGAAAACGGAGAATCTCGGTTGGCTTCCCCAAAACGCATACACATGGAATCCTGCACTGTTCCGAAAGCGAAACAGAGAGCGCAGGTAGAATTCTACTCAACTGAGAACTCCGTTGACCAGTTCGACCACCGGGTGACTCCCCACGAAGTGGATCAGATTGATGGCAGCACAGCGTTGTGCGATTCGAAAAACGTTGGCGGACGGAACTGATAGAGCGTCCGCCAGCACGATCCTGATCGCCCCTCCATGCGTGACTAAGGCCACAGATTGACCGGCATGGCGATCATGCAACGCGGCGACCGCCCTCGTCACTCGGGATCTCATCATCGAAAAGCTCTCGCCGTTGGGGAACTCCACTTCCGTGGGCTGATCCATCCATTGCCGATAAAGTGCAGGGTAGAGTTTCGAAATGTCGTCGTAGGTCAGCCCCTCAAAGTCGCCGAAGTCGATCTCGCGCAGATCGTGCTCTGTCTGGACGCCGCAGGCATGAGGGGCGGCGATGATCTCCGCGCTTTCGAGTGCCCGTTTTCGCGGGCTTGTGTAAATGGCTGAGAGCGGTTCGGATGCCAGCCGCTTCGCCACGGGCTCGAGTTGCCGCCGCCCTTCAGCCGAGAGGCTGACATCGAGGCGGCCATAGCACCGTCCGCGAATTCCGGGATCAGGCTCGCCGTGGCGGATCAGCCAGATCCGAGTGAGTGTCGTTGTGGGTGATGCGTTCATCTGTTTACGACAGAGCGAGCCCTGCCAGCAGCACGATGCTCTCGCTCAACTGCACGTTCGCGCCCAGCGTATCGCCTGTGATGCCGCCGATCTTGCGGAAACAGAATCTACCGAACCAGGCGGTCATGGCAGAGACGGCGATCCAGCAAACAAGACCGTGCCATGATGCGGCAAATGCGGCGGCACCCAAAGCAATCAGGCTCGCCCACACGAGTTCCACGGTCCCAATATGATTCGCGGCGGCCTTTGATTCGCGCGCATAGGGGAGGAAGCGGGAGAGCGGAACAATGGACCACCGCGCCAGCGCCGGAGCCAGCATCAGGTACGGCACAGCCTGCTGGCGCTGCACCAGGGCGCTGATGACCGTTATCTTTAGGGCGATTAGGAGAATGAGCGCGGTGGCTCCGTAGCTGCCAATCACGTGGTCCCGCATGATGCGTAGGATATCCTCCCGTGTGCGTCCCCCACCGAATCCGTCTGTCATGTCCGCCAAGGCGTCCAGGTGAAGCGCACCGGTCAGTAGTACCTCCGCTAACACGATCAGCACGGCGATCACGTCCGGCGGGAGATGGGGAGAGAGCAGGCGCAGCATTAGCACGTAGACACAGCCGATGAGAAGGCCCACCGCAGGGAACCAGCGCGCCGACTTTCCGACATCCTCAGCGCCGAAGTTGCCGGCGCTGGGAACGGGAATGCGCGTGAGGAACGCGATGGATGCCGCCAGCGATCTCATATGTTGACCACCGGTTGGCCGGCGTCCGAAACGCCAGCCGAGGCGAAGGTCGACATCTCCGTGAGGGCAGCGACAGAGGCCTGGACCAGCTTCATGGCCAGCGCTGCGCCGGTCCCTTCGCCGAGCCTCATCTGGAGATCGAGCAGGGGCAGCTGGCCGATCAGCGACAGCAGATGCCCGTGGCCGGGCTCTACCGAACTGTGCGCCGCGAAGAGGTAATCTCCCACTGCGGGATGCATGCGCACGGCCAGCGCGGCGGCGGCGGTGGCGATGAAACCGTCCGTCAGCACCGGGCGGCGGTTGGCGGCTGCGCCGAGGCAGAAACCGCAAATCGCGGCGATCTCCAAGCCGCCGATACAAGCCAGCATGTCCAGCGGGCGCGAAAGACGGGCGGCGTGCAGTGCCAGTCCGCGCTCCACTGCGGAGATCTTCCTGGCCACGCATACGTCGTCGGCCCCAGCGCCTCGCCCGATCACCGCCGAGGGAGGCAGGCCAGTGAGCGCCGCGGCCAGGGCGCTGGCGGTGGTGGTGTTCCCGATGCCCATCTCGCCAAATCCCAGCAGATTGCACCCGTCCGTGACAGCCTCATTGGCCATCTCGATGCCGGCGCGAACAGCGGCCTGGACCTCGTCATGGCTCATCGCAGGCCCGACGCAGAAGTTTCGTGTGCCCGCAGCGACCCTGCGCTGCACCAGCCCCTCCACTGCGGGCAATGGGCGTGCCACTCCGACGTCCACCACTTTCAGATCAATGCCGCCGACCCGAGCCAGGCAGTTGATGGCTGCGCCGCCATGCAGGAAATTGAGCACCATCTGCGCGGTCACCTCCTGCGGGTAGGGGCTGACGCCTTCGGCACAGACGCCGTGATCGCCGGCAAACAGCACCAGGCGCGGCTTCGACACGGTGAACGACAGGCTCTGAAAAATAGCGGCACAGCGGTTGGCAACCTCTTCCAACCGTCCGAGGCTGCCGGGCGGCTTGGTCAACTCCAGTTGCCGCGCCTCGGCCTTCCGGATCCAGCCGGCATCCACGGCCTCAATCTGTTGCAGTGTCTGGTCAAGCAGAGTCATGGGGGTATGATCCTTTCAGAACCGTTTCCAAAGCATTCAGCAGCCTGTCATTCTCGCTCGCCGACCGCACGGCGACGCGGAGGTAGCGACCTGCTTCCAGGCCGTCATAGGAGTCGCAGTTGCGCACCAGAATGCGGTGCTCGCGGATCAGGCGCTCGCGAATCCGCACCGCCGGCGCCCAGTCCTCTTTCAGCCGGATCAAAAGGTAATTGGCAGCCGCGGGGAAGACCACGGCGCCAAGCTGTGCGAGGCCGGCGAACAGGCGAGACCGCTCCATGGCGTTCTCCCGGAGAGTGGCGCGAGTGTAATCTTCATCCAGCAGGGCCTCCCTCAGCGCGTTCAGCGCCAGCAGTGTGACCGGCCAAGTGGGGCTCAGGGCGGCGATCCGGCTGATGCACTCCGGCGTGCCGACGGCATAGCCGACGCGCAGGGCCGGGCATCCGTAGAATTTGGTGAGCGAGCGTACGACGATCACGCCCGGCCGCTCCGCCGCATCCCGCACCAGGCTGGCGTGTTCCGCGTAGTCGATGAATGCCTCGTCGAGCAACAGTCTGGCACCGGAGTGCGCGGCGGCTTCAACGATCTCCCGCAACTCGGAGGAGCCCAGCAGCGCTCCCGATGGATTGTGCGGATTATTCACGATCGCGGTGTCCCATCGGCCGGAGCGCAGCAGCCGGCAGAACTCTTCCACTGCGAGACGGAAGTTCGACGCGGGATGGAGAGCAAAAGGATGCAGCGTTGCGCCGCAGGCCGCACACGCCCGCGCGTACTCGCTGAACGCCGGAACGGGAACGAGACAGTGGCGCGCGCCAAAGCTTCTGACGGCGGCCGCGAGCAGAGCTTCCGCGCCCGCACCCGCCACAATGGCCTGCTCCGGAACGCCCAGGCGGTGGCTCAACGCGGCGCGAAGCAGGCCTGCGCACGGGTCTGGATAGCGCATCAGCAGGCTCGTGTCGGCCGCGTCGCGGAGAAGCTGCCGATGCGCTCTCTCGGGTAGACCTCTCGGATTGACGTTGGCGCTGAAGTCCAGCAGTAGCTCTGCCTGGATGGCGTACTCCGAGGCTACGCGCCAAACGTCGCCGCCGTGGATAGAAGATCCTGTCATAGAGGCGCGCTCCTCGGCTTGCGGTTTCGCCACGCAGAGCAGAACAACGCAGCGCCAAACGCCACAGCGGAAGCCGTGGCCACAATGAGTAGCGCACGGCGCGCATCAGCCGGTTGGGCCGGCCGCCCCTCGGCGCCGAGGAGCGGGCTTCGCGACGGCTTGCCGCCGTAGGTGTTGAGGCCGCCCAGGCGAACGCCCAATGCACCGGCCATCGCCGCCTCGCTCTGACCGGCATTGGGGCTGGCATGCTTGCCGCCGTCTCTCAGCCAGACACGCCAGGCCGAACGAGCGTCGTAGCCGGCCAGGAATGCCGCGGCCGCGATGCACAAAGCGGTGAGCCGGGCCGGCACCAGATTGGCCACATCATCCAGGCGAGCGGCGGCATGGCCGAAGTCCCGGTAGAGGGGCTCGGGGTGACCGATCATCGAATCCAGCGTGTTCGCGGCCTTGTAGGCGAAGGCTGCCGGCACGCCTCCGATCGCCAGCCAGGTCAGCGGCGCGACGATACCGTCGCAGGCGCTCTCGGCCACCGTTTCGATGACGGCCCTGGCGATTTCCTCTTCCCCCAGTGATTCCGTGTCGCGTCCGACGATGCGGGACAGCCGCCGCCGCGCATGGTCGAGGTCGCCCGCATCCAGGGCATCAAGGACTGCCTTGGCTTCGCCGAGCAGGTTGCGTGTTGCCAGCGTCGTCCACGCCAATACCGCTTCCACAAATCCCGCCCACGGGCGCGGGAGCTTGTCCGAGTTCCGCAAGGCTGCCCGCGCGACGGCCCAGGAGCCGGCCACAATCGTGCCGGTCAGTAAAGCGCCTTTGACGGTTTCGCCTACCTCGCCGTCGTTGGCATTCCGGAGGCATCGCTCGCCGGCGGTGAGGGCCATTCCGATGGCGCGCACCGGATGAGGAAACCACTCAGGATCCCCGGCCACCAAGTCGAACGCGTAGGCAAGCGCGAGCCGCGAGGGAGTGATGGACAGCAATGTCATGGCATCGATTCCATGCGCGGCCCGATCCAGCTTCGGATCAGATCCATGTCGAGAGATCGGCGCAGGTACGCGGCCAGGCGGTCCAGGCGCGTGTCGCGTTCGGCGGTGACGAAAGCCTTCGCGTGAGCCGGTGACAGGCCGCAGGCGGTGCGCGCCGCGTCGACGAAGGCGTGGCGGAAGGCATCGTCATCAAAGATGCCGTGGACGTATGTCCCCATGACCAACCCGTCGGCGCTGACCGCCCCATCGCGCGAGGCGCTGACCGCGCCTTTGGGTGTGATCTCGGCAAACGGCGCCAGGCCATCGGCGCCGGATGTCTCGCCAACATGAATCTCATAGCCGTGAAACGCCGTCTGTTTCCACGCCTGACCGCAGAAAGCGCCGGCGCGCACGTGCCCCGCCACCGGCCGTGTGATCTTCTCGGTGTGTAGGACAGTCATGACCGGCAACAGGCCCAGGCCCTCGCGGGCGCAGGACTGGCCGTTGTTCTCAATGCCGTGGGGATCCTCGATCCGCGTACCGAGCATTTGAAACCCGCCGCAGATTCCGATGATGCCGCCCCGCTTGGCGTGGTGTTCCTTCAGGGGTGGCACCAGACCGCGACGATGCAGCCATTCCAAATCGTCCAGAGTCTGCTTGCTGCCCGGGACAATGAGCAGGTCGGCGTTAGGCAGTTCGTCGGCCTGCTCCAGGTAAGCCAGCGCCACCGAAGGCTCCGCGGCCAGCGCGTCGAAGTCAGTGAAGTTGGACATGTGCGGCAGCGCGATCACTCCGATGCGCAACGGCCGCTCGGGGGTCGCCCAACCCGCCAGCCCTTTCCAGGCGCGGCCGGCGCCGCGCCGATCTTCGATAGCCACGCTGTCTTCCTCGTCGAGCCCCAGGTTGTGCAGAAACGGCACCACACCGACGCAGGGCAGCCCGAGTCGCTGCTCCATCATCTCCACGCCCGGGCGCAAAAGCGTTTCGTCTCCGCGGAACTTATTAATGACGAAACCGCGGATCAACGCGCGCTCCCAGGGCTCCAGCAATTCAATCGTGCCGAGCAGCGAGGCGAACACCCCGCCGCGATCAATGTCGCCCACCAGCAGACACGCGGCGTTTGCAGCCCGCGCCATGCGCATGTTGACGATGTCGTGTTCCTTCAGGTTGATCTCGGCGGGCGAGCCGGCGCCCTCGAGAAGCATGACATCGTAGCGCGAGGCCAGCTTGTGGTAGCTCTCCAGCACCACGGGAAAGAGATCCTCGACGCGGCGGTTGTGATAATCGGCGGCCGTCACCTGGCCCCACACGCGGCCCAGCAAGACGATCTGCGATGCGGTGTCCGAAGACGGCTTGATGAGGACGGGGTTCATCTCGGCGCAGGCCGGAACTCTGCACGCTTCTGCTTGCAGCGCCTGAGCGCGGCCGATTTCGCGCCCATCCGGCGTGGCGGCTGAATTCAGCGACATGTTTTGCGCTTTGAACGGCGCAACGCGGTAGCCTTCGTCCGAGAGGATGCGCCCCAGTCCGGTGGTCAGGATCGACTTGCCGACGTGTGACGCCGTGCCGAGCACCATCAGGGCGTGGGCGGTCATGCGCGATCCTCCGCAGGCGCTCCCAGCAGTGCGGCGCGCGCGTGGTCTTGCACGTCCCAGCGATCAAAGTGAATGAGACTGGCGAGCGGCTCTCGACGGCACCACCCCTTCTCTTCCAACTCCGGCGTGGCCGGGAATTCCGACACGTAACCCACGCAGAGGTAGGCGACCGGAGTGACATGCGAGGGAATTCGCAGAACTGAGCAAAGAAGGTCTTGATCCAGAATGCTGACCCATCCAACCCCCAGCGATTCGGCGCGCGCCGCCAGCCAGAGATTTTGGATGGCGCAAACCACGGAGAACAGGTCTGTCTCGGGCACAGACTGCCGGCCCAATCCCGCACCGAGACTGCGTGTGCGATCGCACGTCACGCACAAATTGAGCGGCGCCTCCAGAATGCCTTCGAGCTTCAGACTCTCGTAGAGTGTCCGTTGTTCGCCGGAGTACTTCCCGGCGGCAAGCCGGTTGGCCGCCAGGAAATTCTCGCGGATGGTATTGCGGACGGCTGCATCGTGGATCAGGATGAAATCCCACGGTTGCATGAAGCCGACCGAAGGAGCACGGTGCGCGGCCAGAAGGATGCGCCCGAGAACATCGTCCGGCACGGGTGTAGGCAGGAACTGGGAGCGGATATCGCGCCGCTCATGCACGGCCCGGTAAACGCCTCGCCGCTCGGCTTCAGAGAAAGGGATCTGGCTCGCCTTGGCAAATTTCATATTCTTCACCAAGCCCTCGACCAGCGCGGTCCCGCCTTGTCTTTCGACCGCAAGGAAGAGTCCACGCCGGCGCGGACTTCCAACAGGCGGCCGAGCAGCCACAGCAGATCTGACAGCCGGTTGAGATAGGAGAGAATCTGAGGGTTTGCGAGTTGCCCCGCCTCCAGCAACCGCGTAGCCAGGCGCTCGGCCCTGCGGCAAGTAGTGCGCGCGACATCCAGGGCCGAAGCGTCGGGCAGTTCCCCGGGCAACGACCAGTCGCCCACGATTCCCGGCATCGCCTCGATTCGATGAACGTCCGCTTCGAGCGCATCCACCATCTCCACGCTGATTTCCGGAGCAGGCTTCCTGGCTTCGGGTGGCGTCGCAATGGCCGATCCGACCTTGAAGATCTCACGCTGGAGCTGCTTGACGCGCTCGCGGACCTCCTCGTCGTTGCAGATGGAACGGGCGAAGCCCATTTGGGAGATCAACTCATCGATCGTGCCGTAACAGTCCACGCGAAGGTCGCTTTTCGACACCCGGATGCCTCCGGCGAGACCCGTTTGCCCACCGTCACCGCGCTTGGTTGCAATACTCATGCAGTTCCTTCCTCGTTGTCTGTTGCAGATATTCCAGGATCTCCCGCAAAGTCACTTCTTCATCGCGGAAGACGGCGCTAAATGCTTCGTCGCGACCCACCGGCTCCATGGCAGCCAGCATCCGCTCCATGCGCTCGTCACTCACCCGGCGGTGGTCTTTCCTTGCCCGGTTGCGCGCGCGGCACAAATCATCGCCAGCGGTCATCACTACTGCCACCGCCTGGCAGCCGGCTTCCCGCGCGATCCGGGTCCAGCGCGCTCGCAGGGCGCGCGTGCGATTGGTGCGGTCGACGATGACGGGGAACCCCGCGGACAGGCCGGCCCTTCCGATGGCATCCTCGGCTGCTGTATAGGCCGGCCGGAACGCGTGATCGAAGCCGTGCGGCGTGATGGCGTCGATCAGGTCGTCCTGTGAGACGATGACCGCGCCCGCGCCGTGGCGGCAGGCCCAATCGCTCTTGCCGGAGCCGGGCGGGCCCACCAGCACGATGAGGCACGGCTGCCGGATGGGCGCGTTCGTCATTGCGCCTTCTCCTTCCTCGCGAGGTCTGGATCCACGCGCTCCGCGGGCCGAAGTTTGGCAGGCGCCTCGGTGCCCACCACGTGCGCGAGGATGGCGTGCAGTTGGCGCACACCCTCGGTAAGAGCCGCCGGTCCGGGCTGGAGGATGTAAGTGGACTTCACCTCGTAGATGTGACCATTTCGGACAGCACCGGCCACCTCCCATCCTGGGCGCGCGCGAATGACCGGCTTGCTCACCTTCATGCCGCACCAGGAAGCGATGACGACCTCCGGATCGCGCTGCGCCACACTGCCGGGATCGACAATCCGGTTCTTGGCGTCGTGGTGTTCGCGGAGTTCGGGGAAGATCGGCTCGCCGCCGGCGATCTCCACCAGTTCCTCCACCCAACGGATGCCGCTGATGAGCGGATCTTTCCATTCCTCGAAAAAGACACGCGGGCGGCGGGGAAAACGCCGCGCCGAAACGGCAATCAGCTCCAGATCGTTCCGAAGAGACTCCACCAGGCTGCGGCCTTTCGCCTCGGCGCCCGCGATCCGGGCCAGTGTCAGAATCATTTGAAGGATTTCAGCGATCGAACGCTGATTGAACACGAGCACGTTGACGCCGCGCGCTATCAGCTCCCGCGCGATCTCGGCCTGGAGATTGGAGAATCCGATCACCAGGTCCGGCGAGAGTGCCATGATCTTGTCGAACTTGGCGGAGGTGAATGCGGAGACTTTGGGCTTCAGCCGGGCCTCCGGCGGACGCGCCGTGAAGCCGGAGACGCCGGCGATCCGGTGGTCCTCACCCAACAGGTAGAGGACTTCAGTGGTCTCCTCGGTCAGGCACACGATCCGCCGGGGAAACCCGGCGATGTCGGGATACGGGATGGGAACCGGATCTGTCATGCCACTGGTCTCCTCATAGGGCCGAATACCGCTGCCTCCGGCGCAGCAACCACAGGAACATGGGACCGCCCAATAGAGCGGTCACCGCGCCGACGGGCAGTTCCGTGGTACTGAGAGCGGTCCGCGCCACGGCGTCGGCGCTCACCAGGAATGCCGCCCCAAGCACGAACGATCCCGGCAGCACGATTCTCAGATCTTCGCCGAAGAGCAGTCTGACGGCATGCGGTACGATCAACCCGACGAAGCCGATAGCGCCCCCAACCGCAACGGTCACCCCCACCATGAGGGCACACAAGACATGGACTGCCGTCTCGCAGCGGCGTATGTTCACGCCGAGGGTAGCGGCGGTCTCCTCGTCGATGGCGAGCAGATGCAGGTCGCCGGCAAAGGCGAGCAGGGCGATCCATGCAGGCACCAGAAAAAAAAGCATGCGTTCGATCGTTGCGAATCCAACCACGTCCAGGCTACCGATCATCCAGCGTAAGATTTGAAGTGCTCGGGTGGAGTCAGTGACGTATTGAATGGTGAGGACCGCTGCCCCCGCCACCATGTTCACCACTACTCCTGAGAGCAGTAGAGCGCCGGGCAACACGACCGCGCCCGTCCGTGCCAACCTGTGCACAAGAACCACCGCACCCATGGCGCCGCAGAAGGCGGCCACAATGACCAGAGGGATGCCGGAAACGCGCGCTCCCCATCCGAGTGCGATCGCGACACTCGCGCCCACGGCCCCGCCGCCCGACACACCTAGCGTGAAGGGGTCGGCTAGCGGATTCCGGAATAGCGCCTGCAATGCCGCTCCGGCCGCGGCCAGCGAGGACCCGATTAGCGCAGCCATCACTACTCTCGGCAAGCGAAGCCGAAAGAACAACGTCTGGGCAAAGGGGTCGGAGCGCAAGGCGGCCAAATCAATCTGCCGGGCGCCTGCCCAAAGCGCTACTACGGCCGATGCCAGCAGGATCAATGCCAGAAGTGCCATGGCGCGCCAGAGGCGGGATGTGATAGAGGCCGGTTTGCTGATGGTTCGCATCGTCATTCCGACCAGATCAAGGTTCGTCCATCCACGCGGGTCGTGCGGACGTGCGCGTCGTCATAGATCTCTGCCAAAACACCATCGCGCAGAACCTCCGCGGGGCTCCCGCGCACGATCACCGATCCGCCGCGGATCGCACACACGCGATCGAATACGGGATCAATCAGGTGAAGATCGTGAGTGACCACCAACGCTGTCAGCCCCCGCGTATCCCGCAGCCGGACGAGCGTTCGTACCAGCGCCGCCCTGTGCTTTAGGTCGAGCGCGGCGGAAGGCTCGTCAAGTAGCAGGCATGCCGGTTCCTGCGCCAGAGCACGGGCCACGGCGACCATTTGCCGCTCGCCCCCCGATAGCTCGGTAACCGGGCGCGAAGCCAAGTGGAGCGCGCCAACCGTATCCAGCGCATCTAAAGCCCGTGCCCGGTCCGAATCATTCTCGAACCGGAACCTGGGTGTGTACGGACTGCGCCCCGTAAGGACTACTTCCAACGCCGTAAACGGAAACGCCATCGCCGTTGACTGGGGGACATAGGCAATCCGCTTCGCGGCCTCTTTCCTGGGAATCCCGTGAAGTGGCACGCCATCCAATCGGATTTCACCGGCCTGTGCCTGGAGCACGCCGGCAAACAACCGGATCAGCGTCGACTTGCCGCACCCGTTCGGGCCGATGAGGGCGCACAAACTGCCGCGTGCAACGGCGAGAGAAACCCCGCTGACTACCGGAACGCCTGGCGAATAGCCGAAGCGAACGTCACATGCTTCCAGCAAATGGAACTCGTTCACTTCTTCTCCCACTCCCGTGCCGGAACCTGCGGATGGAGGAGCCGGGCAAAAAGGATGACGGTTTCGGCGATTCGCTGGGAGGCATGCGGAACGAAATCCGCGCGAACCGGGTAGACTCTCCCTGTTCGCACGGCCTTCAACTCCGGCAGATCCCGCCAGACGGCAGCAAGCTCCTCCGCCAGTTTGCCCTTCGTACCATGGACCAAGTCAATGATCACATCCGGGTTGTGTGTGAGCACAGCTTCCTTGCTGATCTTCGCGTAGCCGGCGTGCGCCGGAGCCGCGATGACTCTGCCACCGGCGATTTCAATCAACTCCGCCAGAAAGCTGCCCCGCGTGGCGGCGTAGAGATCGCGCAAGGTGCCCGGAGTGCGGTCCACCACGCAGAGTACGGTGGGGTGGGGCAGGTTCCGGGCCCGGTTCCGCACCCGGTCCAGTGCGGATTTCGTGGCCTCGGCCAGGGTCTTTGCTTCGCGCTCTTTTCCCGCCGCTCTTCCGATGGCTTCCATTGCGTTGAGTGCGTCTCCGACCGTCTGGCTGGGAGTGACCAGTGTTCTGATGCCGAGTTGCTGGAGTTGATCCTGGATAAAAGGCGCCTGGGCGTCCGTCATCACGACGAGGTCCGGACGGAGAGCGGCGAGCCTCTCCAGGTTGGGAGTGCGCCAGCCGCCCACTCGGGGCAGAGACTTTACCGCTGGGGGATAAGTGCAGTAATCGGAGACTGCTACCACCCGGTCGAAGGCCCCCAACCCGTAAAGGATCTCCGTCACGCTGGGTGCGATGGAGATGATGCGCTGAGGCGCCGCCGCCAGACCAGCGGTCAGCCCCAGAGTGAGAATTCCAAATGCGAGCCGCCTGCGTGTCATCTTCAGAACTCGAGTTGAATCCCGCCCCGCGCGGTTGCGCCCGGCGTGAGGAAGCCATTCTCAAAGTAGGTCTGGTTCAGGAGGTTGTCCACCTTTCCAAAGAAACGCAGTGCGCGGGATTCGCTCAAAGGCAGCCGGTAGTTGGCGCCGGCCTCCACTCTGGCGAGGCCGGAAAACCGGTAGGCCCGGCTGGCGAACGTGGCCGGATTGTAAATCGGCGCCAGGTAGTTGCCAGAGACCAGCAGGTCGAAGACGGCCGTCAATCGCGGTGACAGCCGCTGAAACGCCCCCAGTGAAAACTGATGATCGGGAATGATGTAGGAGCGCAGAACACCGTCTGCCAGCGGAGTGCGCTGGCGCGCGTTGGTGTAGGTGTATGCCGCCGTCACGCCGAGAGAACGGGCCGGCGAGAGCGAGGCGCTGAGTTCCACGCCGCGCGCCAGTCCGCCGTTTGTGTTGCGGTAGCCGCCGTACCGCCCGAAAGGATCGACAGTTGGATTGATGGCGCCCGAGAAGTCGAAGATGATCACTTCCTGCATCTGTGTGTAGAAGTAGGTCGCCGCAAGCCGGGCGCGGCTGTTCCACAGCGTCTGGTCCACGCCGCCGTCCACCGCGATGGAGCGGTCCGGCCGCAAGCGCGGGTCGCCGTACGCCGAGTAGCCAAAACTGCCGTAGTAGGTCCCGAAGCGCTCATAGAGGGATGGCGCGCGGTAGCCGCGTCCCACGTGCGCGCGGAACTTCGTGCCGGTGCTTTTGAATGTATACGCGGCGGAGCCATCGCCGGTCTGCGCGGTGGGAGGCGCGGCGAACTTCTGGCTGGAGTACGGAGCGCTGGCCAGAGGCGTGAATAGCGGCTGGTCCAGCGAGAAGAACTGCGCCCGGTAGGAACCGGCGAGTTGCAGCCGCCCTTCGAAGAAGCGGACTTGGTCCTGAACGAAAAACGTATTGCTTCTCTGGCTGACCGACACCGCCGAGTTGTTGGCCGCGTTCGGCAGCAGAGAGCGGTTGCTGTAATTCTCGTTCTCGAACTCGTAGCCTGCGTTGATCAGTTGCCAGCGTCCCGCTTGCCAGTCCACGCGCGCCACCGCGGTATGGACCTCGCCTTCGTAGAACGAGCGCGTGCTACCCTTGGGCTGAGAACCGGGGCCTGCCGGTCCGTCGCCGAATTGGCGGCGCGTTCTCAGTCCCTGGTAGTTTGCCGTAAATCCCAAGGACTCAGTTGGACGCACACTCAAACTCAACGCGCCCGAAAATACCCGTCCCGCCCGAGTGTAGTCCGGGTTCCGTGCTGCCTGGATGAAGGTGGCGCTACCCGGGCTCAGTTGCGAAATAGGCGTGCCCGCTTCGTAGCGCTGCAACTCCGCCGCCGGCAAAGCCACGGCCTCGACGATGCCGCGCGCAGGCAGCGTGCCGATGCCTTGAGCCGTCGACTTCAGCATCGCAAAGCCATCGGTGGCGAAGATCCGGCCGAACATCCGCACCTTCGGAGAAAGGGTGTAATCCAACCGGCCCTGACCGCTGCTGTTGCGAGCAGGCGAATGCCCATCCAGGCCACTCATGACGTTCAGATGCGACGCGCCCAGGCTGTACTGCAACCTCTCGCGCTTCAAAGAACCACCCACCTGAGCGCGGCTTCTGAAGATGTCCATCGAGCCGCCCTCCACCAGCAGAGACCCATGTGTGCGCCCCCCGCCTTCGCCGGTGACAATGTTGATCACGCCGCCCGTGGCATTGGTCCCGTAGATGGAAGATCCCGCACCGCGCAACACTTCCACTCGATCCACGTTGGTTACGTTCAGGTCTTGGAGGAGAGCTGAAGCGTCCCCCTGGGTAGCCGCCGCGTCGCGCAGCCGGAACCCGTCGATCAGGATGGCGGTGTCTTCGTTGCGCAAACCGCGCGTCTTGATGGACGTGAACGCACCAGGCCCACCCAATTGCTGGACGCGGAGCCCGGGGACTCCCCGAAGTGCGTCCGCGATCGAGTATTCGTTGCGGAGGTCGATCGTGTGTCCGTCGATGACGGTCAGAGCTTTGGACAATTCGTCGGTGGTCTGCGGCGTACCGGACGCAGTCACCACGACCTGCGTCTGAAGCCCGGCCAGCGGAAGGAAAAGGTCGAACGTGACGTGCGCGCCCTTTTCGATCTGGAGCGCCTGTGCGCCAGAACTTGTAAAGCCCTCGGCTTCCGCCGCCAACAGGTACATCCCGGGCGCAATTCGCTCGAAACGGTATTGGCCCTGGTTATCGGCCTTGACGGAGAGTCTTGTCGTGTTGTCCCGCGCGATAAGGCGCACGCGGGCGGCGGGGATGCCCGCCTGCTGCGGGTCCCGAACCGTTCCTGTAATGGAACCACCCGTTTGGCCGAAGGCAAGCACCGCCGGCAAGCAAACAAGAAAAATTATTCCGAGGGAGTTTTTTGTGTTCATGTTCATTTCCTTTTAACTGTCAAGACTTGGCTGTAACCGGCGCATGCGGCGACAAACCGCTCGGCGAACTGAGGGCAGGAAAGGAAGTGCAGGTGGACATAGCCGGCCAAAGTGGCTCCCTGCCGGAAACCTCCCCGCTTTTCCCCTCCCTTTGAAAAAAACCGATAAATCCGCTCTACATGCCCCGGCATCTCGTCGATATCCGAGTATCTAAATTCGTGGCCCCGGGCACGTTCTCCCGGCTGTAACCAACCGCTCGCGTCGATGCCCTCGATTTCGGCGTAGCCCAGAGCCGCGAGGCGGGAATGCATGCGGGATCGAGTCGGAAAGACGCCGGCCATCGGATGCAAGCATCCCTCCTGGTCCACGATGCCCTCGCTGAGGTACATGAACCCGCCACACTCCGCGTACACCGGGCCTCCGGACTTCGCAAAGCCGGCGATCCCGGCGCGCATCGGCTCGTTCGCCGACAGCGCTGCGGCGTGCAGCTCTGGATAGCCCCCGCCGAGGTAAAGGCCGCCCAGACCGGCCGGAAGATGCGCGTCGGCGGTCGGACTGAACTCCACGAGTTCGGCCCCCAAGGAGGCCAGCATATCCAGGTTGTCCTGGTAGTAAAAGCAGAATGCGCGGTCCCGTGCCACGCCGATTCGCGGTGGGTGGGTAGGACAAGGGTAGGACACCGGCTGTCCTCCGGCCTGCGGGGCGAAGGAAGCCACACGGCCGAGTGCCAGAATCTCGTCTAGATCCAGATGCTCTTCTACCCAACGGGCCAAAGCCTGCAATCGATCTTCGGAAATCACTTCTTCAGCAAGCTTCAGGCCGAGATGCCGCTCCGGCAGTTCGATCGCGGGATCCCGCGGCAGATAGCCCAGGGGTTTCGCGCGGCAGTGCGCGGTGAGGGCGTCGCGTAGATAGGCGAAGTGGCCCGCTCCGGCCACGCAGTTGAACACCACGCCGGAGACTCTCAGCTCCGGGTCGAACGTCTCAAACCCCTTGACGAGAGCGGCGGCGCTCCCCGCCATCGCGGATGCATCCACGACCAGAATGACTGGCGCATCCAGCCATCGCGCCATCTCTGCGGTGGAACCAGACATCGAAACAGCGCTCTGGCCGTCGAAGAGGCCCATCACGCCTTCGATCACCGCCACGCCGGCATCCTGCATCGCTCGTTGGAAGAGTGCGAGGTTCGCTTCGCGCGGGAGCATCCAGCCATCCAGGTTGCGGCCAGGCCGACCGGTGGCGGCACTGTGAAAGGTCGGGTCGATGAAATCCGGGCCGACTTTGAAGCCCTGCACGGCGTGGCCCCGTTGCCGGAAAGCGGCCATCAACGCGGTCGCGACGGTTGTCTTGCCCACACCGCTATGGGTCCCGGCGATCACCAGACGACTAAGCGGTTTCATTGTTCCAGCTCCTCCGGCCGGCCCGGCTTGATCCGCAGGGGCAGGGGGATGCCGGCTACCATGAGAAACACGCGCTGCGCCGCCGCGGCCGCCCGCTGGTTCACCAGCCCCTGAACCTCCCGAAAGCTCCTGCCGACAGGATTGTCCGGCACGATGCCGCCGCCCACCTCGTTGGAGACCAGAATGACGTGGCGCTTTTCAGCCGCCGCGGCGATCCCATCGATTTCGGCGAGAGCGGCACACTCGATTTCCGCGGTCGCCTCATCTCGAAGCTCCCAACAGAGATTGCTGAGCCAGACGGTGAGGCAGTCGATGAGGATGACGTCGGCCTCTGGAGACGCACGCCGGATGGCGGCGGCAAGCGCCAGAGGTTCTTCGATAGTTTTCCAGCCGCCAGGACGGTCGCCCCGGTGACGTTCGATGCGGGCGAGCATCTCCTCGTCTTCCGGTCTCGCCGTGGCAACGTAGGCCACGCGTAGGGCGGGAGAACACAAGGATTGTGCATACCGGGTCTTCCCGCTTCGGGCACCGCCAATGATGAGTGTCAGCATCGCCGAGGAGTCCGCGCCTCAAGTCATTCGTACTCGCGCAAACGCCTCGTGGATGAGAGAAACGGTCGGAACAGGCGGGAAATGAGACGCTCAGGCAGCCCTGATCAGCTCATCACACCGCTCGCTCTCACTCGAAGCGCGGCGCAACTCATGTCCAAGGCAGGTCTCCTGACTCACAGGTCATTACGAACCGGCGACCTTCCCATTCCCGAAGGAACAGTGGTTTTCTTCTGCCGGCCGCTCGCTGCTCACAGTGGCGGGACCGCGCGGGAATTTCACCCGCTTCCCTTTTCACTCGCCTTCAATGACGAGCACCTTGAACCTTCTCATAAATATCACGTCGCATGTCTTGACGTCAATGTCGCGGCAAAGCCACAGCCATTCCGCAACCGATTCTTCCTCACGGCCAAAACATCTGATTCCATTGTTGTTTTGACTCCGGCCGGCTCCGGGGCATATTCGCATTGTGTTTTTGCTCTTGCTTTCCCGCGCGATCTTGTATTGAATAGATTGTGCCTGTCGCAAATCTCATCTGCGGCCGGATGCGGCCTACTCATGCGGATCGCAGGCGGCACACACGCTGTCCTCGAACCCAGACGCTCCTGGTGGAGTTGTCCGAGCACGGATTTTGGCGATCCAGGCTGGCTGCGGTGG
>CAMTUE010000085.1:0-25506 GCA_947084845.1 uncultured Bryobacteraceae bacterium | reverse complement strand
GGTGATGCCGGGCGACAACGTGACGGTATCGGTGGAGTTGATCACGCCGGTGGCGATGGATAGAGGATTGCGGTTCGCGATCCGCGAAGGCGGCCGCACGGTGGGCGCCGGCACGGTGGGCGACGTAATCGAGTAGGGATTTGTGAGAGCAGGCGGGCGGTCGTCTGGAACCAGGTGGCCGCAAGCCGGAAAGCGCCCGGCGAGCAAAGCGGGCAGGCAGGATCAGGGAACGCGAGCATAGCAATGGCACAAAGCATCACAAAGCGCATTCGCATCCGTTTGAAGGCGTACGATCACCGCCTGTTGGATCAATCCACCAACGAGATCGTGGAGACGGCGAAGCGGGCCGGCGCCAGCGTGGCGGGACCGATCCCGCTGCCGACCCAGCGCAGCAGTTACACGGTGAATCGCTCTCCGCACGTGGACAAGAAGTCGCGCGAACAGTTTGAGATCCGAACCCATAAGCGGCTTCTCGACATCATCGAGCCAACGCAGGACACCGTGGACGCTCTGTCCAAGCTGGACTTGCCGGCGGGTGTTGATGTCGAAATCAAGGCCTACCACAAGGGTGCGAAGTAAGGCTTGAAGTAAGGCAGATGGAAGCCCTTAGGCTGTAAAGCCCAGAGGTTTCGAGATAGAGACGGCCCCGCCGGCGGATGAGTACGGGAGGCGGGTGCAGGTGAGGGAATATGAGCCCAGGAATCATCGGCAAGAAAATCGGTATGACCCAGGTCTTCCGGCCTGACGGGCAAGTGGTGCCCGTGACGCTGTTGAAAGCGGGTCCGTGCGTTGTCATCCAGCGCAAGACTCCAGCCACGGACGGCTACGACGCCGTTCAGCTTGGCATGGTCGAGTTCGCGCGGAAAACGACCAAGCCGTTGGCCGGCCATTTGAAGAAGGCCGGGGCTGACGGTGTGAAGATGATCCGCGAGTTCAAGCTCGGTTTCGGACAGGGCGACGTGAAAGCGGGCGACCGGATTCTGGTCGACCAGTTCAAGCCGAAAGATATGGTGGATGTGACTGGCGTGAGCAAGGGTCGCGGCTTTGCCGGTGTAATGAAACGCCACAATTTTGGTGGTGGCGATGGAAGCCATGGCTCGATGTTCCACCGCGCGCCCGGTTCAATCGGCGCGTCGAGCTACCCGTCGCGGGTCTTCCCTGGAACGCGCATGCCGGGCCAGATGGGGCACGCACAGGTGACGGTGCGCAACCTCGAGGTAATCGACGTGGACACCGAAGATAACGTGCTGATGGTTAAGGGCGCGGTGCCGGGTCCCAACGGCGGTTACGTGATTGTGAAACGCGCCAAGAGGTAACGAAACGATGCCCAAGGTTGATGTCGTCGATCTAAAGAACACGAAAGTAGGCGAGGTGGAGCTGGCAGATGCTGTCTTCGCCGCGCCGGTGAACGAAGGCCTGATTTACGAGAGCGTCCGGAACTACCTTGCGGGTCAGCGCGGCGGAAACGCCAAGACCAAGAGCCGCTGGGAAGTGGCAGGGTCGGGCAAGAAGCTCTGGCGGCAGAAGGGCACGGGCCGGGCTCGTATGGGTTCGGTGCGCAGCACTTTGTGGCGTCATGGCGCGACCACGCACGGTCCGCAACCGCGCGACTACGGTTACCGCCTGAACAAGAAGATGGTGACCGGCGCGTTGCGCTCGGCACTGTCGGCGAAGCTCAGGGACGGCGAGTTGGTGGTGGTGAACGGCTTCAGCCTGACCGACCACAAGACGAAGTCGATGGCGTCGGTGGTTGAGACTCTAGGCGGCAAGCGGACGGTGTTGCTGGTGAGCACGACCGAGGCGAACCGCAACCTGGAGTTGGGTTCACGGAACCTGCCGGGCGTGAAACTGGTGGCGACAAAGGACGTGACGACCTACGACCTTTTGGCGCACAAGCAGATTGTGCTGAGCCAGGCGGCTGCCGAGAAACTGTCGGAGGCGTTGGCGAAATGAAGATCTACGATGTGATCATCCGCCCGGTGGTGACCGAGAAAGGCCTCATGAAAAAAGAAAGCGAACACACGCTTTGCTTCGAGGTCAACAAAGCCGCCACGAAGACCGATATCAAGGGCGCGGTTGAGAAGCTGTTCAAAGTCAAGGTGTCGGACGTGCGGACCGCGAACTTTGAGGGCAAATTGCGACGGCGCGGCCGGTATTCCGGCTACACGCAGGACTGGAAGAAGGCCTACGTGAAGCTCAAGGCGGATCAGAAGATGCCGGAGTACGCCGAACTGGTGTAGCCGGTTCGGGCTCAAGAGAAAGGCGAAACCCTATGCCAGTCAAATATTTCAAACCGACGACGCCGACCCGCCGATTCGCTTCCGTTCTGGACAAGAGCGAACTGACCAAGGAGACGCCCGAGAAATCCCTGACCGAGGGAATCAAAAAGTCGGGCGGGCGCAACAACAAAGGCAGAATCACGATCCGGTTCCGGGGCGGCGGCCACAAGCGGGCCTACAGGGTGATCGACTTCAAACGCGACAAGGCGGGCATTCCGGCCAAGGTGGCTTCGATCGAGTACGATCCGAATCGTTCCGCAAACATCGCGCTGCTCAACTATGTTGACGGGGAGAAGCGGTACATCCTCTATCCGGCCGGGCTGGAAGTGGGCCGGACCGTGATGTCCGGGCCCGGGGCCGACATCCTTCCGGGCAACGCGCTCCCGCTGGCCAACATCCCCGAAGGCACGACGATCCACAATATCGAACTGCGTCCTGGCAAGGGCGGACAGATGGTTCGATCGGCGGGCGGATCGGCGCAGTTGGTCTCCCGCGAGGGCAGCATAGCGCTGGTGAAGTTGCCGTCGGGCGAAGTGCGCAAGGTACCAACCGTGTGCTACGCCACTGTGGGCCAGGTGGGCAATCAGGATCACGAGAACGTCTCGCTGGGCAAGGCGGGCCGAACCCGGTGGCTGGGCAAGATGCCGCACAACCGTGGCGTCTCGATGAACCCCGTGGACCACCCGCATGGCGGCGGTGAAGGCCGCACGTCGGGCGGACGCCACCCGGTGACGCCGTGGGGTCAGCCGACCCGCGGATTCCGGACGCGGAACAACAAGCGGACCGACGACCAGATCGTCACCCGCCGGTACGGGAAGAAGTAAGAGCGGAGAAAGTGAATCAACGATGAGCCGTTCAGTCAAAAAAGGACCCTTCGCCGACACGCATCTGACGGACAAGATGGCGGCGTTGAACAGCAAGAACGAAAAGAAGGTGGTTCGGACCTGGTCGCGACGGTCAACGATCATACCCGAATTCATAGGTCACACGATCGCGGTGCACAACGGCAGGAAGTTCATTCCCGTCTATGTGACCGAAAACATGGTGGGCCATAAGTTGGGCGAATTCTCCCCGACGCGGACCTTCAGGGGCCACGCGGCGAAGAGCGACAAGTCGGGCAAGTAGGCGCGGATGCAGCGAACCGTTAGGCCGGTAGAGGATCTTGAACGATGCAAGTGAAAGCGGAAGCCAGATATGTTCGGGTCTCGGCGCAAAAAGCGAGACTGGTGGTCGATTTGATCCGAGGCCGGAAGGCCGGCGAGGCGATCACGATTCTGCGCACCACCAACAAGCGGATCTCCCCGGAGGTTGAAAAGGTGTTGCGTTCAGCCATTGCCAACGTCGAGGACCGGTTCACCGATGTGGATGTGGACAGTCTGATGGTGACGGAAGCTTATGTAAATGAAGGCCCGCGCCAGAAGCGGATCCGGCCGGCCCCGATGGGCCGCGCCTATCGCTACCAGCGCCGGACCTCGCACATCGTGGTGAAGGTGGGCGATGGTGTCGCCGATGCGGCCGTAAAGGCCGAGGCGAAGGAAAAGGAATAGAGGACTGGAATGGGCCAGAAAGTTCATCCGTACGGTTTCCGGCTGGGAGTGACGAAGAACTGGCGTTCGCGCTGGTTCGCCACGGCCGATTATGCCAAGCTGCTGCATGAAGACCTCCAGTTGAAGCAGGCTCTCCGCGAGCGGCTGAAGGCTGCCGGCGTGAGCGCGGTGGAGGTGGAGCGTCCGGGCGGCTCGAAGCTCCGCATCACGATCCACACTTCGCGTCCCGGCCTCATCATCGGACGCAAAGGCGCCGAGATCGAGAAGTTGAAGCAGGAGCTTTCGCAGCAGACCAAGCGCGAAGTCTTCATCGACATCCAGGAAGTGCACAAGCCCGAAATGGACGCGCAACTGGTCGCCGAGTCCATCGCACTGCAGTTGGAGAAGCGCGTCGCTTTCCGGCGTGCCATGCGCAAGGCCGTCGAGAGCGCGCTCCGGTTTGGCTGCAAGGGCATCAAAGTTCGCGTGTCGGGCCGCCTGAACGGCGCCGAGATTGCGCGCAGTGAGTGGTATCTGCAGGGGCAGCTTCCGCTGCATACCTTGCGTGCCGACATCGATTATGGTTTTGCCGAGGCCCATACCACGTATGGGGTGATCGGGGTGAAGTGCTGGGTGTACAAGGGTGAAGTGCCGACGGGCGGGCTTCTGAGGCGGACTCGTTCAGATGAGCCCCGCCGCAACCCGAGGCGGGATCGTCGTGAGGCCCGCCCGACCCACGCCCCTGCGCCTGTGAGCGCGCCGCCGGCCGAAAGCGGAGCGGTGCAGGAAGCGCCGGCATTTGAGGCGCCGCGAGTGGGCGCCCCCGTTGTGCCTCCAGTAGCGGCTCCGCCGCAACCGGCATGGAAGGCTGAACCTGGCCCGGAAGGGACGCCGCAGAGCTAGTGCGAGAGCGGCCGAGGAATAAGGAACAAAGGGAGAACGGAGACAGACAGCCATGTTGATGCCGAAGAGAGTCAAATACCGCAAGCAGCAGCGCGGCCGCCGCAAGGGCCTGGCGTGGCGCGGCTCCACGCTGTCGTTCGGCGATTTCGGCCTGAAGGCCACGACAGTCGGCTGGGTAACGGACCGTCAGATTGAAGCTGCCCGCATCGCCATGACGCGCTTCATCAAGCGCGGCGGCAAGGTGTGGATCCGGCTGTTCCCGGACAAGCCGATCACGAAGAAGCCGGCCGAAACCCGCATGGGCAAGGGCAAGGGCGCACCCGAACAGTGGGTGGCCGTGGTGCGGCCGGGCAAGATCATGTTTGAGATGGAAGGCGTGACCTTGGAATTGGCGACCGAAGCGATGCGGCTTGCCGCGATGAAGTTGCCGGTGAGAACCAAGCTGGTGACCCGTCAGGAGCAGGCTGGTTCATAAGATATAGGGCCTGAGACCATCTCCCACGAGAGAGAAGTCGAGGATGAGCGAGAGATGAAACCCGATCAGATTCGAGCATTGGACAACAAAGAACTGGCCTCGAAGGCCAGTGAGATCGAAGACCAGATCTTCCGGCTGCGGTTCCAGATGTCACTGGGCCAGATGGAAGGTTTGAAAAAGTATCGCGTATTGCGAAAGGACCGCGCGCGGCTGTCGACCATCCAGCGCGAGCGCGAGTTGAAATCTGCGAAGGAGGCCAGCTAGACCATGGCGCAGGCAACGGCAGGCCGAAGGAACGAGAAGGTGGGCGAAGTTGTGTCCACCAAAATGGCGAAGACCATCGTGGTCCAGGTCACGCGGCGGGTCCCGCATCCGCTCTACAAGCGGATCGTCACGATGCGAAAGAAATTTTACGCCCACGACGAGGCGCAGACGGCCCGGACGGGTGACGTCGTCAAGATCGTGGAGAGCCGCCCGCTGAGCAAGTTGAAGCGGTGGACGCTTGGCGCGATCGTGCGCCGCGCGGTGGACACGACCGTGGTCAAAGCGGCCGAATAGGCAGCGGGTTTTGACAGGCATTTTGACAGGCGAAGAAGGGTAGAGGAGTTCCGCCATGATTGGAATGAGAACAATGCTGGAGGTCGCCGATAACAGCGGCGCAAGAAAACTCCAGTGCATCCTGCCGCGCGGCGGCGACAAGGGCCTGACAGCCGGCCTGGGCGACATCGTGACGGCTGCGGTGAAGGAAGCCGCGCCGGATTCCAACATCAAGAAGGGCAAGGTTGTTCGCTGTGTGATCGTTCGGATGCGGAAAGAGACCCGGCGCAAGGATGGCACCTACATCCGTTTCGATTCCAACGCGGCCGTATTGGTCAACGATCTCGGCGAACCGGTTGGAACGCGCGTGTTCGGGCCTGTCGCTCGCGAGTTGCGTGACAAGAGGTTCATGAAGATTGTGTCGCTTGCTCCGGAGGTAATCTAACATGGCGGGTCGGTTGGCAACACGACATAACGAGCCGAAGCCCAAGGTTCGGACGAGGATCAAGAAGGGCGACGTGGTGAAAGTCATCACCGGACGCGACAAGGGCAAGGCGGGGCGCGTCCTGGAAGTGGACCGCGACAAGGGCCGGGTCCTGGTGGAAGGCGTGATGATGATGAAGAAGGCCGTGAAGCCGAATCCGGCGAAGGGCATCAAGGGTGGCTTGGCGGAGCGCGAAGCCTCGATCCACCTGTCGAACGTGATGATCCAGACCAGCGACGGCAAGACCAGCCGCATCGGTGTTCGGGAAGAGAAAATCGGGGCCAAGGTCCGCCGTGTGCGGGTGGCCCGCAAGACCGGCGAGACCCTGGACAAGAAGTAGCTCAGGGACCAGGAAACGTCAGGAGAAAGCAGCCAGAGATGAAGGCGAGACTGAGAGAGCATTACGAAACGACGGTGACAGCCGAACTCACCAAACAGTTCAGCTACACCAATCCGATGGCGGTGCCGAAATTGGTGAAGGTGACCGTGAACATCGGCATGGGCGAAGCGACACAGAATCCGAAGGTGCTGGACGGAGCCGTGAACGAATTGACGGCCATTACTGGCCAGAAGCCCGTCATCACCAAGGCGCGCAAGTCCATCGCAGCCTTCAAGCTTCGCGAGGGCATGTCGATCGGGTGCATGGTGACGCTTCGCGGCGACAAAATGTACGAATTCCTTGACCGCCTGATGAACGTCGCGCTGGCGCGCGTCCGCGATTTCCGCGGCGTCTCGAGCCGGAGTTTCGACGGCCGGGGCAACTACACGCTCGGAGTGAAAGACCAGTTGATCTTCCCCGAGATCGATTACAACAAGGTTGAGAAAACCAAGGGCATGAACGTCTGCATCACCACCACGGCGAAGACCGACGCCGAAGCGCTGGCGCTGCTGAAGGCCATGGGCATGCCGCTCCGGCAAAACTAGGGGCCGGGAAAGGGAACAGGTTTCAAACGATGTCAACCAACGCAAGAGAAGCCAAGAGCCGCGCCTCACAAGAGAAGATCACACGGGCGAAGGCCGCGGGCAAGAAGGTTCCGAAACTCGAGGTGCGGCATCGCAACCGTTGCCTGAGGTGCGGCCGGTCGCGAGCGTATATGCGCAAGTTCAAGCTGTGCCGAATCTGCTTCCGGCAGTTGGCGCTGCAAGGTGAGATCCCGGGCGTGGTGAAGTCGAGTTGGTAGGCCCAACCGCCAAAGACGACGCCATCGAAGAGAGCAGAGCAGGAAGAAAGTAGACATGATTTCCGATCCCATCGCCGACATGCTCACGCGCGTGAGGAACGCGCTATCGGCGCGCCACCAGAAGGTGGACGTGCCCGCCTCAAAACTGAAGACCGAGATCGCGCGGATTTTGAAGGACGAAGGTTACATCCTCAACTACAAGATCGTGGACGACGACAACCACAAGGCGATTCGGGTGTACCTGAAATATACGCCGGCCAACCAGCCCGTCATTTCGCACATGACGCGCTTGTCGCGGCCCGGTTGCCGCGTTTATGTCGGTTCCGGCGAGATCCCGAAGGTGCTCGGCGGACTGGGCATCAACATCATCACGACGCCGAAGGGCGTGATGACGGGCAAGACCGCACATAAGGAAGGCGTTGGCGGCGAGCTTTTGTGCGAAGTCTATTAAGCCGGACTGAAGTAGTTTGTAGCGATGAGCGCGGTCCGGAAATGCACAGGTTTCCTGGAAAGCGGACTGGAGAGAAAGAATGTCAAGAGTAGGTAAGAAGCCCATCCCGCTGCCGGCAGGCGTGAAAGTGACCTGCGACGGGGTAATCAAAGTTGAGGGCCCGAAGGGCAAACTGACCGTGCCGCTCCCTGAGGGCGTGAGGTTGGAACAGAATGGCGCGACGCTTGAAGTCAAGCGGGACGGCGATAGTTATGCCGCGGTTCACGGACTCACTCGTGCGCTGACGGCCAACGCCGTCACCGGAGTCAGCACCGGGTTCATTCGCGAGTTGGACATTGTGGGTATCGGCTACCGCGCCGAAGTGAAGGGCGATGTGATCGTTTTCACGCTGGGCTACTCGCACACGATCGAGTTCCTGCTGCCCAAGGGTGTGGAGTGCAAGATCGAAAAGATGACGCACCTCACTTTGTCAAGTATCGACCGCCAGCAGTTGGGCCAGGCCGCGGCCAATATCCGCTCGCTGCGGCCGCCGGAACCCTACAAGCTGAAGGGTATCCGCTATACCGGCGAAGTGCTGCGCAAGAAGGTCGGCAAGACCGGCGCGAGCGCCAAGTAGTGGGTACGGCGGATGAAGGAGATCGGATAAGCCATGATTCAGAAGCAAAGTAAGGACGCCCGCCGGCGCCGGATCCACACGCGAATCCGGGCTCAGGTGAAGGGGACGGAAGCGCGTCCGCGCCTGGCCGTTTTCCGCAGCATCAAGCATATCTACGCGCAGGTGATCGACGACCGGGCGGGGAGAACGCTGGTGGCCGCGTCGAGCGCTGAAAAGGATGCCCCTGCCAACGGCGGCAACGTCGCCGGGGCGAAGGAGATCGGCAAACTGATCGCCCAAAGGGCGCAGTCGGCCGGACTCAAAGCTGTGGTTTTCGACCGCGGTGGCTTCCTTTACCACGGCCGTATCAAGGCGCTGGCCGAAGCGGCGCGTGAAGCTGGACTGGAGTTCTAGACCAATGCCTGTGACCTCAGTGAAAAGAATCGACCCCAAGACGCTGAACCTGAAGGAACAGGTGGTCAGCATCAACCGCGTAACCAAAGTTGTCAAGGGCGGCAAGAACCTGAGCTTCTCGGCTTTGGTTGTCGTCGGCGACCCCGATCAAAAAATCGTTGGCTACGGCATGGGCAAGGCCAAGGAAGTTCCTTCGGCGATCAAGAAGGGCATCGAAGCCGCCAAGAAGAATCTGCACCAGGTGCACACGCTGGGCACCACGATCCCGCACCGCGTACTTGGCAAGTTCTGCTCCTCGGAAGTTCTGTTGAAGCCTGCGCCGGAAGGCACGGGCGTCATCGCCGGCGGAGCCGTCCGCGCCGTCATCCAGGCGGCCGGGATTCCCAATGTGCTGACCAAATCGCTTGGCCGGCGCAATCCGCATAACGTTGTGAAGGCGACCATCGTCGCGCTCGACTTGCTCCGCGATAAGGCGGGTGTAGCCGAGTTGCGCGGCATCGCCGTGGAGAACCTCTAACCATGGCCGACGCGAAGATCAAAATCCAGTTGATATCCAGCCCGATCGGCAGCCCCGAGAAGCACAAGAAGATTGTGCGGGCGCTCGGGCTGCACAAGATGAACCAGATGGTGGAAAAGCCTGATACGCCCGGCTTCCGCGGCATGGCCAAGAAAGTGCCTCACCTGTTGAAAGTGGTCGAGTAAGTCGAGTAAGAGGATAGACGCGATGGACCTAAGCAATATCAGTCCCCCAAAGGGACAAGTCAAGAAGGCGCGGCGCATAGGCCGTGGCATGGGTTCGGGCCGCGGCAAGACATCGGGCCGCGGAATGAAGGGCCAGAAGTCGATCTCCGGCTACTCCCATATGCGCGGCTTCGAAGGCGGCCAGATGCCGATGCATCGCCGGTTGCCGAAGCGCGGTTTCTCGAACGCACTGTTCAAGAAGGACCATGCGGTGATCAACGTCAGCACGCTCGAAAAGCTCGAAGGCGACGTTTTCAGTCCCGAGTCGTTGAAAGCGGCTGGCATCATCAAGAAACTCGGAGACGGGCTGAAGGTTCTCGGCAACGGTGAACTGACGCGCAAAATCGACGTGACCGCCCACCTGTTCTCGAAGTCCGCTGAAGAGAAGATCAAGGCGGCTGGCGGCACCGTGACTGTAATTGCGCCGAAAATCACCGTACTCGTGAAGAAGTAGGATGTCTCAAGTAGGACGTTAATCCATGTCCAAGTTTTTCGAAGCCCTGGCGAACGTCTTTCGGGTGCCCGACCTGAGAAGGCGGGTCCTGTTCACACTCGGGCTGTTGGCCGTCTACCGGTTGGGCGCCGCTGTCCCGATTCCCGGCGTCGATGCCGCCAAGTTCCAGGAGTTCTTCAACCGCAATCAGGGGAGCTTTTTCGGTTTTCTCGACCTGTTCAGCGGCGGCCAGTTCAGTTCGATGACCGTCTTCGCCTTGGGCATCATGCCCTACATTACGTCATCGATCGTGCTGCAACTGCTGACGGTCGTCGTGCCGACTCTCGAGAAGCTGCAAAAAGAGGGCGAGTTGGGACGGCGCAAGATCACGCAATGGACGCGTTACCTGACCATCTGTCTTGCGATCATGCAGTCGATGTTCATTGCCACTGCATTGCAGGCCCAGGGCGATTTCGTGATCAACCCGGGTATCGGTTTTGTCCTGATGACAATCCTCACGCTGACCACGGGCACGGCTTTCATCATGTGGCTGGGTGAGCAGATCACCGAGCGCGGCGTCGGAAATGGCATGTCGCTGATCATCTTCGCCGGCATCGTGGCCGGACTGCCTGGTGCGATCTACAACATCTACATGAACACCTTCGTCACCAACACCTGGCACCCGCTGCACATGCTGGTCATCATCGCCTTCATGGTGGCCGTGGTCGCCTTCATCGTGCTTGTTGAGCGTGGGGAGCGCCGAATCCCGGTGCAGTACGCCAAACGCGTCGTCGGCCGGCGGGTCATGGGTGGTCAAGCCACGCATATGCCTTTGAAGGTGAACGCGGGCGGCGTCATCCCGGTCATCTTCGCCAGTTCGTTGCTCGCCTTTCCAATGACGATGTTGGCGATTCCAGCCATTGCAAATAACAAATGGCTCAGTGGGTTGCTTTCCGCCTTGCGCCATGGCGAGCCGATGTACTACTTGATCTTCATCTCGCTGATCGTGTTCTTCTCGTTCTTCTATGTGTCGATCATCTTCAACCCGAATGAAGCGGCCGACAATATGCGGAAGTACGGTGGGTTCATTCCGGGCATCCGGCCAGGAAAGAATACGGCTGAGTACATGAATAGGATTCTGACGAGGATCACCGTGGTCGGCGGACTCTACCTCGCCACGCTTTCGATCATCCCTGAAATCATGATCAGCGGCATCAAACTGCAGCACCTGCCGCCCGCGGTCCTGGGGAATTGGATCGATGCGGTCTTCCCTCGATTCATCCTCGACGGTCTGAATGTGTCGTTTTATTTTGGCGGCACTTCGCTGCTGATCGTGGTCGGTGTGGCGATGGATACAGTGAACCAGGTGGAAGCGCAGTTGATCATGCGCCACTATGAAGGGTTCACGCCGCGTTCGGGCAGAATTCGTGGGCGCAGGAGCAGTTCAGCGTAGGGATTGTTTGTGCCGGGGACCGTCAAACCGGGCGGTATCGTTCAGGCTTGGGAGCGTTCGGAACAACAGGTAGCGCGAGTCACGATGAATCAAGAGACGGCGGAGAGAACGCCGAAAGCGCTGATCCTATTTGGGCCTCCGGGTTCAGGCAAGGGCACGCAAGCCAAGATGCTCAGAGAGACCCTCGGGGTGCCTCATATCTCCACCGGGGATATGCTGCGAGACCGGATTGCGATGAGTGATCCGCTGGGACGCCAGGTTCAGGGCCTGATGCAGGCTGGCCGGCTGGTTCCCGACGAGGTGGCAAACAGGTTGGTCGATGAGAGGATCGCCAGGCCCGATTGTGCTGGCGGGTTCATCCTGGATGGTTATCCGCGGACGATTCCGCAAGCTGAAGTGCTTGGGAAGCGGCTGAGGGAGTTGGGTTTTGAAACAGTGGTGATCCACCTCAAAGTGGATTACACTATAATTATCAAGCGGATTGCGGGCCGGCGGCAGTGTCCTGCCTGCGGAACCCTTTACAGTTTGACCTCGAACCCGCCGAGGACGCCGGATGTGTGCGACCTGGATGGCGCGACACTGGTTGTTCGCGACGATGATCAGGAGTCTGTGATTCGTGAGCGCCTGGAGGCATATGAGCGCCAGACGCGCCCGCTGCTTGAGTTTTTTGCCGGTACCGGTCATCCGCTCCATGAGGTGGATGGCGGCACGGAGTCGCCCGAGGCGATTCTGGCCCGGATTGGCGGTTTGATAAAGATAGGATGATTATCCGGAAGAGTCCTGCTGAGTTGGAGAAGATGCGGCGCGCTGGCCTGCTGGTGCATGGCATCCTGGCCGAACTCAAAGGCATGATCCGGGAAGGTGTTTCGACGCTGGAACTCGAAAATGTTGCCGAGCGGATGATTCTGGATGCGGGCGCCAAGCCGGCATTCAAGGGTTACTATGTCCCGGCGGCTGGCGGCACGTATCCCTTCGTGCTCTGCACTTCGGTCAACGATGAGGTGGTGCACGGGATGCCGTCGGAGAAGCGGGTTCTGAAGTCCGGAGACATCATCTCGATTGACACCGGGGTGCAGTTGGAAGGTTACTTTGGCGACTCGGCGGTCACGATCCCGGTGGGCGAGATCAGCGAGGAGGCCAGAAACCTCTTGAAGGTGACTGAGGCGTCGCTTGAACTGGCCATCGCTCAGGTGCAATCGGGCAACCGCCTGTTTGACATCTGTGGCGCGGTCGAACGGCATGTGACGACAAACGGGTTTTCGATTGTGCGGGACTTTGTAGGCCACGGGATCGGCACATCGCTCCACGAGGAGCCGCAGGTTCCCAACTATATCGACCGCCGCAACGAGAATCCGAGGTTGAAGGAAGGCATGGTGCTGGCCATCGAACCGATGGTGAACGCCGGCCGGCCGGAGACAAAGGTATTGGGCGACCGCTGGACGGCGGTCAGCCGGGATGGCAGCAACTCGGCCCATTTCGAGCACTGCGTGGCGGTGACCTCGAACGGACCCTGGGTGCTGACCCGGCCGTAGGAGGAGCCAGGCCATGGCGGTTGAGAGAGCCGTGGTGATTGAGATTCTGCCCAGCGCGGCCTACAGGGTCGAAATGGGCAGCCGGAAGCAGGTGGTAGCCCATCTGGCGCCGGCAGTGCAGCGGAATTTTGTCCGGCTGCGCGTGAGGGACGAGGTTGAGGTTGAACTCACCTTGGAAGACCCGACGCGGGGCCGGATCGTAAAGGTGGTCCGGAGCCGCGATTGACGCCTCCGGAATGAAACGAAGATGATGGAAAGCGGAGAACGGGTATGAAAGTCCGGGCGTCAGTCAAGAAGATGTGCGACAAATGCAAGATCATCCACCGCGAAGGCGTCGTGCGCGTGATCTGTACCAACCCGAAGCACAAGCAGCGGCAAGGTTAGAGGAGCGAGGGAAAAGACCATGGCGAGAATCGCAGGCGTGGATCTGCCGGCCCGCAGGGCGGCTGAAATTGGACTGACCTATATCTTCGGCATCGGGCGCACGCGCGCCCGGTCGATCCTCCACCGAGCTGGAGTGGATCCTCTGAAGAAGGTTTCGGCGCTGACCGAAGAAGAGGTCAGCCACATCCGCCAGATCATTGAAGATGAGGGCGCCGTTGAAGGCGATCTGCGGAAAGAAGTCTCTCTTAATATCAAGCGGCTCATCGAAATGGGCTCCTACCGTGGATTGCGCCACCGGCGTGGCCTGCCGGTTCGCGGCCAGCGTTCGCACACCAACGCCCGCACGCGGAAGGGTCCGCGCCGCGGCACCGTGGCCAACAAGAAGAAAACCGGCAAGTAAGCCGGCCAAGAACAGACAGGATAAAGCGACATGGCGAAGGCACCCGCAAAGGGCAAGAAGAAATCTTTCAAGAAGAAAGAAAAGAAGAATATACCGGTGGGCGTCTGCCATATTCAGGCGACGTTCAACAACACCATCGTCACTTTCACCGATCAGATCGGGAATGCGATTTCTTGGTCCAGTTCCGGTTCGCTCGGCTTCCGTGGATCCAGGAAGGGTACTCCCTTCGCTGCACAGCAAGCCGCGCTGACCGCCGGCAACAAAGCGAAAGAAACGGCCGGGTTGCGCCAGGTTGAAGTGCGCGTAGCCGGACCTGGCTCGGGCCGGGAATCCGCCATCCGGGCCTTGGCGACGGTTGGGATTGAAGTGCGCGTCATTCGTGACGTCACCCCGATTCCGCATAATGGTTGCCGTCCACCCAAGCGGCGCAGAGTTTGAGCTTGGCGTTTGGGGTGCCCGAGAAGGGTTTCCCGGCGCGTGTCCAGCCCCTTCTTTGGGGGCGGATGCTGCGAGGCTGATATTTGAAATGGAAGCAGGATGAAGGCGCGTTCGCTGTAAACTGCACCTCGATTCAGGTAGTTCGAAGGAGGTTACTTGGCCAGATACACAGGCCCGGTCTGCCGGCTCTGCCGGCGAGAGGGCATGAAGCTGTTCCTCAAAGGGGAACGCTGCTATTCAGAGAAGTGCGCCATCGAAAAGCGCAATTTCCCGCCAGGCATGCACGGTCGTGATCGTAAGCCGAAGATTGTCGGCTACGGTCTCCAACTGCGCGAGAAGCAGAAGGCGAAGCGCTACTACGGCGTTCCCGAAGTCCAGTTCCGGAACTCGTTCGAGAAGGCCGCCCGTTCGAAGGGTGTGACCGGCGACAACCTGCTTTCGATGCTGGAGCGCCGTCTTGATAACGTCGTACACCGTATCGGTTTCGGCACCAGCCGGGCCATGGCGCGCCAGGTCGTTCGTCACGGGCACGTGATCGTCAACGGCAAGAAGGTTGATATTCCTTCCTACATCGTCAGGCCTAACGACGTTGTGGAAATCAAGGAAAAGAGCCGGACCAACACCGCCATACTGGCCGCGCGGGATGCCACGGCGCATATGCCCGCACCCAACTGGCTGGAGGTGGACCGCGAGGCCCTCAAAGCCCGGGTGCTGGCAAACCCGAAACGCGAGGATCTGGTCCAGATCAAGCTGGAAGAGCAGTTGATCGTCGAGCTGTACTCGAAGTAGAAGGGGGCACACGATGTTTAAAGGATTCCAGAAGCCCAAGCGACTGGTGGCCAACACCGAAACGCTCAATGAGCGCTATGGCATGTTCACCGCTCAGCCATTTGAGCGCGGCTTCGGCACCACCATCGGCAACGCCCTGCGGCGCATTCTGCTCAGCTCCATCGAAGGCGCGGCCATCACGGCCATCCGCATCGACGGAGTCGACCATGAATTTAGTCCCATCCCCGGCGTGGTCGAGGATGCTACCGACATCATCCTGAATCTGAAGCAGATTCCCTTCAAGATGATGGACGATCGACCGAAGTCGATCACCCTGAGCGTGGATCAGCCCGGCGAAGTTACCTCCGGAATGATTGATTGCGGACCTGACGTCGAAGTCCTCGACCGCAACATGCACATCGCCACGGTATCGGCCGGCGGACGGTTGAATATCGAAATGCGCCTCAAGATGGGCCGCGGCTATGTGAGCCGCGACCGCAACTTCGACGAGGGGCTTCCGGTCGGCTACATCCCGATCGATTCGGTCCACTCGCCCGTGCGCAAGGTGAAATACACTGTCGAAGCGGCCCGTCTCGGCCAGATGACCGACTACGACAAACTTATCCTCGAGGTGTGGAGCAGCGGCGCTGTCTCGCCGCAGGACTCGATTGGTCTTGCGGCCAAACTCCTCAAGGATCATATGACCATTTTCATCAACTTCGAGGAGATCCCCGAAATGGTGGAAGAGGTGGTCGACCGCCCGGCCGGCCAGGCCAACGAAGTTCTCAACCGTTCGGTCGAAGAACTCGAGCTGTCGGTCAGGTCCTACAACTGCCTCAAGAACGCCAATATCCAGACCATCGGCGATCTGGTTCAGCGTTCCGAGGCCGAAATGCTGCGGACGAAGAATTTCGGACGAAAATCGCTCAACGAGATCAAGGAAATCCTCAGCGGGCTTGGCATGAGCTTCGGCATGAAGGTTGACGCGCAGGGCCGTTTGGTCGGCGGCGGACCCTCAGCGAGTTCAAACTCCGTTTTTGACGAGGGGCAGGATCTCGGCGAGTGACGCGCCGTTGACAGGAGATTGATGGAATGAGACACAAAAGAGCCGGTTCAAAACTGAAGCGCGATATGAGCGCGCGCCGGGCCCTCCTGCGCGGCCTGGTCACCAGCGTGATCGAGAGCGAAGGCGAGCGCATTATCACCAGCGTCCCTAAGGCGAAGGCTGCCAAGCCGATCCTGGACAAGATGGTCACCCTCGGCAAGAAGGACAGCCTTCACGCACGGCGCCTGGCAGCGGAATTCCTCCTCACGCCCGCGGCCGTGAAGAAGCTGTTCGACAAGATCGCCCCGCGTTTTTCCCAGCGCAATGGCGGCTACACCCAGGTCATCCGGGTAGGCTGGCGCAAGGGCGATGGCACGGAATTGGCCATCCTCCAACTCGTCGGTTCGCAGTTGATCCGCAGGGCCGAAGATCGCGCCAAGCGGCGTGAAGAGCGCCTCAAGGCGATCAAAGAGGGCCGCGACAACGAAGAGCAGGCCAGTTCATAGGCCAACCGTTCGATAAATCATCCAGGGGCGGGCGCCGCGAGTCGGTTCCCGCCCCTTCTATTTGGCCGGGGCATCGAAACGCCCTTACTCCTCTATGATCGGGACTCCCGGAGCGGCTTCGCGCGTCAGGATCCCGGTCAGCCGGGGGTCCTTCGCGATTTCTATGCCTCGCTTGTACGGTTTGAAACCGTTCCCTATGTAGAAACCCAGGGCCGATGGGTGGTCCAAAGTGCAAGTATGCAGCCAGAAACGGTTTGGCCGTTCCGCCCATACCCTCTCGATCGCGGTTTCCAGCAGCAGTCCACCCAACCCCTTGCCCGTCATCGCGTGAAGGAGCCCGAGGAATGTCAATTCCACATCGGGCCCCTGCCGGAAGTCGAGTTCGAGCAGACCGCAGTCCTGGCTCTCCACAGCCAGGCAATAGACTTCGACAGCCGGATGACAAAGGATCCCGCGCAACTCATCATCGCTCATCGCCAACCGGCTGAACCAAAGCCAGCGTCCGCCAATCGACCGGAACAAAGTGCGATACCAGTCAAGATCCGGACGGATGACGCGGCGGATGTCGACGCCGTATGGTCTTGGCCGTACCGGAAACGAGGGCTTCTCTCGCATCTCGAGGTAGGTGACCACAGCGGCGAGTCGCCCTGGTTCAACGTCAGCGTATCCGTCTGAAAGTCTTGCCGGTTGCATACCTTTACCCTATTGTCCATCCTCCGTGCCACATGCGCGGTCCGGTCTGCGATATCGTGTTCAAGGACAAGCACTCATGACGATCACCAGACGCAACCTCCTGGCCGCGGGCGCGGCCGTTTCCAGCAGGGCGCAAGAGCGCCAGCCTACCCTCGACCGCCTCCTCACGCCGCCCGTGGGGCCGGTCGATGCGGTGGTCGATTCCGATACCTACAACGAGATCGACGACCAGTTTGCAGTCGCCCACGCGCTGCTCTCAGCGCCGCGCATCAACGTGGAAGCGATATATGCCGCGCCGTTTCACAATGAACGGTCAACTTCGGCCGGCGACGGCATGAAGAAAAGTTACGATGAGATCCTGCGCATTCTCGCGCGGATGAAGCGTGATCCCAAGGGCTTCGTCTTCGCCGGGTCAGACCAGTTCATGGGTGGACAATCAAGGACCGTGCCGAGTCCAGCGGCGAGCGATCTGGTGGCGCGCGCGATGAAACCGCGAAGCGGGCCACTCTATGTGATCACAATCGGCGCGCCGACCAATGTCTCATCGGCCATCCTGATGGAGCCTCGGATCGTCGACCACATCGTCGTCGTCTGGCTTGGCGGGCAACCGTACGACTGGCCGACGGCGCGCGAGTTCAATCTCTACCAGGATCTGGCGGCCTCGCAGGTGCTCTACAACTCGCGGGTTCCGCTGGTCAACATCCCGACACGAAACGTCTCCGAGCACCTGCGGACGACCGTGCCCGAGGTCGACTATTTCTTGAAGGGGAAGTCCGCGCTGGCGGGGTACCTGCGGTCGGAGTTCACCGCCTATGCCAAGTGGAAATCGCCCTCGCCGGGCTACGCTTCGTCGAGGGTGATCCGGGACATTTCGGCCGTCGCCTGGCTGATCGAGCCCAAATGGGTTCCAACCAGGATTGCGCCAAGCCCGATCCTAACCGCCGAATTCACCTATGTTAACGAACCTGGCCGCCACGCTGTCCGGGTGGCGACCGGCGTGAACAGGGACGCGATCTTCAACGATCTCTTCCAGAAACTGGCGCGGGCGTAGCAGGTTACTTGGCGGGCTGCCTCGCCGATTGGTGCGCCAGAAGTTGCCAGCCCGAGGCGCCCTTGCGGAAGACGTGAAGCGTCATCAGAATAAGCTCCTGTTTGCTGCCGTCAGCGGCTTTGGTAACGTACTTGCCCTTGGAAAAGGCGAGCGAGGTCCGCTGGTCGACCGGCTTCACTGTGACCTCTTCAAACTCGATCAAGTAGTATCGGGCCTTGCCCGACTTCAGGGCCTCAATGAAGCTCTTCTTCGTATCGACCAGGCCGTTCGAGTGGCGGTAGGTGAGGTCGTCGGAGAGCACCTTTTCGAGGGCGGCATAGTCGTTGTTCATTGTCGCTGTGCCCCAGACCCGTTCCGCCTTCTCAACTTCAGCGGCAAGATCGGCGGCGGACGCGGCGAACGCGGTCATCATCATCGCGAGCAGAATTCGTTTCAGCATGGCAGCTATTCTATCGCCTCGCGGCCCCTCGGATTGGGTGGCCCTGCCCGCAAGGGGAGCCGGTAGCTTAGGATAGTCAAATGCTGTCCCACTTGGCGCTTCTGCTGGTCCCGATGCTGGAGCCTGCCGATGCGGCGCGTTTCGCCGGACTGGCGCTGGATTGTGTTCACCGCGAATACCCCAACAAGATCGCCCACGTCATGAACAGCGACGCCGATGCCCGTCCACCGCGGGAACTCACACCGGCGTTCTACGGCTGTTACGACTGGCACTCCTCGGTGCACGGCCACTGGCTGCTCGCGCGGCTGGCGCGTCTGCGACCAAACGAACCTCTGAGTCGGAAGTTATTGATTGCATTGACAAAGAGCATTACTGACGGGAACATCCGCCGTGAAGTGTTGTATCTCAACGGGACGGGCCGCGCGACGTTTGAGCGGCCCTACGGCTTGGCTTGGCTGCTGGCCCTGGCTCTCGAACTCCGCGAGATGAAGAGCCCGCTTGCGCCAGTAATCGAGCCCTTGGAGCGGGCATCGGTTGCCAAACTGTCGGCCTGGCTGCCCAAGCTCTCGCACCCGGTGCGGTCTGGCGAGCACAGCCAGACGGCCTTCGCGCTGGGCCTCGCGCTGGATTACGCCGATGCCGCCGACGCCGAGTTCGCTGCACTCATCCGGAGCCGCGCCCGCCATTTCTACTTGCGGGACAAAGCCTGCCCAGCGTCGTACGAACCCTCCGGCGAGGACTTCCTGTCGCCATGCCTGGCCGAGGCTGATCTCATGCGCCGCGTTCTGGGTGCCGACGAATTTTCCAAATGGCTGGACGACTTTCTCCCGCGGTTGCCCTATTCGCCCCTTGTCGTGACCGACCCCACGGACGGTAAACTCGCTCATCTCGACGGGCTAAACCTGAGCCGGGCCTGGATGCTGACCGGCATCGCATCCGCTTTGAAGAAAGACCATCCCCGCAGGACGGCGATTCTGTCGCTCGCCGAGGCGCATGGTCAGGCAGGGATGGCGGCCGTGACTGGCAAGCACTATGAGGGCGGCCACTGGCTGGGGAGCTTCGCGGTATACTACGCGACTGGCCGAGGCCTGGAGTGAGAGGAAAAACCCGTCGCTTTTTGTAACGCCGGCGCCCTCTTTGTCGTATAAGAGAGTGAGAGGTTCTTTACTATGAAAATGCTCCTGCTTTCAATTGGATTCATCGTTGCCGTTGCACTGCCAATCTCTGCCGCCGGAGATGCCGCCAAGGGCAAGGATATGTACCTGAAGAAGTGCAAGATCTGCCATGCCGAGGATGGCGCCGGGACGCCAGCCATGCAGAAGAAGCACGGCGCAAAGCTGTTGCCTCTCGCCGGCAAAGAGGTCCAGGCGATGAAGGACGCTGATCTGTCCAAGGCCTTCACCGAAGCAGCCAATCACAAGGCGCTAGTGAAGGCGCTTCAGCCGGGCGATTTGGACAACTACATCGCTTTCATCCGCTCGCTGAAGAAGTAGCCTCACTTCCAGCGGTACAAACGCTCACGAAAGGTTGCATCTCCACCCCGCAGTTGCTACATTTGAATTGCGGGGTGGAGCAGTCTGGTAGCTCGTTGGGCTCATAACCCAAAGGTCGAAGGTTCAAATCCTTCCCCCGCAACCAACCCCCCTCCCGCGCATCCGCTCACCCCCCTCTTTTCCTTGGCGGCGCATTGATCGGCGCTCGCCCTAAAGCCCCGGCTGCCGGAGGGAGATGCCCGATCCGGCTCCTTCCGCCGGGCTATCGGCGAGGATGGCGAGGCTGGCCCGCGGGAAGACAAACTTGCGTCCAGCTTCATCGATGATGTTCACCTGGGTGGTATAGGTTCCCGCTGGCAGGTCCTTTAAAGAAAGCTGGAGTTGCAGGGGGACGGTCTTGCCGCGGCCATCGAGCCAGTCGCTGATGTGGATGGCGGAGCTTTCAAAAACCTTCCTGTTGCCGATGTAGAACCCCACCGTAGCGGCCACTGAGGGCTTGCGGCTCTCCGGCAGAACGCCAGGGTCATAGACTTCGAGGTAGACGTATAGCGTCTGGTCACGACGGAAGACGCGGGTGACGCTCGGCACGAGTTTCTCCCCGTCGCGGACCAGCGGATGGTTGCCCTGGCGGCGCGCGGCGCGCTTGTCGGCTACGCCTACGGCGGCGGTCACTGGTTCGCGCTGGGACGCGAGGATGAGGCTCGACACCAGCGGTTCACTCGCCGTTGCAGGCTTGTCGGCAGGCACGAGGAAACTGGTCTCGAAAGTGCCCATGCGGCCGGTCTGGTTCTCGCGGACCAGCAGCTTGATCTTGTACTTTCCCGAACCGAGCGTGAAGCCCGTGTCATAGACGAGACTGCGCCGGGCCAGGGAGCCGGCCTCGGGCAACTTGACCTTGATCGCGTCGCGGACAGCGGTGATCCTGGCGCCCTTTTCGTCGCGGATCTCGCCGATGAAATCGAAGTCCGTGGTCTCCGCGCCGCCCTTCTTGCGCAAGGGAACGGCCGAGCCGGGCAGTTTCACGGCGACAGGGACGAACCAGCGGCCGGCGCTCAACCTGAAGTGGTTGACTTCGAGGGCAAGCGGAAGATCGGTGACCGGGTCGCCAAGCATGAGGGCGTCTTCGAGCTGCTTCTCCTTCTCGGATGAATTGAAGTCCTTGAACTCTTTGTCGGCGTAGTAGCCGGAGCGGTAGTCGATCTTGGCTTGCAGTGTCCTGGCCATCTTGACTTCGACCTTGCGGAAACGGCCGTCGCGGCTGGGATTCGTGCTGTAGTAGCCGACGATGTAATAGCTCGAAATGTCGGCCTGCGCCATGCGGATCCCCTGCGTGAGGTCGTTGGAATCGAGCAGCGCCTTGCCGCCGGTTTCCGACGCCAGCGTGTCGAGTGTATCCTGCTGGCTGGTGAAGTTCTCCCGCTGCCTATTCTGCGTGCTGCCGCTGAACAGGCCGCTGCCGCCAGAGGCGCCGGTCGAGGCGTCGCCGCCTGGAGGCAGAGCCATAAGGCCGCGTACATCGACAGGATAGAAACTGACGTTCGAACGGATGGCTGCATTCAAGGTGGAGCGCAACTGAGATTCGTTCTCCGAACCCGTCTTGCTCACGCCTGAAGAAAAATAGACAAGCGCCTTCCTCTCGGGCAGGGCGAGCAGCGAATTCGCGGCGGTTTCAAGCGCGCTGAGGCGGCGGTCGGTGTTGAAAATGTTGAACTCGGTTTCGTCCAGGGCAAACGACGCGGTGTCGGAGGAATCGACTTCGGTTTCACCCTTCTGGGCGAAGTCGCTGGCCTCGCCCGGCTTGAACTTCTTCAGCGCGGCCAGGAGCAGGTCTTTATCGTCGGTGAACTCCTGGGCGGTTTTGAGGGCGGTTCCAAAGCTCAGGATCGAGACCATGTCCTCGGGCGCCATCTGCTTGCGGATGTACTCTTCGGCCGATTGGAGCGCGCGCACCTGATCGATGATCTCCAGCGACGACATGTCGAAGAAGAGCACGATCAGCCGGCGGTCGCGGAATCGTTTTGCGCCTTCCATCATCTGTTGGGCGCGCGTGCGCAACTGGGTTTGCGCCGGCGCAGCCGCCGGTTCGGCCGAAACGGCGCCTTCCGCGGCGGGCGCGCCAAGGCGCTGGAATTCGAAGACGGAGACCTTCTGCGGCTTCCCGTCTTCGATGACGAAGAAGTCGTCCGCCTTTAGCCCTTCGATGGCCTTGCCGTCCTTCGCGCGTGCGAAGACGTTCAGGATGACAAGATTCGATTCCGCGCGGAAGACCGGGACATCGCCGGCCTGCTGGGCAAAAAGAGCGGCGGTCGAGAGAAACAGAGTAAGTGATATTCGCATGGCTGGCACCGTGAGCTAGAACCGCAGGCGGACAGAAACAGTGACGGTCCGCATCTCGCCGGCACTGGTGGCGAGGCCGTAGTTGACCGAATTGACCACCGTGCCCAGGCCGGTGATGTTCGGATGATTCGTCAGATTATTGGCGGAGGCGCGGAATTCAATCTGGCGGCGCGACTCCTTGCCCAACTGGACGGCGCGTCCGAGGCTCCCATTGAACGATAGCAGCGGTTGGCCCGGGATTGTGTTGCGGGCGGCGTTGCCGAAGGTCCCGGATGCGGGAACACTGAAAGCGAGCAGATTGAAGAAACCGCTTGAAGCGTTGATTGGCTGACCCGTGGCGTTGGCCCTGGCGCTGCCCACCGCGCCCGTGCCGGCTGCGTCGGAGGCGGTGCCGAGGACGCGGGCCGTGTAGGGTGTGCCGGTCTGGGCCGTGACGCCAAAACTCATGTTCCAGTCGCGCAGCGTGGAGACGGCCCAACGCGGCAGGTTGCGGGTACGGACGCCTGTAACGGGCGAGGAGTACATTCCATTCAGGCTCAACTGATGGCGCCGGTCGAAGCTCGACAAGGCGCGTTCAGCGGCGAGATTCCGATCGTTCTGCGCAACCACGTTGCCGGCGCCCCCGAACGTCGATGCGTTGTCGATCGACTTCGAGAAACTGTAGAAGATGCCGGTGGCCAGGCCGCGCCGCATCCGCTTATTCAAACGAAACTGGGCGGCGTGGTAGATCGAGTTGCCTTCGGGACTCTCGTAGGTGAAGCCGCCCGCGTTGGCGATGACGCGATTGTCCTCGGAATTGGCTGACGACCCGGCCGGCGCGCGGTTCGGCAGACGCGAAAGGACCAGCTTGGTTCCCTTCGTGCCGAGGTAGCCGGCGTCGACGGTGTAGCCCGCGCCGAGGGTGCGCTGAACCGAGAGGCTCCATGTCTGGGCGTAAGGCACGACGTAATTCGGATTGACGGCGTAGGTATTGGTGACTGTCTTGGCGGCCGAACCGCTGAACCCGTTGGTCAGCGTCAGCCTGTTTGCCGTCGATGTGTTGAACGAGGAGGTGACGGCGAAGGGCGGTTGCGAGGCCAGCGCCGAAGGGACGCGAGAGAAGACGGAGCCATCGAAGAACAGGCTGTAGCCGGCCCGGACGACTGTCTTGCCGTCCTTGCCCGGCTTCCAGGCCAAGCCCAGACGCGGGCTGAGGTTGTTCTTGTCGCTGTTGACCATGCCCGCGGGGACGTTGGCGTTGGTATACGGATTCACGGATCCGGGCGTGACGACACTCACCGCGGTGAAGGTCGAGTTCGCCACGATGTTAGCCATCCGGCCGTACTTCTCCGTGTACGGCGGGAAGAACTCATATCTGAGGCCCAGGCTCAGAGACAGCTTCGGATGGGCGCGCCAGTCGTCCTGAACATACGCGGCGATGGACGTCGCTCGCAGATAGACATCCGAGCCGAGGTAGCGGATGGAACTGTTTTGCGGCAGGCCCAGGAGAAAGTCGGCGAAGTCGTAGCCGGTGCCGGAGAGCGTCCTGCCGGTGGCGTCGAGCGCGCTTGTGGCAAGACCGGTGAAGGTGAACGTGCCGCGCGGATTCTGCTCGGCGACGGTGTTGAGCCGGGTCCGCTTCAACTCGATGCCGGAACGGATCGAGTGCTTGCCGATCAGGCTGGTGATGCCGCCGCTGTAAGTGAGCGTGTGGACGCGGCGAAGGCTGTGGCCGGCATCGTTGAGGTCGCCATAGTTGGTGAAGGAGAGGTTGGGCGGGCCGTAGTTGACGGGGTCGCGGGAGTTGCCAGTGATACCCAGCGCGCCGGAGATGTCTTGCCCGTAGGCGAAATAGGGGACCACCGCGTTGCGATTCCGATTGTAGGAGGCGCGGGCGTTGAGGATGAAGCGCGACGAGTACGTGTGATTCCAGGTGAAGTCGTAATTCATGCCGGAGCCTTCACTTGCGTCGCGAAAGCCGTAAAGCTGCGCGGACTCGCCTGAGCGCCGCTGCCACGAGGTGTTGAACGCGATGCGGTCCTTATTGCCGATGCTCTGCGACAGCCGCAGGCTCAGATTGTCGGAATTGTTCGGCACCGATGTGACAAAGCTGTAATTCTGGAGCTGCCCGGCCTGGTTGGGATTGGGGATCAGTTTCAACAGGCCCGCGGCGGCGGAACTGATGCGCGAGACCGGGATGGCGTTTCCTGCGAAAGGCAGCGAGGTCAGCGGGTCATAAATGGTATTCGCCGAGGCGAACTGCGAGAAGTCGCCGGAGCGCTCCGCCGCGCCGGGCATGAGGGCGAAGTTCGAACAGGGCGAGCGGCTCCTGGCGCCGCCGTAATTCAGGAAGAACATGCCGCTGTCGGAACTGAGGAGACCAGGGATTTTCAGCATCCCGCCGATCGAGGCTCCGAACCGGATCTGCGAATAGGAGGGCTTCTCGATGGTGTTGCCGTTCAGGACGTAGGGCGAAGCGTCGAAAGCCGAATTGCGGCCCTCGATGAATGCGCCGCCCCGCAGAGCGTCGCGATTACTGCGGCTTGCGCGGTTGCCGAAGACGGCCTGTTCCCCGCCCCGCATCCGCAAACGCTCGGCCATCATTTCCTCAGCGTGTTTGCGCTGTTCGGGAGACATCTGGGCGAGACGCTCTTTTAGCGCCTCAGGGTCCAAGCCGCCGAGACCGCCGCCCATGCCGCCGCCCGGGCCGCCGCCAGGACCGCCGCCCATGCCGCCGCCGCGTCCGCCCATCGCACCTCCCGGACCCATGCCCGGAGCCCCGGCTTGCGCCACCTGCGACTGGCCTTCCTGCGTGCTTGTGCCGAATCCAGGGGCGGATTGCTCAGGGCCGCCAGGACCGCCTGGACCTCCCGGCCCGCCCATGCCCATGCCCATCGGTCCCATCATCATGTCGTTGTCGACGCGTTGCAGACCCTGGCTCATACTCCCTTGAACGAGGAACGACTCGG
>CAMTUE010000084.1:0-4847 GCA_947084845.1 uncultured Bryobacteraceae bacterium | reverse complement strand
GTCATTCGTCTTTGATGGCTTCGGCAACCTGACGCAGCAGGTAGTGACGAAGGGGTCGGCTCCTTCGATGACGTTGAATGTGAATCCGGCCAACAATCGGGTCACGGGCTCTGGGATTGCGTATGACGCGGTCGGGAACCTGACGAACATGCTGTACAGCACAATTTCCTATGATCTCGCCAACCGCGCTTCCTGGGTCGTTGGCGCCGGCCAATACAAATACACGGCGTCGAACGAGCGTTTGCTGGTTCGGCGGAACGACTCGACGAATGAAGTTCACATGCGCGGGCCGGGCGGGGAGTTGATCGGCGTGTACCGGATCGACTGGGAGAACGGCAATTCGGCGTACACGCTGCCGGTGCGGTTGGAGCAGCACGAGCGGGTCCATGTGGCCGGACGGCTGCTGTTCGAGGGCGGGATGTTCGTGGCGACGGACCGGCTTGGGTCGGTGGTCTACAAATGCGGCAGCGGCGCGGCGGTGCAGAACGGCGGTTTCGAGACCGGTGTGGCGTCGCCGTGGACGTCGTACGGCGGGGCGCAGATCAATTTGACGGGTGTGCCGCGCACGGGTTCGCTGAGTTTACGGATGACGGTGACGGCGGCCAACACCGGCGTCTACCAGGATGTGACGGGTTTGGTGCCCGGGATGAACTACCAGTTCAACGCGTGGGTGAGGTCGGAATCGGGCTGGACGATGGCGGCGCTGACGGCGTCCAACCCGGACGGCAGCAACCTGGCATCATCGGGCACGCAGTGGATCTACACCAACTGGCAGGCGCTGTCGGTGGGTTTCAGGCCGAACAGCCAGGGCGTGGTGCGGATCCGTTTGGTCAAAATGGACACCGCGGATGCGCTGTACTGGGATGACGTGGAAATCCCGCCGTACCTTGGCCCTTGCACGAAGGGCACGAGGCTGCGGTACTATCCGTATGGTCAGGAGATCGGGACCGTGACAACCAACGACATGGCGAAGTTCGGGACGTATACGCGGGATGCGGGGTCGGGTCTGGATTACGCGATGAACCGGTATTACATGAGCACATGGGGGCGGTTCACGACGGCGGACCCGTACCGGGCGAGCGGCGGGCCGGCGGATCCGGGGAGTTGGAACCGGTATAGCTACGTGCAGGGGGATCCGGTGAATTTCCTCGACCCACGTGGCCTTAAGAAGTGCAAAGCTGACTTTTGCGTGACGGGCACCGGCTATATGGACAGCGATCCAGACCCAATCTGGGGTGGGTACTCAGGAGGGCACTCCGGTGGTGATTCATTCGTCCCCATGGAGGAGGTCGCGGATTCCATCGGCGGTGGGGGCGGCGGAGGTGGGAATCCAGGAATTGCCAACGCATTGGAGGGGCTTCAGACGATTTCTCGGGCTGACTTCGCGTCGAAGGCACCATGCCAAACTTTTCTTTCACACCTGATCGACCAAAGTGGTGTTGCGTTAGACGTCGCTAGACTGGCGAGCCAAATCGCGACGTACGCGCAGGAAGCGGCTACTAACAGCCATGTTTATGATGGCCCATCTTCGAGTGTGCAGCTAGACTCAGCGAAGTTCCCTGGGGCTGCGACTGCAGCGATAAGGACAGTCGGCGATCTTTTCAGTGCGTCTCCAGGTCTTCAGGCTCTTTCGCAATTCAATGGATCGGCCATCTGGATTCGATCTGACGACTGGAGTGGATTTCTCAGTCCCTTCGGAAATGTGGGTCCCAACGGGTACGGGCTAGGCACCCTGTTTCATGAGCTCCTTCATAAAGGCACCAGCGGTGGCGGATTCACCCACGTGCAGATGGGAGATGCCTTACGAGCGATCGGGAGAAACCCCACGAATTTCTCCGGGCAGAACGGCATCAGCCGTGAGTTGGGGGTGATATGCTTCTGATCTCTGCAGTTTCGCGCTGTTGTGTGTTTTATCTTTCAGTGATCATGATGGGTTCTGCTCCTCATGCCTCGCCGCCGCGGTTGGGCTGCGTCCTGGAAGTGCCGGTTTATGATCCCCATGGAAGCAGGCTGCGATTCCGAGTCAACCGCGTGGCTGTCCGGGATGGCAACATGACCAGAGACCTCCTCGGCAAGCAAGTCGATGGGATTTACACGACTGCAAGCGGAGACCGGGTATTTTTCTCGACCGACCGGATAGTAGGGAAGCGCGCCATCGAAGTCTCCCTGGAGGGGCCGAATGGCACTCGTATTTCGAGCCATGTGTTAGTCACGGCTTGCCGACAACGTCGCTCTCTCAGCTTCGGGCAATCCGATTCAGGGCTCGATGTGGCATTCGTTCCCCTTAGAGGCCGTCTGGTTGGATGTAGTTATGCGGGCGACTGGTGGGTCAGGACAATGACTATGTTCGGCGGGCACGATGGGACCACCGCAGAGGACGGATACGTTGAGAAGGACGGCACCTTCACCGTGGAGGTCGCACCGTTGGGGGTTCGTCGCATCCTTGTGATTGGGAGGGGCGGCCAACCTGTTAGGAGTATTGGCGTGGATGTCACTGTGGGCCAGTCGATTGACGTTGGATTGATCAACTTGACCGGCGCATGTCCGCAGTAGTTCGGAACCAGGAACCCGGAAATCGAATGACCTAAACGTACTACGACACGATTTCCTATGATCTCGCCAACCGCGCTTCGTGGGTCGTTGGCGCCGGCTGGTACAAATACACGGCGGCGAATGAACGGCTGCTCGTGCGTCGGAATGACTTGACGAATGAAGTGCACATGCGCGGACCGGGCGGGGAGTTGATCGGCGTGTACCGGATCGATTGGGAGAACGGCAACTCGATGTACACGCTGCCGGTGCGGTTGGAGCAGCACGAACGGGCCCATGTGGCTGGGCGGTTGCTTTTCGAGGGCGGGCAGTTCGTGGCGACCGCGTATGGCCCGAATACTCGAACGGCCTCAAGCGCTTGACCAGACGAGCGTTACATCTCACTGCGAGGCATACTGAATGCGCACATCAGGCGGGAAACTACGTCGTTAAGCCCTGCGGAGCCACCGCGGCGCATGCGCCGGGCACGCCACGGCCAATCACAGCGCACACCTCCGGCGCCTGTATTCCCAAACTGGCCGCGGTGGCCGACCGCACCTGATGGATCAGGCCGCGTCGCGGTAGTAGTAGTTCAGCATGCCGCCCAGGCGCTGACGCCGCCGGATAGCGCCTCCCGCCCCAAGGTGGCCCGCTTCCGGGCAGATGATCCGATTCGAGAGGCCCTGATGATTCCGCTCGGAGTGATAGTGCTCCACAAAGTTCTGAACGGCCGTCCGCAGGGACGCCTCGCCGAAGAAGATCATCCGATCCAGGCAGGACTCCTTGATACTCCGCACAAACCTCTCGGCGTGGGGATTCAAGTTAGGCGACCGGGGCGGCAGCTTGACAGACTCCACTCCCGCGGCCTTGAGCGTCTGCAGGAACTCCGCCGTGAACAGCGGGTCGCGGTCGTGGATCAGGTACTTCTTCCCGGCGAGCACTCCATCGACGGCATCGGTGAGATTTCGCGCGACCTGGTTCATCCAGAGGCCATTGACGACCGGTGCGATACCGGCGATCTCCACCTTGCGGGTAGCCAGGTCGATGAAGAACAAGACCATGAACCGCTGCAGGCCCCGCCTGGTCCAGACCTCCACGGTAAAGAAATCCGTCGCAACGATCAGGGCCCAATGCCGCTCCAGGAACTCCTTCCACGTTGTCCTTCGATTTCGTTCCGGCGCCGGCTCGATCCCATGCCGCTCCAGGATCGCCGCGATCATGCTCCGAGCGATCTCGTGCCCCAGGTTTGACAAAGCCCCCTGAATGCGCCGATAGCCCCAATCGCGATTCTCGCCGGCCAATCGCACGACCAGCGCTTCGAGTTCGCCGGCAGTGCGCGGCCGACCAGGTCCTCGCTTGCTGCTCCCGTCGTACTTCTGGGCAATCAACTTGCGGTGCCAGGACAGCAGAGTCTCCGGCGTGACGATGGTCGCCACTTCCGCGAGGATAGTACGCCCCAGCCCGTTGGCCTTGGCGGCCAACCGGCGGCGCTGATCGTCATTCAAGCGGAGACGCCTGCCGCCAAGTTGTTCCCGGAGGACTCGATTTTCTTCGCGCAGGTACTCGATTACCTGCAACTGGCGTTGGCTCATCCAGCCGGCGACCGTGACCAGGAGGAACCGGAATGGATCCAACAGTTTCGACATCTTGTCGGTCCAATTTTGGCAGAGCCGTCCGGGCGGAGCATAACCTCTGATCCTTCAGACCGGTCCGGATTTGAGCCAGACGCGAAACAGCGACCTCTGGCGCCTGGGAGGGGCAGCAGAAAGGCCAGTTAGGCGGGGACATCAGGCGGCAGACACCGCAGCACCGCATCAAAGACTTCGTGCGCCGTCGCCAACGCCGCCGTGGCTTCCTCGACGGTCGCTTCCTCGGGATCGCCTGGATAGCGAAACTTCCACGCGTACTCTGTCAGCGGAGCCGCCCGCCGAAGCAGCGGCTCCAGGTTCTGGTCGATCTGACAGCAAGCTTCTCCCAGTTCGATCAAGTTGTGAGTCTTGCGGAATGGGACCCGATGCCATGACAGGAAGGCCTTCAGAGACTTCTCGACAGCCTGTTGGGAGTGGAAGACGATGTCGTCGCAGAAAGGCGGGTCCGCCTTCAATTCGTAATCCGCGGCCGCGAGATCCTTGCCTCCCTTACTAATTCTAGTTATCAGTCAAAATGAGCCTAAGCATGCTAAGGGCTCGTAACAAAATAACATTTCCATATTGGAATGTTTTGGCGTATCCTGGAGAGGATGATAGACCTCGTCCGGATTACGCGGCGCTTCGCGGCAGTGCGCGGAGTTTTGGATGAGCGCTCCCGACGACTGGTGG
>CAMTUE010000083.1:0-41388 GCA_947084845.1 uncultured Bryobacteraceae bacterium | reverse complement strand
GGATTCTCAATGCGCTCAAAGTCCCGCTCCCAGCAAAGTAGAACGTAGTCAGGCACAAAAACGACGGCCCGCTGGCCAAGTCACAGCCAGTCAAGTAGTTACTGCCAAAACTCCCCTCGTCTGGCGGGGGAAGATCCGTCTGTCGAAAAAGGCGGCTGGGGACCCGCTCTCTCCGTTCGCGGCCTCTTATGCGTTGGGCGCGACCGGCGACCGAACGAATTGGCCCCCGTCCGTGGGTTCAATAGAAAGGCCCCCTGAACGAGTCAGAGGGCCAAATGCGTGGGGGTGCAGATCTCCCTTATATCGAGTTGTTTGGCGGTGCCTGGTTTCGGCGCCGCAGGAAGACGAGCAGGCCAAGTCCGGCAGCGATGGTGGCCGATGTGACAGGTTCAGGAATCTGGGCTTCGCCGCCTGCGACATAGATTGCCATTTCGGGCGTCAGACGCTGGCCATCGAAGGAGATCCCGGCGGGATCGTTGGAATACCAGAATGTCCCGTTGTCGGCATAGACACTATTCTGAGTGTGGCCGCCAACCTGGTACGCAACTCCACCCTGTTGGCCGACGGTGGATGCGGACACCCAATAGCGGGTTCCGTTGGTCAGGGCGTAAGGCACGAGCAGGCTGCCCGTCACAAGTTGCAGCGTCGATCCGCTGAATTGCTGATAGCCGGAGGCCGCAAGGACGTTGGCCGGATCCGGCGAGTTCACGTTGTCGGCCAGCAGTTCGAACCGGAAGGGCGACCCGGTGCCTTCGCCGCCAGATACCCTCATATAGACTCCCAACGTATCCGCGACCGTCCCCGTAGTTCCGGTGAACAGGAATGAGTTTGCGTAAACATAGGTGCCGCCGGCGCTGAGCGGTTGCCAATAGGGGCCAACATCAGCGGGCTTGTCAATGATGACCGCGGCAGGAGCCACGGCCGAAAGCGCCACTGCTGCGATGGCGCAGCGGACGAAATTAGTGACCTTCATGCAATTCTCCTCCAAGACAGAATGGACAATACAACCTACGGACAGGAAGTGGACACATTTGTCCACTTCCTGTATGTTACCACCCATTTGGGGACAAAGCAAGAGTGATTTGCCTAGCGCGAAGGTTGCGCCGGGGCGGAGGACCTGAGCGCCGCGAGGAGTCCGGCCTCCTCCTCCGGGGCGACGGTTCTGAGGTCGATTACCAGCCTTTCATTCTCTATGCGCGCAATGACGGGCGGCGTGGACTGGCGGAGGCGGCGTTCCCTCTTGACGGCGTCGCCGGAGACGACGATGAGCCAGGTCTTCAGAGGCTGCTCGGGGGTTGATCCGCCTCCGATGAGGGATTCGCCTTCGATGAGTTCGGCGTCGGGATGGTCCCATTGGCGCAAGAGGCGGTCGGCGCGCTGGTGGATCTCTTCGGGGCAGGTGCGGATCATGCGCAGGGCGGGAATTGCGTCCCATCGTTCGAGCAGCAGGTTGCGGAGAGTCTCCTCCATCGCCGCGATGACGAGTTTGTCGAGACGGAGGGCGCGGAACATGGGGTTGGCGCGCAACCGTTGAACTATCTCGGTGCGGCCGGCGAGGATGCCGGCCTGGGGTCCGCCGAGGAGTTTGTCGCCGCTGAACGAGATCAGGTCGACGCCTGCCTTGAAGCTTTCGTGGACCAGGGGTTCGCCGACGCCAAAGTCACCGAGGTTGACGACGCAGCCGCTGCCGAGATCCTCATAGAGGGGGATGCCGTGTTCGCGGGCGAGGGCGGCGAGTTCATCGAGGGTGGGACGGCCGGTGAAACCCTGGATGCGGAAGTTTGACGGGTGGACGCGCATCAGCAGGCGGGTCTGGGGCGTGATGGCGCGGCGGAAGTCTTCGATGCGGGTTCGATTGGTCGTGCCGACTTCGACAAGGCTTGCGCCGCTGCGGGCCATGATGTCGGGGATGCGGAAGCCGTCGCCGATTTCGATCAGTTCGCCACGGCTGAGGATGACCTCGCCGCCGGCGGCGAGGTCATGAAGGGCGAGCCAGACGGCGGCAGCGCCGTTGTTGACCATGACGGCGGGGCAGCCGAGGATGCGTTCGAGAAGGCGGGCGGTGTGGGAGTCGCGCTTGCCGCGACGGCCCGAGGCGACATCGTATTCGAGATTCGAATAGGGGCCAGGGGCGGGGGAGACGGAGAGCGGGGCGCGGCCCAGGTTGGTATGAAGAATGACCCCCGTGGCGTTGATGACGCGGCGCAACGACGGCTGGGCGAGCGCATCGAGGGCGGCAATGACGGAGTGGGCCAGGGCCAGGGGCGCCGGTTGGCCGGCGCGGATCGCGGCACGGGCCTCGTCGAGGGCGCGCCGGCATTCATCGACGATGAGCCGGCGCGGGAAACGGACTTCGAGATTGGCCAGCGAGGTGGCCAGTTCATCGACTGACGGAAGTTGCCGGAACTGTTCTTCGCTGGCCACGCCTGTGCATCCTACTGCAAGGGGAAGAGCTTGCGAAGGGCTTCAATGCTGGGGCGCTGGCCGTATTCGCAGAGTTCGAAAGCTTCGACGTAGCGGACCTTGGCGGCGGCGGCTTCGCCGAGTTGCTCGACCAGGGTCTTGCGGACGGCGTCGGAGACGGGCTGGATGCGCATGGCGCCCAGCAGTTTCTTACGTTCCGCGGGATCGGCTGGAATCTGCGCCAGTCGGCGGTCCACCCAGGGCAGCCATTCGTAGAACTGCGAAACGTGGGCGTCCAGTCCGTTGATTTTGGTCTCCCAAACGTCGTCAATTGGCACTGCCACGTCCGGGCGGAAGGGCGCGGGTTTCTGGAAACCGTCCTGGAAGTAGAGGAAGATGGGGTTCTTTTCGAGGGCCGGGGTGTCGGAGACGATGTTGGGCACGACAACCATGTAGGCGGCATCCTGGACGAGGACGCCGGTGTAGCGGTGGTCGGGGTGGTAATCGTTTGGCCGCGGCGAGATGACGATGTCGGCCTTCCACTTGCGGATGGCGCGGATGATCTGGCGGCGGACCTCGAGAGAGGGCATGAGCTCGCCGTCGTGGTTGTCGAGGACTTCATATTCGGCGATGCCGAGGCGGCGGGCCGCTTCCTGGGTTTCGAGGAATCGGCGTTTGGCGAGGGCAGCGCCGCCCAGGGTCTGGTGGCCGGCGTCGCCATTGGTGACTGAAAGGAACTTGACGGCGTGGCCGGCTTTGGCAAGCTTGGCGGCGGTGCCGCCGAACTTGATGTCGCAGTCGTCAGGGTGGGCGCCGATGGCGATAATGCGCAGTTTCGGCGACTGCGCGAAGGCGAGTGCGGCGAAGAGGGAGAACAGCGTTATGACGCGTTTCATGCTTGATGAAACTCCTTCCAGGCGTGGTGTGATCCTGACTGTGGATTTTACCTTAATCGGAGGACCGGCCCGATTCGCGGCGGTCTTCCTTATGGTGCTCGTGTGCGCGGTGGAGGATCTTCTTGATGTTGAGTCCGGTGAGCATCAGGGCGATGCCGCCGCCGATGAGCAGCGGCACGGTGATCACGAAGAACATGACCGCGCTGACGCCCTTGGCGGCCTGTGCTTCGACGCCCAGCAGGCGGGTCAGCGCAATGAAGCTGAAGAAATGGAAGACGCCGACGTTGCCGGGCAAAGCGGGCACGACGGTGCCGAGACGCAGGACGACGAGAACCACGGCGGCGGCGGACCAGGGCAGATCGAGGCCGTAACCTGCGAGCATGGCGTGGATGGGCAGGACCTGCAGGAAGAGATAGACGAAACTCGCGGCAACCGCGCGGGGGAACGACTTGGAGCGCCCCATCGCGTGGAGGCCTTCGACAAGGGTCCTGAGGACGTCGGACCAGCGGTGGCCGGTGGTGACATGGCGGGCGAAGCGGCGGTTGAGGACGGCGAAGAGAACCAGCGAGCCGAGTATGCCGACGACGGCGGTCAGGCCCCAAGCCGCGGCTTCGACCTGTGCGGGCACCGCGACAGTCAGGGCGACAAGGGCAAAGCCGGCGATCAGCCAGACTCCGTCGATCAGGCGTTCGATGAGCGCGGAAGACAGAACCAGCGTGAACGGCAACTTGCTCCAGATGGACTGGAGGTAGCAGCGGATGAGTTCGCCGCTGCGAAAGGGCAGGACTTCGTTGGCGAACAGTCCGATGTAGACGGCGCGGACGCTGCGTCCGAGGGGAATCCTGAGTATGGGTTCGAGCAGGATGTTCCAGCGCCATGCCTGAGCGACATAGACGAGCACGTCGCTGGCCACGGCGACGGCGATCCAGGCCCAGTGGATGTTGCGCAGACGCGGGAGTTCAGTCTTCCAGTCGAAGTCGTGGTAGACCCAGAGCAGGCAGGCGATCGACAGGGCGTAAACCACGCCGTTCAGGACGTGCTTGCGTGTGAGCCCATTGCTGCCAGTCGCGGAAGGTGCGCTCCCCATCTCCTTCCATCTTAGCGGGGCGGCAGGAGGGGCGCATCGCGGCGGCGAACCCGGCGGCCGGAGGCCGGGTTTCGAAAGGGAAGTGGCCGTGTCGTGCTTCATGGGGACGCCTGATGCGTCAAGTGAGGCCCTTATGCACGGGTAGCGCGGGACCGGAAACACGTGCAAGCCTGGGCGTTTCATAGCAAGATAAGGGCATGAGACAGATTGTCCTGGGTCTCCTGCTGGCCATGCCGGCGCAGGCGCAGTCGCGAACGGTTGAGGTCGCCGCCGCGGATCGCTGGAAGGATTCCGGCATTGATGTGCAGGCCGGCGACCTGTTGAAGTTCGAAGCTCTGGGAAAGCTGAAGTTTGCCGATTCGGCGACGGAAGCGACTCCGGAGGGTTTGCGGCGAGGATGGCTGGATCTGGTTCGCGCCATGCAACTGAACGAGGCCGGGCGCGGGGCGTTGATCGGCAGAATCGGCGATGCGGCGTCGGCAAGGCCCTTCCTGATCGGTGAAAGGCGCGAGGCGCGGATGGTGGTGAGTGGACGGCTTTTTATCGGCGTGAACCAGCCGGAGTCGTCGGCGAAGGGTGAAGGCGTCTACAGCGTCAAGGTCGAGATTATGGCCAAGGCCGGCGCGGCTCAGCAGAATTACACCGGGCCGCTGCCTCAGATCGCGAAAGAGCAGTGGGCGCAGATTCCGCCTCGGGTTGTGGATGCCGAGGGCACGGAAGGCGACCGGATGAACTTCATCATCCTTGGAGGCGAGGAACAGGTAAAGAATGCGCTGCTGTCGATGGGCTGGGTGGTTGTGGACAGGTCGATAAAGGACACGCTGATTCGCGGCAGCCTGGGCGTGTTGTCGCGCGAAGCGTATCTGACGATGCCGATGTCGGAATTGCTGATGTTCGGGCGTCCGCAGGACTATGGATTCGCGCATTCGGATCCGATCAAGACGATCATGGCGCGCCATCACTTCCGCATCTGGAAGGCGCCATTCAAAGCCGGAGAGACGACGGTTTGGGTCGGGGCGGGCACGCATGATGTCGGCTTCGACCGCGACCAGCGCAACGGCAAGATCACTCATAAGATCGATCCGGACACGGATCTTGAACGCGACTACATCGGCGAATCGCTGAAGAACTCCGGCCAGGTTGTGAAGCTCGACTACCACACGCCGGAGAATCCGATCAAGGCGGCGAAGACGGCGCACGGGCAGGAGTATACCTCCGACGGGCGGATCCTGCTGATCACGATGGCGCCGGAATCGGCGGGCCTGGTGAACCAGTTCGGCGACGTGTTCTGTTCGGTGCTGGCGCAGGTGAACCCGGACACGGGCGAGTGGGGCAAATGCGGCGACTGGTTGCAGGGCGGGGGAAAGACCGACCTGAAACTGGAGTTGCCGTCGCGCGACTACAGACTGCTGGTGATTCCGGGCATCATGAGCAGTTGCGTTTCCGACACGCCGGCGTGGGAAGAGGGACGCAAGCATTTGACGGAAAAGTACGGCATCACGGCCGAGATCGTTCCAGTGCCGAACGATTCCGCCGAGGAGAACGGGAAGCTGATCGCCCGGTATTTGAAGGAGAAGATGGCTGGCGAGGACAAGCGCAAGTACATCGTCGTCGGCTACTCGAAGGGGACGCCGGACATGCAGGAGGCGCTGGCACGCCACGAAGACGCGCGCAAGGCCGTGGCGGCGTTCGCATCCGTGGCCGGGGCGTCCGGCGGGTCGCCGATCGCCGACTCTCTGCCAATGCGGATCGGCAAGTATATGGAATATTCGAAGAAGGCATCCTGCAAAGGCGACCTGGCGGCGGGCATGAACTCGCTGAAGCGTGAGGCGCGGCAGAAGTTCCTGTCGTCCTACCCGCATCCGTTTGTCCCCACTTATTCGCTGGCGGCGGTGGCCAGCCAAACGAACATACCGGCTCAGAACAAGGCCACCGTCATGATGCTCAACACCTACGACAAGGAGCACGACGGGCAGTTGCTGAAGCGCGATGCCGTCATTCCGGAGTCGAAAATGCTGGGCGTTGCCGTCTCCGACCACCTTGGGATCGCGCTGAACTTCGAGAAGGGCAAGCAGAAGCAGCCGATATTCCCGAGGGCGGCGGTTCTCGAAGCGGTCCTCAGGACGGTGCTGACAGATCTTGGCGCCAAGCCGGCCACGACGCCTCCAACCCCGGCGGAGACCAAGACGGAGACGAAGCCCGAGGCGGCGAAGAATCCGTGGAGCCAGCAGTAAGGGCGTGGTCGATCTGGATATAGAACGCCTTCTGTTCCCAAATGGGTGACGGATACGCGGCGCGTCACCGGCTGAAGGGGACAATCTTCATACACCCGCATCCGCGGCCGATGAGATCCTTGGAGGCCTACTATTCCATGGGTTCAAGGCAGGGCCGGCGCCGGGGTGAACTCGGCAAACGGCTGATGATTACGTTTACCGCCCTGGCCGGGGTGACGGGGATGATGTGCGCGGCGTAGTTGTGGTCGACATCGCGGATGGGCGCGGCGTTGGACAAGTCGGCCCGGCAGACAGCTCCGTCGCAGCAGGCGCTGGGTGCGCTGCTTGCGGCGGTGAAAGACATGAAGGCGAGCGGGTATGCGGCCCAGATGGCGATCGTGATCGGCTACATGGAAAAGGGGTCGAGGCTGGAGGGATCCTGCACGGCCTGCCACGACGCGGCGATGTTGGATAAACACAACACGGCCTTTGCGAACCGGGCGCGGGAGGCTCGGCAGCATCTGGCGGCTCTGCAGGCTCTGTCATCTGACAGGCAGCAGAGCCATATCCGGACGATCGAGAGCGCCCTGGTTGCCTGGGATGGCCTGGAGTCGGACTATACGCGGAAGGCCGCGGCTGGGGATTTTGACAGTGCGCATGAGGTTCTGACTGGAGGAATCGATCCAGTGCTCAGGAAACTTGAAGAGACGGCCGCGGAGCTGAATAAGGAGGGCGACCGGGAATTGGCGGCGTCGGCCGCGGCGGGTGAGTCGATGGTGAAGACGGCGCGGTGGCTTGTCCTGGCGCTCTGCCTGCTCTCGGCGCCGGTGGCGCTTCTCGGCATCAGGACAGTGTTCAGTTCGACCGCGAATCTCAGGGACTGCGGGGGCAGCCTGGCGCAGGTGGCCCGGCATCTGATGGAGTCCGCGACGCGGATGGCATCAAGCAGTCAATCGCTGGCGGCCGGGGTGGAGCAGGAGTCTGCGTGTCTGAAGGAGACCGCGCGGCGGGGGATGGCGGTGAGGGAGCAGGCAGCCGCGAACGCGGCTCATGCGAAAGAAGCGGAGAGCAAGGTGGCGCAGGCGGCAGCGTCAACATCCGAGGCGTCCTCGGTTCTCGCCGAGATGTCCGCAGCGATGCAGGCCATCGACACGACGAGCCAGAAGGTGGCGGGCATCCTGAAGGTGATGGACGAGATCGCTTCGCAAACGAACTTACTGGCGCTGAACGCGTCGGTGGAGGCGGCGCGAGCGGGGCACGCGGGACTGGGGTTCGCGGTCGTGGCCGAGGAGGTCAGGTCGCTGGCGCGGCGATCGGCCGATGCGGCGCGGGAGACGGCCTCGCTGGTGGAGGCGTCGCGGGCGAGGTCGGCCGAGGGCTGGCGGCTGGCGGAAAAAGTACGCCATGCGGTGGAGGAGATCGCCGCGCAGTCGAGCGTCATCCAGGACAGGGTCCGGCAAGTAACGGCAAGCAGCCAGGAACAGGCGCGGGACCTTGACGCGGTGAGAGCTTCGATCCAGGAATTGGAGCGGCTGGCGGCTCTGAATGAAGATATCGCCCGCACGTCTGCCGCAGGCGCCGAGGAGTTGGCGCGCGGCGGAGAAGGGTTGGAAGAGGTGGTGAGCCGGGTGGAGAAGATGGCCGGGGTCTGATTCTCTCAAGTACGCCGCTGCACGGCCGAAAAGCGAAGTGTGAACGCGCTCGAAGAGAATGCCGGGAAGTTGATGGATGTCCTTCGGACGGCGGACGCCACCGGCATGGCCAGCGAGGATTGGGTTGTGTTCGTGGGGCCGCAGGGCGGCTACCAGATGATCGCCGACTACGACGGGAGCCTGGAATCGCTGACCTGGGACAAAGGAGCGACGCAGGCGTGGCGGGTGACCCGCCGTGGCGGAAGCTTGAAGGTGGTGGGCAAGACTATGGCGGGCGGATGCGAGCTTAATGCGGATACGCGGAGCGCAGGCGCGAGGCGGATACCGCCACAGTCGGCACTGTACCGTCTGCTGTAAGGACACAAGAAGCAAGGCCGCCGGCTGAAGAGCGAGCGGCCTGCCTGATTTCGGCGAACTCCTAAAACATCAGTTTCAGGCCGAACTGGATCTGCCGGGGCGAATTGGCCTGTGTGCTGATCTGTCCGAACTGGTTTGAGGTGACTGAGGTGCTGGGGCTGCCGAAGCGGACTGTATTGAGCGAGTTGAACGCTTCGGTGCGGAACTGGAGCCGGAGCTTCTCGGTAAGGTTGAAGTCCTTAAACAGGGAGAGATCCCAGTTGCGGACGCTGGGTGACCGGAGGTCGGGTGAGGTCGGCTGGGTATTGCCGAAGGTAAATGCCGCCGGCTGGCTAAAGACGCTCGTGTCGAAGTAACGCAGCAGGCGGTCATGGACGTCGCCAGTCAGCTTGGCGCTTGTCCCGTTGTTGTTGGCCAGGCCGCGAGAGTTGAAGATGCCGGCTACGTTATTCCCCGAGATGGACAACGGCGTGCCTGTCTGGAAGGTGGTGAAGCCATTGAACTGCCAGCCTCCGAGGACGGCGTTGGTGACGCCATTCCAGGCGGCGCCGAAACGGCGGCCGTGGCCGAACGGCAACTCATAGATGTAGCTGGCCACGAAGCGGTGGGCAACGTCGTAGCTGGCGAGCGAGCGGGAGGCGCGTATGTTGTAGCTGTCGACATGGCTGAGGTCTTCCTGAATCGCCTTGGCCCAGGTGTAGCTGCCCTCGAACTGGAAGCCGCGCGAGAATCGCTTGCTGAACGAGGATTGCAGCGCGTGATAGTTCGAAGATGCGCCGGTGGAGTAAAGCGGAATGACGTCGGTGAACTGCGGATAGGGCCGCAGGAGTTGAGCGCGGCTGACCTTGGCCGAGGCCAGTACGCCCGTCGTCACGATGCCGAAGAAGGGATTGTCGACGGTCTGGTTCAACTGCGAACCGAGCGCCATGTGCTTCGGATCGAGTTGGTTGAGGCTGAGGCCGCTCTCGTCGTTGCGCGACAGTTGGAGACCGCGCGTGCCGACATAGGCGGCTTCGAGCATGATTGAGCCAGGCAGGTTCTGCTGGATGTTGAAGTTCCACTGCATGGAGTAGGGGGTGAGGGTCTCCTGGACCGGAGCCTGGATGTTGGCTCCAGCCTGCGTAAGCAGGCCCTGGGAAGATCCCGGAGGCGCCTGGAAGCCGCTCGGGAACGGGTTGGAGAGCAGGTGGTTGGGCGTGATGCCGTCGATGGAGTTGACCCAGGGGGTTTGGGTGCGGAAGCCGAAGGGTCCGACGGTGCCATGCGCCTGCTGGAGCGAGATGGCGTAGATGTTGCCGAAACCGCCGCGAATTGCTGTGTTCTTGGCCGCCTGATAGGCGAAGCCGATCCGCGGGGCGATGTTATTGGTGTCCATGATGTATTGCGACCGCGGGCGGCCGTTGACGCCGACGAAGACGAGTCCGCCGGTGAGGTTCGAGTAACCTGGCACTCTGCTGGCCAGCGGCGAGGCCGCGGCCGGGTCGAAGTAGTTCATGCGGTTGTAGCGCTCGGTGCGGGGATTGTCGAGGTCATAGCGCAAGCCGAGGTTGAGGGTGAGTTTGCGGGTGACGCGCCAGTCGTCCTGGAAATAGAGGGCGGTGTAGATGCTCTGCGCGGCGGCATCCTTGAAGCTCTGGATGAGAGAACCGCTGTTGCCGGTGCCGAGCAGGAGGCTGGCGATCGAGTTGCCGCGGTTGGCGGCGGCGGTATTGGGGTTGGGCCCCTGTGTCATGCCGGCGGTGAAGGCGAACGTGCCGGAGGTGGCGCGCGACTCGCGATTGTTGACGCGGATGAGGCGGCCGTCATAGCCGGCTTTGATCGTGTGGGCGCCCATCAGCTTGGTCATGCTACCGGCGAGCGTATAGGTCATGAAGGCGTTGTAGCGGTTGTCCTGGTTGCCGAGCGAGGTGTAGCCGGACGCCGACACAACCGGGAACATCGGCAAAGCGCCGGCCGTGTCGAGGGCGGCAGGGAATCCGAGCGAAGAGGCGAGGAAGCCGAGGCCGAGGTTCTCATAGAAGTAAAGGCTTCGGGCCAGGCCGCCGCGGAGCGAAACGACCGTGGTGGCATTGGGTGTGATGGTGTAGTCGATCACGCCATTGTGCATGCGGTTGCGCTCGTTGTTGGTGGTCTCTGCGGCCTTCAACTCCTGCGGCCAGAGTATGGCGGGAAGGCTGTCCTGGTTGCGGTAGGAGTAGCGGACAAACATCCGCTGGTTGCTCGAGAAATTGTGGTCGAAGCGGCCGTCGAGCTGGTCGATGTCGAGCGCCGAGGATCCCTGGCTGTAGTAGTTGTTGGCGTTGGTGAACGCCACGCCCTGAGTGTTGGGCAGGGGGAAGTACTTTGCCACGGCCTGGCCGACCTTGTCGAAGCGCGAGGATGGGATGGCGTTGCCCGGAAACGCATCGCGGATGAAGCTGGAACCGGAGGCGCGCGTTGTATTGGGGTCGAAAACCAGCACCGGGTCGTTGGCGGCGCGGAATGTCTGAGTGAAATCGCCGGCGCGCTCCAGAGCCGTGGGCACCGTGGTGGTGCGCGAGCTGAAACTGCGCTGCCGCAAACCCTCGTAAGAACTCATAAAGAAGCTTCGGTCCTTGACCACCGGGCCGCCGAAGGTGCCGCCGTACTGGCTGCGTTTGAAACTCGAAAGGGGCACGCCGCGCGTGTTGTTGTAAAACGTGTTGGCGTCGAGTTTCGAGTTGCGCAGGAACTCGTAGGCGGTACCGTGAAATGCGTTGGTGCCCGACTTATAGACCACGTTCAGGATGCTGCCGGCGGTGCGGCCATACTCGGCCGGGAAGTTTGCGCCGAGCACCTTAAACTCGCCGATCGCATCGACGCTGGGGAAAGCGGAGATGCCGGAGTAGCCCTGCACCGTGGGGTGCGAAGCTGAGGCGCCGTCGATGAGGGTGTCCATCATCGAGGCGCGGGCGCCGTTGATGGAGTAGCTCATGCTGTTGTAGTTGTTGCCGATGGATCCGGCGACGCCAGGGGTGAGGAAGATCAATGAGTAGATGTTGCGGGAATTCAGCGGCAGGTTGAGGATCGCCCTGTTCGACACAACCTTGCCGATGGTGGAACTGGACGTTTCGATGGTGGAGACCGAGGCCTCGACGGTCACGTTCTCCGTGACCTCGCCCACTGACATCGCGATGTTAATACTGGCCTGCTGGCCGACAGTGAGCTGAATGCCGGTTTGAACGAATTTCTTAAAACCCACGGCCGAGGCTTCGAGCCTGTAATCCCCAGGTTGGAGTTGCGAAACGACGAAACGGCCGGTCGCGTCACTGCGCGCTTCGAACTTGACGTTGGTCGCCACGTTGGTGGCGGTGACGGTTACATGCGGGATGGCCGCGCCCGAGGCGTCGGTCACGTCGCCGATGAGGCTGGCGGTGAACGATTGCGCCGTCAAGAAAGCCGGCGCCAGGAGGCAGAGCACGGCTGCGGCGATCACGACCCAACTTGATCGATTCGGTCTGTTTGTCATATCCAATCCTGCTTTCCCTCTTTGCGAAACTTATTGAACCCCTGAACTGCAAGCAAAGCATGCCCCCGGCGCCGGAGGCATCCCCAGTTCAGTATGTTCGAGGTACGGGTTCGCTATACCATTAACGAAAGTCTATCTCTTGCCTGTTTCGGCTTGGTGGACGGATGGTTTCGTGTTCTTGACGTAGCGGTCGAACCAGGCTTGCGTCTCCCAGAGAACATGTTCCAGGGACTCCCTGGCGGCGTAACCGTGGGACTCGTGCGGCAGAAAAACCAAACGAACCGTGCCGCCGTTGCCGCGGACGGCCTGATAGAGCCGGTCGGACTGAACCGGGAAAGTGCCAGGGTTGTTGTCGGCCTCGCCGTGGATGAGCAGGATGGGTTCGTTGATCTTGTCGGCCCAGGTGAACGGCGACATCTTCATGTAGACATCGCGGGCCTGCCAGAAAGTCCGGCGTTCGCTTTGAAAACCGAACGGCGTCAGCGTGCGGTTATAGGCGCCGGAACGGGCGACGCCGGTCCGGAACAGGTCGCAATGGGCGAGCAGGTTGGCGGTCATGAAGCCGCCATAGGAATGGCCGGTGACGCCGACGCGGTCAGGGTCGGTCACGCCCAATTCGACAGCCTTGTCGATGGCCGCCTTGGCGCTGGCGACGAGTTGCTCGACGTAGGTATTGTTGACGGTCTCAGGGTCGCCGACGATGGGAATGGTGGCGTCGTTCAGGATGGCGTAACCGTTCAGCAGAAGGAAAAGATGGGATGCGCCGCGCATCTGGACAAAGCGCTGAGTCGAACCGCCGATCTGCCCGGCGGTGTCCGCATCAGTGTATTCAAGAGGATAGGCGTAGAGAATGGTGGGCAGGCGGGTTCCTTCCTTGTAGCCGGGCGGGAGGAAGAGGGTGAAGCTGAGTTGAACCCCGTCGGGGCGATTATAGGTGACCAACTGCCGCTTGATCTGGCGGAGTTGGGGCGTGGGGTCGGTGAAACTGGTGATTGGAGTTCGCTTGTCTCCGCCGGCGACACGGACCATCAGATTCGGCGGCGTGAGCGGGTCCTCGTATGAGGTGACGAAACGGGAGGCGTCGTCAGCCAGCAGGCCGACTACTGATTCGTAGCCCTTCTCGCCGGCCTGGAAGATTCGTTCGGTCTGCCAAGTCTTGATGTTCATGCGGTCGAGGAACGGGCGGTCTCCCTTGGGCGATGCGCCTTCGCCGCGGAGGAAGACGAAATCGCCGGACTGGTGAATGATCGCCGCGCCTTTGGGCAGACGTCGCAAGAGGGGTTGGCCAGGGTTGCGGTAGCGGTCCTGCATGGACCGGCTCCATACGGTTTTGGACTCGGCATTGCGGTCGTCGAGGAAGATGCGGGTGACGGTGAGCCAGCGGCGGTTGCGGTCGTAGTCGTTGATGAGGGCGAGGCCGCCTTCGCCGTGCAGGACGCCCATGGCGCGGTGGACGGTTCTGGCGACCTCGACAGGCGTCGTGAAGGGCGCCTTCAACATCATGAGCTTGTCGCGATTGGGAACCTGGTTCTTGGGATCGCCGTTATCGAGAGCCTCCCACCAGAGCAGGGTGGCAAGTTCGTTTGGCCGCCAGGAGATGTTGCGCGGACCCGTCGCGACGCCTTCGATGGGCACGGTGTCGAGCAGGCCGCGTTTGTGGACGGCGAAAACGGCCTTGCCGGCGCGGTCCCAGACGACGGTTTCGCGCGGAAACGACGGGTAGCCATGGACGTAGGAGTAGGGGCGCTGAACGACACCGATGAGCAGGTGTTTGCCGTCGGGGGCGGGTTCGGCGGCGGCCAGAATCGCCGGTTTGCCGACAGGCGTGAGCTTCAGCGTGGCGAAATCGACGGCGGCGAGTTGGGCTGTGCAGTAGTAGTCGAAGAGCAACTCGTCGTAGGGGCTGGTCAGCATGTCCTGGTAGGTGCGGACGGGGCCGGCACGGCCGGCGCTTTCCTGGACGTTGGGACCGGAGGGAGCCGAGGGCGGCTTGGGAACTGGCCCGCGGGCGGCGGGAACCAAACGAACCAGCAGTTCGCGGCTGCCGGACCACCATGCGAGGGGGTCGCCGATCGTGTCGTTCAGGCGAACGCCCGGAACCCGGCGCAGCACGGCGGACTGGATGGAGCCGAGGTAGAGATCGACGCTTGATGAGGTCGAATTCGTGATGGCGAAGCGCGTGCCGTCCGGGCTCCATTCGGGGACGCCGAGGCGCGCGGCGGGCGGCACGGCGATGCGGGTCTGCCTGCCGGAATCGATATTGAGAACGGTCATGCCGGTGAAGACCGGGCCGGGCGCGTGCGGGCCATTGTTGGCCGGGTTGATGCGCAGGCCGGCGATGCGGTGGACAGGCGCGGCGAGTTCGTCGATGCCGGGGTAAAGGCGGCGGTCCATCAGGAGAATGTGTGTCTTGTCGGGGCTGACAAAGGTGGAAGGAGAGGCTGGGGCGTGGAGAACATCGAGGATCTCCCTGGGCGGTTTCTGGTATTTCACCTCGGCGGTCAGATTGAGGCAGCAGGCGGCGGCTAGCGCGATGAAAAAGTGGATTCGGCGCATGGTTATTCCTATGATCTCTCCCGGACTGAACTGAGTTTATTCGATTTTTCCTGATGGCTGGAGCGTGAGCGTTGAATCAGCCGGCACTTTGCCGAACAGGAACGGGCGGGCGCGGCCCACGGAGAAGTCGGCCCATTCGTCCTTGTAGTGCCGGGAGAAGCCGGAGACGAGGTGGCCGGACTGGCCGGTGGGCAGGATGAGCAGCGACCGGTCCCAGTCCGATGTGTCGGCGACGAAGCGGAGAGTGGGCAGAATACGCCCGCCCGCCTGCTTGACGCTCTGGGAACTTCCGCTGACGCTGAACGGCCCGACGTTGAAGTAGGGGGCGATCCAGGAGATCCGGCTGGCGATGGGGTGGGCGGCGAGGGCGCGGTTCTCCTGGCCCCAGTCCCACTTGGAGGGGGTCTTGCCGAACTGGCGGCGGGCTTCGTCGACCGCATCGGTGAGTGCCGAGACCAGCATTTCATCCCAGTCTTTGAACCAGCCGGGGGGCTTGGTCCTGATCAGGTTGAAAACGGCGGCGGTCGCACCGCGGAAAGAAAGTTTTGGCGTGGCCTCTCCGGTGGCCTTTTCGGCAAGCCGGCGGCGGATCTGGCGGTAGAAGTATTCGGCCAGGACTGGCGCCGGTTGACCGACCTCCATCTGGCCGTTCCAGCCATTCAGAATCGAGACGTCGCTGGCGAGAGAACCGCCCTTGGCCCTGGCGACACGAAGCGCTTCCAGCGCGACAACATGATGGAGGCCGGAATAGACGTCCTTCTGGATCGTGAGGAGTTCGGCCGCGGTCCATTTCTTGCGCGCGGTGAGCAGGTCGCGGATCTGGCGGGAGCGGAAGGGAGCCGCGAAGTTGCCGTTGACGGCGTAGGAGGTGGGCTTGGTGAATGGGTTCTGGTTGGCGGAGGCGACGATCCCGGTGGGCGGGTCGAACGCTGTTGGAAGCTGGTCGAAGGGAACGAGCCCCGACCATTCGAACTCGCCGCCGGGGCCGTCGAGCGGGGCGTCGCCGTTGAAGCCTTTACGGAAGGGGAGACGGCCGGCGGCCTGGTAACCAATGTGACCGTCCTTGGAGGCGAAGATCCAGTTGAATCCGGGACCGGCGTAACCCGACAGGACGCCGCGAAACCCCTCCCAGTTCCTGGCCTGGTTAAGGGCGAGGATGGGGACGCCATAGGGCTGCGGTTCGGCGGCAGTCCATTTCAGCGAATAGGCCTGCCCGCCAGCGGAGATGAAAATGGGTCCGTGGTTGGTGATCCAGGTGAGGGTTTCGACTCCGCGTTCGCCCTTGATTGCGATCCGGTCGCGCTGGGGCGCGGCCTGGAGGACCTGGCCCTTGTATTCGTACTTGCCTGAACGGAGGTCGATACGTTCCGTGTAGAGGTCCATCGCATCGAATTCGAGGCTGGTGACGCTCCAGGCGATGTTTTCGTTGTGGCCGATGGCGACACCGGGGAAACCGACATAGGCTGCGCCGGCGACGTCGAGGCCGGGCGCCTTGATGTGAATGGGGAACCAGGGCGAGGGGATGCCGAATTCCAGATGGGGGTCGCCGGCCAGCAGCGGCTTGCCTGAGGCGGTGTGTTGACCGGAAACAGCGAAAGCGTTGGACCCTTCGACGGCGTCGGGACCGAAGTGGGCAGGAAAGAGTTGACGGACCAGGTCCGAATTGCCGGTGGTGAGGAGGCGGCCCTTCTGAAGGTCGGATTCCCAGGAGTTGGTCAAGGTGCGGTCCATCTGGAGAATGGCCAGCAGGGAGTCGGCGATACGCCAGGGGCGGGGTTGGTAGCCCATGACGGTGAACTCCCAACTGAGGCGGCCGCGGTGGGTGTCAATGAAATGGTTGACGCCGCCGGCGAAGGCGGCAAGGGCGCGCCGCTGATCGGGCGGCAGCAGGTTGACCTGCATGTCGGCGATGCGGCCAAGGCGGAGTTTGCGCGCGTTCGTGTCGAGTTCGAGCGCGCCACGGCCGGCGATCTCGCTCAATTCACCAGATGCGACCCGTCGAAGCATGTCCATCTGCCAGAGCCGCTCCTGCGCCGTGACGTAGCCCTGGGCGAAAAGGGCGTCGTCGAGGGTGGCGGCGGTGATGTGCGGGCGGTAGGATTTGTCGCGGACAATGGTGACGCGCGCTGAGACTGGCGCGTCGAGATCGCCGGATGTTGTAGGACTCGGCCGGTAGAGGAACCACCAGAGGGCGGCGAGAAAAGCGACGGCGGCAACAACGATGAGAACATTGACTGCCCGTAACACGCGACTCAAATGCATCTCTACAATTGTATGAGGCTGTCTAGCCGGACGTTTCAAGATGGAATCTTTCAGTTACGGTTACCGCTTCCTGCTGATGTTCGCCATCATCGGCGCGAATGGGTTCTTTGCCGGCGCCGAAGCGGCATTGATCTCGTCGCGGGTATCGAGGCTGAAGGGGATGGCGGAGCGCAACGTCGTGGGGGCGGCGGCGGCGCTGAGCCTGCTGGCCCGGCCGGAGCGTTTGCTGGCTGTCGTGCAGGTGGGTGTGACGTTGACGTCGCTGGCGCTCGGGTGGGTGGGCGAAGACACGCTCTACAGGGCGCTCGCGTACTGGTTCAACTTCTCGCCCAGTCCCGTGGTGGCGGCGGTGATGGACGGGGCCGCGGTTGGCATTGCGTTTCTGTTGATGACATTCATGCACGTCGTTCTGGGCGAAGTGGTTCCAAAGAACCTGGCGATCGGTCATGCGGAGAGGTTCGCGGTGCTCGTCTCGCCGGCGTTGCTTGTGTTCTTCAAGGCCGCGGAACCGTTCGTCTGGATCATTGAGCGTGCATCGAACATCCTGTCCAGGGCGATCGGGGCGCGCGCCGACGCGAATGCCGGTGCGCATTCGACCGAGGAACTGAAGTTCGTGATGGCGGCGGCGCACTCGGCGGGCCACTTGTCGGAGTTTGAACTGGACGCGACCGGCCGGTTGCTGGAATTGCAGGAATACGCCGCGCGCGAGGCGATGGTGCCGCGCAACGCGCTGACGATGGTGCCGGTGGACGCGGATCTGGATGACGTGCTGGCGGCGCTGAAAGAGTCGGGCTACTCGCGCCTGCCTGTGTACGAGAAATCACGCGAGCACATTCTGGGGATCATCCATGTCAAGGATGTCCTGGCGTATTGGACAGAACGGCGCCAATCGAACACCAAGCGCAGGCAGGTGGCGCAGTTTGACCTGCGGACGATTCTGCGGCGCGTCCCGGTCATCCCGGAGACCAAGCCGCTCAGCCAGTTGCTCGACGAATTGCGCATCAGGCGCGCTCAGGTGGCTTTTGTCGTGGACGAGTTCGGCACCATCGCCGGGATGATCACGATGGAAGACGTGCTCGAGCAGATCTTCGGCGAAATCGAGGACGAGTTCGACCCCGTCTACCAACTGCCGTCGCTTGACGCCATGTCGGTGGAAGTGGAAGGCACCATCCCCATCCGCGACCTGGACACGCAGTATGGAATCGAACTGCCCGACGATCACGAATTCGAAACGCTGGCCGGATTCCTGCTCTATGAACTGGGCCGGATTCCGAAACAGGGAGACCTGGTCGAGCACGAAAAGCGGCGCTATACAGTGATGGAGATGGCTCACAACCGCATCGCAAAGGTCCGCATCGACCGCCTGACCCCGCCGGATGAGGACGACGCCGATCAGTAGGGGCTGATGTGGTGCGGCGTGAGTTCCACGCTTTTGCCGGTGATCTTTTCGACTTCGCGTTTCAACGGGCCGGCCGCCTTGTCGAAGATCATCTTGTAAGCGCCGCAGAACCAATCGAGATCGGCGAAATCGCCTCTTTGGCCGTGGCGCGATTTGGGGCAGCCGCCGTGGCAGATGGACTGGTACTTGCAGACCTGGCATTCGGGGTGGGCGACTGTCTTCTTGGCGGCGAAGTTGTAGCGGCGGGCGCGGCGGGCGATCTCCTGCCACGAGTCCATCTCAACGTTGCCGAGCCGCCAGTGCTTTTCGACGAAGAAGTCGCAGGGGTAAACGTCGCCGTTGTATTCGACGACGACGTAGCTGTCACATGTCTCGTGCATCGTGCAACTGCCGGGCTTCTGTCCGGCGACGGCTTCGGCGAGGTTGTCGAAAAAGCGCACACGGACGGTGCGGCGGTCGGGCCACCACAGGTCGAAGATCTCGCAAAGGAATCGACCATATTCCTCGGCGTTGATGGTGAACGGCATGGGCGAGCCGTCGGGGTTGAATTCCGACAGCGGGATGAACTGCAGGTAACTTACGCCGATGCTCTTGAAGAACTTGTAGACCTCTTTAGGCTTGTGGACATTGGCCTGGCTGAGAACGCAGAGGATGTTGAAATCGACCTTTTCCTTCTGCATCAGCTCAAGCGATTGCATGACGCGCTTCCACGTCCCGTGCCCAGCCTTGTTGAAACGGTGTGCGTCGTTGATCTCTTCGGGGCCGTCGATGGAGAGACCGATCAGCCAACTGTACTCGCGAAACAGGTCGCACCACTCCTTGTCGATGAGGACGCCGTTGGTCTGGAGAGCGTTTGAAACCGACTGGCCGTCGCGGCCGTAGCGCTTCTGGAATTCGACAAGTTTCTGGAAGAACCTGACGCCGGCGAGGGTCGGTTCGCCACCCTGAAAAGCGAACGTCGACTGGGGGTAAGAGTAGAAGAGATAGGTGTCGACCAGCCGCTCCAGGGTGTCCATGGGCATGAGGCGGGCGGGCAGGTCCTTGTATGGGTCGGCGTCGCGGTCGAGGTAGAAACAGTATTCGCAGTCGAGGTTGCAGACGGCCGACGCGGGTTTGATCAGGAGCGACGAGATGCGCGGCGCCGGACCGGGGAGAGTGGCCATGGCGGGGCCGGTATCGATGCTGTCTACAATGCGAAATGGGTTCCCCGCCGTCATACTCTGGGAGTGTAGCATCATGAGCTTGCCCAACCCGAAGACGCTTGCCCGCGAAGTGGACGGGGAACCGGGGGCGTCCGTAGGTCCGGCCCTTTAGGGCGGGCTCCAGCCTGCGAAGGGCTTCAGCCCGCCTTCTCCCAAGACCCAAGCTAAAGCGGCAGGATCTCTTCGCGAATCGGGTCGAACTTCAGGCGGCGCTTTTCGACGTAGCTGATGTTGCCGAGGTGCGAGGCTTGCGCGGAGCGGTGTCCGGCGAGGACGTCGCAGTTGGGCCGGTTGCGGGTCTTGATGCAGTCGAGGAAGTTCTTCACGTGGTCGAGGGTGAAATCGTACTTGGGTCCGGGGACTACGACCGCCACCGCCCCGCGGCCGGCGGGCAGATACTCATAGCGCCCACGGTCGATGTAGAGCTTGCCCTTGGTGCCGCAGAACTCGATCCCTTCGCCGCGGATGCCGGGCGCGAGCGTGGCTTCGAACGTCGCCGTGTATTCCTGCGGATACTCGAGCAGGACATTGATGGTGTCCGGGGCCGTGCGGCCATCCTTGCAATAATAGACCCCCCCGGCGGCTACGCCCGAGATGGGTATGTCGTTGCCCAGCATCATGTGGACGACGTCGATCCAGTGGGTAAAGAGATCGGTCACCTGGCCGCCGCCGAAATCCAGATAGGCGCGCCAGTTCCAGAACTGCTGCGGATCCCATTCGCGCCACTTCACCGGGCCGAGGAAACGCGCCCAATCAAGGTTGGAGGGCTGTGTCTGCAAAGACTCGGGCGCTTTGCGCAAATGGTAGGTATTGCCGTGCCACCAGGTGCGGACCATGGCGATCTTGCCGAGCGCCTCGGTGTCGAAGTACTTCTGCTTGGCTTCGATGTAGTGCGCGCCGGAACGCTGTTGGAGGCCGACCTGGCAGATGCGGTCGTTGATGCGCGCGGCCTTGACGATCTGCGGGCCTTCCTCGATGCGCAGCGTGAGAGGCTTCTCGACATAGACGTCCTTGCCTGCATTCAGCGCGTCTATGGCGACTGTGGCGTGCCAGTGGTCGGGGGTGCCGATGAGGACCGCATCGAGTTCCTTCATCTGAAGGAGTTCGCGATGGTCCTTGAACGCCTTGGCTTCGGGCGATTTCGTTTTCGCGCGGTCGATCATCAAGGGGTAGACATCACAGACCGCGCCGAGGTCGACCTGGCCGGTGGCAAGGAAGTTGCTCATGACGCCGCGGCCACGCTCGCCCGCGCCGATGAGGCCGAGGTTGATCCTGTCGTTGGCTCCGTAGACTCTCGAATAGCTGGCAGCCGTGAAAGCGGCCGCGGCCTGGATGCCGGTGCGAAGGAATCCGCGCCTGGCCATCGTGCACTTCGTCATGCCTGCATTATATTGGAAAGGCTGCATGACTAGAAGAACGAGCATTCTCATAATCCTGCCTCTGATGGCGGTGACGGCATTTGGACAGAGCCTGAATATGACCGGCGGCGCCGCGCCATACCAGGTGTTCCAGCGTGACGCGTCCAATTCGGCGTCGATCCGGGTGGAAGGGACTGCGCAGGGCGCGGCGGGCAAGGCTGTCGAAGCGAGGCTCGTTTTCAAGGGCAGGGCATTGGGCGGGTTCGATTGGAAGCAGGCCGGCACAGTACAGGGCGGACGATTCAAAGCGGAGGTTGCCTCGGTCCCGGTGGGCGGACCTTACAGGATGGAACTGCGGGTGGCCGGGAGCCAGTCAGTGGCGACCGTGGACAATCTGCTCGTGGGCGATCTCTGGGTCCTGGCCGGGCAGTCGAATATGGAAGGCGTCGGCAATCTGGAAGACACGCCGCTGCCTTCTGCCCTGGTGAACTCCTTCGACATGACCGACGCCTGGGTGGCCGCCGAGGACCCGCTGCACAGGCTCCCGGATGCGGTGGACTCATTTCACTGGCGGCGCAACGCTGACAAGAAGAGCGAGCCACTGAGCGGTCCGGCGTTGGAGAAGTGGATTGCCGACCGCAAAAAGGGCGCGGGCGTCGGGTTGCCGTTTGCTCTTGAGATGGTCCGGAGAACGGGCGTGCCGATCGGCCTGGTGCCTTGCGCGCATGGCGGAACCTCGATGGACCAGTGGTCCCCCGCACAGAGGGACAAAGGCGGCGCGTCGCTCTATGGCGGCATGATCCGGCGGATCAAGGCTGTGGGCGGGCGCGTGTCCGGCGTCCTTTGGTATCAGGGCGAATCCGATGCCAACCCAACGGCCGCGCCCCTGTTCAAGCAGAAGTTCATTGACCTGATCAACGCCATCCGGACCGACACTGGTCTGGCAAGGCTGCCCTTTTATTACGTCCAGATCGGACGCTACGTCTCTGCCGGCGATCCGGCCACCTGGAATGCGGTTCAGCAGTACCAACTCGAGGTGGAGACAGCCCTGCCGAATGTCGGCATGACCGCCTGCCTGGACTGCGACCTGGACGAGGGCATCCACGTCGGCACGGACTCCTTCCGGCTGTTGGCTGCACGGATGGCGAATCTGGCCGAAGGGAAAGCGAAACGCGGCCCGCGGCCGTTGTCGGCGATTCTCGATGGCGCCAGGATATTGGTGAAATTCGATCAGATCAATGGCCACCTGACGCACCGCGGGCGGCTGACCGGGTTCACGATCCATGGTTCGGATGGACAGCCCGTGCCGCTGATCTTCCGGGCGCGGATTTCCCCGAAATCGCCGGACACTGTGGAGTTGCTGTATGGCGGAAAGATGCCTGAAGGCGCGAGCCTGCGGTACGGCTACGGCAAGGACCCGTACGTCAATCTGGAAGATTCGCTGCGGATGAGTTGCCCTGCTTTCAACCTGCCCATCCGGTAACTTTTGGCCTGTGCAGTTGCCAGCGGGTCCTGCCGGGATTACACTCTTGGATGCGCACCCTAGGTTGCGAATGGGCGAAATGTGTCCGTTTCCCTGGAGGACAGCGCCTGCGGAGTGAACAACAATCAGCGCAAGGAGGGGCAAAATAAATGGATGAACTCAGAAGAGCCCCGGCCGGTCCGCGCAGGCCCGGCGGCGAGAAAGCGGCGCAGAACATTCAGGAAGCTTTCCTGAACACTGCGCGCAAGGAGAAAATTTTCCTCACGGTCTACCTGATGAGCGGTGTGAAGCTGTCAGGGCGGATCAAGAGCTTCGACAAGTACTCGGTGATACTCGAGACCAACAACCAGGAGCAACTGATCTTCAAACACGCCATCTCGACGGTTGTGGTTTCCAAGCCCATGCATAACAACGTCGGCGCCGCCCATTCGGCGATCGCCGGCGCTTCTCCCGCACCAGGGCTGCCTGAGTATCCGGAGGGCTAGAGCTGGCGGTTTGACTCAACACGATTCGCGCGAACGCGCCGTGCTCGCCGCCGTGGAAATCACGTCGCGCGCGGCCTCGGCTTCTTCCACGGTCCTCCAGGCGGAGGCGCCGCTGGAAGAGTTGTCGGCGCTCGCAGAGAGCGCGGGAGCCAGAGTTCTGGCGCGTGTCGTGCAGCAGCGCGCCAGCTACGACCACGCCACGCTCATCGGCCAAGGGAAGGTCGAGGAGATCGCCGAGATGGTGCGCGCGCTCGAAGCCGACGTGGTCCTGTTCGACCACGACCTTGGCGGCACCCAGCAACGCAATCTGGAAAAGGCCCTCGGCTGCAAAGTCGTCGACCGCACCCAACTCATCCTCGACATCTTCGCCCGGCGCGCCCGCACCAGGGAAGGCCAGATCCAGGTTGAACTGGCGCAACTGAACTACCTCCTGCCGCGCCTCACCGGGCACGGCGCTTCGATGTCGCGGCTGGGCGGCGGAATCGGGACGAGGGGTCCGGGCGAAACCAAACTCGAGACCGACCGCCGCCACATTCACCGGCGCATCAAGAAACTGGAACACGGCCTCGATTCCGTCCGCGGCTCCCGCGGAATTCAGCGGCGGCAGCGGCAAGCGGTCCCGTTGCCTGCGCTGGCGCTGGTCGGTTACACGAACGCCGGCAAGTCCACGTTGTTCAACCGGCTCACCAGCGCAGGGGTGCTGGCAGACGCGCGGATGTTCGCGACGCTCGATCCGACGGTGCGCCAGTTGACGCTTCCGTCAAAGCGCCATGTCGTCTTCAGCGACACGGTCGGGTTCATCCGGCGGCTGCCGACGACGCTGGTCAAGGCGTTCCGCGCGACTCTTGAAGAAGTATGCGAAGCCACGCTGCTGCTTCATGTCGTGGACGCTTCGTCGCCCGCGGCGGCGGAGCACTGCGCGCATGTCCGCAGCGTTTTGGCCGAAATCGGAGCCGATGACATCCCGCAGATCATCGTGATGAACAAGGCCGACCTGGCCGCCGAATCCGACATGGTTGCGACCGCGCAACGTCTTGCAGGCGAGGCGGGCGGCGCCGAGTGGGCAGCACTTTCGGCACTCACCGGCGAAGGCGTCGATGATCTGTTGACGCTGATCGACCGGCGGTTGGAGCAGGACCCGGTGAGCCGCATCTGCTACCTGATTCCACACCCGGATTCCGCCCTGCTCGAGATGCTGCACGATGCCACCGTCATCATCGAAAGGGAGTTCACCGAAGCCGGCTGCCGGATCGTGGCCGACGTGCCATCGTCCATCAGGCGCCGCTTGACCGAGTACCAAACGAACCCTCCCGTGGCTGTGGAAAACGTTGTTGAAAAATCTGCGGACTCAGTGGAATAGCTTTCTTTACAATGAGATGGACCCGAATAGTTTTCCACTGCCGGACTCTCTGGCACTAGCGCGGGGCGGGCCGGCCCGGGCTGGCGCTGATTCTCTTTTCAATTCCGGCGGGTCTTTCGTCCCATCCTGCTAGACTCTACAAAAGGGCCGTGAATATCCCGAACACACTCACGCTCCTGCGCATCTTCTTTGTGCCGCTCCTGGTCGCCGTGGTCGTACTGGGCGATACGGGTCTGCCCTTCAGTCCTCCTGGGCTGACCAACGAGATGCTGGCGCTGTTGATCTTCCTGTGCGCCGCGTTCACTGACCTTCTCGACGGCTACCTTGCCCGCCGCTGGAACCAGGTGACGACGGTCGGCATGTTGCTGGATCCGATCGCCGACAAGCTGCTGATTTCAGCCGCATTGATCTCCCTCGTGCAGGTCCAGCGCGTGCCCGGCTGGATGGCGGTCCTCATCATCGGCCGCGAATTCGCCGTGTCCGGGCTGCGCGCCATCGCCGCCAGTGAAGGCTACACGATCAAGGCCAGCGAGTTGGGCAAGACGAAGATGGTGACCCAGGTGATCGCCGTGGCCCTGATCCTGCTGGCTGTGGATTTCCCGGTCCTGGCCCCATGGTCGGTGTTCGCGCTCTGGGGGACAATGATCTTCGCCGTGGTTTCGGCGCTCCAGTATTTCCTCCAGTTCTGGCGCAAGGTCGACGAGAGCATCAAGACCCGCCGCCGCGGCGAACTGTTCCAGATGGAGAAGGAACGGCGCAACGCGGCCAGGTCGTCCAGACCCCGTCGTCCCCGCCGCGGAGCACTACCTGCCGGCCGGGCTGGCGACGACGGCTAAGCCCCACGTGTCCGGATCCGCCGCGGCATCTTTTCTGTTAAAATTCTCTCGAAATCAACTTAAATTCCATGTCCCCCCACGAGTTCATCTCGAAATGGCGTGCTTCCACTCTCAACGAACGCGCCTCCTCCCAGGAGCACTTCATCGACCTCTGCCATCTCCTCGACGAACCCACCCCCGTGCAGGCCGACCCCACCGGCACGTTCTACCGCTTTGAAAAAGCCGTCTCGAAAACCCTCGGTGGCGACGGCGCCGCCGACGTCTGGAAACGCGGCGCATTCGGCTGGGAATACAAAGGCAAGAAACGCGACCTCCATCAGGCCTACGCCCAACTCCTCAACTACTCCGTCGCCCTCGAAAACCCGCCCCTTCTCATCGTCTCCGACATGGACACCATCCGCGTCCATACCAACTTCACCAACACCGTCCAGCAGATCCATAACATCCGCCTCGACGACCTCCTCGCACCTCAAACCCACGCACTCCTCAAGTCCGCCTTCTCCCATCCCGAGACCCTTCGTCCCGGCATCACCCGCGAATCCCTCACCCTTGAAGCCGCCACCAAGTTCGGCTCTCTCGCGACGACCCTCCGCGAAAGAGGCCACGATGCCCACACCGTCGCCCACTTCATCAACAAGATCCTCTTCTGCCTCTTCGCCGAGGACATCGGCCTCCTCCCCGAACGCCTCTTCACCCGCCTGCTCGAATCCGCCCGTAATCGTCCCGAATCTCTCACTCTCTTCTCCATGACTTGGCGTGAACCATCGCTACGATGCGCGTGAGGCAGGGATGGGCTCTCCCCGGCTTCGCCGCCAACTCCCCAACAAGCGGTAAGACTCTCTTGCCTCACGCCGATATGGTGTAACGTGGTGCAATCGGAATTGTTCCCTCCGCCTGGGTTTGAGGTGGAAGGTGAAATGGTCGCAGACCAACCGCACGGTCCCGATGTGCGCCCCTGTGCGTGTTCCGACCGCCCTATCTCCTACACTCAAACCCACTGCGGGGCAGCGGAAGGTGCCGTCAGCGTTTGTGAAACAGGGCGCAGCTTTGCCTTCGCGGGCCTGGAAGTCGGCTATCTTGGTGATATAGTGTCCATGCTCATACCCCCAGCGTTGGTTGAAGGTGCAACATTGATCGCTGTGGACCAGGTTCGCCATGCCGCCAATGGATCGTTGCATCCCAAGCGGAAAGCTGAACTCGGCCAGTTCATGACACCCGCGCCCGTTGCCCGGTTCATGTCGGCGCTGTTCTCGAAACCACCCGGTGTTGCCCGGTTGCTCGACGCCGGCGCTGGCGTCGGCTCGCTTACGGCCGCGTTCGTGGATCGTTTCAGGGCGAGCGGCGTTCAGGTGTCGGCGTATGAAATCGATCCCACCCTGCTGGAGTTTCTGCGTGGCACGCTGGCCCGACTTGAGAGCGGTAGCTTCGAGGGGAAGCTGATCGAACGGGATTTCATTCAGGATGCGGTGTACAGCATCAAACTCGGCAAGGTGCGGGAAGGCTTCACTCATGCGATCATGAACCCGCCCTACAAAAAGATCGGCAGCGGCTCGACACACCGCGCCTTGTTGCGCACGGTTGGTTTGGAGACCGTGAATCTTTACACCGCCTTTGTCGGCTTGGCCATCGAACTGCTGGCGCCGGGCGGAGAATTGGTTGCTATCATCCCACGGAGCTTCTGTAACGGACCTTATTACAGGCCCTTCCGGGAGTGGGTTCTCACGCGGGCTTCGTTGGACCACATCCATTTGTTCCACAGTAGGACGAGCGCCTTCTCTGACGACTCGGTCTTGCAGGAAAACGTCATCATCAGACTCGTCCGGAGCAAGCAACAGGGTCCTGTGACGATCACAACGTCCAGCGATACGGGTTTCTCTGATCTTCAGGCCCATGCGTACCCGTTCACGCAGATTGTTCAGGAAGGTGATCCGCAGAGGTTCATCCACATCCCGTCCGCTCCCACGCATGGTGGCTTAAGCGGAGTACCGCTGGCTAAGTTCTCTCTTAATGAGCTCGGCCTTGCGGTCTCGACAGGGCCGGTGGTTGACTTTCGCTTGAAGGAGTTCCTGCGCGCGGATCCCACCCGAGGCACCGTGCCGCTTTTATACCCAACGCACTTCTCGGGCGGCGGTCTCGAATGGCCGCGGCAGACGAAAAAGCCGAACGCCCTCCTGGACGTGCCCGAGACAAGAAAGTGGCTGTTCCCGAACGGATACTACACGGTTGTGCGCCGGTTCTCTTCGAAAGAGGAGCGGAGGCGCATCGTGGCGCATGTCGTTGATCCCGCAATGTTCGAGACTGGCGTCCTCGGTTTCGAGAATCATTTGAACGTCTTCCACTCTGAAAAGCACGGCCTCGATCAAGACACGGCTTACGGCTTGAGCACGTTCCTCAATTCGACTGCGGTTGATGAGTACTTCCGCCGGTTCAGCGGACACACACAGGTGAATGCAACAGACCTTCGGTTGCTGCGGTACCCCGCCTTGGCGGAGCTGGGGCAACTTGGCAAATGGATACGGCTCGGGGGGCGCCCCACGCAAGCGCAAATCGACGAAGAGGTAGAGGCGCTCCATGGCCGAAGACAAGATTACTGACGCCAAGCAGGCGCTCGAAGAGCTTGGAATGCCACGGGCACAGCAAAACGATCGTTCGGCGCTGTGCCTGCTGGCGCTGTTGAATTTGACGCCGGGGAAGTCGTGGGCACAGGCTGAAAGCCCGCTGGTCGGGATTACGCCGATGATGGAGTTTGCGAGAGACCACTACGGCAAGCAGTATGCCCCGAACACGCGTGAGACGTTCCGGCGTCAGACGATGCATCAACTCGTCTCGGCCGGCATCGCCCTTTACAACCCCGACAATCCTGCCCGTCCTGTGAACAGCCCAAAGGCCGTCTATCAAATCGAACCCGATACACTCTCGTTGTTGCGGGCCTTTGCGACAGCGGCATGGAACAAGAGCCTCGCGGCATATCTTGAAAACCGCCAAACCCTGACAGCCCGCTATGCCAAAGAACGGGATATGCAAAAGCTTCCGGTGACGTTGGAGACCGGAGAGACGATCCGGCTCAGTCCGGGTAAGCACAGCGAGCTCATCAAGGCGATCATCGAAGAGTTCGCGTCGCGTTTCGTGCCGGGCGGTGTGCTGGTCTACGCCGGGGACACTGGCGACAAGTGGGGGTACTTTGACAAAGACCTGCTGGCGAAGTTGGGGGTGGTTGTTGACGGCCACGGGAAGATGCCAGATGTCGTGATCTATTACCCGGAGCAGGCATGGCTGCTGCTGGTTGAATCCGTCACAAGCCACGGGCCAGTGGATGGTAAGAGGCACGCGGAATTGGCGGCGTTGTTCACCGCCTCGACCGCCGGCCTCGTCTATGTCACAGCGTTTCCGTCCCGGTCGGTGATGAAGCGCTATTTGTGCGACATTGCCTGGGAAACGGAAGTCTGGTGCGCGGACGTGCCTTCGCACTTGATCCATTTCAATGGTGCGAGGTTTCTTGGACCGCATGAATAAGACTGCCTCCGCAATCAACCCGGATCTCACATCCGGCTTGAACATCTGTCTTTGAGACCTTCCCCTTCCCCGAAGGCATGACCCCGAATCTGCCTTCCGCGACTGTCCTGGCCCACCCCCTCGCCCCCGCCATCGCCGAGGCCGCCCGCGACCTCAACCAACTCCGCGAAAACTGGCTCAACCCGCCCGACCTCGTCCACCGAGTCCCCGAAGTCGTCCCCGGCTTCCCTGACCGCATCCTCCCCAACGACGCGGCAGCAGCCGCCATCCTCAAGAAGCGCACCCTGACGAACCTCTATAACGCCCGTCCCACCTGGCTCCAAAACGCCCACGCCAAACTCGACGCGGCCGTCGCCGCCGCCTACGGTTTCCCCCCGGACATCAGCGACGACGAAGCCCTGTCCCGCCTCCTCGAACTCAACCACGCCCGCTCCGCGCCGGACTACAATCAATCCAGGGGGTCGAGATGACCAACTCTCTCACCTACACCGTCTTCTATGAAGCCGCGCCCGAGGGTGGCTTTGTCGCCCTCGTCCCGGCCTTGCCCGGATGCCACTCCTTGGGAGACACCATCGAAGAAGCCGAAGCCAACATCCGCGAAGCGATCGAACTCTACCTGGAAACCCTCACGGCCCATGGTGATCCCGTGCCAACCGAATCGCGCGCCTACCAGGGCAAGATAACGGTTCCATTCTTGCGCACGGCCTGAAGCCATGGGACGGCTCCCCGCGCTGACTTCCCGGCAGATCACTCGCGGCTTGAAGCTGCCTGTCTCTGGAACGCCGGCCAGTCTACGTCAGTCCCGTTGTTCCTGGCGAGGGACGGCCAAGGGGGTGATTTCCGGCACTGTCACCGGTGGCGTGACAACACGTGCGCCCTCGGGCGTAAACTCCACCGTCCTCACCTGGCCGATCGGACCCGCGGGAGGCACGGCGGAGCCATTGAACTCCATTGACACGCCGCCGGCGTTGCCGAGCCTCAGCCGCATGAACGTGTTGCCGCGGAACGAACGGGCCTGTCCCGCCTTGAGGACGTCCATGAAAATCGTCTTCCCATCGGCCGTCAGTTGCAGCCAGGTGTCGGCGGAGGCGACCAGGGTCAGATTCAACGGGGACGGTTGTGCGGGGGGTTGCGCTTCAGCCGGTTTCTGCTGCTCGGTTGCAGGTGGACCCGGCGTGATCTGTTGTCCTTGAGACGGTTCAGCCGGCGTGGTTTCGCCGCCTGGCGGGGGAATCTGCGCCTGGGGCTGAGGGGACGGCGATTTGATCTCACTGGCCTTTTCAGGCGCGGCCTGTTCAGCGGCGATGGGCGCTTCCGCGGGAGTCGCCCGCCAGTGCTGATACAGGTAGTAGAGACCTGATGAGCCGGCAATCACGACGATCAAAACGGCCAGCCGCACCAGCCAGCGTTTGGTCTCCTCGCCGGCGTTGAAGCGGCCGGTCGGCATCGGCGGCACAACAATGTTGCGCTTAGGCAAGGCCGTCTCGCGCGTATTCAGATCCTCGGCTTCGGCGTCGAGAGATTGTTGAATCGCCGGCATGTATTCGGACTCGGGGAGATCCAGAATCCGGGCATACTGGCGCACGAAACTGCGATAGAAAAAGCCGCTCGGCAGATCGGCGATCCGGTCCTCTTCGATGGCTTCGAAGTAACGGGCGTGGATCCGGGTCTCGCTCGCGAGTTTCTCGATGGTCAGACCGCGCTTTTCTCGCTCGGCCTTCAAACGTTGGCCGAGAGTTACCATTTTTGCTGTGGCATCCTCGAATTGGTATCATACAACACTTGATTCAAAAGGACTTTCAGGCCCCGTCCGTCACCGTCGTTGTCGCCAACCTGAATCGCCGCAATCTGCTCGAAGCCTGCCTCCGTTCGCTTGAATTGCAGGGGGGCGTGAGCTTCGAGGCGGTGGTGATCGACAACGCCAGTACGGATGGGTCCGCGGCCTGGGTGGAACAGTACGCCGCCACCGCCCCCTACCCGGTGACGCTCATCCGGAACGCTGAGAACCGGGGGTTCTGCGCCGCCAACAACCAGGGGATCGCGAAGGCGCGGGGCCAGTTCGTTGCGTTGCTGAATAATGATGCCGAAGCCGAGCCTTGCTGGCTTGAACAGCTCATGCTGGCGTTTACCCGGGGGCCGGAAGTTGGCATGGCGGCATCGAAGATCCTGGTCTGGGAAGACCCGCGCCAGATCGACAAGGTTGGACATCTGATCTGGCTCGATGGCCAGAATCGGGGCCGGGGTTCCGGCGAGATGGACGAAGGGCAGTATGACGCGGAGGAAGAAGTGCTGTGGCCCGATGGCGCGGCCTGCATGTACCGCAAGACGATGCTGGACCAGATCGGCGGTTTCGACGAAGATCTCTTCGCCTACGGTGACGACGCCGAACTCGGACTGCGCGCCCGCGTCGCCGGATGGACCTGCATCTACATGCCCCGCGCAGTGGTCCGCCACCACCGCGGGACAACGCTGGGACTGCTGTCATTTCGCCGCCTGCGGCTGATTGAGCGCAACCGGGTGCTTCTAGCGGCTAAACTGTTTCCTGGAAGTCTTTTGTGTCAAAACGGTCTCCACTATCTGGCCAGGCTGGCGGCAGGCGCAAAGGCCGCCGCGCGCGGCAAGGGGGAGATCGGCCGCTTCCCGGGCTGGACTTCGAAGCTCAAGGCCGCGCTGGCGCTCATGGCCGGGGACCTGGAAGCTCTGACGATGCTCCCCTCGGCCCTCCGCAAGAGGAGGGCTCTCCAGCGTCTGAGGAAGCTGTCGCCGCAGGAAGTGAAACAACTCCTGCTCCGCCACGCGATCAGCCTGAAGACGCTGAGCGAAGGCGCGGTGAGGCCTCCCGGCCGCCCGTCCTGAGAGAGACCACATCGGTCCCGCATGACAATGTCTGCCCTGCCTGCGGCTGCGCGCAGGTGAAGACGCTGTGTCACGGCTCGGACAAGCTCTACGCTACGACGAATGAGTCGTTTCTGGTCGTCGAATGCACCGAATGCAGGCTGGTGCGGCTGTTCCCGAGGCCGACCCCGGAGCAGCTCCAATCCTACTACCCGGAGAACTACTGGTTCGACGGAGGCACGGATACGGCCGACCGTCTGGCCGATACCTGGCGCCGGCTTGTGCTGCGCGATCATGTCCGGTTCGTTCTCCGCGCACTCGATGCGGCGGGCGGCGATGGGCGAATCCTGGATGTCGGTTGCGGCGGCGGGCTGCTGTTGCGAGAGCTTGGTTTGCCCGAAGCCCGGCTGGCGGGCCTCGACTACTCGGTTGACGCCGCCGCCGTGGCCTGGGGTGTCAACGGCGTCCCGGCGGTCTGCGGCACCTTGCCTCGCGCGCCATTCGCCGCGGGGTCGTTTAAGGTTGTGACCATGTTCCACGTGCTGGAACATTTGTACGACCCGATCGCTTACGTCACCGCCGCCAGGGAGATGCTTGCGCCCGGGGGCAGGCTCGTCGTCCAGGTTCCGAATGCCGGCTGCTGGCAGTTTCTGCTCTTTGGCGAGAATTGGAACGGTCTGGACATCCCGCGCCACCTGATTAATTTCAAGGAGTCCGACCTTCGTAACCTGCTCGAACACTGCGGGTTCGAGATCGAGCGCGTGAAGCACTTCTCGCTGCGCGACAACCCCGCGGGCATGGCCACTTCGATGGTTTCTTCCCTCGACCCCATGTCCCGGCGAGTACGCGGCGTCAAGGAGACTCCCCGCAAGAAGCTCTTCAAGGATGCGATCTACTTCCTGCTCGTCCTCATCTCGATCCCGTTCACGCTGCTTGAAGCCCTGGCCCGCGCCGGCTCGACCATCATGATCCAGGCCCGCGTCAAAGACGAGTCGCCACAGTGACTTACGAACGTGCCAAACGAATTCTGCCCGGATGGCTCGTGCGGCACATTTACCACTTCGAGACCATGATTCAGGACGACCTGGCGCACTTTGCCGGGAGCCTGCCGGCGGGAGCCCGCGTCCTCGATGCAGGCGCCGGCGAGGCCCGCCATGCGGCGGTCTTTTCCAGACAGCGGTATGTCGGCGTCGATCTGGCCGTCGGCGATCCTGGTTGGGACTACCGGCGGCTGGATGCCGTTGCGGATCTGGGGAACCTCCCTTTCGGCGGCGGTTCGTTTGACGCCGCGCTCATGATTGTCACCATCGAACATCTCAAGGAACCGGCCATCGCCCTCGCCGAGATCGCCAGGGTGCTGAAACCGGGGGCCCGGCTGATTGTCGTCGCCCCGCATCAATGGGAGGTCCACCAGGCGCCCCATGACTACTTCCGCTACACGCGGTATGGCATTGAGTACCTGCTGGACAAAGCCGGGTTTGGAATCGTCAGCATGAAACCGGCCGGCGGATTGTTCCGTCTCCTGTCCAGGCGGCTGCTCGCCGCGGTTACGGTGATGCCCGGCTGGCTCAAGCCCGCTGCGCTGCTCGCCTTCGCTCCGGCAGCTCTGATTCTGCCTTTGCTGGACCATCTCGACGCTCGCCAGGAATACACATTGGGTTATTCATGTACGGCAGAAAAACGTTAGTCTTCACGGCTCTGTCCGTAACCGCGGCCTACGCGGGAGAGGTTTCCGGCGCCTCGGCGCTCGAACTCACCCGGCAGGTGGTCGAGTTCGGCCCGCGCACGCCAGGGTCCGCGGCCAGCAAGAAACTCCAGGCCTTCATCGGCCAGAAACTGCGCGAATCCGGCTGGCAGGTGATCGAAGACCCTTTCACGGCCCAAACCCCGGCCGGCCGCGTTTCCATGAAAAACATGATCGGTTTCAAAAAGGGCGGCGGCTCCGGCGCCCTGGCCGTCGCGGGGCACTACGACACAAAGCGCTTCCCCTTCCGTTTCGTCGGCGCCAACGACGCCGGATCATCCACCGGTCTGCTGCTTGAACTGGCGCGAGCATTAAAGGACGAGACGTTCAGTCACGACATCTTCCTGGTCTTCCACGACGGGGAAGAGGCCTTCGGCGACTGGTCGGATACCGATTCTCTATATGGCAGCCGCCACCTTGCCGCCAAGTGGCGCGCCGACGGGACGCTTGCACGCCTAAAAGCCCTGATCAACGTGGATATGATCGGCGACAGGGACCTCAAAATCGTCAAGGAGATGTACTCGTCCGAGCCGTTGCAGCGCCTGGTCTGGCAGATCGCCGGCGAACTGGGTTACGCCGCCCACTTCGACTCTCAGCCCTACGCCATTGAAGACGACCATGTGCCCTATCTTCGCAACGGCGTCCGGGCGCTGAACCTGATCGATTTCGAGTACGGCCCGAACCATTCCTGGTGGCATACCAGGGAGGACACGATGGACAAGCTCTCCCCAAAGAGCTTTGAGGTTGTCGGCCGCGTCGTTCATGAGGCGCTGCGCCGGCTCGGCCGTTGATGCGCCAGGACCGGACCTGTAAGTAAGTATGAGCAACCGGACCTTCCTGTCCGGAGTCTATATGGATGATGTTAGAATGTTCCATGTCCAGCCCAGAGGGCGGACGTCAGGGAGGTCCGATGAAATTTCTACGTTTATTGCTGCCCGCGGCCGCGTTGCTCGGCCTCTTGTTCGTCACGGGCAGCCCCTCTTTCGCCACCAAAGAGATGGGGAAGAAGGAAAAGAAGCCTTGCACGACCTGCCACGTCAAGGGCGACATGAAGCAACTCAATGACGTTGGCAAGTACTACAAGGAGAAGAAGTCCCTCGAGGGCGCGCCCGAGGCCAAGTAGTCCGCCGTTTGAGATCCGAGAGCCGGCCCGCCTCGCCGGGGGCCGGTTTTGCATGCCGGTTCGTTTGGTAAACTCGTCCGCAGCCGCGTCCTGCGGCAAATCTGGGAGTAATTGAAATTATGAAGAAACTGATTCGTTTGGCTCTGCCGGCCGCCGTTTTCGCGGCTGTCGTGATGATGACTGGCGGCTCCGCATACGCCACCAAGGAACTCAGCAAGAAAGAAAAGAAGCCTTGCACCACTTGCCACCCCAAGGTCGGGTCGAAAGACCTCAACGACGTCGGCAAGTACTACAAAGAAAAGCAGACTCTCGTAGGCGCTCCGCAGAAATAGCAGACCGCTTTCACCTTTTGTTCGCATGGCCCGCCGCTTCATGTGGGGGGCTATCTTCTTTTTTTGGCACTTCGTCTGCGACTTTTGGGCTACTCCCACCACTATCTGGGAGAGATGGTACAACTCGTCCCCCTGCTTGACCGGACCGACGCAGTCCTTGCGGCTGCCGCCGCAGCGGCCCTCCTTCCTTTGGCGATCTACATCCTCCTGTCCGGTCTCGACGATGTTGTGCTGGACTTCCTTTGGTTGAGAAGGCTATTCCGCGGCTCCTGGAAACCGTCTTTCTCGACACCAGTCGCCGATTCCGAGAAGCGTCTGGCGGTGTGGCTGCCGCTCTGGCAGGAAGCCGAGGTCATCGGTCCGATGCTCGAGCACAACCTCACTGCCGTTGCCTACTCGAACTGGGAGATTTTCATCGGCTGCTATCCGAACGACGATGCCACAATGTCGGCGGCGCGGCTTCTCGAAGCCCGCTTCCCGCAAGTGCACATCGTCATGGTCCCCAACCCCGGACCGACGTCGAAGGCCGACAACCTCAACTGCATCCGGCAGGGTATGGCCGAATGGGAGGCGGAGCATGGCGTGCGGTTCGACGGCGTCGTCATTCACGACGCCGAGGACCTGATCCATCCCTGTTCTCTCAGCGCCATCAGCGCGCTGCTGCCCGAATACGACATGATTCAGGTCCCCGTTCTACCCCTGAAGACCCGCTGGTGGGAGTTCACCCACGGCGTCTACTGCGACGACTTCGCCGAGAGCCAGGGCAAGGACCTCGAATCGCGGGTCGCGATGGGCGGATTCCTGCCCGGCTGCGGCGTCGGCACGGCGCTCAGTCAGGACGCGCTGCGGAAACTGGGCGAGTCGGGCGACGTCTTCCGCCAGGGCAGCCTTACGGAAGACTACGACGCCGGCTTGCGCCTCCACCGGCTTGGTTGCAGGCAGACCTTCATCCCGCTTTCCTTCGAATGGGATTCGCCGATGGCCACCAGGGAGCATTTTCCGCGGCGCTTCCGGCAGGCGATCCGCCAGCGTTCGCGTTGGGTCACCGGCAACTCGCTGCAAGCCTGGGAACGCTACGGGTGGGGACGCGACCGCTGCGACTGGTGGTTCCTGTGGCGGGACCGCAAGGGGCTCTGGGGCAATCCGATCAGCCTCGTCTGCAACCTGCTGCTGGCCTATGGGGTTACTTCCTGGGTGATCAGTTCCGCCGCCGGGGAGCCCTGGCGGTTGGGCGAGATCGTCAAGGCGAATGAACTCTTCAAGTGGCTGCTTTGGGTGAACACAGCCTTGCTGCTTTCCCGGTTGACTGCCCGGGCCGCCGCTTCGGCCCGCGTCTACGGGTGGGCATTTGCATCCCTGTCGCCCTTGAGAATGTTCTGGGGCAACTGGATCAACTTCGAGGCGACGGTCCGGGCGCTCGCCGTCTGGCTGCGAAGCCGGATCAAGAACCAGCCATTGGCGTGGACCAAAACGTCCCATGTCTACCCGCACCGTTCCAGCCTGGCGGGCCACAAGCGGCGCATCGGCGAAATCCTGGTCTCCAACGGCTACTGCACCCGTGAAGAGGTGGAATCGGCAGCCGCTTCGAAGCAACCGGAACAGCGTCTCGGGGAGCGCCTGATCGAGATGGGCTTTCTCGATGAGACGCTTCTCTACGAGGCCTTGAGCCTGCAACAGGACATGCCCTGTGTCCACCTGGACACCGGATCCATCCCGGCGCGCGTCGCCCGGGCTTTGCCGGGGGAGGTCACGGAACGCTGCGGCGTGGTCCCGTTCCGCATTCAGGACGGTGGCCTCCACGTGGCGGGTCCATGGCTGGTGGATGAAGAGGATCAGCAGACGCTCCAGCGCTACACCCGCCTGGAACTTCGGTTTCACCTCACAACTCCCAGCGACTACGAGCGGTTGAAGCGGAAACAAGGCTGAGGCCGGACGGTGTCCCGGTTCGCTGAAGGCGCGCCCTGCTGCAACCGCCAGCGAGCCGCATGGTCCGGTTTTCAATCATCCGCTGCCGGCCGCACCTCTCCTCCAAACAAGGCGGAGAAGAAGACCCGCTGGATCTGGTCAGACAGGCGGCCGTGGTGGGCCAAACGGACCTGGCGCTCCAGGCTCGAACGGGCCATCGAAGCCCGCGAAACACAGGTCATCTGGCTCAGAATCGATCCGCGGCTGAAGTCCCTCCACGCGGACCCCCGGTTCAAGACCCTGGCGGCCCGCCTTGGGCTGTAACCACACTCCCATATCTTGACGATTAAACAAATTAGCACCCAGATCTTGTGAATTGACTCTCCCTGTACGTCCGCTAGAATCCGAAATGTCGGGGAAGGAAACACTTTGGGGGTGTTATGTTCAAAACAAAACAAGCGCTGGTTGCCAGCGGGTCGGAGATGCAATCGTACTCTTCAGCCGATGTGGCGAGGCTGAGCGGAGTCAGTCTGCGCCAGTTGCAGTGGTGGGACGAGCAGAAAGTCGTCTCTCCGCGGCACGACGGGCACAAGCGGATCTACGACATGGCCGAAGTCGTCGAAGTCAGCGTCATCGCCGAACTTCGCCGCAAAGGCTTCTCCCTACAGAAGATCCGCAGGGTGCTGCGGTTCCTGCAGAAGGAGATGGGCAAGCGCCTGGCCGACATCCTGGCGCCTCAAAGCGACATCCACCTGCTGACCGACGGCAAGCACATCTACCTTGAAGAGGACCATTCGCGAATCGTGGACGTCATCAAGAACGCCAAACAGGCGATGTTCGTCGTCTCGGTGAGCGACCAGGTCCGCCGGTTGACTGCCACGCCGCGCAAACCGGTGCGCTCGGAGGTCGCCGGTTCGGTCCGAAGAGCCAAGGCCGTATAAGTCCGCGTTATAGTCCGGTTGTGGAAATCTGGCGGCAGCCCTGTTTTTCCACAACCTTTTGCTTTGCCGCCGTCGTCTAAGTAACTAGCCGGTAGTGCGTTATACTGGCGGCAGGCTGGGGAGGTTTTCGAAATGTCCAGGCAGATACGCCCGATGTTGTTTAGTGTCTTCATCATCGCCCTTTGCGCGATGATCGCGGGCGTAATGGTTCCGCAGGGTTCGGCCAAGGCCGCGCCGCCCTCGGACGAGGACGAACTCAGTCAGGGTCTGCGCACTTTCACCTCGATCTACAACCTGGTGGAACAGAACGCCGCCGAGAAAGTGACCGCCGACAAGTCCATTTACAAGGGCGCCGTCCCCGGCATGTTGCGCACCCTCGATCCGCACTCCTCCTTCTTCGATCCCCGTGATTTCAACCAGATGCGCGAGGACCAGCGCGGCTCTTACGCCGGCGTCGGCATGACGGTGCAGCCGAAAAACGGCCGCACCGTGGTGGTTGCCCCCTTCACGGGATCGCCCGCCTACAAGGCCGGCATCCGCCCTGGCGACGTCATTCTGGAAGTGAATGACAAGCGGACGGACGGTCTCAACACCACCGAAGTGGCTGACCTGTTGAGAGGGACGAAAGGCACCCAGGTGCAGGTGGTCATCGCCCGCGAGGGCGTCGACAAGCCGATCATTTTTGACCTGATCCGCGGCGATATCCCGCGCTACAGCGTCCAGAACGCATTCTTCATCAAGCCCGGCATCGCCTACATCGACATCGAGATGTTCAACGAGAACACCTCCCGCGAGTTGGAAGAAGCCTTCAAGAGCCTGGACGAGAAGAGTCTCAAGGGGCTCGTTCTCGACCTGCGCGCCAATCCGGGCGGACTGCTCAACGAAGGCGTGTCCGTCGCCGGCAGATTCCTGCGGCGCGGGCAGAACGTGGTTTCCCACCGCGGCCGGACCTCTCCGGAGAAACCCTATCTCGCTTCAAACGGCGCATCGACGCGCAACTACCCCATCGTCATCCTGGTGGACCGCTATTCAGCCTCGGCCGCCGAGATCGTCGCCGGCGCGTTGCAGGATCACGACCGCGCCTGGATCTTCGGCGACAACACGTTCGGCAAGGGCCTGGTCCAGACCGTTTTCCCGCTCTCGGAGAATACGGGGTTGGCGCTGACCACGGCGAAGTATTACACCCCCAGCGGCCGCCTCATCCAGCGCGACTATTCGAGCGGCAGTTTCTACGACTACTACTTCCGCAAGAATGTCGAAGAGAAGAACATGCAGGACGTCCGGATGACCGATACGGGCCGCACGGTCTACGGCGGCGCCGGCATCGCCCCGGACGAAAAGTACACCAGCACCTACAACAAGTTCCAGATCGAAGTGCTGCGCCGGCAGGCGTTTCGCGATTACATCCCGAAGTACTTCACCACGCACGGCGTGAAATTGCCGTCCGGATGGACCCCGGATGCGGCCATGGTGGCCGAGTTCCACAAGCATAGCCTTGGCCTCGGCGCCGTGTTCACCGAAGCCGAATGGGGCGAGAACCTGGAATGGACGAAGATCCAGTTGAAGCGCGAAGCGCTCATCACCGCCGATTCGCTTAACGCGTCCCTCCGCTATGGCATAGAGACCGATCCGGCGGTGCTCAAAGCCATTGAATCGTTGCCCAAGGCCCAGGCGCTGCTCGACAATGCGAAGAAGCAGGTGGTTCAATTGGACAAGAGGCCCAATCGAGATTGAACCATGAGCCGGGACTTCGGTCCCAGACCGCTACCCCACAAGTCATCGTCCTGGACACCGGCGGGCAGTATTGCCACCTGATCACGCGCAAGGTCCGTGAACTGGGTGTCTATTCAGAGATCCGCCCCAGCGAAACGCCGGCAGCCGAGTTGGCTGGCGCTCGCGCCATCATCATTTCCGGCGGGCCTTCAAGCGTCTACGAACCCGGCTCGCCCGACGTGGATCCGGCAATCTTCGCCTCCGGAGCCGCCGTATTGGGCATCTGCTACGGCCAACAGCTGATCGCCAGGCATCTCGGCGGCATCGTTTCCAGGGGCGAGAAGGGCGAATACGGCCTGGCTTGGCTGGACACCCTCGACGGCAGTCCGTTGTGGCGCGGCGTGGCCGGACGCCAACAGATCTGGATGTCGCATCGCGACGCCGTGCAGGTGCTGCCGCCTGGATTCCGGTTGCTCGGCCAGACTGAAACGTGTCCCGTGGCCGCCATTGGCGATGAGGCGCGGAAACTCTATGGCGTCCAGTTTCATCCCGAGGTCGTGCACACGGAACGCGGTATGCGCATCCTGTCGAACTTCCTCTTCGACATCGCAGGCTGCGAACAGGACTGGAACCCGCAGGAGCAGACACTGCGGATCGAGGACGACATCCGGCGCGTGACGGCGGGCCGCAAGGTCTTTTTCTTCGTCTCCGGCGGAGTCGATTCGACCGTCGCGTTTACGCTTTGCCTGCGCGCGCTGGGCGAAGAGCGGGTCCGTGCGCTATATGTCGATACCGGGCTGATGCGCGAGGGCGAAACCGAATTCGTCCAGGGCGTATTCGAGTCGCTGGGCCGCGGCTTGTTCGCCATCGAACACGCCCAGGACCGCTTCGTGAATGCGCTGGCCGGGGTCACCGACCCTGAACAGAAGCGCCACATCATCGGCGAGATGTTCGTCACCGTGCAGGAGCGGATTCTCGACTCCGGCCACTATCTTGACCAGGATTGGATCCTGGGCCAGGGGACCATCTACCCGGACACGATCGAAAGCGGCGGGACGTCGAAAGCCGACCTGATCAAGACCCACCACAACCGCGTGGCGGGCATTCAGAAACTGATCGAGCAGAACCGGATCATTGAACCGCTGCACCTGCTCTATAAGGACGAGGTGCGGGAAGTGGGGCGGGAACTGCGCCTGCCCGAGGACCTGCTTTCGCGGCATCCCTTCCCTGGGCCCGGACTGGCCATCCGCTGCCTCTGCGCGTCCAGGCGGGAAGAGATGGAAAGGCGCGAACAGGGCTGGCTGCTGCCCGTGAGAAGCGTCGGCGTACAGGGTGATTCGAGGTCCTACCGCCCGGTGTTGCTGCTCGAGGACGCGCCGTCCACGGCGGGCGTTCATGAGAAGGCAACCCACCTGATCAACACCTTCGCCGACGTGAACCGCGTCGTGGCGCTGGCCGGATCAAAGGACGCGATCGCGGAGATGGCCGTATGGCCGTCGTCGATCACCAGGGAGCGTCTGGATCGGTTGCGCGCGGCGGATTCAGTCGTGCGCGGTTTGTCACACGCTTCAGGATTTGAGAACGACGTGTGGCAGTTCCCGGTCGTGCTGATTCCGCTCGGCACCGCGGATCGGCCCGATTCGGTCGTGTTGCGTCCGATTCATTCCACCGATGGCATGACAGCCCGCTCGGTGGTGATGCCGCAGGCGCTGCTCGACGAAATGACAGGCCAGTTGCTCGCCATCGGCGGCGTCTCGGCCGTCCTCTACGACCTGACCCACAAGCCGCCTGGCACCATCGAGTGGGAATAGCTTTTGCCGCGGTCTAAGCTGTTCCCAATCCGCCCTCTCGCGGCTTCGGTTCAGGATCACTTTGACCGGGCGCGGCGAAGGCCGCCAGAAAGTTTCTAAGGATCTCCGGCGCCGGGAGCGCCGCCTCGGCTGCCTGCTGCCGGGACGCCCATTCCAGAACCAGAACAAGCGGCAGGAAAGACGGCCGCAGCGTCTCGTCGCCGCGTCCTATGGCTGCCAGGGCGTCTGAAGGCCGGTTCGGCATCGGCACGGTTTCCACCGGTTCATGCTCGGGATCGCGGCAAAGCGATGCGGGCGATGTCACCAGATACTCGCGGCACCGCATCGGACGCGCTTCGTGGATTGAACACCATTCATCTGAACCTGGGACAGCCTGACCCGTCCCAGCCGCAATTTTCGATAAATCCGAGTGACGCAAGACCAAGCCCTGTACGT
>CAMTUE010000082.1:0-21667 GCA_947084845.1 uncultured Bryobacteraceae bacterium | reverse complement strand
GCCCTATTGTCGGCAGCAACGACGGGCCAGTTCCTATCCGAATGGAAATTCAAATCGCGGCAGGCCAAAACAGCCGTCAAGTTGCTGCATCGATGACACTTCCGAGCCGCAGCCAATGCGATAGCCGGACACTACTGGGCGAGGATGATCGGTCAATCCTGGTTCGAGTCATTCCGACATCTGACGATGTGATTCGTGATGCTATTATTAAGGCCACCAATAGCCAGAACAAGATGGAGCCGGCGTCTCTTCGAGCCACTGATCCAATTCATAAGCAGATTGAAGACTTGTTTAAAAAATATGGATATTACTACGACCGCCGGAAGGGGTTTTATAAAGACAAAGGGAAACCAGCAAATTGTATTGTCAGTGTGATGGAAGTGGTAAAGGCCACTGTGGCTGTTGTCCTGCAGCGACCTGATGATGCACGTGCCCGCGCAGGTGACTACATCAAGCAAGATGCTCCATACGAATCAGTGTTTGGCAAGGACGCGCAACCACTGGATGTGTATTTGAAATGTGTTCAAATGGTACGTCGTTGTGAGGACTTTCTTGACAGTAGACCCGATGGGGAGCAGGGGGACGAGTTGAACATCAAGTTCTACCTCGCGGCTTCGGTTGCCTGTGAGATGGCCAAATCCGTGAGACCCACCACAGATCTCATCTTGGACATTGATGTGGATGCAATAGACGATGGCCTCCTGTCAGGTTGCTTCAATCGAATTTGGAAGCTGTACGTTCGTCTGGGAAGATCAGACAAGGTTGCCAAGGGTCCCGAATTGCTGAAACTCTTAAGAGACTCTCACAAGAGGCGTTGCCGGTCGCCGAAGAAGGAACTATAGTCCCAAAGACGGAACGGTTCAACTCTGGGTTGGACCTGTGTTATCTCCCCCTCAGTTGACACCGCCCACCGTCGAACTCTGCAGTCTCTTCATTCCAGACGCCGAACTTCGCCGCCATTTGCCCGCCATCGACCAACAGGTGCGCGCCCGTGATAAAAGAGGCGTCATTAGATGCCAGGAAGATGATCGCCCGCGCCACCTCTTCGACCTCACCACCCCGGCCGCGGCGGTTCCTCTTACATATACTCCGGTGCCTGTATCCCCAGCACGTCCAACGTCCCTTCAAGCTGCCGCCGGAAGTAATCCGCCAGCCACATCAGAAACACCCGCTTCTCCGGGTCCTCTTCCTTGAGAATCGGGTAGTCGTGATAAAACGTGTTGAACGCCTGCGCCAGCGTGAAGCCATACTTCGCCATATGCCCCGGCTCGCCTGAACTCAGCGCCGAAGCCAGGGCCTTGTCCAACTTCATCGCGCCCATAAGCAACTGCCAGAACGGTTCAAACGCCAACTGCCGGTCGAACGCCTCCCTGGTCAACAGGCTGGCGAAGTCCGGCATCCGCTCGCCGCGCTCTTCCAGTTTCCTGAAGATGTTGCGCGCCCTCACCGCCGCATACTGCACATACGGACCCGTTTCGCCTTCGAAACTCAGCGCCTCCTGAAGATCGAACGCGATCACCGTATTCCGCGTGAACTTCAGCATGAAATACCGCAGCGCGCCAACGGCGATCCGCTTTGCTACTTCCGCCCGGTCGGCTTCCGGCTTCTCCTGATGCCGCATATCGACCTCGGCCCGCGCCTTTTCGATCAACTTGTCGATCAGGTCGTCGGCCTTCACGCCCAGGCCCTTCCGCCCGGACACTTCGACATAACTCTTCTTCGAGTCCTCTTCAGACAGCGGAATCCCCAACTCGACGCAGGTGCGCGGACTCAGCGCGACCATCTCATAGCTGAAATGGATCGACTTGTCGGCCTGTTCTTCATACTTCAGCGCCCGCAGACCCGCCACGACGACATCCTGCAAATAGCTCTGCCTCGAATCGATGACGTTATAAACCTCCGTGCCCCTGCCAAACGCCGGCGCATCGCCATCGCAGGCCTCATCGGTCGCCACCCAGGCCACATGGCCGTCCGGGTAAGTCTTCAACGGCTTGTAGTGGAAGTCCTTGCCAAGCAGGCCAAACTTCCACATCTGATAGGCGATGTCCTTGCCGACATAGGTCACGGTCCCGTTGGACCGGACAATCACCTTGGCGTCGTCGTCGCCTTCCTCGCCCGTCGTATCGTCGCGGAAGTGGCTGGCCGCCATCACCCAGCAGCCCTTGTTCTTGCCGTCGTCCACCTTATATATAGCCTGGCGCTGCTTCAACTGCTCGAACGCGGTCGCCCAGAACTGCAAATGCAGGATCTCGCTCTCACGCGGCAGCACGTCATAGGCGATGCCGAGCCGCCACATCGTTTCAAGGTGACGGTTCACGATGGCATCGGCGATCACGTGACCCAGCCGCGCCGTTTCGCCTTCGCCGTGCTCGATGGCATGAAGCGTATCGCGCCGCCACTGAATCGCTTCCGGATGACCGGCATAGTAGGCCGATGTCCTGGCATAAAGATCCCAGCAGAGGAAGTCGAACTTCTCGCCTTGACTGAGTTGTTCGACCTCGGCGGCGGTCTTCTTCTCCAGATGATGGAACCCCACCACCACGTCGGCCACCTGAACGCCCGTATTGTCTATATAGTTCTGGACTTCAACCGTACGCCCCGATGCCCGCAACATCCGCACGAACGTGTCGCCCAGGACCGCGTTCCGAAGATGCCCGATGTGAGCGGCTTTGTTCGGATTGATATTGGTGTGCTCGACGATGACCTTGCCGCCGTCGTCGATGCCCCCGGCCGCCTGTTCCCGGAGCAAATCTTCGCCGATGGCCCCCCTGTCGAAGCGGATATTGAGGTAGCCGCCCCCGGCGACCTCAACTTTTCCTCGGATTCCCAACTCGTTCAGCTCCGCGGCCAACTCTTCCGCGATTACTTTGGGTGCCCGCCTTAGTACTTTTGATAGGGCGAAGGCAAGGGGAAGGGCCAGGTCCCCGTGCCGGGGATCCTTTGGCTGCTCCGGCGCAACATCCGCCGCGATTCCACGCGATTCCAGGTGCTTCTGGATGGACCGCACGAGGCGGCGTTCTTCTTGTCCGTACACAATTGACAGTCTATCAGGAGCCCTTGGCCCGCTAGGTCTGCGACCGCATGATTTTGTAGCCGTACGGCTACCGCACCCTTAAAAGTCACGCCAGGCAACTCGCTCGTTCGAGGGTTCAGTGCGGAACCCGCTCTCTCCGTTCGCGGCCTCAGGTTTTGGGGCGCTGAGGAGTGACTTTCAACTGAGTTCCGCATGGCCGTTGCCAGCCGCAACAAGTCATGAAAACGCCCACAGCATGAGGCCGCGAACGAAGAGAGCGGGTCCCTGTCGCCATTTCAGGGGAGCGGGGAAAAGAACAAATCGTGCGGTCGAAGAACTAGTCCTTGCACCTGGCCAAGTTCCGGTACTGAAACCGCGGACGCCTAGTCAGCATGGTTCTATCTTCTTGATTCCAGGCCCCGTAAGTTTGGATTGTCCGGCTCGTTAGCTCGACCAACAAATCGTTTACGGAGGCCCGGTTCAATATGAAAGCAGCAACTAGAATCCTCTTGGTGGCTCTGTTCGGCATGGCGATGTCGTTCGCCGCAGTCATCGACAACTACAGCGTCTCTCAAGGCGTGATCACAGACTCGACCGCCGACTCGACTGCCGTCACAAGCACGCTCGGCAACCGCACCATCTGGACGAGCAGGACGGGCGGCATTGGCTCGACCTCAATCCAGATCAACGGCGGCTTCTATCTCGGAAGCGCCGGCGCGATGGCGATCGGCGACACCGGCGTCATCTATACCGGCTTGTGGGACCTGACGCCTGCCAACGCCGTCGCCCTTACCCTCGACGTGGTCAGCGTGGAAAACTACATCGCCGGCGCGCTCACTTTCTTCGTCACTCAAGGCGCCAACACCGCCACATACACAATGAACGTCCCGGCTCCCGGCTCCATCATGGCCGACCTTGCCAGTTTCACGGGCATCGGCTCGGTCAACCGGGCCGCCATCGACAAACTGGGCTTCACCTTCAACCATGTCGTGGCCCAGGACATCGTCCTCGACAACTTCGCCACCTACGTCCCTGAACCAGGCACCTACGCCCTCATGGCCTTTGGGTTACTCGGCGTCGCACTCGCCCGCCGCCGCCGCGCCTGACCGCCGATCGGAGTCCCTTCGCCGGGTATGTTGGTCCCGGCGGGGTAGACCCGTTCGAGCCGGATGCGGACTGTGCGCCACTTGCCTGCCAATCGCACCACTGTGCGTGCCGCAGTGGAGTGCTTGAGTGCCGGTAAGTCGCTGATAGAAAATGCTTTATTAAGGGATCGGAGCCTCCGCCTCCGGTCTTCTCACCCGCCGGACGGGCTGGGTCCGGCAGAGACAACGGACGGCCAGAGGGTTGACAGGGGAACGGATCGCCCAGCTAAGGAGGAGGCCTCATAAAAAAAACCTTTTCATTTACTCGAACTAATGTATACTGTGAAGGTCTAGTCCTGGGGCTAGAGCAGTTGACCTTAGACGGAGGAGTGAGTAAATGAAAACAGTAATGCGGGTTTTGACGATCGCGCTCTGTGCAAGTGCGCTCTCGTTTGGTGCGATCATTGACGACTTCAGCACGAGTCAAGGTGTGGTCACCGACAGCGTCTTGGGCCCACCGGCGGGCACAGGTACTATGGGCAACCGGACCATCTCGGCCCTCTTGACGGGTGGCGTAGGTTCCATGTCCGCCGAGCTTGCCGGCGGCTTCTTCCTCGGCAACGCCGGTTCGCTTGCGACCGGTCAATCCGGCGCCAGCTATACCGGCTTGTGGGATCTGACCTCTTCCTTGGCGTCCTTCCTTATGATCGATGTGGTCAGCACTGAAGGCTACGCGACCGGCACGATCGAGTTCATGGTCAGGCAAGGCGCCAATGTGGCCACGCTCATGGTGGCTACCCCGGTTGCCGGAACGTACTTTGCCGACCTCAACTCGTTTGCAGGGATCCTCGGTGTGAATCGGGCCTTGGTCGACACGGTCGGTTTCACCTTCTACCATGTGACGACGTCTCAGGATGTCATTCTCGACAACTTCGCAACGTACGTCCCCGAACCGGGCACTTATGCGATGATGGCTGCCGGCCTCCTCGGCCTGTTCGCCATTCGCCGCAAGAGAGCCTAACGTCAGCGACACGCTCTAACAAACGACTGAGAGCCGCGCCCTACGGGGCGCGGTTCCGTTTTTGGGCCCTGCCGCACTTCTCCCACCCGGCTTCAGGCCCGCTCAGTATTCGCTTCCGGACCGGGATGTGGCACACTGAAAGCAGGCGAGGCCGATGAAGACATACAACTTCAGGATCGTGGTGGAACCTGACGGCGAGCGCTGGCACGCATACTGTCCGGCTCTGGTGCGGCAGGGCGCCGCCACCTGGGGCAACACCGAGCGGGAAGCTCTCAATAACATCCAGGAAGTGGTTCAGATGGTTGTGGAGAGCCTGATGGAACATGGCGAGGCGCTGCCGGCCGAACCCGCCGATCAAGTTCAGGTGTTCGGCGAGCCTCAAGTGGCGGTAGTTGTCTGAGGCGTGGCGATCAATTACTCCCACTTGCGCAGCCTGACGGCGCGTGAGTTGATTTCGGCCCTGGCCCGAGACGGATTTGTCCTGGACCGCCAGGCAGGCGCACATCAACTCTATCTCCATCCTGACGGGCGGCGGGTCACAGTCTCATTCCACCGGCCCGGCGGGACATTCGAGATCAAGACATTGCGGACGATGATCGAGCTCCAGGCACATTGGGCGGATGAGGATCTCAAGCGGCTGAAGTTGATCGGATAGCTCCAGCGGGTGTGAATCGTTCCGGCGATTCGTACACCAGCGGCCCCGTGGGTCACATCAAGCGGTTGAGAAGCGGGGAGCGCGCTCCCGTCAATCTCCGCTATAATAATAGAAGCTAATGAACCGCGCCCTGTGTCAGCGCGGGCAAGTCCGGGCTCCGACCGTCCCCCTCCATCACCCACGTTGCCGCAATCTGTTCGTGACCGGGCTGTACCAAACAATTCACCTACTTTGTGTAGTGTTTCATCAGAGGAGAAACCGATGCCTGTAAAGAAAAAAGTCGAAATTGCCTCCGCGCCGGCCGTCGAGCCGAAGCCCGTCAAGCGCGTCGCCAAGAAGGCTGAGGCCGCCGCGCCCCAAGCCGCTTCAGTCAAGACGCCCGCCAAGCGCCCCACCGCCGCCGCCACGCATAAGGCCCCGGCCACGCGCACAACGAAAAGAGCCGCCGCACCGGCGTTCAACATCGAACTCCACCGCGCCGAAATCGAACGCGAGGCCTATCTCGCCTGGGTCAACCGCGGCCACGCACACGGCCAGGAACACGACGACTGGCTGGCTGCCATCGAGATCGTCAAGGCCCGCCACCAGGCGTAGCCGCCAACGGGGTTCGTTTGGTCGGGACCGGATGGGCGCCCATCCGGCTTTAATTACTTGTACTTGCGCAGAACGGCCAGCACCCGGCCCTGGATCTGCAACTGCTCGGCCCGCACCCGGATTGGCTGCATCGCGGCGTTTGCCGGCTGTAGCCTGAATCCGCCATCCGCCTCGCGGTAGACGCGCTTCAACGTCGTTTCCGTGCCGTCAACCAGCGCCACGGCTATCTCGCCGTCCCTGACCTGTTCGGCCTTCTGAACCAGGACGAAGTCGCCGCTCAGGATGTGGTCGTCGATCATCGAATCGCCGCGCACCTCCAGGGCGAAGGTCCCTGACGACCCGGCGAAGTCGGAGAAGTTCAGCGTCTCGGAATTCTCGACCGCCTCCACCGGCGCCCCGGCCGCGATGCGGCCCATCAGCGGGATCCCGCCCACGCTCGCCGGTGCGCCCATCACCCGGCTCAACTCCGATTGCTTATACTCCGCAGCCACCTCGATCGACCGGCTCTCATTGAACCGCCGCCGCACGTAGCCCTTCTGTTCCAATGCGGTGATGTGTTTGTGGACTGTTGCCAGCGACGCCAGATCGACGCCCCCCGCGATCTCTTCAAAGCTCGGACTGTAGCCGTGCTGCTCGGAGAACCGCAGGACGAAGTCGAGGACTTCTTTTTGTCTGGGAGTAAGGGCCATGGTCGTATTTTTGGCGAATACGAGGCGAAAGTCAAGTGTTCTTCGCTCTTTTCTTCGCCCGAACACGTGTCGAGACCAGTCTCGACACGCCACGCACGGGTGCGCGATGCCACTTCGTTTCGTGGGGCAGGCCTTCGGGCGTGCAGCCGGCCTTCTGGCCGGCATCGCCAAGTCCTTGATAACGCGAGAGCCGGGCCGAAGCCCGACTGCAGCCCAAAAGGGCTGCCCCACATTTTCCCGAACGATTTTGGGAAAACTAAGTGGCGTTGGGCACGAGTGCGCGCGCCGCGTCAGAGCGTCTCCAGTTCCTCTTCGAGCGATTGCCGGCGGTCGAGCTCCGCATAATAGCCGTCCAACCCGACAAGCTCGGCATGAGTGCCCGATTCGACGATCCTGCCGCGGTCAAGCACCAGGATGCGGCCGGCATGGCGGACGGTGGAGACGCGGTGGGAGATCAGGATCGTCGTCCGGCCGGCCATGAACGCGCGCAGCCTGGACAGGATGCGTTCCTCGGTGACGGTATCGACGGCTGAGAGCGCGTCGTCGAGGATGAGAATCCGGGGTTCGAGCAGGACGGCGCGGGCGATCGCCGTGCGCTGTTTCTGCCCGCCAGAAAGCGTCAAGCCGCGTTCGCCGACGACTGTATCGAGTCCCTTCGGGAACGACGCCAGGTCGGCGTCGAGCCCGGCCAGTTCCACCGCCCGCATGATCTCTTCGCGCGAGGCGGACGGGCGTCCAAAGGCGATGTTCGCCGCCAAAGTCCCGCTGAAGAGGAACGTCTCCTGCGGCACGAATCCGATGAGTCCGCGCAGCGCCGGCGGGTCGAATTGACGCACGTCGATGCCGCCGAGCAGCACTGCGCCCCCGGTTGCGTCGATCAACCTGGGGATGAGATGGACGAGCGTTGACTTGCCGCTGCCCGTGCGCCCAACCACGGCGATGGTCTCGCCGGTGCGGATATGCAGGTCGATCCCGGAGAGCGCTTCACGGCCGCCGAGCGAGACACGGACCGAAGAGAATTCGATGCCGGCGCCGCCGGCCGGCAGTGCCGACGGGTTCGCCGGCGCGGCGATGGCCGGCACGGAGTCCAGAATCTCCTTCAGCCGGGTCATCGAGGCCCGGCCGCGCTGTGTCAGGTTGACCACCCAACCGAAGGCGATCAACGGCCATACCAGCAGTCCCATGAACGTGTTGAACATCACGAAACTGCCGAGCGTGATCTCGCCCGCCAGCAGCCGGTTGCCGCCGGCCCAAAGCACCGCCAGGAAAGTCACGCCGACCATCGCCTGTAGTATCGGCATGAAAAGAGCCGACAGCCTCGCCATGTGGATATTCTGCTTGATGAACTGCCGGTTCAGGTCCTCGAACAGGGCAATCTCGGCATCCTCCTGAACATAGGCCCGCACCACGCGCACGCCGCTGAAGTTCTCCTGTACACGGCTGGAGATATCGGAAACCAGCGTCTGGATCTTCTGGAACCGCTGGTGGATGCGCTGCCCGAAGACCGCCACGGCGATCGAGATCAGCGGCACCGGCGACAGCGCCCACAGCGTCAGCCGCCAGTCCACATAGAGCATGACGCCACAGGCAAGGATGAAAGTGAGAACATTCTCGGTCCAGTACATCAGCGCCGGACCCAGCATCATGCGCACCGCATTGGTATCGCTGGTGGCCCTCGCCATCAGGTCGCCTGTCCGGTAACGGTGAAAGAAGGGCAGGTCGAGCGTGGTGAGTTTCCAGAACAGTTCGTTGCGGATGTCATACTCGACGTCGCGTGAGATGCCGACCAGGATCACCCTCATCTGGTACATGAAGAAACCCTTGACCGCGGTCAGCGCCAGCAGGGCGGCGCAGAACCAGTAGAGGTGTCCGAGGGCCTCTCCGCCGGTGACCGAGTCGATTGCGTACTTGATCACAAGCGGGATCGAGACGCCGAACGCGTCCTTCAGAATCAGAGCGCCAAAGCCTAGCGCCAGCCCGCGCTTATAGCGCCTCAAGTACGGCCAGGCTGTGATCATCGCTTCGCGCAAGAGGTTCTAGATCCCGAAATAAGACGTAATCACCTTCGTCCATTCAAGCACGACCCACTTCCGGCCCTCGCGCGTCTTGTACCATCGCTTGAGCTCGAAGTTCGGGCTGGGGGCGGAGACGAACGTGAGGTCCAGGTCCGGCGCCTGCTTCCGCCACAGCCGCGAGGCCCGGCGCATGTGCGTGTCGCAGCTCACCACCAGAACCCGCTTCAGCCCGCGCTTGCGCAGGAAGTCCGCGACATTGCCGGCCTCTTCCTTCGACGAACTGGCATTCGAATCGGCGCAGACATATCCTTCCGTGGACCGTCCCATCCGGCGGATGAAATCGATCGCCATGGGACACTCCCGCTGCCCATAGAGCGTTACCGCGCCGCTTACTACAACCAGCGGCGCCAGTCCCCGTTCCTTCAGATCGGCGGCCGCCACAATCCGCTCGCCTCGCCATCCCCCTGCAAGGACGACGATCGCTTCCGCCTGATGCGGCTGAGCGCCGTTATCGAGGAACGCGCCGGCGCCAGACAGAATGGGCTCATGGAAGATCCACAACAGAGCGGCGAAGGCCAGCACCACCAGCACTGGAATGAGCGCAATGCCACGCATCCCTGCGCGGGCGGTCCGCGTGGATTCAGCCAACATCATTTTTCCTGGTCGTTGAATCGGCCGGCGGTTCTCAACTGCTGATACAAGCGTTCGACTTCCGCCTCGTCCTGGTCTGTCAGCACCTTGACACTCCGGGAGGGCCGGCCAATTGTCCCCTCCGCCGCTGTCTCCTCCGCCGGTTCCTGCGCCCGTTCCCGCGCCGGCTCCTGGGGCTCGCCGAAGATGCGGGGCCACGGGATACCGTTGATAAGGGCGGAAACCGACTTCTGCTGAATCAGGGTGAGCAGATCGTTGGAGGCTTCGGCGTCGCCTGGGTAGATCACCTTCAGCCGTTCGCCGCCTTCCAGCGTCAGATAGAGAACCATCGGCGCCACCCAACCCGTCTGGTCGACGCGCCTGATCTTCATCCACGCGATCCGGCGCCGCCCCACGGTAAACGAGTCCCGGCTGATTCCGATCACCGGACGCGTGGCCAGCCAAAGTACCAAACCGGAAGTGGCGGCAAAAAGCAGCGCCGCGATTCCAGCGGGCCACCAACGCAGCGTGCACCAGACGGAAAAGGCGGTCAGACCGAGAGAGACCGCCGCGGCCGTCAAATAAAGCCGGGATGGAGCGAATCGACTCATCGGCGCCGCCACACCTCCAGCGTAACCTCCATCCGGGGGCACGTCAATCACGCACAGATCAATCCTCCGGCCGGCGCATCATCGCCATGCCCGTCCGGGCGTAGCCAATGCCGCTTGCCACCGTCGCCGCGGCGGTGGTCCACATGAGCGGGTCCCGCAGAGGCGTCACCCCCAGATCGGGCCACATCCGTGTGCCAACCACGACCCCCACATAGATCATCTGGAGCATCGTACTGGTCTTGCCCAGCAGGCTCGGCTTGAATTCCTGCAATGAGATGGTGCGCGCCGCCCAGGCCGCGAAGGCAAGGATCAACAGATCGCGCCCCACCACCAGGACGGCCATCCAAACCGGGATCAGATCGCCCACCGCCAGTGCCACAAAGACCGAGGTCAGCATCAGCTTGTCGGCGATCGGATCGAGTTTCCCGCCCAGGTCGCTCATCCAGTTGAAGCGCCGCGCCAGCAGTCCGTCGAAAGCGTCGGTGAGCGAAGCCGCCACAATCCACGGGAAGGAGCCATGAACGTCGCCGCCCGCCAGGCGCCAGGCGATGACGGGCGTCATGAGAATACGGGACAGCGAAAGAAGGTTGGGCGGCAACAACCAGGGCGACATCAGCCGGCGAAAGCCTCGCTCGCCAACGGGACAGTCACCTCGTCCGGTGTGACCACCTCATACAACGTCGGATCCGACATGATCTTCGCCACCAGCGCATAGTGCATTGCATGGCCGGCCCGTTCCGCCTTGACCTCGCCAAGAATCGGCTTGCCGATCAGCGCCAGGTCGCCGATGAGGTCCAGGATCTTGTGCCGGCACGGTTCGTCGGGGAACCGCAAGCCGCCCGGATTCAGGACCCGGTCCGGCTCGAAGCAGACCGCGCTCGCGAGCGTGGCCCCGCGGATCAGGCCCATGTTCCGCATCTGGTCCAGTTCCTGCGCAAAGCCAAATGTGCGGGCCGGTGCGATCCCGGCCGCATATTCGCCGGCCGTCAGCACCATCTCGCGGCTCTGCCGCCCCACTAGGGGATGGTCAAAGAACACGGCGCAATTGATGTGGAAATGGCTCGCCGGCGAAATCGAGATCCGTTTGCCGGGAGTTTCCACCTCCACCGTCCTCAGAATCCGAACATAACGCCGCCGCCGCCGCGACCTTCTTATCCCCGCTTCCTCGATCATGCGCACGAACGGCAACCCGCTGCCGTCCAGGATCGGCACCTCCAGGTTGTCGATGTCGACAAAGACGTTGTCGATGCCCATGCTGTAGAACACGCTCAGCAGGTGTTCCGTCGTCGAGATCAGGACGCCCTGCCGCATCAGGCTGGTGGCGTAGCTCACCCGTTGGACATACCGCCAACTCGCCGGAACCTCGAATCCACCCAGATCGGTGCGCCTGAATACGACGCCCGTACCCGCCGGCGCAGGCGCCAATCGCATCGTCACCGGGACCCCGCTATGCAGCCCCACGCCCGCCGTTTCCACAGCGCGTTCAATGGTCGTTTCAAATGGCACGAATCAGGTTCCGCATCCTCTCGACAAGTGCTGCTCTTATCCTAACAGACGCGCGAGCGCTGTTAAGTGATTACTTTCGTTCAGCTTATGATTTTTCATATGTGTCAAACGGGACACAGTGGATTCGTTTGGTCGTGGCCGACGGGCCACATTTTCGTCTTTTCTTTGCTCCGGCGAGGTTCGTTTGATTGGGGTTGAGGTATAAGATAGGGCATGGCTCGCCCGCGGCTCTTCCTGCTGGACAGTTTCAATCTCATCTTTCGCGCCTTCCATGCCCGCCAGCGGATGGCTGCTTCGCCGATGCGGACCTCCCGTGGCACGTCAACCGAGGCCGTCTACATCTTTTATACGATGTTGCGGCGGCTGTTGAAGCAGTACAAACCCGACGCCGTGGCCGCGGCGTTCGAATCCGCCGGACCCACCTTCCGCGACCTTGAGTTCCCCGCCTACAAGGCCAATCGGACCGAAACGCCGCCGGAACTGATCGAACAGATCCCGGTCATCGAACGGCTGCTTGGCGCGATGCGTGTTCCCGTTCTTTCGGCGCCCGGCTTCGAGGCCGACGACGTCATCGCCACCATGGCCGTCAAAGCCGCCGCCGAGGGCTACGACGTCTGGATCATCTCGAGCGACAAGGACCTCCTCCAACTCGTCGGCGGACCCGTCTCGATGATGGACCCGATGAAGAAAGACCTGCTCTACGATCCAGATAAGGTGAAGGAGGCCAAGGGAGTCCTGCCAGGGCAGATTCCAGACCTGCTCGCGCTTGTCGGCGACACATCGGACAATATCCCCGGCGCTCCCGGCATCGGCGAAAAGGGCGCGGCGGCGTTGCTCGAACAGTTTGGCACGGTGGAAATGGCCATCGCGCGCGCATCCGAAGTTTCGCGGAAAGCGTATCGCGAGAGCCTGGAGAACAACGGCGAGCAGATCGGTCTGAGCAAGCGCCTGGCCACGGTCCGCTACGACGTTCCGCTCGAAACCGCCGCCGGCGCGCTCACCGTGGCCGAGCCGGACCGGGCACAACTCGGCGAACTGTTTCGAGAGATGGAGTTCTTCAGCTTTCTCAAGGAACTCGAGCCGGGGGGCGTCGTGGCCTCCGAGTCCGCCGCGCCGGTTGACGACGACATTCCCGCTACCGCCACCCGCGTTGTTTACGACTGGAAGAGCCAGCTTGTCCGGCATCCCGAATGGATCGATGCGCCACCGCCCGAGCCGGTCGAAGATGTCCTGCTCTATGGGTTTCTGGTTCTGGCTGACCCGAGCGCAAGCTCGCTCGCATCTCTGATGGCGCGGTATCTCGACCGGCCCATGGAAGCCGAACAGGCCGTGGCCCATCTAGCCCATTCGCTCCGCCCGTTGATCGACGCCCCTCTGCGCCAGGTCTATGAGACGATCGATCTGCCGCTTGCGCCCGTCCTCGCCCGGATGGAACTGGCCGGCATTCGCGTTGACCCGGCCCGCCTGTCCACGATCTCGGCCGGGATGGAAACAGAGATCGCCCGCCTGACTTCCGCGATCTACACTCTCGCCCGCCACGAGTTCAACATCAACTCGCCTCAACAGCTCGGCCAGGTCCTTTTCGACGAGATGGGCATCCCGTCGCAGGGCCGGACCGGCAAGACGAAGAACTACTCGACCGCCGCCGATGTCCTGGAAGCGCTCGCGCCCTTCCATCCCGTCGCCCAACTCGTGCTGGACTACCGCCAGTTGACCAAACTCAAGGGAACTTACGTCGATGCCCTGCCGGCGCTGATTTCGCCCGAGGATGGCCGTCTCCATACGACGTTTAACCCGGCCGGCGCCGCCACCGGGCGCCTTTCGTCGTCGAATCCGAATCTTCAGAACATTCCCGTCCGGACCGAGCAGGGCCGGGCGATTCGCGCGGCTTTCGTGCCCGAGCCGGGCTGGACGCTGCTGGTGGCCGACTATTCCCAGATCGAACTCCGCCTGCTGGCCCACTTCTCGCGCGACCCGGTCCTGACCGACGCTTTCCGCAACAACGAGGACATCCACACCCGGACCGCCTCCGAGGTCTTTGGCGTTCCGCCGTTGATGGTCACGCCCGGGATGCGGCGCAACGCCAAGGCGGTCAACTTCGGCATCGTCTACGGCCAGACCGCGTTCGGCCTCGCCGGCCAGCTTGGCATCCCGCGCGAGGAGGCTGAAAGCTATATCCGCGGCTACTTCGAACGGTATGCGGGCGTCAGGAAGTGGATTGATGCGACCGTCGCCGAGGTGCGCAAGTCCGGCCATACCGTGACATTGCACGGCCGCCGCCGCCCCATCCCGGACATCGAGGCAAAGAACCAGAATGCCCGGTCGTTTGCCGAAAGGACTGCGGTCAACACGCCCCTGCAGGGCACGGCGGCCGACCTGATCAAGCTCGCCATGATCGCCATCGACCGCGATCTGAAGGAGAGCCGGATGCAGTCGCGGATGCTGTTGCAGGTTCACGACGAACTGGTTGTCGAGTGTCCGCCTGACGAACTTGAGGAGATCAGGAAACTCGTCAAGCGCCGCATGGAGGGCGTCGTCAAGCTGAACGTGCCGCTGCTGGTCGACACCGGCACTGGAGAGAACTGGCGTGACGCGAAGTAGGACAGGCCTCCCGGCCTGTCTCCTGGTTGAGAATGCAGACAGGCCGGGAGGCCTGTCCCACTGATACCGCTGAAGCACCAGCTTGACCTTCTGAGGCGGCGCATCGCCGGCATCGATGCCCGATACGCCAGCCGCTCGGAGGAACCGGCTGCGCCGCTGCCCGAGGGCAGGGAAGCCGAAACCGCGGCGGGCAGGCACTGGGAGTTCGACCGCTTCTGGCCCGCCCATCAGCGCCACGGCACGGCCGACATCGGCGCGCTCTCGGAGATGCCCGCCGATCTTTTGAACGTGCTGTCGCAAGGCGACGTGTGGGAGTCGCCGCCAGAGAAATGGGTGTTTCTCGATACAGAAACTTCCGGGCTCGCGGGCGGGTCGGGCACAGTGGCGTTCCTGGTCGGCTGCGGGGCGATCACCAGCCGCGGATTTGAATTGAAACAGTTCTTCATGCGCGACCACGGCGAAGAGGTTTCGCTGCTCCACGCCCTGGAGGCGTGGCTGGCGCCGTTCGATGTCGTGGTCACTTATAACGGAAAAGCCTTTGATTTGCCGTTACTTGAGACCAGATACAGAATGAATCGCCTGAAGCCGTGTTTCGCCCGGCTTCGTCATGTCGATCTGCTCCATTCCTCCCGGCGGCTGTGGCGTCTGGCCCTGGACAGTTGCCGGTTGCAGGACCTGGAGTCGCGCATTCTGGGTGTCGAGCGCCACGGCGACCCCGGCGGCGCGGCCATTCCGCAACTCTACTTCGACTTCCTCCGGACCCGGAACTTCGGCCCGCTCTGGCCGGTCTTCACCCATAACGCAATCGACATCCTGTCTCTGGCTTGCCTCACCGCCGTCGTCCCCGAGGCCTTCCGGGACCCGTCGCGCCTGACCAACGGAGCCGAGATGGTTGGCCTCGCCCGATGGTTGAAATCTGAGTCAAAACTCGAAGAATCCATTGGACTTTTCAGTGCCGCGCTGGCGCGTCCGATGCCCGATGCCCTGGTCTGGGAGACCCTCTGGCACGCCGCCGATCTGGAGCGGAAACTGGGCCGTCAGGACGCCGCCGTGGCCCACTGGACGGAGCTTTCAACCGCCCCGAACCCGTACCGCGCCCGAGCCTTCGAACGCCTGGCCATCCACTACGAACGCAAAGAGAAGAATCCCGCCATGGCCCTGGAGATGACCCGAGCCGCCCGCGCCATCGAGGATTCGCCCGAGTTGGTCAAGCGCGAAACGCGCCTCGCCGCGCGCCTCTACACGGCCCGCTCTGGGCGGCTCATCTAGACTGAGAGACGCCCCCTTCGGGTCGCGCGGAGGTGGTATTGCTGTCCACCTTTGAACTCTGACAGAATGACTCAAGCAATGAACGCTCTGTACTACGGAGACAACCTCCACGTATTGCGGGAGAACATCAGCGACGAGTCTGTCGATCTGATCTACTTGGACCCGCCGTTCAATAGCCAGGCCAACTACAACGTGCTGTTCCGCGGCTCCTCGGGAGAGGAATCCAAGGCCCAGATTGAGGCGTTTGAAGACACCTGGCACTGGACCGACGAGGCGGAACGGGCGTTCGATGAGGTGATGCAAGGCGGCAACACGAACGTCGCCGAGATGGTTCGGGCCATGCGTTCGTTCCTCAAAGAGAACGACATGATGGCGTACCTGACGATGATGGCCGTCAGGTTGCTTGAGTTGCACCGCGTTCTGAAGCCCGCGGGGAGCATTTATCTTCATTGCGACCCGACGGCGAGCCACTATCTAAAGTTGATTTTGGATGCGGTTTTCGACGCGGAGTTCTACCGGAACGAAATCAACTGGAAGCGAACGACCACGCACAGCGACAGCAAGACGTGGAGCAGGGTCGCGGACACGATTTTCTTCTATACGAAAGGGCGGAAGTTTACCTGGAATACACCACGCGACCCTCACTCCAAGGAGTACCTGGCCGCAAAGTACCGCCACGACGATGGCGACGGCCGTGTGTACCGGCTGGACAACATGACCAGTCCGAATCCCAGGCCGAACATGATGTACGAATGGATGGGCTTTCCTTGTCCTCCCAAAGGCTGGCGCTACTCAAGAGAGACAATGACTCAGCTTGAGCAGGAAGGTCGCATCTGGTATCCGGCAAAGTCAGACGGCAGCCTCGACCACAGCAAGCGGCCACAACTAAAGCGTTACCTCGACAAGATGGAAGGCGGAGTAGTGGGAACCGTCTGGACCGACATCCCGCCTATCAATAGTCAGGCCCAAGAGCGCCTCGGCTATCCGACACAGAAGCCGATCACGTTGCTTGAACGCATCATCAACGCCAGCTCGAACCAAGGCGATGTCGTCCTCGATCCCTTCTGCGGCTGTGGCACGACCATCCACGCAGCGCAGAAGTTGGAGCGTAATTGGATCGGGATCGACATCACGCATCTCGCCATCTCTCTGATCGAAAAACGTCTGAAGGATGCGTTCCCTGGAATCAAGTATGAAGTTCATGGAACACCCAACGACGTTGACGGTGCGCGCGCGCTCGCCAAACAGGACAAGTATCAGTTCCAGTGGTGGGCTGTATCGTTAGTCAATGCCATCCCCTACGGCGGCAAGAAGAAGGGCGCGGATTCCGGTATCGACGGATATATTTACTTCAAGCCGGACGGCAAGACCACGGAAAAGGCTGTCGTGTCCGTGAAGGGTGGCGACAACGTGAACGTTGCCATGATCCGCGACCTGGCACACGTGGTTGATCGGGAGAAAGCGAAGATCGGCGTTTTCATCACGCTCGCCGAACCAACGGCTCCTATGAGAACCGAAGCCATCAAGGCGGGCTTCTTCAAGCCGCTCTATGGTCAGGAGTGCGCTAAGATTCAAATCTTGACCATCCGGGAGTTGTTTGAGGGCAGGCAGCCGAACATCCCCTTGATCGACACATCCGCGTTCAGGACAGCGAAGTTGGAAGCCCAGGCCACCCAACCGGGACTCTTCGGGCCGGCGCAACGCGATTGAAGTCCCCCCGTCTGGGCACCGGCTGGGCGGCCGTCTGCTAGAATCGTGAAGGTTCCCCCCCATTTCAATACGGAAACAAGCCACGTGGACGATCTGAAGCAACTCATCCGTGAAGTCCCCGACTTCCCCAAGCCCGGCATCAATTTCTATGACATCACGACGCTGTTGAAGGACCCTGCGGGGTTTCGCCGCGTCATCGACGCCTTCGCCGAGCGTTTTCCGGCCGGGACGATCGACGTCGTCGCCGCCGCGGAATCGCGCGGGTTCCTGTTTGGGGGCGCGCTCGCCTACAAACTGGGCGTGGCGCTGGTTCCCTTCCGCAAACCCGGGAAGCTCCCGGCCGAGACCATCAGCCTGAGCTATGGCCTGGAATATGGCAAGGACGCCCTGCACATCCATAAGGACGCGATCGAGCCGGGACAGAACGTGTTGATTCTGGACGACGTGCTGGCCACCGGCGGCACCGCCGCCGCAACGGTTGAACTGGTTGAAATGCTCGGCGGCAAGGTGACGGCGCTGGCATTCCTGATCGAACTCGATTTCCTGAACGGCCGCGACAAGCTGGCCGGGCGGGAGATCGTCTCCCTTTTGCATTACTGAAGCCGCATTACTAACGTGGAACGAAGATCGGCCCGGGTCCGGGCCTACGCCAAGATCAATCTGAGCCTGAAGGTGCTGGGCAAACGCCCGGACGGCTTCCACGAACTGCGCACCGTCTTCCAAACGATCAGTCTTGCCGACACGCTCGACATCGGCTTCACGCCCGGCCGCGGGCTGACGATTGAACTCGACGACCCGATGGCGCTCGACGACAACCTCGTAACCCGGGCGGCGCGCCTGTTTGCGGAGAAGTTCAACGTGCGGGGCGCGCTCCGGATGCGTCTGACCAAACGAATCCCGACCGGGGCCGGGTTGGGCGGCGGGTCGTCGGATGCGGCGGCGGTGCTGCTGGCGCTGCCGGCGCTCACGGGGAAGAAATCGGATCTCGCTGATTTGATGGGACTTGGCGGCCAGATCGGGTCAGATGTAGCTTTTTTCACCACCGGCGGCACGGCTCTCGGAATCGGCCGGGGCGAGGAACTCTATCCGTTGCCCGAGCCCAAGCCTTTGCCGGTGATGGTGCTCGCCCCGGCGATCCACGTCTCGACGCCGGAGGCCTACAAGGCGCTCAACCGGCCCGCGTTGACTTCCACCACCGAACCACTTAAACTAAATAGTTTCCAGTCGTTTGTCTGGCAAACGGAGTTCGCTTCGGGCGCCGAAAACGACTTCGAGGCGGTCGTCTTCAAGTTTCATCCGGAACTTGAGCGGTGGCTGAGAAAACTCGAGCGGTCTGGGGCGCATGTTGCTCGGCTCACCGGCAGCGGCGCAGCACTCTTCGGGGTGTTTCCAAACCAGGCCAGGCTTCAGGGAGCCCTTCCGCGGTTTCGATCGGAAACTCTCACAGTTTTCTCGACGAGAATGCTGACGCGCCGGCAGTACCGTGCGCGTTGGTCGGCGAGTTTGCGCGAGTATGCGATTGAAGGAACATGGCCGCCTCAAAGCCGGCACGTGAAATGAGACCACACCGCCTGATTCTGCTCTCCGGCAACGCCAACCGTGCGTTGACGAAGTCCATTTGCACCGAGATGGGCGTGCTTCAGGGCAACGCCACCGTCAAGGCGTTCTCCGACGGCGAAATCTGGGTCCAGATCGAAGCCAACGTCCGCGGCTCGGATGTTTTCGTGGTCCAACCCACCTGCACGCCTGCCGACCGCCACATCATGGAACTGGTTTTCATGATCGACGCGCTCAAGCGCGCCTCGGCCCACCGCATCACGGCAGTCCTTCCCTACTATGGCTATGCCCGCCAGGACCGCAAGGACCGTTCCCGAGTCCCGATTTCGGCCAAGGTGGTGGCGGCGATGCTGGAACGCGCCGGCGCCAACCGCGTGTTGACCCTCGATCTGCATGCCGCCCAGATCCAGGGTTTCTTCGACATCCCGGTCGATCACCTGTTCTCGGCGCCCGTCATGATCGACTACTTCAAGTCGAACGGCCTGGAGAAGACCACGGTGGTCAGCCCCGACGCCGGCGGCGTCGAACGCGCCCGCGCCCTTGCCAAGCGTCTTGAGACTCCGCTGGCCATCATCGATAAGCGGCGCGACCAGCCCAATGTGACCGAGATCATGCACATCATCGGCGATGTCAACGGGCGCGACTGTCTGATTGTGGACGATCTGATCGACACGGCGGGGACTCTGGTGAAAGCCTGCGAGGCCCTGCTGAAGGCCGGCGCCCTCTCGGTGACCGCCTGCGCCACGCATGCCGTATTGTCCGGCCCGGCGGTTGAGCGCATCGCCGCCAGCCAGCTCAAAGAAGTCGTTTTTACGGATTCGATTCCGCTGCGGCCTGACGCCGCTGCGTGCACGAAAATCAGGATTCTCTCCGTGGCTGGGCTGCTGGCCCGGGCCATTCAGAGCATCCACGAGGAAACAAGCGTTAGTTCCTTGTTTGTATAAGGGTTAGGAGCGAAAGATGAGGAAGGACATTACCGTCGACGCCACGCTGCGTGCCGAACGCGGCAAGAACGTGAACCGGCGGTTGCGGCTTGAAGATAAGATCCCGGCCGTGGTTTACGGCACCGGGAAAGACTCCGTCCCCGTGACGGTGAGCCCGAAAGAGATCAACAAGATCCTGTTGAAGGGCTCCGGCCACAACACGATCTTCAATCTGAGCGTGGCTGGCGGAGAGACGGAACCCGTGCTGGTGACTGCCTGGCAGTACCACCCGGTCAAAGGGAACCTCCTGCATATCGACCTGCTGCGCATCGATTTGACGAAGCGCATCAAGATCAGGGTCCCGGTGCACACCACCGGCGATGCCAAGGGCGTCAAGCAGCAGGGCGGTCTTTTCGAGAACGTCAACCGCGACATCGAGATCGAGTGTCTGCCTGACGACATCCCTGAGTCGTTCACTGTCGACGTCACCGAAATGATGCTCGGCATGAACCTCAGGGCCCAGGACATCCCGCTGACTGATTCCATGAAGCTGATCACGGTGCCGGAAAAAGTTGTCGCCCACGTGATCGCGGCGCGCGGCGGCGCCACTGAAACGGCCGAGGCCGAAGCGGCGAAGGTTGAGCCCGAGGTTGCCAAGAAGGGCAAGAAGGAAGCTGACACCGAAACGCCCAAGAAGGGCAAGTAGGAAGCGGAGAGTTAGTCTCCCGGACAGGCAGGAAGGATGGCGGAAGCGGAGTTTCTCGTGGCCGGACTCGGTAACCCCGGGTCAGAATACGAAAACACCCCCCATAACCTGGGGTTCCTTACCGTCAACCTGCTGGCCGAACGAAGCAAAGCGCGGTTGTCGCGCTTTGAATGCCGCGCTCTGGTGGGCGTGGCCGATGTGGAGGGCAAGCGAGTTTTACTCGCCCAGCCGCAGACCTTCATGAACCTATCGGGTCAGTCGGTCAACGGTTTGGCAAGTAAGTATGGTTTTGCCCCGGAGCGCATCGTCCTGGTTCACGACGACCTGGACCTGCCCTGGGGCACGATCCGGGTCCGGCCCGACGGCTCGGCAGGCGGTCATCATGGCGTTGAAGACGTCATCCGCTGCCTGGGAACGCAGTTGTTCCCAAGAGTCCGGATGGGGATCCACCCCGGCCACGAGGTCCGGGATGGAGCGAAGTTTGTGCTCGCCGCGATCAAAGGCGGGCAGAAGAAGGATTTGGATTCGTTCATCGGCTTAGCGGCCGATGCCATCGAGTCCATAATCGCCGGGGGCGTCGATAAGGCCATGGCGGTTTACAACCGCCGCGCTCCGGGCGCAAGGAAAGAGGAACAATGAGAGTCTACGAAGAACTGTTCATCGTTCGTCCCGATGCCACTGAAGAAGAGATCGACGCTTACATCGAGCAGATCTCGACGACGATCACCGCCACGGGCGGGACAGTCGAAAAGGTGGATAAGTGGGGCGTCCGCAAACTCGCATACCGCGTCAACAAGCGCAATGAGGGATTCTACGTCCTGATTGTGTTCAACGCGGGGGCCGATGTCGCCAAGGAAGTCGAACGCCGCATGAGGATGACCGAATTCGTGATGAAGTTCATCACGGTTCGCGTCGACGAGCGGATGAAGAAGATCGACAAGCGGCGCAAGGCCCGCGAGAAGCGCGCCAAACGCCGTCCGGCTCCCGCGCAGGTCACCCTTGCGCCGTCGCAGCCGTTGCCGGCCCCCGGCGCGCCCGCCGCGATGCCCGGCGCACCCGCGGTAGATCGGAAGAGCACACGT
>CAMTUE010000081.1:0-30448 GCA_947084845.1 uncultured Bryobacteraceae bacterium | reverse complement strand
GCGCCGCCACCCACGATGCGCTCATGCTGAACCTATCTCCAGTTCGGCTCAGGAGGAGAGAAAACGTGTCACTAGGCCATTTTTAAAATCGCAACCTACTGACAATGCACCACTTCCGCCGGCATGGTGTAGAAGATGAGTATAACTTCAAGGCTTCCCCCGTGGCCGCCAACGGCAAGCTGTACCTGGCCACCGAGGACGGCGACGTGGTTGTCGTGAAGATGGGCGAGACCTTCGAAGTGCTGGCCACCAACACTCTAAAGGATCAGGTCTTCATCTCGTCGCCCGCCATCGCCGGCGGCAGTCTCTATCTGCGCAGCCAGGAAGCGCTCTACAGAATCGGGAAGTGAGACGGAGCCGGCGTGCCGCCGCCGCAGCCGCCGCCGAGTCCGCAGCCGCTGGCGCTGCGTAGCGCCAGCGCTCCGCTGGGGCAGGCTTCGGCGCAGCGCAGCGCCACGTCCCGGAGCGCCTCCGACATGGGCTGGCCGAAGGGCGCGGCTACCGTGACGTGGAATCCGCGGCCGATCGTGGTCAGCCCCAGCGGCTCGCCTGCCTCGGCCGCGATCCTCACACAGGCGTCGCACATGATGCATTTACCCGGCTCGTAGATGATGTCCGGATGGGATGTGTCCTGCGAAAAGCGGCGTCGCTCGCCGGCGAAACGCCCGGCGTCGGCGCCGTATTCGGTGGCGAGCGTGCGCACGACGCAGCAATCGGATTTGCGGCAGCCGCAGGTCAGACAACGCTGCGCTTCCCGGCGGGCATCCGCGCCGGACAACCCGGTGGCGACTTCGTCGAAGCCCGCCAGCCTTTGCTCCATGTCGATCTCCGGCATGGGAACGCGCTCGGCCATTTCGATGTTGCGGAAGACCAGCGCCCTCTCCGCGTCGTCGACCGGCCGGAACACCACGGCGGCCGAGCGGGCTTCGCCCACAACCGGTTCGCCCCGGAGGAACTGGCCGATCGAAGCGGCTGCGATCCGTCCCGCCGCCACTGCCCTGACCGCCAGGTCCGCCCCCAGCACGGCATCCCCGCCCGCAAACACGCCGGGCAGATTCGTAGCCAGCGTCCGCTCGGCGGCGGCGATGCCCCAGCCGGTCACGCGCAACCCCTCCGCTTCGGCGAGCGAGCGGTCCACCGCCTGGCCGATGGCCGCGATCACCGTCGTGCATTCGACGACGTACTCGGAGCCTTCCACAGGGACCGGCTGGCAGCGGCCGGAGGCGTCGGGCGCGCCCAGTTTGGTGTGCTGGCAGGTCAGCAGCAACCGGTGATCCTCGCCGCGTTCCAGCAGCATCGGGGCCACCAGCATCTCGCACGCCACGCCCTCGGCTTCCGCTTCTTCCACTTCCTGCATCAGGCAGGGCATCTCGCGCCGCGTGCGGCGGTACAGGATCCTGACGTTGCGCGGACCCATGCGAATGGCCGCCCGCGCGCAATCCATCGCCGTGTTGCCGCCACCCACCACCACGACGTCCTCTCCCAGCGACGGCGGGTTTCCCTCGGCCACCAGCCGCAGAAACTCGATGCCCGACAGCGCCAGTTCCTCGCCCTCGCAGCGCAGCCCTTGCGCCCGCTGCGCGCCAATGGCCAGGAAGACCGCATCGTGGCGGCGGCGCAGATCGGCGAGCGAGAAGTCCCGGCCCCAGCGCGAGTTCATGCGGAACTCGGCGCCGAAGCGGCGGATTTCGTCGATCTCGGCGTCAAGCGCGTCCTTGGGCAGCCGGAAAGCGGGTATGCCGTAGCGCAGCATGCCGCCGGCGGCGGATTCGGTATCAAACAGCGTGCAGGCATGTCCCTGTCGAAGCAGGAACTGCGCCGCCGCCAACCCGGCCGGACCGGCCCCCACGATGGCCACCGATTTACCCGTGGACGGCGCGCGCGGCGGCACATAAGGCGCGGCCGCTTCCCTGTCCAGGTCGGCGACGTAGCGGTGCAGCGGCCCAATGGTCAGTCCGTCGTCATACTCGATGCGGCGGCATCCCTGCTCGCACAGCCGCGGGCAGACGCGCCCCAACGCGCCGGGCAGCGCCAGCCGTTCGGTGATGATCCGCATGGACCTGGACGCGTCTCCGGCGACAATCTCGCGCACGAAGCCCGGAATGTCCAGACCCGCCGGACAGCGCGCCGAGCAGGGCGCCACGCACTCGCCGGCATGGTCGGAGAGCAGCAGTTCGATGGCCACGCGCCGCGCGCCGCGCACAGCTTCACTGTCGGTGTCGACCTCCATGCCCTCGGCCGCCGGCATCGCACAGGATGGCGAAAGGCCGCGCTGTCCTTTCACCTGCACGGCGCAGACGAAACACGACGAGGCCGGTTCGAGTCCTGGCACATGACACATGGTCGGGATTCGAATGTCCAACTGGCGCGCCGCGTCAAGCAGAGTGGCCCCGGGCGGCACGCTGACCGGCCGGCCGTCGATGGTCAGGGAAATCATGGCGAGACCACCTCGATGGAGTTTTCCTGGCAGGCTTGCCGGCACATATCGCAGCGGGTGCAGAGATCCTGATCGATCTCGTGCCGTTCATAGGGGCGGTAGGCGATCGCCTTCACCGGGCAGACCTGGGCGCAGGAGGTACAGCCGGTGCAATCGGCGGTGACGCGGTAGCGGATCAGCGCCGTGCAGCGGCCGGCCGGGCAGCGCTTGTCGATCAAGTGTGCCTTGTACTCCTCGGGGAAATAGCGCAGCGTGGTCAGGACCGGGTTGGGCGCGGTCTGGCCCAGCCCGCAGAGGCTCCCGCGGCTGAGGTGGCCGGCCAGCAGTTCCAGATTCTCCAGGTCGCCGGGCCTGCCGTGGCCCGCGCACAGCCGCTCAAGAATCTCCAGCATTCGTTTGGTGCCGATGCGGCAAAACGTGCACTTACCGCACGATTCGGCCTGCGTGAAGTGCAGAAAGAAGCGGGCCAGATCCACCATGCAGTCCCTGTCGTCGAGCACAACCAGACCGCCGGATCCCATGATCGCCCCGGTGCTGGCGAGCGCCTCATAGTCGATCGGAGTATCGGCCAACCGCTCCGGGATGCAGCCGCCCGACGGCCCGCCGAGTTGTGCCGCTTTGAATTTCCGGCCGTCCTTGATCCCGCCGCCAATGTCCTCGACCACCTCCCGGATGGTGACGCCCATGGGCACTTCCACCAGCCCGCCGCGATTGATCTTTCCCGCCAGAGCGAAGACCTTGGTTCCCTTGCTGCTCTCTGTGCCGAGCGCGTTGAAAGGGCCGGCTCCGCGGCGCACGATCCAGGGCACGCAGGCCAAAGTTTCGACGTTGTTGACCAGCGTCGGACGGCCGCGAAATCCCCGCTGGATCGGGTAGGGCGGGCGCAGCCGCGGCGTGCCGCGCTGACCTTCCAGCGACTGGATCAGGGCCGTTTCCTCGCCGCAGACGAATGCGCCGGCGCCCTCACGAACCTCCAATCGCAGGGAGAATTCGGAATCGAGAATTCTCTGTCCCAGGAAGCCGCGCTCTTCGGCCTGCCGGATCGCTTCACGAATGCGACGGACGGCGAGCGGGTATTCAGCACGTATGTAGAAGATGCCTTCGGCGGCTCCGATGGCGTATGCGGCGATGACCAGACCCTCGAGTACGCGGTGCGGGTCGGATTCGAGCACAAGGCGATCCATGAACGCCCCAGGGTCGCCCTCGTCGCCGTTGCAGATGACGTACTTGTCCCCTTCGGGCTGCTGCCGCGCCAGAGACCATTTCAAGCCAGTCCGGAACCCGGCTCCGCCGCGCCCGCGCAGACCCGAATCCATAAGGACCTGAATCAGTTCGGCGGGAGGCAGTTGCCGCAGACATTTCTCGAGCGCCTGATAGCCTTCGCGCGCCAGGTAGTCGTGGATGTTCTCCGGATCGATCTCGCCGCAGTTTTCCAGGACGATGCGCTCCTGCTTGCGCAGATAACTGGCCGCACCCCCGCTGAGCAGGTCAACCTTGTACTCGGCGAGTTGCGGCCGGGCGCCACTATGCCGGAACAGGTCCGACGCGCGATCAGCCGTCCAGCGCAGCCGTGCCATGAGCGCGCCGGGGCGCACGTGCCGCCGGACGATGCTCCGCGCGGCCTCGGCGGTGACATTGCCGTACAGCGCGCCGGCGCCGCCCGCCTCGACCACTTCCACCAGCGGTTCGCGATGGCACATGCCGTTACAGCCCACGGCTTTGACCACTGCCCGAGCGCCGGCCTGCCGCGCCTCCCGCTCGACGGCCGCCCGCACCGCTTCAGCGCCGCCGGCGATGCCGCACGAGCCGAGACCAATCCGGATTTCAACGCTCTTGCCGTTCATGTCAGACTCGGACTCCGAATGCCCTCCAGCGCATCGCAGGCGCCGTTGGGCGTCAGCTTTCCTGCCGTCTGGCCGTCGACCGTGATCACCGGGGCCAGGCTGCAACAGCCCACGCAGGCCACTTCGTCCACGGTGAACATGCGCTGCGCGTCGGTGTCGGCGCCGTCGGGGATCTCCAGGCGGCGGCGCAGTTCGTCGGTGATCTGCCGGGCGCCGGCCACGTGGCACGCCGTACCGTGGCAAACCCGGACCAGGTGCCTGCCCTGGGGCGAGCGGCGGAATTGCGAGTAGAACGAAGACGACCCCGCAATCTGCGCGGGCGTGATCTCGGTGAGTTCGCAGACATTCTTGAGCGCCTCGTCGGGAAGGTAGCGATAGTGTGCCTGAATGGCCTGCAAAATGGGAATAGCCGCTTCCCTCGATCGTCCATGTTGTTGAACGATCCGCTCCACGAAAGCCAGATGAGGTTCCTCCTCGCTACTTGTGACGGCGGGAAAGGATAATGCGGGTCCGGACCTGGGCACGGCTTTGAGTTGCACCAGCCGGTCCATCGGCAACGGACGCCGGCCGTCCATGGCCGCCAGCCCCTTGGCGGAAGCGATAAAGAGAGACCCGGCCACAAGAAGGACGATCGCGACGGCATCGTCGCGCTTCTTGCGCTGCTGGAGAGCGGCGGTGATGCGTTTGTGCTCGGCCTCAAGCGCGGGCGCGAACGAGGCGTCCTCTCTGACTTTCTTCTTGAGATCCGCAACGGTTTTTGCGTCCTTGGGCGCCTGGACGCGGGCGATCGTATAACTCACGGAAAGGAGCAGCACACAGGCGGCGACGACCGCGGCGGCGATCCACGCCGCCCATCGGATACTCTTGGGCAGGTTCTGGCTCATGGTTTCTTTGCCAGTGGCCCCTCGCGCGGACAGGAGGCGAAACAACGGGCGCAGTACAGGCATTTCGGCTGCACCACGCGCATCTTCTCAATGGCGCCGTAAGGACAGGCTTCCTGGCACAATCCGCAGTCCAGTTCCTTGTCCGGGGTGATGCTGACGCCGCGGCCGGCGAGCCGGGTCACCCATTCGAGCAAAACGCCGTAGGGGCACAGATAGCGGCAATACGGCCGGCCCACGAAGATGCCCAGCACTAGAAACGCCGCGCCGATGGAGATCATGTGAGCGAAACCACCCATGCGGAAGAAGCCGACAAAGGGGTCGAACCGGCAGATGATGAAGTCGTGCGCGGGAAACGGCTGCAAGGCAAGCCAGACGGCCGCGCCCAGGTAGGCATACCTCAGCAGACCCAGCGCGCGGTCCAGACGGCGCGGAACCCGCACCGGCTTCAGAAGCACCAACTCCTGCATGGCGCCCAGCGGGCAGACGCCGCCGCAGAACGCCCGCCCGAAGAAAAGCGCCACCAGCAGCGGCAGGAAAAAGATCGCCGTGACCACGATGGGGATGGCGTAGCCCGGATCGGTCAGGGCGACCGTGACATTCTGGATGGAGCCGATGGGACAGGTGCAGCCTTCCCGGTAGAAGCCGAAGTAGCCCAGACACGCCACGGTAAGCGCGAGAACCCATTTCCGGCTGCGCCGTGTGAGGACCAGCCAGACCGAGATCCCCATTGCGACTGCCAGCAGGACCACGTCCAGCACTTCCCGCCAGTGCGACCGCGGCAAGGGTTTCTGCACCGGGGGCGTCTTGTATGATCCGCCGATGCCCTCCTCCTGCGGGGCCGCCTGAACAGGGCGCTCGTACTGGATCGCCTGGCCGGCCGCGTTAACGGCGAACAACAGGATCAGGCCGGCCAGTGCAATCAGGAGCGTGGGCGCGCGCGATCTCATTGGCATGCCGCTCAGCCTAGTCGTGAGATCCGAGCTGCACATGGTCGAATGCTTTTTCGATGGGCACATGCAGGATGGCGTCTTTGGGGCAGGCGGTCGAGATGGCGCAGTGGTTGCAGTCCACGCACAGATTATGCCGCACTCTCAGCACGATGGATCCCAGTCCCAACGGCTCCTTGCAGGCCATGACGCACTTGCCGCAGCCGTCGCACTTGACCTCGTCGATCACGTATTCATAGAAGTTGTTGGCGGGGTCGTCTGGATCGACCTCGCCGATCGGCTTGCGCTCGATCGCGTCGCGCGGGCACAGTTTCTCGCTCGGCAGCCCCTTCTCGTCCACCGCGCTGGTGATATTGAAGTAGGCCGGGCAGATGTAGCAGCGGCCGCATTTGGAGTATTCGTTGACCGCCCGCACGGCGGACAGCGGCACCACGCACTCAGTCGTGCACAGGTTGCAGGCCTCGACGTTGTTGACACCCAGCCGGCTGTTGATGCACCTGGCCGAATCCACGCTCCAGACGATCTGCCCTTCGGCCTTGCGGACCAGATAGAAGGCGGAGCCGCCCAGCGCCAGGGCCGCCGCTCCACGGGCCGCCTTGGCTAGCGCGCCGCGGCGCGTCACTTGATCGCTCATGCGCCCCCCCCTTCCCCGCCTTGCGGCTCGAAAACGAGAATCTGGAGCTTTACCGTGTCGGCCACATAAACCCGGCCGCGTGAGCCGGTGGCGATGCTCATGTTCTTGCAGTTGGCATCGAAAACTCCTGCGGCGATCACGGAGAGCAACTTCCCTTCGGAATCGTAAACCTTGGCGCGTGGGCCGGCCTTCTCCGTCACCCAGATCCGGGAGCCGTCGGTCACGGTCACGTTGGTCGGATTGCAGCAGCCTGAAAACCCCGCCGGATCGCGCCCGTCGAAACGGCCGAAATGCCCGAGCAGCGTCCCCTCCGCCGTGTAACGTTCCACGCGGTGCTTGCCAGGGTTGGATGCGTGGATGATGCCTTTGGCGTCCACGCCAAAACTCACCACCCCGTTGGGAATCAGGAATCCCTTCATCCGGTTGTCGTTGCCGATGTCGTTGAGGTATTTGCCGCTGGCGTCGAAGCGCCGGATGCAACGGTTGCGGGCGTCGGCCAAAAAGACGTTGCCTTTGGAAAAGCCGATCGCCGTTACCATGCCCAGGCGCTGCTCGTCGCGCCAGGTGGCGGAAGGCCGTCCTGCGTTGTCGAAGATCTCCACCTGTCCGGCCTGACCCGCGAACACGCGGCCATCGCCGGAAACCGCCACCGAAAAGCCCGGTTTGGCGGTTTTCCAGCGCCGCGAGAGGCGGCCGCCGTCTTCGAAGACCTTGATCTCCTGGTCGCCCGCCGCGTAAATGAAGTTCCGCCGGTCGACGGCGACCCCGCGCAACGCCTCGCTGAAGCGATCCGCTTCCGCGCCTTTTCCGGCAAGAACCTGCACCTGGCTGTATTGCATAACCTGCCTCGCTTACGCGCCACGCACGTCGATGCACACCATCTTGGCCATGTCTCTCAGCACCAGCTTGCCGTCGGACAGCGCCATCGGCGCCCACACATCGTGTCCGCTGAGCACCTGGGCCTGAGCGAGTTCCTTGTATCCGGTCGTGCTCGCATCGATCAGCCGGAGAACGCCGGTCTTTCCTTCGAGCACGAAAAACATGTTGTCGGCCAGCATGAAACTGCCCAGTTCAAACGAGGCCTTGCCGTCGCTGTCCCAGACCGTCTTGCCGTCGAAATTCAGGCACGTGAACAGGCCCCGCTTCTTCTTGCCAACGGCGAAGAGATGGCCCCTGTGGACGATGGGCGTGTGGACCTCCGAGTTCCACTCGTTGTTCTTCATGTCGAACACGGCCTCGGCCTGGAACGCGCCGCCGCCGGGCCGCACGCGGACCATCACGCTGCCCGCGTCGTAGCTGGCGGTCATGAAGACCCGCTCCCCGTCCACCGCCAGCGGCGAGGGCGCCACCGCCACGTTGAACTTGCGCGGGAACTCCCACAGCAACTTCCCGTCGCTGGCCGAGACTCCCAACGGTCCGTTCAAAGTGCCGTACAAGTACTGCCGCACTCCGCCCAGAACCGCCGGCATAAGCGAGGCGTGCGACAACAAGCGCCTGCCCGGATTCGGCGTGCGCCAGATCTCCTTGCCCGTGGCTTTGTCGAACGCGACCATGATGGCCGCGCCGCCGGTGGCGATCACCACCCGGTCCTTCTCGATCAGCGGGCACTGCCCGTTGTACCAGGGAGGGATGGCCGTCTTATACTCGGTGACCAGGTTCTTGCGCCACAACTCCTTGCCGGTTCGTGCGTCGAGGCAGTGGAACACGCACTTCGGGTCCAGCGAGAAGACGTAGCGGCCGTCCACCGCCGGGACGGTGCGGGTGATGCCGTGGTTCGGCCGTATGGATCGGCGCTCGACAAATTGCCAGATCTCCTTGCCCGTCGCCAGATGCCGGCAGTGGACGCGCCAATCCGACGTCTTTTCGTCGTAGTCATGGTGGTAGACGCGGCCGGCCACGATCGCGGCGCCGGCGTAGCCTTGAGCCACCGGAACGGTCCACAAGACCCTGGGCCCCTTGGCCGCCCACTGCCGCAGCAGGCCCGTCTCCCTGGAGATGCCGTCGCGGTTGGGCCCCCGGAATTGCGTCCAGTCCGCAGCCGTGTTGGCGGGCAGGTAGCCAGCCAAATTGTGAAGACCTAGTCCAACCAGCCAGCTTCGCCGTGTGAGCATTCGCTTCTCCGTCTGTAGCCCTTCCCCAATGGTTCAGAGCTTGGGTTGCAGATTTCGGCCTTGGCCTTCAGGCATGCAGCGTGAACGGACTACAAGGTAATAATATCAGGATTCCCTCTTTACTTGCCAAAACAGTAGACTTGGCCGTCGTGTGAGGATATGACCAGGCGTTGGCCTGCGACGGCCGGCGAAGCTGTCAGGGCGGCGCCGGCCTCGAATTGCCAGAGCTGCTTGCCGGTCTGGAGATCGAGCGCGGTCAACTGGCCCTTGTGCGAGCCGAAGTAGACTCGCCCGCCGGAGACGACTGGCGAGGAATCCACCCGGGCGCGTGCGGCGAAGGTCCACACCGCTTTTCCCGTCTTGGCGTCCAGCGCATGGACCATGCTGTCCCGTCCGCCCACCACCACCTTGCCCCCGGCCAGCGCCGCTGACGAGTAAAACGGAAACTTGCGCCGGGGATGCTGGTATTTCCAGATCACCGACTTGCGCCGCAGGTCGATGGCCAGCACTTCGTTGTCGAAGGTGCCCAGATAGGCCATCTCGCCGGCGACGGCGGGCGAAGCGCCGACGTAGGATCCCACTTGCACTGCGTATTCCTGCTTGCCGTCCGCGATCCGGATCGCGCGCAGGTGGCCGTCGCAGCCGGAGATCAACGCCAGCCCGCCAGCGATTCCGGCGGTCGCATGCACCGGGCCATCGGTCTCGTACGTCCATGCCAAGCGGCCTGTGAGCGCGTCAACAGCATGCAAGCTGCCGTCGTAGGATCCCACAAGCACTTTGCCGCCGCTCACCACCGGCGATGCCTTGATCTCCCCGCGCGTCTTATAGACCCAGCGCCGCTTCCCGTCCGCGGCTCCGACCGCATGAAGGTAGCCGGAAAGATCGCCCACGTAGACGATCCCTCTGCTCACCACCGGGGAGGACTCGCCGATCTCGCTCTCCGTCTTATACTTCCAGCGGAGTTTGCCCGTCGCCAGATCGAGCGAGATCAACTCGCCCGTGAATACGCCGACGTACACTGCCCCGCCGGCGATGGCGGCTGAAGACTCAATTGCCTGGCCCGCTTCGTACGTCCACAACAGCTTTAACGGGACAGGCAGAACGTCCGCGGCAACGCCGGTGAGTTGCGGGTTGCCGCGAAACTGCGGCCAATCCTGCGCCTGAGCCGGCAGAACGCTAACCAGCGCGAAACCCAGGACTGACAGCCGCGCTACCGTCCGCCGGCTTCGAGCGAAGCGCATATCAGTTCCTTGTCGTTGCGGGTGAAGATGTGGCGGTTGGCATAGGCCGGGTGGACCCAGTTGACCGCGCCGGCCTCGCGGCGGTTGCCGGGATTCGAGGTCGGCTCGATCAGTTTCGTGCGGCCGATCTCCTTGTAGCCAGCCGGGCTGAGGTGCGCGATGATCAACTCGCCGCGGTCGTTATTGATGAAGTAGCGGTCCCCGTTGCGCACCAGGTGTGCGGCCGCCCAGCGGGCGCGCTCGCCGCTGGTGACATCCAGCGTCTCCCAGACCTGTTTGCCCGTCCTGGCGTCCAGGCAGCGCATGTGGCCGTAGGAGCAGATCCCATAGATATGATCGCCGTCGATGAATGGGGTTGCAATCAGGGCGTGCAGACCGTCCGGCTTGGTTTCGCTGCGGCTCGCGCCGCGCCAAAGGATGCTCGCGCCCGGCCGCGAGTCGTCCAACGCCATCATCATCGAGCCGTCGGTGAAGCCGGAGATCAGGAGCCGCAGCCCGGACCAGACCGGCGCGGCGACCGACGAATTCATCTTGCTCACAAACGGCAATTCCCAAAGAAGTTTGCCCGTTTCCGGGTCGAGCGAGGCGACGCCGTGCGGATGCCACTGGATGATCTGCCGCTTTCCGCCAGGCTGGATCAGGATCGGAGCGCTGTAGCCCGGCTCGAAATCCGACGAGAGCGCCCGCCAGAGCACCGCCCCGGTCAGCTTGTCGAAGGCCATCACCTTCGAGTCGCCCTTGCCGCCGGCCAGCACGATCAGGCGCCGTCCGTCGACCAGCGGCGCCGACGCCATGCCCCAGACCGGAACTTCTGTGTCAAAGTCCCGCACCACGTCGTGCTTCCACAGGAGCTTTCCGTCGGCCGCGCTCAGGCATTGCAGCATGCCCATGGAGCCAAAGAAATAGACGCGGTCCCCATCCACGGTGGGCGTGGCGCGCGGGCCGATGGCATAGGTGGTGGCGAGACCGGTATAGTTGACCTCCCACTCGCGTGACCACAACAGCTTGCCGGTCTTCTCGTCGAAGGCCAGGGCGCGCTCGACTCCCTTCGGCAAAGTAGTGGGCGCGAAATCCGTCACGAACACCTTGCCCCCTGCCACCGCCGGTCCGCTGTAGCCGCCGCCCAGCGGTACGCGCCATTTCACTTTCAAACCCTCAGCCGGGAAGGATTCCAGAATGCCGGTTTCACTCCAAACGCCCGCGCGATCCTTGCCCCGGTACTGCGGCCAGTCCTCGGCCCACAGGAGCGCCGGGAGAATGCAGAAGATGATTGCTGGCCTGCACATATTCATGCATTCATACTATCGCACCTGCTGCGTGCGCCTAATTCGCCGTGATTCGGAAGCAAGCCATTTCGGTGGTGTTGCGCACGAACAGGAGACCGCCCGCCAGCGCCGGCAAGTTCCACGTCTTGCCGTCCACGGCGGAAAATTGCGCCAGTTCCTCGTGCCGTTCAGGCGTCGCCTTGACCAATACCGCCTCGCCGGTTTCCGTGGTCACCACCAGGTGCCCGCTGGCCAGCAGAACCTGGCCGAAGCCATATCGCCCGCCTTTCCACTTCTGCTGCCCCGTCTCCACATCCACGCAGGCCAGGATGCCTTCGTCGAGGCCGTAGATGTGGCCCTCGTGAAGCACCGACGGGTTGAACTTGTTCTTCATCCGCATGTTTTGCCAGACCGTGCGCGCCGTAAACGCCTTGCCGGCGGGCTGTAATTCGACCACCGCCGCACCGTGGCCGTAGCCGGCGGAGATGAAGAAACGGTTGGCGCCGGTCACGATGGGCTGGGATGCGTTCACGTCATACTCGGTGACCCAGGGGTACTCCCACAGCAGCGCGCCGTCTTCCGGCGCCAGGCCCACGGCGCGGCTCGCCGTGACTGTAACGATCTGCCGCCGCCCGCCGAGCGTCACCAGCATCGGCGAAGTGTAGGCCTGCTTGTCGTCCAACGCCTTCCAAATGGGCGCGCCAGTCAGTTTGTGGTAGGCCACAATAGACTTACCTCCAGCGCCGCCGGGCTGCACAATCACCTTCTCGTCGACGATCAGAGGCGCGGCCGACATGGCCCAGGTGATGTTCGAGGCGCCGTTATCGGCGAGTATGTTCTTCGACCAGACAACCTTGCCGGTGGCCGCCTCCAGGCAACGGAGTTCGCCTTCCGCGCCTTGCGCGTACAGCCGCCCTTCGTGCCAGGTAGGCGTGGCGCGCGGGCCGTCGCCGCCCATCGCCTCCCGGAAGTTGGCGGCCCAGGAGTTGGTCCACAGTTCACGCCCGGTGTTGACGTCATATGCCGCGACAACCTCCCGGTCGCGGCGCTGCTCGATGGTGAAAGCCCGGCCATCGGCTACCACGACGGAGGCGTAGCCGCCTCCCACCGGCTGCTTCCACAACCGCGTCAGTCCGCGCTTGGGCCAGGTGGTGAGGATCGGCGTCTCGTCGTAGCGGCCGTCGCGATTCGGACCGCGAAAGTCGGTCCAGTACGGCGGCGCGGCGGGAGCGGATACCAGCGCGGCGGGGGTGGTCTCCACCGCCCGAGGCGACGATTCCGCGGCTGGCGCCTGCTGTGCCGCCCGGCTTGCTTCCAGTTGCTCGATGTGGGATGCGGCGCTGCCGAAAGTGAACATCGGCCTGGAGCCTGTCCCGTCCATTTCCACGCGCAGGCCGAAGAACAGGAACAGATGCGCAACGGCGAAACCGAGAATGGGAATCGTTCCAAGAATCTTCCAGACCATTTTTGTACCTCGACGAATCCACAACAGCACGAGGCCGGCGGGCGGGAGCGCCACGGCCGACAACAATAGGACGGTCCGTGATTGATGCCACGGATGCGCGTGACTGGTCATGGCAACTAGCCTATCGCGGAAAGTTGTCGCCCGTGAGGTCATTCGGCAGCAGCATCACCTCAGCGCCAACGGCCTCCCCTCGCTGCGCAGGCACAGCCGCCGCCGGCCGCTCTCCGTGTACGCCGCCTCAATCCGGCTCAACCCCGTGATGAGCATTGTCGAAACCATGAGGACCTTACGTCGCGCGAAAGTCCGCGTACGGGTGCAGGCCAGGTTGCTGGGACCGCCTTCGCCGTCGGCATCCTTCGTGCAGGCGTCGAGTTCATCCAGCAACAGGTGCCACACCGCCATCAACAGCAGCCCCGCCGCTCTGTCGGCGCCGGTCATCGCCAGCACGCCACCAGGGAACTTCATCGGCGGAACCCTCTTGCCGGAGTCGCGAACGGATACTCCGGCAATCCGCCCGCGTTGCTGGCCGGCCCGCCGTGCCGCCCCGCATCGGTTAATCGCCGTGAGCAGCGGCGAGGGAAAGGAGGCGCACTGCGGCGGGAACCAGCTTGTACGATGGCGCGAGGCTTGGATCAGGCGTCCCGGCCGGGTCTACCGCTTGATGCTGTAGCAGTACAGATTGTCCTGCTCGCGCTGGTAGAGTTTGCCGTCGGCAATGACCGGCGGCGTCCACGTCGGGCGCTCGCCCGGAGAGATCCTGAAGCGGGACTTCTCCCTGTAAGCGGTGGGCGTGGCTTCGATCAGCCCCATCGAGCCGTCCTCGCCCAGGCAGTAGAGGTTCTTTTCGGCGAAGATGCAGTTGCCTTTGCCGACGCTGCGGTCGCGCCACGCCACCGCGCCGGTCTGGAAGTTCATCGCCGTCAGGGTGCTGCTCGAGAAGCCGTAGAGCGTGTCTCCCACCAGCACGGACGTGGTGTAGTGGTTGCGCATGTCGCGATTGAAATAAACCTCTGTGGCGCTGATGGAACCGCCACTGGATGCCAGTTTGAGCAGCCCGCAACCAGTGCCGTAGTCGGTAGAAAGGAAGATATGGTTGTCGCGGAGAATCGGCGTGGCGATGTTTGCCACGCGGTTGGCCACATTGTCGTAACGCCAGCGAAGTTCTCCCTCCTTGACGCCCAGTCCCAACGCGCCGCGGGCGGTGAGCACAATCACCATGCGCGTGCCGCCGAAATCGACAGCCATCGGCGACGAGTAAGCGGCCGGGTCGCTCTGCGACTTCCAGATGACTTTGCCCGTCTCTTTCTGCAGCGCCACCACGGATGCGCCTGGACCGCCGGGGGTGACGATGACTAGGTCGCCGTCGACCAGCGGCGATTCGCTGTAGCCCCATCGCGGTACGCTACCGCCGAATTGCTGAGGCATGTTCAAAGCCCAGACTTTCTTGCCTGTCGTCATCTCCAGGCAAACCACTGTACCGTCCGCGGCGACTGCATACAGCCGGCTGCCATCCGTCGTCGGCGTACCGCGCGGGCCGTTGCCACGCTCCTCGCGGTAGGCGCGCCCGGTTGGCGTCTTCCAGACCGTCTTGCCCGTCGCTACATCGAGCGCGATGACATACTCCTCCTCGCCACTCTGGCCTTGCGTGTAAAGTCGGTTGCCCACTACCGAAAACGACGAGTATCCTTCGCCCAGGCCTTGTGCCTTCCACATCAGGCGCGGGCCGCCTGCGGGCCAGGTGTCGAGCAAGCCCGTTTCCGAAGAAATGCCGTCACGGTGGATGCCGCGCCATTGCGGCCAGTCGGCGGCCGTGGCAAGCATGCCGAATGCGAGAAAGAGAGCGATTATGTGCTGGCGTCGGATCATGCCCCAAGCCTACTCTTTCCCAAGGTGACGGGCAACGTATTCCAGGAGCACGGGATAGCGGGTTTCAAGGCCGCAACCCCCTCCCAACTGGACGAAAGCAAATCGAAACCGCATTCGCCCGCTCTGCCTTGCGGATGCGGCGGCCCCCAGTCCGGTCCAACCGGTGACCTGAGCGATGAGCAGTGTCTTCAACTGCAACTTCGATCCCAGCGTTCAACCGGCCAGAGTACCTTGGGACCGGGTCCATGCGATGACGCCGGCTGCGAATGAGAAGCGGTCGCACGCTGTCACGGTCACTGCGGATGGCTCGATAAAAGAAATCGGCTCGATTCGCGATTCGAGGCGGACCTGAGTGCAATTGACTCCCAGGCCCGCGTCACAATCGGTTCGCAGCTGACCGGCGAACTGCGCCGGATGCGCTACACCAGCCGCCCCAGACTGACCTCCGAATCAGTGGGCAACATGCGCCCCGGCGTTCCGGAGCCAAAACAGTCCGTACCTACAGCGCCGCGTCGCCGCGGTCGTCGTTCCGGATACGGATCGCTTGGGCAACCTCATAGACGAAGATCTTGCCGTCGCCGATCTTGCCTGTCCGGGCGGCGCTGGCGAGAGCGCCGGCGATCTCTTCCAATCGGTCGTCGGCGACCACCAGTTCGACCTTCACCTTCGGCAACAGGTCGACCTGATACTCCTGGCCGCGGTAGACCTCCTTGTGCCCTTTCTGGCGGCCGTGGCCGCGGACCTCGGTGATGGTCATCCCATCGACGCCGATGGCCTTCAGCGCCTCTTTCACTTCTTCAAGCTTGAACGGTTGAATGATCGCTTCAATTTTCTTCATGACTTCTCCCTCAACTAGGCGTCCAGATTGTAGCCTTCCTCGCCATGCTGGCTGAGGTCAAGGCCGTCGGTTTCGTCCTCGGCGGAGACGCGCAGTCCGAGGGTCATGTCACAGATCTTCAGGATGATGAGCGTCCCAACGATCGCCAGGCCCCAGGCGATGCCAGTGCCGATCAACTGGTTGACGATCTGGCCGCCGTTTCCATCCACCAGGCCCAGCGCCGCCGGGTTGCCCGCCGCATCCTTTAACCCGTTGTTGACGACGTTTGTGGCGAAGACGCCCGTCAGGATCGCTCCCAGCGTGCCGCCCGCGCCGTGGACGCCGAAAGCGTCAAGCGAGTCGTCATATCCAAACTTGTTCTTGATCTTGACAACCATGAGATAACAGACTGCGCCGCCAACCAGGCCCATGATCATCGCCGAGCCGGGCGTGACGAATCCGGATGCGGGTGTGATCACGACGAGTCCGGCCACCGCCCCGGAGATGCCGCCAAGGACGCTCGGCTTGCCCATCTGGATCCATTCCATCACCAGCCAGCCGATGACGGCCGCTGACGCGCCCAGGTGCGTGGCGAGGAACGCCGAGGATGCCAGTGCGCCGGCGCCAAGCGCGCTCCCTGCGTTGAAGCCAAACCAACCGACCCACAGCAGACATGCGCCGATGAAGCTGAGCACAAGCGAGTGCGGTTTCGTCGGCTCGGTTGGATAACCAAGCCGCTTGCCCAGGTAGAGCGCGCAGACCAGCGCCGAGACGCCCGACGTAATGTGGACGACGGTGCCGCCGGCGAAATCGAAACACGGTATGGTCCCGCCGAGGAACGCGTTCAGCATCCCGCCCTTGCCCCAAACCATGTGCGCCATCGGGTAGTAAACCAGCAGCGACCACAGCGTCATGAAGAGCAGCATCGCGCTGAACTTCATTCGCTCGGCAAATGCGCCCGTGATCAGCGCGGGCGTGATGATGGCAAACATCATCTGGAAGAGCATGAACGTCTGGTGCGGGATCGTGGCGGCATAGTCGGCGTTGGGACTGCCGCCAACCCCGTTCAGCATCACGTAACGCAGGTCGCCGAAGAACGCGTTACCTTCGCCGAAGGCCAGGCTGTAGCCGATGACAGCCCACAGGAGGGAAGCCAGCGCCATCATGATGAAGCTCTGCATCATGGTGCCAAGCACGTTCTTTTTTCTGACCAGGCCGCCATAGAACAGCGCCAGACCCGGTCCGGTCATCATGAGAACGAGAGCCGTGCTCACCAGCATCCAGGCATTGTCGCCGGACATCTGAGCAGCGCCCACGCCAGATTCAAGCGCCGCCAGCTTTGCCGCCGCGGCATCCTGCGCCGCAGCCGTCAGGGAGGTTAGCGCGCAGGCGGTGATCAACTTTTTCACGAGTATCATTCGACTCCTTCAACAACTAGCGGTGGGACGGGCTCGTTCGACGGGGAGCCTCAAAGGGTGCGACGGGGCGGGTGTCCTCTATCATGCCGACAATCGCCGGATAGGAGAAGCCAATTCTTTTTATCGGTGTGATTGAAAACATCTATTGGTATACGCGGCCACTTGCCCTGTACACTCGCTCTCATCCAGTCAGAGCTGCCGCCCTGTCGCCGTAGCCCCCAATTCACAATTTCTACGGAGGCAGATCCCGGTATGAGAAGCGATACGTGTGTGTTCACCCTGCTGCTGATTTGCGGCACTACGAGTGGGCCGATGGCGGCGCAGGATGCGGGCCAGAGCACCCCCGCCGCCCAGGCGCCAGCCGCCGCGCCAGTCTGGTCGGCCGGACCCATCAAGTTCAGCGGTCTCGTTGACGGCTACTACAGCCTCAATTTCAACCACCCCGCTTCCGGAACCAACCTGTACAGGAACTTCGATGCCATGGCTAATCAATTCAGCTTGAACATGGCCCGTCTTACCCTGGAGCACGATCCTGATCCCGTGGGCTTCAAACTCGATCTGGGTTTCGGCAAAGCCTACAAGCTCTTTCATGCCACCGAACCCGGCGGCGACGTCCTCGATTGGGTCCCGCAGGCCTACGTCAGTTTGAAGCCCAAGCAATTCAAGGGCACGCAATTCGATTTCGGCAAGTTCTACACTTCGGCCGGAGCCGAGCTCACCGAGACCCATCTGAACTGGAACTATTCGCGTTCGTTCATCTATGCGCTCGGTCCCTACTACCACATGGGCGTGCGCGTCACCCAACCGCTCAACGACAATTTCACCGTCGGCGTCCAGTTGATTAACGGCTGGAACAATGTCCAGGACAACAACTCGGGCAAGACAGTCGGCCTCACCACGGCGTTCACCTCATCCAAGGTGAGCTGGTTCAACAACTACTACACCGGCCCTGAGAAGACCGGCACCAACGAGGGCAAGCGCAACTTCTACGACACAGTTGTCCTGCTGACGCCGGCGGAAAAGACCAGCCTCTATGTCAACTTCAACTACGGCGCGGAGAAGTACATCGGCGGCGGTTCGCAGGACTGGATCGCGCTGGCTGGCGCGGCCCGTTTCCAGGTGACCGACAGAATCGCATTCAGCCCCCGGCTCGAGTATTACTACGACAAGGAAGGCTGGGCGACGGGCCAGCGGCAGAAGTTGAAGGAGTTCACCTTCACTGCCGAATACAAGATGGTCGAGGGCCTGCACGCGCGCGCTGAATACCGGCGCGATTGGTCCGATCAGCCGGTCTTTGAGCGCGGCATGGGTGGACTCTGGAGGAACCAGACCACACTGCTGGTCGGCGTCCTCGCTTTCTTCGGCCCAGCCAGGTAAGCGCGCCGCAACGATTCCCGCGGCCGAAGGCCTTGCCGCACCATCGCGACAGGGCCTTTCGCTTCTTGGAGCGGTTAAACCAGCCGGCGTTTCACGGTGAACGCCCGCGCCGGATTGTCCACCGTCATCAGCCTGACCTCCGCGGCAGTAAAGCCCGCGTCCCTCAGCGCCGGCAGGAAATGCGTGAACAGGGCGGAATAAGGCTTCATCGGCCTCCCGCCGGCCCGGAACGAATTCCCGTCATGCGACAACAGAACCTGCTTCAGCCGGCCCATCGACTTCATCATCGACACGAGTTGGATGTGGCGCTCGACGTTTTCGGGCGCGATGCCGTCAAAGCTCAGCCAGGCCCCGGCTTCGGCCGCTGACTTCAGCGCGCCATCATCCTTGCAGTTGTTGGCGTGGATCCAGACCCAGGCGTCGCTCGCGATACCGTTCGCCTTCAGGATCTCCAGTTGCCGCCCTGCCGCTTCCACGGCATCGGCTGTGTGCACGGTGATGAGCAGTCCCGTTTCGCGATGTGCCAGACATGCCGCCTCGAACAGTTTCCTGTCGATCTCCGACAGCGGCCCGGCGTCGACGCCCAGCTTTATGAACCCCGGACGGATACCGGTGCCGTCGATGCCTCCGAGCGCCTCTTTCACCCAGCGCGCGGCGATCTGCCTGACGCTTTCGTCATAGGCGTGCCTGGGCACATAACGGTCGTTCGCCGAGCCGTAGTAGCCGCTGTTGGTCAGGACATGGACACCCGTCGCGCCCGAGATCCGGCGTAGCAGTTGCACGTCCCTGCCGAACCACGCGGTAGTGGCGTCGGCGATCGAAGCGCAACCCAAAAATTTGACGGAACTGACATACCGCATAACCTCGCCCATCAACTTCGGCGTGTCGTAGTCGTACTTCTCGGCGGGATCGGCGCCAAACATCGAGAAGAGATGCTCATGCGGAAGGCACAGGCCCAGTTGGCGTGGCTTGATCGCGCCGCGTACCGTCAGGATGCTGCCCTCTTCGGGAACTGCCGCAACCAGGGAGGACAACAGGAACTCTCGCCGTTTCATACCCCGATCATGACACGCGCTTTGCCCGCCCGCGCTGGCCTTGTAATGTGGGTTGCCGGTACTGGCGCACGTGCGCGATAGTGGGAGGGGCGAAAAGACCATGAGAGGAGGCCGGATGCCGGATGGCGCAGGAACTGCTCTATCTAACCGAACTCCTTGGTTTGAGGGTTTATGACCTTAAAGGCCGGGTTCTCGGCCGGGTCAGCGATGCCGCGCTGGTTCCTGTCATCCATCCGGTGCGCGTCGACCGCATTTTCATCGGCGGCGGCCTGGCCTGGCTGACCATTAGTCAGGATCAGGTCCAGCGGGTCGGCCTCGACGGCATTTTTCTCAACGACGAGAATCTCACGCCTTACCACCCCGACGAGTCCATGCTGCGGCTCGAACGCGACCTGCTCGACCAGCAGATTATCGACGCGCAAGGACGCAAGGTCGTCCGCGTAAACGATGTCACGTTCGAAGTCGCCTCCGAAGAGGGTCACGATGTTCTCCTCATCCGGGAAGTCGATATCGGCTTGCGCAGCGTCTTCCGCCGGCTCGCTCAGGGCGTCCTGCCGCGCCGCATCATCCGCCGCATTCAGTCGCGCATCGCACCCAACTCCATCGGCTGGGAGTTCTGCTCAATCCTGGAGCCTGACCCTCAGCGCCGCCTCCGGTTGAATATTTCGATGTCGCTGATCGAGAAGATGCGGCCCGCCGATCTCGCCGACATCGTCGAGGAACTCAGTCCCGACGACCGCGAGGCCCTGTTCGAGGCGATGGAGCCGGAGATCGCGGCAGAGGCGCTTTCCGAGGTCGAACCCGAAATCCAGACCCAGATCATCGAGTCTCTCGAGACCGAACGCGCCGCCGACATTATCGAAGAGATGGACCCCGACGAAGCCGCCGACGTCCTTGGAGATCTCGAAGAGCAGATGTCCGAAGAGATCCTCGAAGAGATGGAAGACGCGCCCAAAGCGGAGGTCGAGGAACTCCTTGAATACGACGAGGACACCGCCGGCGGCCTTATGAATACTGCATTCGTCGCCGTTCATGAAAGCGCCACTGCCGCCGACGCGTTGGAAGCCGTGCGCAGCCAGCCCGATCTCACCGACGGCGTCACCACCATATTCCTCACCGACATCGATGGCAGGCTCAAGGGCGTGCTTCCGGTCACGCGCGCTCTCATTGCGCGCCCGGATGCCGCGCTGACCGGCCTCAATCCCGAGGAACCCATCACCGCGCATGTCGACGACAAGGCCGCCCGCGTGGCCGAGCTCTTCGACAAATACAATCTCCTCGCGCTCGCGGTAGTCGACGAGGAAGGCCGCATGGCCGGAGCCGTCACCGCTGACGACATCATCACGCTGCTGAGAAGGAAGTGATGTTCAAGCGGGCCAAATACCATCTGCTGGTCTTCTTCGCCGTCATCGGCCCGGGCTTCATCACCGCCATGGTCGACAACGACGCCGGCGGCATCTTCACATACTCGCAGGCCGGCGCGAAGTATGGGTACCTGCCGCTGTGGACTCTGTTGCCGATCACCGTCCTCCTCGTCGTCACCCAGGAGATGTGCTCGCGCATGGGCGCAGTCACAGGCAAGGGCTTGAGCGACCTCATCCGCGAGGAGTACGGCCTGCGCACCACGTTCTTCATGATGGCCGCCCTCGTGGCCGCCAACCTGACCAACGTCATGGCGAACTTCGCCGGCGTCGCCAGTTCTCTTGAACTCTTCGGCATCTCCCGCTATTTCACCGTGCCGCTGGCCGCCGCCGCCGTCTGGCTGCTCATCGTCAAGGGTTCCTACGCGCGCGTCGAAAAGATCTTCCTCTTCGCCACCATCCTCTACGTCAGCTACATCATCTCCGGCTTCATGGTCAAGCCGGACTGGAAAGAGGCCGCCCTCTACAGCGTGAAACCGGTATTGATGCTCGACCCCGGATACATCACCATGCTCATCGGCATGGTCGGCACTTCGGTCGCCCCCTGGATGCAGTTCTACCTCCAGGCCGCGGTTGTCGAAAAGGGCATCGGAGCGAAGGACTACGCGGAGTCGCGAATCGAGGTCATCGTCGGCTGCGTCGCCATGTCGGTCATCGCCTTCTTCATCATCGTCTCCTGCGCCGGCGCGATCCACAGCGTCAAGCCCCGGGACATCAACGACGCCACCGACGCCGCATTGGCTCTCAAGCCCTTCGGTAACGCCGCCTATCTCCTGTTCGGCGCCGGCCTGTTCAATGCCTCGCTCTTCGCCGCCTGCATACTCCCTCTGTCCACGTCCTACACGGTCTGCGAGGGCCTCGGATTCGAATCGGGCGTCAACAAGAGTTTTCGCGAAGCCCCCATCTTCTACTGGCTGTTCACCGGACTCATTGTCATCGGCGCCGGCGTGATCCTCGTTCCCGGTTTTCCCCTCGTGAAGATGATCCTCGCCTCCCAGGTGCTCAACGGCATCCTGCTGCCCTTCGTCCTCGTCTTCATGCTCCTCCTCGTCAATAAGCAGAGGTTGATGAAGAAGTGGGTCAACTCGCGGTTCTACAATTCCGTGGCCTGGATGTCCGTGGTCGTTCTGATCGGTCTGACGCTCGCCCTGATTGTCCTCTCCATCCGCGACCTGCTGCGTTAGCGCTCCGGCTCGAACCGGATCGTCGATTCCGCGCCGAAACGCTTGTACTCCGAATAACGGATCTCCAGCCGCATCCGCAGCGCCCCGGTCTTGAACGGCAGGACGTCATCTGCGTGAGTCAACACGGGGAACCAGTGCTTGCCGTCGATCCTTGCCCGGACCGTCGTGAATCGCGGAAACAGATTTTCGCTCTTCGTTGTCCTGACCGGCGGCACCGCCTGGCCGTGAATCCGCACGACCATCAGTTCCTGTTTCTCCACCCACAACATTCCTTCGAACATCCTGAACCCCGCGAACAACTGGCGCGGAGTCATCTCCAGCACCCAGCAATCCACGCCGTCCACGGTCTCCTCGCCACGGAAGCGCACGTGATATCGCGGCGCCATCTCAGGCGTCAGCATGATCGGCTGGATGTTGCGGATGTCCTCGAAATCCTCCGGCGTCAGAATCAGCCTCTTGAGATCGCTGAACGGTCGCCCCGTCACTCTCTCCGTCCGCTCGCCCGACGGAGAGAAAATGATCTCCCTCACTTCGCGAAACCGCCCGCCGCGCGGTTCCACTTCATCGACGACAACCGACTGGCGGTAAGCGTAGTGCAACCGCGCCGCCTCGCTCGCCGCCTCATTCTCGGCAACGCGTCTCACCAGGTCCGCCGGCGGTTCCGCCGCCGGCACGGATGCTAGGATAACTTGAAGACACACAATGAGCCGCAGATACGGAATCACTCTGGCGGTCCTGTGGCTGGCGGGATTCGTCGCTGCGGCGCTGGTCATCCAGTTCCAGAATATCGGAGCGCCGATCGTGCTGCCGGCGCTCGCCGCCGTGCTGCTCGAAGTCAGCCTCTACGCATCCCTCGCCTTCGAGGAGATCCGCAGCCGCTGGAAATGGCAATGGGTCGCGCTGCTGGCTGCCGGACCTTACTTGCTCTATACGTTGCCGCTGGGCCTGGCATCTCCCGTGTCCGTGGCCGTTCTAATTCTTCTGGCCGCCGCCGCATCCGCATGGTTTCGATTCGTGCCGCGCGGACGCCTGGCCGACTTCGCTTTCGTCGCCATCATGGCCGCGCCCCTCATCTTCAAGCTCTTTCCGCTCATCTACCCCAAGGCCCATGAAGACCTCCGGCTCGACTTCCTCGGCCAGCTTCTCTGGATCCGCGCCGGCGTCGTCGCCGTGCTCCACGACCGCGCGCAGCGGGGCATCCACTTCGGCTTCGTCCCGTCGCGCAAGGAATGGCTGACTGGATTGAAGTGGTTCGTCTTCGCCTTGCCCGTCGTGCTCGGCCTCGTCGTCGCCACTGATTTCGCGAAGTTCGTCTTGCCCGCCGCGCCCTGGTGGGCCACGACCGCCGCCGCCGCGGGCGTCTTCCTCGGCATCCTCTGGGTGGTCGCTCTCAGCGAGGAGTTCTTCTTCCGCGGACTCCTCCAGCAATGGCTCGCCGAAATCACCCGCAACCGCTGGGCGGCCCTGCTGATCGCCTCCGCGCTGTTCGGCGCGGCGCATCTCGGATTCCGCGAATTCCCCAACTGGCGCTTCGCCGTCATCGCCGGGGTGGCCGGCGTTTTCTACGGTCTCTCCTTCGAAAAGGGCAACGGCATTCGCGCCGCCATGGTGACCCACGCCCTGCTTGTCACCGTCTGGCGCACGCTCTTCCGCTAACTCAGTCCGACGGCTGTGAGGGAACGAATTCGATCCATCCCTGAGCCGGCAGCGCGTCCAGTGGCAGTCCGTCCCTCCAGATCGACAACTGTAATCGGAAGGGCTGATCGCCTGCGAATCCGCTGCCCTCCAGGTCGCAGGACAACTCGAACAGCCGGCCGTACGCGGCCGACACTCTCCCAGCCGAACTCCCATTCCCGGTCAACACCACGCCCCCGCTGGTCAGCATCGCGATCAGTTGCATGTCCCTGCCGTTGCCCTCCAGAGCCAGCCTGATCTCGGTCCCCGCCAGCGCGCCCGGCCCGGGCTGGTCCAGCACGAGCCTCAGGAATAGCGCCGTGCCGTCGCTGCCGTAGTACAGCTCTTTCGCGACGAACTCCCGGCCGTGCATCGCGCCCTGCCTCTGGTCCGGCCGGTAAATCCCCGCGCCCAGCCACTCGAAGTAGGACGATATTTCGCCCTCGACCTTCGGCGTGATGAGTCCCGTCGGCGGCTGGTGAAACGCTGCCACCGCCACCCTCAGAATCGGCCTCGAAAGCGCTTCCGGCGGCGACAGATTCAACAGCCGGTACACCTGCGCCACATGGTCGCGGAACAACTTATCGAACTCTTCGCGGTTATCGGAATGATGCTCCGGCCCGTACCACCAGTTCCAATCGCTGCCCTCCGCAATCAGCAACTCCTCGAAGGCCAGCCTAACCCGCACGGGATCCAGTTTCGAGCCGGCACCCGAATTCACCACCTTCGCGTACGTCTCACGCGCGTCCAGCAACAGGTTCCACGCCGTGTTGTCTTCCTCGGCCCCGATCCACACGTCATAGTTGGCGTTGATCCATGAGCCCGGATGAATCCGCTGAATCTCTTCCGGCTTGAACTTCTCCAGCGCCTCCGACACTGTCACCGCCGACATGCCGGGATCCGCCGATATCCTCGAATACAGCCGCCGCAGGAAGTCGCGGCCGCTTTCATGGAAGTGCTCCCAGGCGTTCTCTCCATCCAGGATCACCGGCACCAGCGCATCCCGCCCTGAGTTCAGAATCGGCCGGCAATTGTCGCGAATCCGGTCCAGAAAGTGGTTGGCCGCCTGCTCCGGCTCCATCCGCGAATAAACGAACCCGATCAGGTCGCTGAGGTAATGGTCGCGGAAAACCATCCGCATCTCCCGCCCATTCTGCCTCCACACATACGGACGATACGTCTCGGTCACCCCGGCCACTCGCCCCAGCGTCGCGCCCAAAACGCCATTGTCCGTCGCCATCCACTTCACGCCATGATCCGCCGCGATCGTCAGCGTCTGATCCGACACAGACCCTTCCGACGGCCACATCCCCGGCGGCGCCGCGCCCAACTTCTCCTTCGCGTACTCATGCGCCCGCCGGATCTGCTCCTCGGCATCCTGCGGATACGCGAACCGCCGCGGCAGCGCCACCCCTGGGTGGGAAACGCTGGCAATACTCGAATCGCAAAGCAGCGGCAGGATCGGATGGTAATACGGCGTGATCGAAATCTCGATCTGCCCGCGCGCGGCAAACTCCCGGTAAATCGGAATCACCTTTCCGCAGATCTCCTGCTGTTTGCGGCCCATTAACGCCTGATCTTCCAGCGTGTAGCCGCGCCGTTTCGCCACCAGCGACTTCACGTCCTTGTCGTTCGCCAGGAACTCCTCGTCAAACCACGCCAACTGCGACAGCACCTGCAAATCGCGCATCGTCTGTGCGTCGAACACCCGCCGCGCCCTCGCCTCGTCGCCCCCCGTCGCAATCCACTTCTCGTAAAGCTCCGCGTATCGCGGATACCGGTAAATCATCCGCCCCGTGTTGGCCTGGAAAAAATACTTCAGGATGAACGAATGCTCTTCCGCGGTCAACTGCTCCGCCGGCTTCAACGCCCGCCGCAGGAACGGATCCTCCGCCGTGCCCGCTGCATAATCCTCGATCTGGACCATCATCGACGGCACCAGGTTGAACGTCTGGTGAATGTCGGGATAACCGCCCAATATCTTCACCATGCCGTAGTAATCCTTCAGCGCGTGCATGCGCGTCCACGGCAGTTGATACTCGCCCGTCACCAGGTCCTTGTAGAACGGCTGGTGCATGTGCCAGACGAAACAGATGTATGTGTGCGGCATCGGCTACTTCCCGTGGAAACTTCGCACCGGCGGCGGCGGGCTGCCCCCCCGCATCGCCAGCCACAGGATTTCATTCAATTCGTTATCGTCGATCTGATCGGCCTCGGCCCAGTCCATCCGCAGCGATCGCGCCGACGTCGGGCTCGTCTCAGGATTCCGCTCGTCCAGCGGTACCCGCGCTTCGGCCTTCTCGTAAGCCCGCGCATCCGCTGTCGTGCGGAACGCCGCATGCATCGGCCGCGCGCCTGCGTCATGCAGGGTCATCGGGAACAGGCCCAGAATCAACTCCATCGTCCGCAGCATCGAGGTCGTGCTGTAACGTGTCGAATCGACGCCCCTGCCGCGCGTGTACGGCGAGATCACGTACGCCGGCGACCGGTGTGAATCCACATGATCGGGACCATTCTGCGCATCGTCTTCAAGTACGAATATCGCCGTCTTCGCCCAGAACTTCGACTTGCTCACAGCCTCCACGATCATGCCCAGCGCCAGGTCGTTGTCGGCCATCGCCGACTGCGGCGAGATCCGCTTCGGCGTCGTCCCCGACGTGTGGTCGTTGCCGAGCCGCAGCACAAGAAACCGTGGCATCGCGCCCTGCCCCTCGAATTGCTCGATGTCCTTCACAAAGACCTTCGCCCTGTCGATGTCTTTGTAATTCAGATCATAGGCGCGGTATTCCATATTCGTGTGCGGCCCCAGCGCCGGGTCCCGCACCGTCTGAATCTGCCTGCCCGACTCCGGCGCAGGCGTGATGTTCGTGCACCACCACCCGTAATTGCGCATCGTCAACCCCTTCGCCAGCACGTTCGTCCAGATGTAACCCGCCGGCGGCAACGCCGCCCGCTCCCCGCCCTCATAGTCGTAGTGCCTCCTCCGCGCGCCGTAACTGTTCGGCCACATCCGCTGCACGTACGCCGGCGCGATCGCCGCCGACGACCAGTTATGCCCGTCCGCGCTCACGTCGGCGTTGACATAGAAGTTGTCGAGCAGCACAAACTCCCGCGCCAGCTTGTGATGGTTTGGACTGATCTCCTCGCCAAACAGCGTCAGCGAAGGGTCGCCGTTCCCAATCTCCAAATCGCCCAGCACCTGGTCGTAGGTGCGGTTTTCCTTGACGATATAGATGACATGCTCGATCGGCGATGCACCGCCCGGCCGCGTCGGCACCACGCTGCCCGCCGGCACGCCCGCGTCGTCCATCATCCTTGGACGGTAAGGCGCATTCGCCAGAACCGTGCGCGACCAGCTCGCCAACTGCGCCGCATCATATGGTTCCACCACCGACGCCGACCCGCGCTGCAACGCTCCCACATACTCGATCGAGCTGTTGCCAAGATGAACCGGCGCAGCCCGCTTCGACGGGTTCGGCCCCTGCGGATTCGGGAAACTCCTCGCGCCCCTGCCGTTCAAAACCATCAGCCGCCCTCCGGACAACTCGCGCGCCGATGTCGGATACCACGCCGTCGGAATGAAGCCCGCAACCGTCGACCTGACGCCGCTCACGTCGGCCACCGCCACCGCGTTGGCGTCCGCGCACACGACATACAGCCGGTCCTGGTCCGCCGACAACGCCAGCGCGCTCGGCGTCATTCCCGCCGGCATCACCGGATACATCGCAACGCTGATCCGCTCGATCAGGCTCAATCGCTTCTCTTCATTTACGCCCAGCACGGCCACGCTGTTCGTGTTCGAGATCGCCACGAAAATCCGCGCCTTGAACTTCACCTCCTGCTTCTCCTCCGCCTCCGCATCCTCCACCGGCGGCTTGTCCCGCCACACCATATCCATCGGCTGCGGACCCACACTCAACCGCGCCAGCACTTCGCCGTTCTGCACGTTCTGGTGATACAGCGACCCATCGCCCCACCCCGTCACGAAAAACGATTTGCTGTCCGGATGAATCAGGATCTTATACGGCCTGTGCGCCGACTTGAACTCTTCAATCACCATCCCCGACTGCGGATTGATCACCCAAATCGAATCCCTGTAAAGCGCCGCCGCGAAGATCAGCCGCCCGTCCGGCGACACCGTCACGTCGCCCACGAAATCCGTGTGCTTGCGCTGCGCTTGGGCCACCAGCGTGAACGTCCGCCTCGCCTCCAATCGCCCATCCGCGGTCAGTTCAAATTCCATCACCGTCGATGTCGATCCGCCGCTGGCATACAGCAGATTCGAATTCGGCGCGAACGCCAACCCCAACCACGCGTCCGTCACCTCCACCCGCGAAACCTCTTTCAACGTCCCCGTCTCATGCACGCTCAACGACGGCTTCATGTAGCCGCCCTGCAGGATGACCGTGTACTTGCCGTCCCGCGAAACCGCCGACGACATCGGGAACGTGCTCAGCGGCGTCTGCGCGCCCGCCGGCCTCAATACCCACCCGTTATGCAGCAACACGCTTCCATCCGCCCGCGGCCCCGGCGTCTCCAACCCCGGCTGCTGCGACACCAGCGCCGCCGCCGTCAACACGGCGCCCGCAACCAGCATCCAACGCATCTTGTTTCGCATCGTCGATTGCCTCCCGGCCCTCCCGCGGGAGGTCAGTCCTTGAACTTCTGCGCGATCGGGAATCGCCGCCCGATGCCGAACGCCTTCGTCGTCACCTTCAACCCCGGCGCAGCCTGCTGCCGCTTGTATTCGCTCTCGTCCACCTTGCGCGCAATCTCTTTCACCAACTCCAGCGGCAAACCGCACTCCTGCGCAATCTCCGCCGGAGCCTTCAAGTCCTCAACATAACTCTTTAGAATCGCGTCCAGCACCGCGTACTCAGGCAGCGAATCCGAGTCCTTCTGATCCGGCCTCAACTCCGCCGACGGCGGCTTCGTGAACACGCTCTCCGGAATCACCCGCCCCCTGCGCCTGTTCACCAGATGGCACAACTGATACACCATCGTCTTCGGTACGTCGCTGATCACCGCCAGCCCGCCTGCCATATCGCCATAGAGCGTGCAATAGCCAACCGCGATTTCGCTCTTGTTCCCCGTCGTCAGAACCAGCGCCCCCCATTTGTTCGACAGCGCCATCAGCGTCACCCCGCGCAGCCGCGCCTGGATGTTCTCTTCCGTCACGTCCGGCGCAGCCCCGGCAAACACCGGCTGGAGCGAATCCACCACCGCCCGGTAGGCGTCGTTGATCGGTGCCACCTCAAACCGCACGCCCAGATTCTCCGCCAGTTCCCGCGCATCGCTCAGCGAATGATCCGAACTGTACGGCCCCGGCATCGCCACGCCCGTCACGTTCTCCGCCCCCACCGCGTCCACCGCGATCGCCGCCACCAGCGTCGAATCCACTCCTCCGCTCAACCCGATCAGCACCCTCTGGAAACCGCATTTCTTCACGTAGTCGCGCGTCCCCATCACCAGCGCTTCGTAGATCGCCTCTGTCTCGTCCGCCAGGTTCTCCGTGATCTCGCCCGACATCCTCTCGGTGTCGTAAATCACAATGTCCTCCGCGAACGAACGCGCCAGCGCCGCCACTTCGCCATCCGAATTCAGCGCGAAACTCGACCCGTCAAAAACCAGTTGGTCGTTGCCGCCCGTCATGTTCACATACACCACCGGCGAGCTATGCCGCCGCGCGATCGCCGCGAACATCTCGCGCCGCAGACTCCTCTTGTTCATGTGAAACGGCGATCCGTTGATCGACACGATCAATGTCGCGCCCTTGCCGACAAGCTCTTCCACCGGGTCGTTCTCATACAGCGGCCGCTGCCAGAACTGCTTGTCGTTCCACGCGTCCTCGCAGATCGTAATCGCCAGCCGGATACCCCTGAACTCGCAGATCTCCTGCCCGCCCGCCGACTGAAAATTGCGCGATTCGTCAAACACGTCATACGCCGGCAACAGCATCTTCGACTGTTCGAATCGCACCTTGCCGCCTTCAACCAACGCCGCCGAGTTCATCGCCGACCGCGCCGATCCCGCCGGAGCCCTGCTCACATAACCCACCACAAGTCCCAACGGAAGCTGCGCCGTCGCCTTGGCCAAATCGGCCAATTCCGCCATCGATCGATCGATGAACGACGGCTTGTCCACCAGGTCGCGCGGCGGATATCCCGTCAACGCCAGTTCCGGAAATACTGCCAGCGATGCGCCCTTCCGGGCCGCCTCGGCGGCGTACGTTTCGATCAGTTGGCGGTTGCCGGCCAGATCCCCAACCGTGTTGTTGATCTGGCAAAGAGCGATCAGCATATGAATCCTTCATTGTAAGGGTTCACCACAGCGGCCCGGTTACACTGGAGTGGTGCCGCGGGGTGACGCCAGCTTTTGGGCCAATGTGCGCGCCGCCATCCGCGGCGGCGACCACGACTATACCCAGGCCCCCCTCTCCCGCGCCATCCTCCTCCTCGCCATCCCCATGGTTCTCGAGATGTGCATGGAGTCCCTGTTCGGCATCGTCGACATCTTCTGGGTCGCCCGTCTCGGATCCCATGCCGCCGCCGGCGTCGGCATCACCGAATCGCTGATGTCCATCCTCTATTCCATCGCCATGGGCGTCTCCATGGCGACCACCGCAATGATCGCCCGCCGTACCGGTGAAAAGAACTCCGGCGGTGCATCCAACGCCGCCTCAGGCTCGGCTACGGCCGCGCCGCCCGCATCCTCGACCGGATGCAAAGAGAAGGAATCATTGGCCCGCCTGACGGGTCACGCCCCCGCGACATCCTCCGCCGCCCCGACTGGCTGGATGCGCCCGGCG
>CAMTUE010000080.1:0-24468 GCA_947084845.1 uncultured Bryobacteraceae bacterium | reverse complement strand
GTGGGGTTCGCTCCAGAGATCCCAGCCGACGAAGGCTTTGCTCTTGGCCGCGCGTTGCGCCAGGGCCGAGTAGAAGGCGTTGTCGATGGAGCGGACGCCGGCGTGGTCGCGGCAGTAGCCGGGCGAGGATTCGGGCTTGATGACCTCGCCGCCGGCGGAGACGAACATTGAATCGGGGTACTTTTCGCCGATCCAGTGCGGGGCGGAGTCCATGTAGACCTGGAGGAAGAGCTTGAGGCCTTCCTCATCGGCAAGTTCGAGCAGGACGTCGAGCGTTTCGAAGTTGTACTGCTTTTCGGCGGGTTCTCCACTGGCCCAGTCGATCCAGGCCCGCAAAGTGTTAAAACCGAGAGCCTTGATCTGCTTCACATCCTTACGCCACAGCTCTTTCTTCGAGCGTGCGTCTCTCTCGATCATCGGCGCCCGGGCTTTTCCGCCGCCATACCAGACCGAAACAGGAAGGTACTCTTTCGTCTGTCCGGGCAGGAGCGCCGCCGCTGCCGCCAGCAGCGTTCCGAGGAGAATCAATTGTTGCTTCATCAGAACACCAGTCGTAATGAAAATTGGATCCTGCGGGGATCACGCGCGCTTGCGTAAGCACCAAAGTTTGGGTCTGTCTGCTGCCCCTGAGCGTTGAACGCCGCTTGTGAGAAGTAACTCGCAAACTGTGTGTGGTTCCAGACGTTGAAGAACTCCGCTCGGAATTGGAGGAACCGCTGCTCGGCGCCAAGCGGAAAGCGCTTCGTCGCCGTCATATCCCAATTGCCGATCCCAGGCTGACGCAGGATGCCCACGCCGGCGGACCCGAACGTGCCGCGGGCAGGCCGCGCGAACGCCTCCGTCCTAAAGTTGCGGAAATAGGTTCGGTCACCTTCCGCCAGAGTCGGATCGCCAACCACATCAATGCGGGCCGCTTCCGTCGATCCGCTGATTTCCGCTCCATCCAGGGTCCTGAATGTCGGGGTGAACGGAGCGCCGGTCATGAAGGTGGTAATTCCGCTCACCATCCAATCGTCAGTCACCCAGCGCAATCCGCCCCATCCCAGCTTTTTGCTCACCTTCGGCAGTTCGTAGATGTAGTTCGCCACGAAGACATGGGAGCGGTCATATCCAAGGCGTCCATAGTTTCTCTGCCGTGGCGAGAAGTACGGGCTCAGCGTGTCGTAGTCGCCGGTTCCTATGCCCAAGGTCTTGGACCACGTATAGGCCACGCCGAATTGGAGTCCGCTGCTCATCCGCCGATTTGCCGACATCTGCAGAGAGTTGTAGTTCGCGTTTGTGGAGAACTCACGCAGTGTGATGTCGCCGAATCCCCGATACGGCCGAAGGTAGATGTCGGGGAGGACGCCGCCCTGGACCGTGTTCGCGTTCGCCGGGTCAAGCCTAGCAAGCATGGGGATCGGGTTGATGTTCCGGCTCACCAGCAGGTGCCGGGACTGCGAGCCTACATACGAGACATCGACGGCCGTGCCCAACACCTGTTGCTGAATTCCGAAGCTGAAGTTCATGGTCGTGGGCAACAAGCCGCGCCCAACCTGGCTGAACACGCTCGATGGCGCCAGCGTGGTGCCGGAAAAATCAAAGTTGCTCAGGCTGGAGTAAAACTGTGCCGGCGTGTAGGCCAGCGGTGGTTGTCCTGCCGTCTCTACCCATGGCTGACCCTGCGGCCGGTCATAGAACATCCCAAACCCACCTCTCACAACCGTCTTGCCGTTGCCCATCACATCCGCGGCAAAGCCGAACCGGGGCGCCGCTTTCACCCCAGGGTTCGCCATGAGTCCACGTGGCAGGCCGCTTTGTCCGGCTATCCGCATGCCATTTGCCGCATCGCCGGAGTTCGGCACGAGTCTTCCAATGTAGGTGGACGGCATCGCCGCCCCGCTTCGAGGGTCCAGTGCGACCACGGCACCGTCGACACGGCCAGGCACATACAGCGCTGGCGCTTGCCCGGCTTTCCAGGCGGACGGGTCGAATACCGCGAGCTGGTCGCCCGCATCGTACACGTGCGGCAGGTAGTAGAACCGGACGCCAGCGTCAATCGTCAGACGCCGGTTCACCCGCCAGTTGTCTTGTACGTACCACTCCAGGTTTGTGAACCACATATCCACATCCACGCGCTTTGTCGCCTCCGCGTAACTGGTGTAGTTCCCGAGCAGTGCGTTGGCGAATCCATGCCGCGTGTCCATTGGATTGTTCACATCCCGGCCGAAGTTGTATGTTCCCCGGTAGTTCCCGAAGTTCGGCGCGAATTTCAAGGTTCGCTCGAAGTAGACACCAGCCTTCGACATGTGCGCCCCGAGGATTTTGCTGGTGTTGTTCACCACGCTGTAGACATCGTTGTAGTTCAGGTAAGGGATATTGCCCAGCGTATGATTGACCGCATTCGCCGGAACCGCGCCGAAGACCACGTTTGGTCCATAGTTGCCGGCGATGCCTGGATCCTTGAACCACTGCGGAGGATTGCCCATCTTTGCGCGGTCGAATACGGAGCCGTCTTCCGGTTGGAAGTAGACCTTGTTGTAGCTCTTACCAAGAATCGTTTCGTTCACCAGTGTCGGACTCAACGTCTTCGTCAGGTGAGCCACATGCCCCTTGCCCGGCTGTCCGAACACTGTTGGGGTCGCCAGATAGTTGATGCTGCCCGTCGTCCACGATCCCCACGGAATTTTCTGTTCATCCTTGTCCTGCATGAACCGGTAGTACAGGCGGGTGGTGTCGGTCAGATTCACATCCACGCGGATCATGTCCGAACGCCTCGGGTACGGGCCGCTGTACACGCTTCGATAGTTCCGGCTGTTTCGCAGGAGAGGGTCCGGATCGACGTAGTTCGGGGCGGGGAAAAAGTTCAGAATGTTCTGCCCGGTCGTGTTGATCCGGTTTTGAGGCACGAGATTGCCCGGGAAAACCTGTCCGCTCAGAGGATCCCTGATGTCAATCCTTTGGCCGTTTGTGTCCACGGTCTGCGAGAAATCGCCTCGCCGTTCCAGCGCGGTAGGCATCGTCGCGAAGCGCACACCCGCGTCCCGCTTCATGCCGGTGAACTCCTGGGACCAGAAGAAAAACAGCTTGTCCCGACTCTTGTTGAACGCTTTCGGGATATACACGGGGCCGCCCAGCGTGTAGCCGTTGATTCGGTACCGATACGGCTGCTTCTGCGTGCCAGACCGGTTGTTGAAGAAGCTGTTCGCGTTCAGGCTCTCATGCCTGTAGAAGTAATAGCCTGTGCCGTGAAAATCCCGCGAGCCGGATTTCGTGATCACGCTCACCACGCCGCCAGCGTTTCGTCCGTACTCGGCCTGGTAGTTTGACGTCAGGATCTTCACCTCCTGAATCGCGTCCATGTTCGGCTGGAAGTGGACTGTGTAGTTCGACCCCGAATCCATAGACGATATGCCATCCACCGTGAAATTCTTCTGGTTATCCCTCTGTCCGTTGATGAACGTCCCTTGGATCGAATTTGGCGACGTCGTCTCGCGCCTCATCGATCCGTCATCTACGACGCCCGGGATGGTTGCCAGCAGCGTAAAGAAGTCGCGCCCTCGCAATGCGAGGTTTTGAATCTGGCTGCCGCTCACCAGCCCCGATCGTTCCGCGCTCTCGGTCTGCAATGTGGTGGCTTCCGCCGTCACGTTGATGCTTTCCTGCATTGTTCCGATCTGAAGAGCAATCGTGGGGGTCGATCGGACTTCGTTCGCGTTCACTACCACGTCTTTCAATTGGTAGCTTTTGAACCCGGACGCGGTGACGCCGAGTTGATACGTCCCGGCCAGTACGCTCGGGAATGTACAGGTCCCCTCTGTGGAGGAGTTGGTCCGGTATACGGCGCCAGTGGCCGGACTGCGCAACTCGCACTGCGCACGGCTCACGCTCGCACCTGTTGGATCTTGGATTGCCGCCCTTACCGTGCTCGACACGTTCTGGGCCACCAGGGCCATCGAGCAGGCAAACACTATCGTGGCTAGTCTGAATGTCATCCTCAACTCCTGCTGCTTTCTCTTACGAGGTCCAAGACGATACTGTATCGATCCCCTCGCATGATCGACTGCACGTACTCCAGTGGCTTCTGTCCTGCGAGACAAACCACCCGCTCGGCCGCCATCGCCGGGGATCCAGGCGCAATCCCCAACAACCTCGCGTCCGCCTCCCCCACCGCCACCGCCGTATGCTTCTCTTTCGCGTTCACCGGATACAGGCCGTACCGTGTGTGAATCACCTCGTACAGTGAGGTGCCGGCAAAGTTCAGCTCCTCGATCCCCGGCAGGAGGCTCACGGGAAGATAGGCGGTTTGGATGCCCATGGCTTCGTCGTCGGCCAGTCGCAAGCGGCGCAATCGGAACACCTTCTCCCCCACCGGCAATTCCAGCTTTGCCGCCACCTCTTCCGTTGCATCCACGAGCGCTTGGGTGAGCACCCGTGAACTCGCAACCCACCCATGCCGCCGCATCTCCTCCGTGAAGCTGGTTAACTCCCGCGGGCCTTGGGCCAGTTGCGGTCGTTGAACGAAGGTCCCCCGTCCCTGCTCCCGCCGCACGCACCCTAGATCCGCAAGCTCCCGCATGGCTTGACGTACTGTGATTTTGCTCACCCCAAACCGAGCCACCAATGCGTCCTCGGAAGGGATCTGCTCATTGGGCTTCCACTGTCCTGCCTCGATCGCGCGCAGGATCAGATCCTTCAACTGCACGTACAGGGGGGCCGGTAGATCCTTGCTCAAGCCGTTCATAACGTAATATTATTATAATGATATAGTGAATCGGCGTACTGTCAAGCATTTTCTTCCTCTGCCCCGTCAGCTGTCCGTAGACAAAACCACATCACTACGCAAAATCAATAGCTTGCAGACGAACTGCTCCTGCTCAGCGGATTGAGGTCACGCCATGTTACAAGGGGAGTTCGTGTTCGAATTCGCGCTCTCCATCCTCGCCGCCATCCGCGTCCTTTTCCGCAGTCGCCGTGACACGGCCATCGAAGTCCTCGCCCTTCGGCAGCAGCTTGCCGTGCTCAAACGCAATCGACCTCGTCCGCCATTGAACTCCCTCGACCGCCTCTTCTGGAGCACTTTGCGCCGCTTCTGGCCTGGTTGGAGAAACGTCCTGATCATCGTGAAGCCGGAGACCGTTGTCGGCTGGCATCGCGCCGGCTTCCGCTCGTACTGGCGGTGGCGATCCAGGCCGCGCGGCGGTCGGCCGAAGATCACCGACGAGATTCGACGGCTCATTCGCCGGATGGCGGAAGAGAATGCAAGCTGGGGTGCACCCAAGATCCACGGTGAGATTCTGAAGCTCGGTTTTGAGGTCTCCGAACGTACCGTTGCTCGATATCTGCGGCTCATTCTTCGCCGCGGTGACCTTGCTGCCTCAAGTTTCGCGACGTCGGGACTACGCTGTTGTGGCGCGAGAACTTCCGTCACGTCCGGCCCCTCGACGATGGGTAGGCCACATCCGATGCTCTTGAGCTTCCGCTCCAGAAGACCAGGGCGCGCGTACCCCCGAATGGGCGCACACTGGAATAAGGATGCCTGTGCGGATCATGGGTGTGCTCAACGTCACACCCGACTCGTTCTCCGATGGCGGCCGCCACCAAACGTGCGAAGCCGCGCTCCACCACGCCCATCGCCTCATCGCGGAAGGCGCCGCGATCCTGGATATCGGCGGCGAGAGCACTCGCCCCGGCGCCGAACCCGTTTCGGCGGCTGAGGAACTCCGCCGCGTGATCCCCGTCCTGGAAGCATTGCGGCGCGAGACAACGGTTCGTCTTTCCATCGACACGATGAAATCCGAGGTGGCGGAGTCAGCCCTGCGCGCCGGCGCCACGCTGATCAACGATGTAACTGGACTTCGCGATCCCGCCATGATGGCGGCCGTCGCCCGCCACAACGCCGGCGTCGTCATCATGCATATGCGCGGCGCGCCCCAAACGATGCGCGGCCTGACAGATTACGTCGATGTGGTCGCAGAAGTGAAGGAGTATCTGGCCGCCCAAGCCGCCGCCGCGCTCGCCGCCGGGATCGCCGAGATCATCCTGGACCCCGGCATCGGATTTGCCAAAACCGCCGCCCAGAGCTTCACTCTGGTGCGCCGCCTGGGCGAGTTCGAAGAACTGGGCTACCCCATTCTGATCGGCCCCTCGCGCAAGTCTTTTCTGTCGGCCATCCCAGGCATGGAACGGGCCGAAGATCGCCTGGAAGGCACTCTGGCAGCTGTCGCCATCGGCGTCCTGCATGGCGCCTCAATCATCCGCGCCCACGACGTAGCGGCCTGCTGGAAGGCCGCAATGGTCGCCGCCGCGGTTAGGAACTCCTGATGGACCGTATCCTCCTCCACGATGTCTGCCTCACCGTTTACCTCGGCGTCCCGGTGGCCGAGCGCAGCCGCACCCAGGAGGTCTTCCTCGACGTCGATCTCGGCTGCGACACCCGTCCCGCCGGCCTATCGGACGACTTACACGAGACAATCGACTACTCCGCCGTTCTACACACTGTCCATCGCGTCGCCACATCGCGCCCCTACGCGCTGGTTGAGTCCATGGTTGAGCACATCGCCGCCGCCATCCTCGGCGAATTCCCCGTGCAGGAAGTCCGCCTCCGCCTCCGCAAGCCCGCGGCCCTCAAGGCCAAAGGCGTCAGCTACGCCGCCGTCCAGATCGTGAGACGCCGCGATGGCTGATGTCTACCTCGCGCTGGGCTCCAACCTCGGCGACCGCGCCGGATACCTGAGCGAGGCGTTGCGCCGGCTGAATCCCGTGTGCGTTTCGTCGTTCCATGAGACCGCGCCTGAGGGCTTTCCCGACCAGGGGCCGTTCCTCAACGCCGCCGCGCTGGTTTCCACCACGCTCGCACCAATGGAGTTCCTCCACGAACTGCAGGCCATCGAGCACGCTCTCGGACGCGAGCGCCTCATCCCCAACGGCCCGCGCACCATCGATCTGGACATTCTGTTTTGGGCTCAGGCCATCATCGACACGCCCGCGCTAACGGTCCCGCACCCGCTGTCCGTAGACAGAACGCCATCGTCATGCAAAATCAACAGGTTCCGCGTCCTGTGGCAATGATGTTAAGCGACGTCAAACGCCTTCTTCTTGCAACCGAAAGTCGGGCGTCAGCGGTGGCGCAATATTGTTACGCGCCTGTTGGCATCTTGTTGATTCTGCATGATAATGCAGTTCTGGCTACGGACAGGAGGAAAGCCCTGCATGAAGCCATCCTCGAGGACATCCTCGAAGAGCGTGTCGTCTCCAGCAGAAACCGGGTCAACTTCCGAGGAGTGAAGCGGAAGATGAATAACTACAACCTGCGGCCACGCAAGCGCCAACCGACGCGCCGCCTCGACGTCTCGAAGGGGATAAGGATTGTTAAGTGAACAGTGTTGGGGTTAGAGTGGCTCGCCCATCCGGTGATAGAATCCTCCAAAACATAGATCAGATCGTGGCTTGTCCCGGGGCCGGATTCGGCGGAAGATGAATCTGGTTCTGGGAATCGGCGTGAGACGGAAGCGGAGCCTCGCTGGCTCTCCCTCGCACGCTGCTGTCTGGCGCGGGAACAAAGGAGCAGGACATGGTGAAAGCGGCAAGAGACGTTTCTGATCGGACGCGCTGGGCTCGGAACCGGCAGACAACGCTGCCCCGGCGGCTCACCGCGGCCGTGGGACTCATGGTGGTGTCCGCCGCGGCAGGCCTGGCGCAGACGCCGGGCGTGGCGGTGAGCGGCGAATTGAGGCGCTGGCACAAGATCACGATTACCCTGGACGGCCCCTCTACCGCCGCGAACGCCACGCCCAACCCCTTCCTGGACTTGCGCATGGACGTCACGTTTACTCATGCCGCCAGCGGTGCCGTCTACCGCGTGCCCGGCTACTTCGACGCGGACGGCAACGCCGCCAACACCTCGGCCCACAGCGGCAACAAGTGGCGCGCGAATCTGGCCCCCGACCAGGTGGGACAGTGGAACTACCGGATTTCGTTCCGCCAGGGTGCGGGGGTGGCGGTCGCCGCCGCGCCAACCGCCGGCACGGCGCTGGTGCCCTTTGACGGCCGCAGCGGTTCGTTCAGCGTTGCGGAGACCAACAAGACTGGGCGCGACTTCCGCGCCAGGGGCCGGCTGAAGTACGTCAACCGGCACCACTTGCAGTTCGGCGGCAGCGGGGAGTACTTCCTGAAGGCGGGCTCCGACTCGCCTGAGAACCTGCTCGCCTACGCGGACTTCGACGATACGCCCAACTACACCTGGGCCGGCCGCCTGGGTGGCGGCTTCCGCAAGACCTGGGCGCCCCATGTCCGCGACTGGAAGGAGGGCGACCCCACCTGGAAAGGCGGCAAGGGCAAGGGCCTCATCGGCGCGCTGAACTATCTGGCCGCGAAGGGGCTGAACTCCCAATCGTTCCTGACCTACAGCGTGCACGGCGACGACCGCAACGTGTCCCCGTACATCGACTCGGAAGACCGCACCCGCATCTCGATTCCCAAAGTCAATCAGTGGGAGATCGTCTTCGAGCACATGGACAAGCTCGGGCTCTTCCAGGAATACAAGCTGATGGAGATCGAGAACGACTGGGACATGGACGCCGGGGAACTGGGGCCGGAGCGGAAGTTGTACTACCGCGAGTTGATCGCCCGCTTCGGGCACCACCTGGGCCTCAACTGGAACATCGGCGAGGAGAACAGCAATACGCCCGCCAACCGGATGGCATTTGCGGAGTACGTACGCGCCACCGATCCCTACCATCACCTGATCAACATCCACAACGTCGGGGACTGGGACCGCCTCTACTTGCCGCTGCTCGGCAAGACGTCGCCTTACAGAGGCGCTTCGCTGCAAATCGACCTCTACGACGTCTTCGACGTGACCCGCTTTCTGCGCATGGCGTCGCATGCGGCGGGCACTCCCTGGGTGATCACGATCGACGAGTCGCGGCCCGGTCCGGCCGGGCAGGCGCTGGGCCAAGCCAACGCGGCGGTGGCGCGCGACGTGGCCGATCCCAACCATGACGATGGCCGCAAAGGCGCGCTGTGGGCCAACATCATGGCCGGCGGCGCGGGCATGAATACCTATGTCGGCTTCGGAACCGATGTCGGCGATCCCAGCACCACCTCGTCGAAGGTCGATATCCCCGACCTGATGCTCGAGGACTTCCGCGTCTACGACAAGTGGTGGGATCAGATGCGCGTGGCGCATGCCTTCTTCGTCGATAACAAGATCCCGTTCCAGGACCTGAGCAATCGCGACGAGCTGGTCTCGCGCGGTTGGGTGCTGGCCGGTCCAGGAGTGATGGTGGCGTACTTCCCGAACGGCGTACTCGGCAGCCGCGGCGTCTCCGGCGGGGCCGCCTACGGTCCCGAATTCCCGGCCGCAGCACGCCGGGGCCCCCAGCGCACCGGCCCGCGGCCCGAGCAGGCGGAGCCTAAACAGGCCCCGGGGGCCCGTGGCGGTCCCGGCGCGATCGGCCCGCGAGCGGGTGGTGATCGCCATGGCCAGGATCCCGTGGCGGGACCGGGCACCCCGCCGCCGAGTCCCACCGTCGACCTGCGCGGCTACAAGGGCGCCTACCAGGTCCGCTGGTACGACCCGAAGAATGGCGGCGCGCTGCAAAAAGGCACCGTCGCCACGCTCACCGGCGGCGGCAGGGACGTGCTCGAGGTGGGGCATCCGCCCAGCGACCCGCAGCGCGACTGGGTCGTGCTGATCCGGCCGTAGCCGGTCACCCGTCAGGCGCGCACTGGCTGAACGGCCGCCAGTGCGCGGCGCAGATTCTCAAGGGACCGGCGGAGCCACTCGGCATCCGAGGCGACGTCCCGGTCCCGGTCGCCCGATTGCGGCACCCAGTTTTCGAGCAGCAGCAGCGGATGCTGGCGCCGGGCAAAGATCCGGTCCAGGCAACCGGCCAAGTCAAGATCGCCTTCGCCCAGCGGAGCGCCCTGTACCGAGAACCCCACATTGCTGCCCTTCACGGTGTAGTCCTTCACGTGGTAGAACACGGCGCGGCTGTCGAGCACGTCGAAGACCTGTCCGGCGGACTCCCAGTTGCGCAGCGAATTGGCGGTGTCGATGCAAAACGCCACCCGCTCGGGCGGATAGCCGCTGGCCAGCTCCGCGAGGGTGCGGCACGGGATGTGGAAGTGGTTTTCGATGGCCAGCGTCATCCCGGCACTCTCGAGGCGCGGCAGGGCGCCCGTGAGAAAGTCGGCGATGGTCTCGCGTGACGGGGCGGGGCCGCCCTCGCGCTCGAGGACAATGCGCAGCGTGTCCGCACCCGGGATGGCGGCCGCCAGGTCGAGATACCGCGCGAACGTCTCGAGGTCGAGCGTCATGCAGCCGGCGTGCAGCCCCACCCCGGCGTCCCCGGCGGTGCGGATCACGGCCTGCCATTCCGCCGCGCTGGCCCGCAGCGGGCGCGCGTTCTCGCAGATCTGCAACGCCGCCAGGCCCGCCGCGCGCGTGCGCTCGACGAGCGCGACCAGCGGCGGGGCGGTGCGTTCATCGAGCAAGGCATAGCGAAACGCATAGCTGGTGGTTCCGATCGTGGCCGTCCGGTTCATGCTGACGTTCATGTTCCTCCCGAGGCCAAGCCTTGCGCGCGCATGCTGCGCGGAGGGGTGTGGAAGTGCTGTTTGAACCGGCGGTCGAAATAGCACTGGTCAGGAACGCCGACACGCTCGGCGATTTCCCACACCGGCAGATCGGTGCTGCGCAACAATTCACATGCTTTGGCCAACCGGACCCGGGTCAGGTAGGTCACGAAGGTGGTCCCGGTCGCCTGTTTGAAAAACTTCATGAAGCGTGAGCCGCTCATGCCCACCATCGCCGCCGCCTGTCGAATGGTGAGCTTGCGCGCGTAATGCTGCTGGATGTAATCGAACAATTGCCCGAAGCGGCGCGAGCACTCCTGGTACTTCATGTACTCCGAGTGGGCCACTTCGGCACCCTGAAAATGGCGCGAAAGCTGGAACAGAAAGGCCAGCAGGTAGGCCTTGCACCCGGCCTGCATGTAGAAGGCGGAGCTCTCGCCGAAGTAGCAGCGCACCAACTGTTCCACCGCGCCATGAATCGGCGCGGCATGCGGAGCGGTGGAGCCAACCACCGGATTCGAGCCCCCGGTCTGGCAGTGAAACGGGATCAGGTACACCGAGTCGGCCAGCGTGGAGCTGGGATGGTAGATCAGCTCAGAGTTGAACGTGATCGTCATCGCGCGGCGATCGTGCCCGCGAAATTCGGCCAGCCCGTGCAGCTTCAGGTTGTCGACCACGACGATATCGCCGGCGGTGAATTCCAGGACGCGGTTGCCCATGCGGAAGCTGCCCGTGCCGGCCAGCGGCATGAACAGCTCGAGCCGCTCATGCCAGTTCATTGGATAGGGATTACCGCTCGGCGCGAATTTGAAGAGTTTGATCGCCAGCGGAAAGCGGGGGTCGAGGTCCAGGCGGTAGCGCCCCAGCGGATCCACCAGGTGATCGATCAGAAATGGTTCAAACGTCAGGTCCTCGGCAATTCCGCGCAGCATACCAGCCTCCCTGCGAGTCTATCATCACATGGGCGTGCGCGGCTCCGGCAGGGCGGGCCGCGCACGTCTCCCGGCCGCGCCGCCCGCTAAAACGCCAGGCGGAGCGCGAACTGGACCTGGCGGCTGTCGATCCGGGTGCCGGTCAACTGGCCGTAGGTCAGGCTGCGCAGGTTGGTGGTCGGCATGCCGAATATCGGATGATTCGCCAGGTTGAAGACCTCGCTGCGAAACTCCAGGTAACGCCGCTCGGCGAAGTGAAACCGCTTCATCGCCGAGAAGTCCAGGTTGATGATGCCTGGGCCATCGATGATGTTGCGGCCGGCGTTGCCAAAGGTGTACAGCGGTTGCTGCCGGAACGCAGATCGGTCGAAGAAGTTATCAACAGTCTGCTTGCCGCGCCCGAGGTTCGGATTCACCCCGGTGGCATCCGGACGGTTCCCGCCGCCGACGCCGATGTTGGCGACATCGATGCCCGCCGACGGCGTGGCCGGCAGCCCGCTCTCGAGCGTCAGGATGCCGCCCATCTGCCACCCGCCGATGAAGGCATTGGCAAACCGGTTGATGCCGCCGAGGCGCGCTTTGCCCCGGCCGAACGGCAGTTCAAACAGGCTCGAAGTGACCCAGCGGTGGCGCGAGTCAAAGCCGGAGCGCGCCCGCTCGCAGCCGTTGTTGCACTGCGGGTCGTTGACGAACAGCGTATCGCCGGAGCCCGGACGGATGCCGCTGGTGTCGTCGATCGACTTGCCGTAGGTGTAAGCGCTGAGGATGGTAATGCCTCGATCAAACCGTTGTTCGAGCTTCACCTGGAGCGAGTGGAAGTTGCCGTTGCCGATGGAGTCGGGGTACTGAATCCAGCCGAACTGCTGGTACGGACGCCGGGCATCGATCGACCCCGGCCCGGGGAGCGGGTTGTTCCAGCCGGTGAACTTCGTCAGCCGGTGCGACTGCGATCCGACATAACCGACCGAGAGCACCATGTTCGGGGTGATCGAGCGCTGGATGTCGAAACTCCACTGGTTGACGTAGGTCGTGCGCATGTTGGTGCTGTTGGCCAGGATCAGCGGCTGCGCCAGCGGAATCGTGGCGCCCGCGGTTCCCGTATGGAACGCCGGGCCGGACAACTTTAGATTCGGGAAGTCGCGATCGGTGAAGTCGCGCCGCAGACCCGCCAGCGTGCGCGACATGTCATAGACCGAATTGCCGAGGTCGACCATATTGAAGAACGTACCGAATCCGGCCCGTATGACCGTGTCGTTGTTCACCCGGTAGGCCAGGCCCAAGCGCGGCGCCCAGTTGTTCCCGTCGTTGGGAACCAGCCCGGGGCCCATACGGCCATCGCGCACCACCTCGGCCCGGGTGAAGCGCACGATCTGGTTTTCATACGGATCGCGGCCCGTGCCCAGGTTGGAGGCCCGCACCAGGACCGGCTTGCCGGTGCCCAAGCCCCACACATTGACCGACTGATCTTTGATGTCGCGGAAGCGCGGCATGAATTCGTACCGGATGCCGAGTTCGAGCGTCAGCCTGGGCGTCACTTTCCAGGAATCGCTGACGTAGCCGGCCCAGTAGGTGCTGCGCAGGCGGGCATCGGCCGGGGAGACCGCGGTGTAGGACTGAACCGGCTGGCCGAGCAGGAAGTCAGCCATCGGCTCGCCGGTGTTCGGGCGGGCGGCGGTGTTCTCAGTGCTGGTGCCGTCGAAATCGAAGCCGCCCAGCGCGAACTGGTTGCCCAGTTGGTTGTACTGGATCGGCTTGACCGTGAAGCCCATCTTGAAGACGTGCTTGCCGCGCACCCAGCTCAGGTCGTTGGAGCCTTCAAAGATGTTGTTGTGCGTGAGGAAAATGTGCGTCCGGTCGCCGAAGCCGGTGAAGCCGGTGACCCCGAACGCAGGCAAGCCCCAGAACGACGGGTCGTTGCTGAGGTTCAGACCCTGGATCTTGAGGATCGTGCCGTTGATGTCGTTGACGTAGGAGTTGGTGCCCACCATCTGGTTGTCAAAACGCGACCAGCCGAAGCGGAAGTTGTTGACCAGCGTGGGCGAGATCACCCAGGTCGCACCGGCCAGCGCCTGGTCAGGCCGCGTTCTCGTCCACGTCCCGCGTTCCGGAATCGCGGCAGGCCCGTACTCGCGATCCTTGGCGTAGCTGTAGCGCCCATACCAGGACAGGCCCGGGGATTGCAGGTAGTCGATGCGGGCCAGGTATTGGTCGTCGTTGAACCGCTGCGACTCGTTGTTCAGGAAATTGCGGGTGGTTCCCCCGAGGTTGGGCGTGGGCCAGTAGGCCATCGCTTTCGCGATCACGGGATCGATGCGCGTGGCCGGCACGATATTGCCCGGGAACTGCTGGGCGGTAATGGTCTCGTTGGGCTGTCTGCTCCGGCTGGCGGGATCAAAAGCCGGCCGTCTTCCTGCGAAGTTGCCGGCGCGCAGTTCCGCCCAAGGCACCGAGCTGATGGTGGTTAGTGCCTTGACTTCCCGGATGCCCTCCGCGTTGCCGAAGTAAAACAGCTTGTTCTTCATGATGGGCCCGCCGATCGTCCCGCCAAACTGGTTGCGCTTGAAGGGAGGAATCGGCTGGTCCGCCCGGTCGAAGAAGTTCTTGGCGTCGAACATGTGGTTGCGCAGGTACTCATACAACACGCCATGGACTTCGTTGGTCCCGGACTTGGTGGTCACGTTGATCTGGCTGACGCCGTAACCGAACTCGGCCGGATAGGTGGCGCTCTGCACTTTGAACTCCTGCAACGCGTCGATTGAAGGCAGCAGGATGTAGGTGTTGAAGTTGGGGTCGGTGTTCTCGATGCCGTCGAGGGTGTAGTGGTTGAACTGCCCGCGCTGGCCATTGATCGTCACCGTCTGCCGCGCGCGATGGCCGCCCTGGAAACTGACACCGCCGGCGCCCGGCGACGAGTTGATATTCACGCCCGGGCTGAGGGCCGCCAGTTGCAGGTAGTTGCGCCCGTTCAGGGGCAGTTCCACAATCCTGCGGTTCTCGATCACCTGTCCGACGGTGCTGTCCTCGGTCGACAGCAGTGGCACCGCGCCCGTGACGTCGATGCTCTCGACGATCTGTCCCAGGCGCAGGGCGAAGTCGATTCTCGCCACCTGCTGGACGTGCAGCAAAATCTCCCGGTGGGTCTGGCTTTGGAATCCCTGCCGCTCCACGGTCAGGGTGTAGGTTCCCGGCGGCAGCGCCGGAAAGACGTAGAGACCCGCTTCATTCGTGGTGACGGCGCGCGTCGCGCCCGTCGCCGTATTTGCGAGCTTCACGGTTGCGCCGGGGATCAGCGCATCGGTTGCGTCGCGCACCGTGCCCATGATCTCTCCCGTTCCGCCTTGGGCGAAAGACAGCGCCGGAAACCCCACCAGCAGCGCGGTCAGCCACCAAACATGTTTGGCTTGGATTCTCAGCATAGACACCTCCCACTGTTGTTTGCACTCAGCTTCGGTCCGGACGGATGCGCCACCAGCAGAGCATCGCGAGAAGATTGATGCCGGCGGCAAGGTAGAAGTAGGCCGCTGCGCTGCCGGTTGATTCGAGCAGCAGCGGGAACGTGACAGAACTGACGAACGACCCGAGGTTTCCGATCATGTTCATGGCGCCCGAGAGCACGCCGGTGCGGGGACCGGCGATGTCCTGACAACTCGTCCAACTCGGGCTGAGCGTCATGTCGACCCCCAGCGTGGCCAAAGAAAAGCAGATCACGGCCCCCAGCACCGACGGCATCGAAGCCGCCGCGATCAGGCTGACCGCCCCGAGCGCGAAGCCGATCTGGGCCGGTACCAGGCGGGACGCGCGCCAGCGGCCGCGGCGGTACACGGCGTCCACCAGCGTGCCGCTCAGCCAGTTGCCGAAAGCGCCGCAATACAGCGGGATGCTGGCGTAGGCGCCGGCCTCGAGCGCGGTCAGGCCGTAGTGCGATTTGAGGTACGGCAGCAGCCAACTGAAGGCCAGAAAGAACGTGAAGTTCGAGGCGAAATACTGCGCCATCAGCAGCACTGCGTTGCTGGAAAACACCAGCGCCGTCCAGTGGCCGGCGCTCACCGCAGCGGCTGGCGCGACCGCTTCGCCGCCGCTGATGTGCGCGAGTTCGGCCGCCGACACGCCGCGCATATTGGCAGGATGGTTGCGAAACCAGGCGTACCAGCCCGCGGCGAGCAGGACGCCAACCGCGGCCAGCACCCAGAACGATGCGCGCCAACCGAAGCGGGCGATGGCGAACGAGACCACCGACAGGCCGAAGGCCGCGCCCAGGCGCGAACCGACAAACATCAGGCCCTGGGCGGCGCCGCGCTCCTGCCGGGGCATCCAGTTGTAGATCGCGCGGCTGGCGGTGGGGTAAATGCCGGCCTCCGCCGCTCCGAACAGGAAGCGGATGACGATCAGCGCCGTCACCGCGCTGACCGCGCCGGTCAGCCCGGTGAACAACGACCACAACAACACGATGAGGGCCAGGAACGCGCGCGGCCCGAAGCGGTCCACCGCCCAGCCCGACGGCACCTGGAAGAGGGCGTAGCCGAGGGCGAACACGCCGAAAACCAGTCCGAACGTCACGTCGGGGATGGCCAGCTCGAGCGACATGTCGACTTTGGCCGCCGAGATCGCCACGCGGTCCACGATGGTGAGAAAGGAAAAGACGAACAGATAGGCCAGTACGAGCCAGCGCACCCGTGTCCGGTTGCCTGCCGGAGGGGCGGCGGTCATGCTGGCGGCGGGAGGCATTGCTCCAGCTCCTTGAGCATTGGCAGGGCGTGGTGCTCAGCGAGCGCCCGCTCGACGGCTTCCCGGTCGAGCCCGGCAATCCAATGGCAGATCCGTTCGGTGACCGCGATGTTGGCCGCGAACATCTCGCCGGCATCCTGCCGCACCGGGAACGTGTCGGCGGTGAGCCAGCCGGTATAGCCATCCTGCACGAGGTAGAAAAGCACCTCGGCCCACTGCCAGAGGTGCTGCGACCCCGCCAGCAGGTCCCAATCCCAGCCGGTGGTGGCATCGCAGAAATGCAGGTAGTAGGGCAGCCCGCTCTCCAGCACTTCCGCCAACGCCGCGGCCGCGCAGCCGCCGTCGTACATCGCGTGCCCGGCGTTGAAGGTCACGCCCAGCGATTCGCTGCCGGCGTCCTGACAGAGGCGGATCGCTTTCGTTGCCGTATCGAGCAGCCCCCGCGTGCGCGGTTCCGCCGGCTTGTGCTCGAAATGCAGCGCCACCTCCGGCCGGAAGGAACCGGCGGCGGCGGCGCAATCCGCCATCCGCCGCCAGGCCTGCCGGTAGTCGATCTGGAGCGGATAGTCGTAGCCGTCGGCGAGCGGCGCGCAGGTGACGCGCCGCGCGCCGAGTTGCGCCGCCAGCGTCTTGCCCTGGCACAGCAGTTCCACCGCGCGGCCGCGCACGCCGGGGTCGGGCGAGCTCAGCGCCCCGCGCTCGAAGATGCGCTCGCCCTTGAGGTTCACATTCACCGCCGCCACACTCAGCCCCAGCTCCGCCAGCAGCGGCGCGACCGCCGCCGCTTCGGCGCACTCGTCGGGAAAGATGATCTCCACGCCCTCAACCCCCCGGATGCGGGAGGCGCGCCGCAATTTTTCGGCGATCGGCAGCGGCTCGTGGTACTCGCAAAAACGGTCCTGGAGCTTACCGAAAAAGGGCGTGAGGACGGCGTGGCGCATGGCACTATCGCGTGACTTCCCGCCCGGTGGCCACTCCCGCGAACATCTCCGCGGAGAGCAGTTTCATGATCGGCAGGAATTCGTGCCGCTCGAGGCTCTCACGGATAAAGTCGCGGTCCACGCGGTCGAGCCAGTCCCAGATGCGGTTCGTCATCCGCACGTTGAAGGCGAAGGTTTCGATGGGATCCTGGCGTACCGGCGAAGTGTCCGAGGTGATCCAGCCGTCGTAATTCAACTCCTTCAGGTAGTACAGGAACTCGACGTAGGTCCACAGGTTGCAGGTGCCGACCATCAGGTCCCAATCCCACTTGCCGTTGTTGTCGTTGACGTGGACGTAGTAGGGATGACCGCTCATCGCCACATGGGCCAGCGCCTCGGCGGGGGTCTCGCCGCCGTAGATGGAGTGGCCGATGTCGATGGTCACCCCGACATTGCCGGTGGCCACCGAGTCGCACAACTGAATCGTCTTGACCGCCGAATCGAGCAGACAGTGGACCCGCGTCTCCGACGGCTTGTACTCCATGAACAGCAGGATCTCCGGCAGGTACACCGCCGCCTCGCGCACGCATTCGACCATCCGCCGCCAGGCGGAGATGTAGTGCGTGTGGAACGAATAATCGTAGCCGTCGCTGAGCGGACAACAGGTGACCCGGTCGACCCCGATCGCCTTGGCGTAGTCCTTGGCGCGCATGATGAAGTCCACCGCTTTGGCGCGGATCTGGGGGTCCGGCGACGAGAGCGAACCGTAGATGAACGCGGGGTCGCCCTTGACGTTGACGTTCACTGCGGAAACCTCGAGCTTGAACCGCCGCAGGTGCTCCAGCATCCGCTCGGGCGAGGGTTCCACCTCGTAGGGATGCACCACTTCGGCGCCGGCCACGCCGGGAATTCTGGTCATCAATTCGAGCTTCTGTTCAACGCTGAGCGGTTCCTGATACTCGCAGAACCGGTCCCGCAATTTGCCCAGGAAGGCAGTAATGATTGCTTGTTTCATGGCTCGTTTCCTCCCACGATTACGAACGGCACTTCCTCGATAGTGCAGGTTTCGGTGAACCGCGGACCCCGCATGTCGAACGCGGCGACGCGCAGCGTATGCCTGCCCGGCGCGAGTTCCCGGCCGTCCCACCATTCGCGCCCGCCCAGCATGTAAGGGGCGCGCGCGCGGTAGCTATACGGTTTGCCGTCGATGAAGAACTCGACGCGCTTGACCGGCCAGCGTGCGTGGCGGTCTTCGACGACGGCTTCAATCCAGGCCGGCGCCGTCAACTCCTGCCCCTCCTTCAGCCCGATCAACTTGATCACCGGCGACTGGCTATCCACATAGTTCGGCCGCGGCGGCGCGGGCGAACCGGTCAGCCTGGCCACCTGTTCAAAGAACAGCCATTTCACCGGCGTGCTGATCCCCCAGTTGACCGGCGGGCTCTGGAAGCCGTCCCGGTAGTTGTTCCACCCCTGGTCGTAGTAGCCCCAGCCAACTCGCTCGCGCACCGCTGCTTCGAGATTGAACGTGCTGACGCCATCTTCGTTGATCAGCACCGGGCGCTCATAGCCGAGCCAGCGGCGCATCGCCTGGATGTCGGTGTGCACCGCCTCAGGATCCCGCCCGTTGGTGTGGAACATCACGTAGTCCACCAGGCGCAGCGCACGGTCTCCCCGGCTGCCGCGCGGCATGATGCCGCCCGACCAACTCATCGAAACCGGGAAGTCCCGGCCCGCTTCCGCCTTCGCCAGGGCGACCAGTTCATAGATCCCGTCCGGCTGCAACAGCGGATGGCTGTAACCGTTGACGCTCGTCTCGTTGTTGATCTCGATCAACACGTTGCGATAGGGCAACGACTTCAGGTAGCGAATCCCGTTCACCACCGCGCACCGCACATGCTCGTCCCGCGGAACGACGGCGATGCGCTCGTCAGAACCCTGGTAGAAGAACCCGGCGATGACCACCATCCCGAGCCGGTCCGCGGCTGCCAGCACCTGTTCGAGGCGCTTGCCGTAGGCGGGCTTCAGGTTGCCCGCTGCATCGAACCCGCTGTTGTGGCGCGGCTGCATCGGCACGTTTTCGCCGTAGTTGCCGTCGACCGGTCCGCCGCCTTGCAGGTTGACGGTGAAGGCGAGCAGCCCGGTGCGGCGCCAGTCCTCGATGCCCCGCACGAACTCGTTCACGTTGCGTTGGAGATCCCACCTGCCTTCCGGATACTCGAACACAACGACTCCCATCGTGTTGGAGAGATACGGCTTGCCGCGCCCGCCCTGGGCGGGGTAGTTCGCGTCGTCGAAGATCGCCTGCGCCGCGCGCACGTTCAGCAGCGTGCCGGTCAGGTTGGGATCGGCGTTCGGGAACCCTGCTGCGGCGGTGTAGGTCGGGTGACCGTTGATGGTGAACACCGATCCGCGGATCCCCACCACCGTGCGTTGGCCGGCCAAGGGCAGGCCGAGGCTCACCAGGGCGAACAGCGTCGAACAGCAAGTGCGCATGGCTTTTTGTCCGCTCCGCGTCGTGCAGCGGAAACTGATCAATCGTGGGCCGAATGCGGCGGCGGCACAAGCCACAATCTGATCCAAGTTTTGGACAATCCTGCCTCGAACTGATGGAAACGTGCAAGCCAACCCAACATCTCCGCCATCGGCAGCACCATCTGCACCGCTGGATTCCCATCGGTGGCCATTTCCTCCAGCTGCTTGACAGCCCGCTGCGCTTCAATCTGATATGGTTTCTTCATAGCGACTCTCCTTTTTCTCGGCTAAGAAAATTCGCTCTCAGCCTATCAAGGCCACCTGTGGGTAGACAGAACTCCATGGTGCCTTCAAATCAGCAGCTTGCGACGCCGCGCCGTCCCCCTGCCCATGCCTCGTTATGTTCACGCTCCAGTTCGATCTGGAGATCCGCAAAGTCAACGGCGAGGAGGGCAACGTCCGGCCCGACTGCGTCCGCTACGCCTCGGTCGGATGGGACAAACTCACCATCACGGCCGGCGCGGGCGACATCTACGAAGTCCCGCTCATGCACCACGCGCAGATCCTGTCGGGAGGGTTCTCCCCAGGCTCGTTCGGCTTCTCCCTCAACGACCGCGAGGCGGATACACTCGACGCCCTGCTCGTTGGCCAGCCAACGCCCGGCCTCACCGACAAGGCCTACGTCTACTTCATGGGCTCCCGGTGGTCGTGCACATCGGCCGAGGCGATCGCCTTCTGCAATCTCGAAACGCGGCTGCTCAACAACGTCGGCGCGCCCCACCTGCCTTCCTGCGAGCAGGCCATCTGGTGGCAGGGCGACCCGAACTTCTGGCACTACCTGCTGGTCAACAGCGGTGGCGCCGGAATTCGCGAGGACGGCGCCACCGATGCGGGAGACATCGCGTCGCGGCTGGCCCTCATGGTCGGCATCTCCAGCTACCTGGTCGACTGCACCGCCGCCGGGAACGTGATCACGGTCGCTCACTGAGCACGCCCAGCACCGCGCGCAGCGCCGCCTCATCGACCGGATTCGGAATCCGCAGCCGCCAGCCGCGCTCCAGCACCAGTTCCAGCAAGGCTTGTTCCGGCCTGTCCGGCGCCGCCGATTTCGCCGCCGGTCCCGCCCGCACCAGCACGAAGCCTGGCTCGGCAGCGGTCTTCGTCTTGCTCCTGGCCGATTCCAGTTCCATCAGGCGCCGCCAGTGGTAGAACTGTCCCTCGTCCACATCGTGCTTCTGGCAGTACCGCCGGACCGGCATCCCGCTGGCTTGCGCTTACTCCACGATCCCCGCCCACCGCTCGCGCCTCGCCGCCATCTCCACTTGTCTCCGCGCCGAACTCATGACCCCAGTGTGCAGCCGGATTCCACGCCAAGAAAGATGGGTTCACCGGACGAATACGTAGATCATGGGCGCTCGGTGAACAGCTTGAAGGGCGGAGACCGCAGGCCGAATAGGGTTCCGGTGCAGAATCTCGTCTGACCCGCGGGATACGGGCACGCTTCCTGTCGCACCCCTGTCCATGCGTCGCGGGGATTGGAATGTCGCTGCCGCTGCCTCAACCAGCACGCGGAGCATGCTCAGGGCCACCTGGAGGAAGTTACGAATGAGGCGCAAGCTCCATGTTCTCATTCAGTTCGAGGTTTGCGACAGGCACAGCCAGGAATTCCGGAACCACCCCAAGCCAAAGTCCCGGCCGGCCCACACAGACACGAGTTTTCCGCCGGGTACCGAGTCGAATCGACGTCGGTTCTCGGCGGTCTGCATCACGAATACAGGCTGGAGAAGGAGGCTGCGTAACGCCGATCGAGTTTTTGCGGACCACACCGCGCGGCACGCAAAGTGCATGGAGAACGGCGACGGCCAGAGCCCCCCCGCACTGGCGCTACGTGGCGATCCACGGCACGTCCAGCCCCAACAATTCTTCCGAACTCGTCTTCCGAACTTGCGTAAACGCCTCGTGGATGAGAGAAACAGTCGGAACAGGTGGGAAATGAGACGATCAGGCAGCCCTGATCAGCTCATCACACCGTTCGCTCTCACTCGAAGCGCGGCGCAACTCATGCCCAAGGCAGGTTTCCTGACTCACAGGTCATCACGAACCGGCGACCTTCCCATTCCCGAAGGAACAGTGGTTTTCTTCTGCCGGCCGCTCGCTGCTCACAGTGGCGGGACCGCGCGGGAATCTCACCCGCTTCCCTTTTCACTCGCCTTCAATGACGAGCACCTCGAACCTGTTCATGAATATCACGTCGCATGTCTTGCCGTCAATGTCGCGGCAAAGCCAAGCTCAGGAGAGTTTCGATCGCCAAAGGCGTGCGTACGTGAGCGCGGCGAGAGCAGATAACGCCCCGGCGCTCGGATTACACTGAAAGATGCTCTCTGAACGCAGGCCGTCTGAACCAATTGGAATCGCCGGATCGGGAAAACTTGCTCAGGCGATTGGACGGCTGCTTCGCGAACGTGGCGAACCAGTTGTGTGCATCGCCGGGCGTGACCCGGTCCGGACCAGGCTGGCTGCGGAGTTCATCGGGGACGGAGTCGAACCAGTCGGGTTCGCTGAACTGCCTGGCCGTGCATCACGGTTATTGATCGCGGTCTCGGACTCCGCTCTCAAAGATGTCGCGGAGGCGCTCGCCGCTGGCGTTCCGGGGACCGGCCTCGCGCTCCATACGTGTGGGGCGAAGGACGTCGAGGAGCTTGCGCCGTTGCGGTTGTGCGGATTCTCTTGCGGAACCCTCCATCCGCTGCAAACCATCCGCAGTCCGGAGCAAGGAGTGGCGGCGCTGCGGGGAGCCGCATTCGCCGTCTCGGGTGATGGTCCTGGGGTGGAATGGGCGGAGCAGATTGTGAAGCTGCTGGAAGGCCAGGTGCTCAGAATTCGGCCGGATGCGCGGCCTTTGTACCACGCAGCCGCCGTGATGGCCAGCAACTACGCCGCCGGGCTGATTGATGCCGCGCAGAGCCTGCTGGCCACCGCGGCGGGCGAGGATGGCGATAGCGCGCTCCGCGCATTGGCGCCCCTGGTTCGCACGGCGGTAGAGAATATTTTCGAGCGAGGGCCGGTGGCGGCCCTGACCGGCCCCATCGAGCGTGGAGACGCCGGGACCGTGCGGCTGCATCTCGAGGCGTTGGCCTCAGCCCCGCGGCACATTCAGGATCTTTACCGCGCGGCGGGACTGCACACCTTGGACGTCGCGCGGCGGAAAGGCCTAGCGGCCGGCGCGGCGGAACGAATGGAAGCGATTTTGCGAAGGAACTGAAACTGGATGAACAAGCAGGCAAAGCCGATTCGAATCCCCGACCTGGTCGATAGAAAAAAACGCGGCCAGAAAATCACGATGCTGACGGCTTACGATGCGACCATGGCACGGTTGCTGGACCGCGCAGGCATCGATACCATCCTTGTCGGCGATTCGCTCGGGATGGTGGTGCTCGGCTATGAGACGACGCTTCCGGTGACGCTCGATGCCATGGTGCACCACACGCGAGCTGTTTCCAACGGGGCGCGAAGAGCACTGGTGATCGCCGACATGCCGTTCCTCAGCTACCAGGTCAGCATCCCGGATGCCGTGCGGAATGCCGGGCGCCTGATGCAGGAGGGCGGTGCCGCCGCCGTGAAGCTGGAAGGAGGGCGTGCCGTCGCCGATGTAGTTTCCCGGCTTGTCGAAATCGGCATTCCTGTCATGGGCCACGTGGGCTTGACTCCGCAATCCGTCCACCAGCTCGGCGGCTTCCGCCGCGTCGGAAAGTCCAGCCACGAGGCCGAGCACGTGATCGAGGAGGCGCGGATCCTTCAGCAGGCAGGCGCCTTCGCCGTCGTTCTCGAATCGATTCCAGATGAGGTGGCAAGAGTGATCACCCAGGAACTGGCGGTCCCAACCATCGGCATCGGGGCAGGCCCGCACTGCGACGGGCAGGTGCTGGTCAGCTACGACGCCTTCGGCCTCTATGAAGAATTCACCCCACCGTTCGTCAAGCGTTACGCCGACCTGGGCAACACGATCGTGAAGGCCGCGAGCGAGTATATCTCCGACGTGCAGAACGGCCGTTTTCCGGCTGCCGGGCGAGCCCGTACGGCAGCCGCGCGGGAGCCGGGCCATTGAGCACGGAACTGCTTCACACCATCCCGGAGATCCGGCACAGCTTGGCGGAGGCCCGGCGACGCGGTTGTACCGTCGGCTTCGTCCCCACCATGGGCGCGCTGCACGCCGCGCATGGAGCGCTCATCCAGCGGGCCAGGGAAGAATCGGACTTCGTCGTGGTCAGCATCTTCGTGAACCCAATCCAGTTTGACCGCAACGAAGACTGCGAGCGATACCCGCGAACTCTCCCTACGGACGTGGAATTCTGCACCGCACTCGATGTGGATGTCGTATTTGCGCCAGACGCCAACGAGATGTACGCGGCACCGCAACTGACGTATGTCCATGTGTCATCGCTCTCAGAGCGGCTCTGCGGCGAGTTTCGCCCCGGTCACTTCCGCGGTGTGGCCACCGTGGTCAACAAGCTTTTCAATATCGTTCAGCCGGATAAAACCTACTTTGGCGAAAAGGACGCGCAACAATTGGCGATCATCCAGAAAATGGTTACCGACTTCAATATCCCGGTCATGATCGTGCCGGTTGCCACCGTGCGCGAACCGGACGGCTTGGCGATGAGCTCGCGCAACCGGCACTTCGACCCTCAACAGCGTCGCATCGCCGCGACGCTGTATCAGGCGGATCTTCCCCCGCCAGACGAGGGGAGTTTTGGCAGTAACTACTTGACTGGCTGTGACTTGGCCAGCGGGCCGTCGTTTTTGTGCCTGACTACGTTCTACTTTGCTGGGAGCGGGACTTTGAGCGCATTGAGAAT
>CAMTUE010000079.1:0-52013 GCA_947084845.1 uncultured Bryobacteraceae bacterium | reverse complement strand
GGTGAATTTGGTGGAGAATTTCGATACGATAAGTGGCGTGTTTTCAATGCGGGGTGGGTGTGCGGGGCGGGCGGGGCGAGGTGGAGGCGGGGCTGGACGGGCGAACGGACGTTTGGGCGAGTTACAAGTAACTGACAATACAGGAGATATCGAAGGGGATGGAGCGCTCCGTCCCCTTCGTCAAATTCGCCAAGTGCTCAATTCAGGCCGTCCCCTTCGCGCCCTTCGCCAATTCAGGCCGTCCCCTTCGCTCCCCTTCGCCCCTTCGCCGTCCCCTTCGCCGTCCCCTTCGCCCTTCGCGTCCCCTTCGCCCTTCGCCAGGCCGTCCCCTTCGCCCCTTCGCGTCCCCTTCGCGCCCTTCGCCCCTTCGCATAAGGCTGTCCCAGGTTCAGAGCGTTGGTGTTGATGAGTTCGATATTGGGGGCGGAGGAGCGGAGGAGGCGGAGGTTCCAGCCGGATTCGAGGAGGTAGTCGCTTAAGGGTCTGGGGGTGGCCCAGCAGGATTCGACGAAGCGGATGCGGCGGGCACCGGCGGAATGGAGGACGTGGGCGAGGGCGGTGGCGGTGCGGGGGTGGGTGTAATGGGTGACGCCGAGGGGGCGGCCCTGGATGCGTTGGGCGGGGCTGCCGGTGAGGTTGAGCTTGATGGTGACGGTCTTGTTGGAGACGAGGCGGGAAGCGCCGCCGAGGGAATCGAACATGGAGGCGATGAGGGAGGCGAGGTCATCGTCGTAGGAGGAGCAGCGGCGGATGGCGACGGGGGGCGGCGCGGGGAGGGAGGTTAGGGGTGCGACGGCGAGAGCGCCCAGAAGCTCGCGGCGGGTCATGATTCCAGTGTAGCCGTTGGTACCAGTTCAGGGAGGGTTTGGAGGGAGAAAGTTCCAGTACGAAAGCGGTGGGACGGACCAGGATTGAAGCGGCGGGTATGGCGGGCGAGCATGGGGCGTACCATGAAGAACGCGTTGACGGTCTTAATGATGTTCGCGGCGGTGGCCGCGGGGGCGAGCAGCGATGGGCGGTATGAGGCGAGGGCGTTTGGGGCGGCGGGGGCGGCGGCGACCGACGATACGGGGGCGATTCAGGCGGCGATTCGGGCGGCTGAAAACGACGGCGGGGGGCGGGTGACGATTGGGCCGGGGCGGTATGTGATTTCGGCACCGGTGGTGGTGCGGGGGCGGGTATGGATTGAAGGAGCGGGGGCGGATCTGACGTTCATCGTGAACCGGGGGAATGGGGGGGCGTTGGTTTTCGATTTTCGGGGATTGGGCGGGGCGTTGACGCGCGGGGCGGGGCTGCGCGGGTTGTCGGTTGTGGCGGGGAGCGTGGAATCGCTGGCAAAGGACGGGAGCGCGGGGACGGGGATCGAGGTGAGGGAGGCGAACCACCAGTTCAGGATCAGCGACGTTGTTGTGAAGAACCACGCGACGGGGATCGCGCTGGAGGATTGCTGGTACGCGCATGTGGACTCGGCGACGGTGTGGGCGGCGCGGACGGCGGGGGTGCGGGTGAGGGGCGGTGGGAGCAACAAGATCACGAATACAACGATGTCGAATCAATCGACGAGCGGGGCGGAAGACGAGCGGAGCGCGGGGCTGGCGTATGTGAGCGGGGGCGGGTTGGATGTGGCGAACGTTCACGCGCTGGAGTTTGGCTATGGGCTGATGATTGCGCCGGGGGCGGGGAAGAGCGCGCTGTATGGGTCGTTCACACAGTTTTCAGGCGATACGAACAGGTTGGGGGGGTGCCTGGTGGACGGGTCGGGGGCGGGTGCGAAGGTGTATTCGATGCGGTTCACGAATTCGTGGTGCGCCTACAACGGGTATGAGGGCGGCAGGTTCGCGCATGGGGCGGCGGGGCTGCATGTGAGGGGGGCGGGGGTGGACACGGTGATCTTCACGGGCGGGGCGTTGAGGGAGAACGGCGGGCATGGGGCGTGGATTGAAGGCGGGACGAATGTGATGCTGTCGAACAACGAAGTGACGGCGAACGGGAACGCGCAGAGCATGAGGTACGCGGGCGTGAGCATTGGGGATTGGGTGGTGGGGGTGCAGGTGCAGGGCAACCGGGTGGGGCGGTTTGCGACGGTGCAGCAGGGGCAGACGGCATGCGGAATCTCGGTGGGGACGGGGGCGGAACATCTGATGATACTGGGCAATGATCTGAGAGGGAACGCGGCGGCGTTTTGCGGGCCGGCGGCAGCGAGCGCGACGCGGCGGATTGCGGACAATTTACCGTTAGGTCCGTGAGCAAAGCCCTGCTACCCTGGATAGCGGATTGACAGGGAGGCAGCGATGATCGAGACCGGGCTGAAGGGCAAGGTGGTGGTTGTGACGGGCGCGGCGGCGGGCATTGGCCGGGCGACGGCGCGGCGATTCGCGCAGGAGGGTGCGCGGGTGGCGGGATGGGACGTGCAGGGCGATGCGGCGGCGTTCGAAGCGGAGATGGCGGGGGCGGGGGGCGAGGGGGTCCTGATGAGGGTGGATGTCACCAATTCAGATGGGGTGAATGCGGCGGCGGAGAAGGTGGCGGGGCACTGGGGCGGGGTGGATGTGCTGGTGAACAATGCGGGCATCCTGCGGGACGGGATGCTGGTGAAACAGAAAGATGGCGCCGTGCAGTCGGTCATGAGCGATGAGCAGTTTGATGCCGTCGTGAGCGTGAACCTGCGCGGCGTGTTTGTTTGCACGAGGGCGGTGGCGGCGGGGATGATGGCGCGGGGCGGGGGGGTGGTTCTGAACGCGACGTCGGTGGTGGGGTTGTATGGGAATTTTGGGCAGACCAATTACATTGCGACGAAGGCGGGCGTGATTGGGATGACGAAGGTGTGGGCGCGGGAACTGGGGCGGCATGGGATCCGGGTGAATGCGGTGGCGCCGGGATTCATTGCGACCGAGATTCTGGCGGGGATGCCGCAAAAGGTTCTGGATTCGATGACGGCGCATACGCCGCTGGGGCGGATGGGACAGCCGGAGGAGATCGCGGAGGCGTATGTCTGGTTGGCGTCGACGGCGGCTTCGTTTGTGAACGGGGCGGTGTTGAGCGTGGATGGCGGGGTGGTGACGGGAACGTAACGGGAGAATGGCCATGAAGAAGATTTATGTCGCGGCGTATCATCAGTCGGAGTTTGGGAAGTTGATGGGGATGACGGCGCCGGCGATTGTGCGGGCGGCGGTGGAGGGGGCTTGCGGGGAGATTGGCGTTCGGGCGGGGGAACTTGGCACGGCTTCGATTGGGTCGGCTTGCGGGTTCACTTTGAACGGGCAGGGGTTGCTGGCGGGGCTGGTGGCGGATGTGGAGGGGATGGCGGGCAAGCCGATCGAGGCGGTGGAGAACGCTTGCGCGTCGGGGGGGCAGGCGGTGGTGAGCGTGATTCAGAAGTTGCAGTTGGGGATGGCGGAGACCGGCGTTGCGATCGGTTATGAAAAGATGCGCGGCGAGGACGGGAAGATGGATGGGAAGTTGATCGGGCAGGTGTTGGGGTATTTTTCGCATCCGGAGGACAGGGAAGGGAAGACGTTCGTTTTTCCGCATATTTTCGCCGAAGTGATGCGGGATTACATGGCGGCGCATGGGGCGACGGAGGCGGATCTGGCGGCGATTGCGGTGCAGGAGTATGCGAACGCGCGGCTGAATCCGAAGGCTCAGATGCGGAAGGTGAGCGTGACGCTGGAACAGGCGACGACGATTGAGGGGATCAACCGGTATGTCGTCGATGGGTTGCCGTTGAAGACGTATGACTGTTCGCAGATTACGGATGGGTATGCGGCGTTGATTCTGGCTACGGAGGAGGGGTTGGCGAAGTTGGGGGTGAAGAGGCAGGATGCGGTGGAGGTGGCGGGTTGGGGGCAGGCGACGGACGCGTTGAGCAGGGCGGGACGTGATGTGCTGCGTCCGGCGGGGGCGTACGGGGCGATGGGGAGGGCGTATGCGATGGCGGGGTTGACGGCGGAGGATGTGAATGTGGCCGAGGTGCATGATTGTTTCACGGTGATGGGGGCGATTGGGACGGAGGTGATTGGGAAGGCGGAGATTGGCGGGGGGGCGCGGTATTGGGTGGAGGGGAAGGCGGCGGCGGATGGGGAGTGCGGGATCAACACGTCGGGGGGGCTGATTGCGAAGGGGCATCCGGTGGGGGCGACGGGGGTGGCGATGGTCGGGTGGGCGGCGATGCAGTTGTTGGGGAAGGCTCCGGCTGGATTGCAGGTAGGCGGGGCGCGGGCGGCGGCGACGTTTAATATAGGCGGGCCGATTTGCGCTTCGGTTTGCACGGTGTTGAAGGCGGGGTGAGGAGCGGGACAGATGGGAAATGGGGCGGATTCCGCGAAGGAAATCCGCCCCATTCTTTTGGACCGATTGCGGATCAGAAGTTGATCTTGGCTCCGAGTTGGATCTTGCGCGAGCCGCTGATGACGGTATCGCGGATACGCCCGAAGATGTTGGATGAAACCGTGGCCGTTGGCGCGCCGAAGGTCGGCGTGTTGGTGAAGTTGGTCATGTCGGCGCGGATCTCCATATTGAAGCGTTCGTTGATGCGGGTGCGTTTGAGGAGGGACGCGTCCATGTTGAAGCTGCCGGGCGCGCGGAAGAAGTTGCGGCCGGTGTTGCCGAACTCGCCCATCTGAAGGGGCGTGAAACTGGCGATCTGTTCCGGGGTGAAGAACCACTTCACGCCGCCGGCTCCGTCGGTGACGTTGCCCATGGTTGGCGTGCAATTGGAGCAGTTGCCGAACGACTGAACGACGTTGTTGAAGGTGGAGAATCCGGAGTAGACCGAGAAGGGGCGGCCGCTCTGGAAGGTGCCGAAGCCGGCGAGTTGCCAGCCTCCGATGATGCGTTCGACGGCTCCGGGAACGCCGCTCAGGTAGCGCCGGCCCTTGCCGAAGGGCAGTTCCCAGATCCAGTAGGTCTGGGCGACATGGCGGCGGTCGAAATCCGACAGCCCGTAGTTGAGTTTGCGGTTATTGATGTCGAACGGCGTACTGCCGGCCGATTGGGCATTGCCGGTGGAGACGACGGTAAACGCGGGGTCGAAGGAGCGGGTGTCGAGCGACTTGGCGAAGGTGTAGCTGAACTGGAATTCGAGGCCCGAAGTCATGCGGCGCTGGAACTGCATTTGCAGCGCGTTGTAGGTGGACCAGTCGTTGGAGTCGATCACGTTGATGCCATTGGCGAACTGCGGATATGGCAGGAAGAAGTAAGGCGACAAGCCCGCGGCTTCCACCTGGCCCCTGCCCGAAACGGTGCGGCGGGAGAGATCCTGGGCGATGAAGCCGACGTTGGCGTTGCGCAGATCGACGGCGTAGATGCGGCGCAGTGCGGCGGAGCCGTTCTCGCCGGTAGTGCGGCGGCTGTCGACGGACATGATCTGGTTGATGAGCGGGCTGTCGCCGCCGGCGTTGGCGGTGAGGACGGCGTTGAGGAAGCCGTTGGCGCGGACATCGGATTGGTTGGCGTTGTAGCCGCCAAAGAGATTGTAGGCGCGGCGGCCGATGTAGTTGACCTCGACGAGGGTGTTTCGCATCACTTCGCGTTGCAACGAGAGTCCCCACTGGTGCGTGGTCGGCATCTGGAAGTTCGGATCGACGACGGTGATGGTGCGGTTGCCGAAGGCGGGCAACTGAGCGAAATCGGCCGGCTTCGCCGCAGGCGGTTTGAGTTCGCCCAGATTCTGAAGCCGTCCGCCGGCCTGTCCGAAGGTCTGGTTATTCTCGCCGATGACGATGCCTGGCAGGTTCTGCATGACGGTGGAGGAGAAGATGAAGGTATTGATCCGGTCATAGGCGATGCGGTAGTTGCCGCGAAAGGAGGTTTTGCCGTTGCCGAAAGGATCGTAGGCGAAGCCGACCGACGGTCCCCAGTTGTTGTTCGCGTTGCGGTAGAGCGAGCCCGGCACCCACTTGAGAGCGTTGGAGGCTCCGGCGCCGGCGGCGACGGGTTGGTCGGGGCGGCGGATGCGGTTGTCAGGGTTGGTCGGGGCTTGTTTGATTTCCAGCCTGAGACCGAGATCGATGGTGAGCCTGCGGCTGAGTTTCCAGGTGTCCTGAATATAGAAATCGTATTCGTTGAACTTCGTCAGGAAGTCGTAGAGACCCGGGACGAAGGCGTCGCCCTGAGCGACGAAGCCGCGATTGGTGGAGCCGACGCGTCCGAGGAGAAAGTTGATGCTGGATTCGAGCGGGTTGCGGTCGAAACTGGCATTGATGTCAGTTGGCAGAGCGAAGCGGGTGGCGTCCACGGTGTTGATGGCGCGGTCGAAGTTGACGTTCTGAGTGGCATTGAAGCCGCCGATGGAACCGCGCCGGTCCTGATGGCTGCCGAGGCGGACGTTGGTTCCGAATTTCAGGCTGTGCGCACCGGTGAACCAGGCGAAGTTGTCGACGAACTGCCAGGTTTTCAGGCGGCGGAGGTTGCCGAAATCGAAGGTTTCTGGAACGGTGACAGGACCCACGACGGACATCTTGGTCAAATCGGCGGTAGGGATGTTGAAGTCGAAGGCGAACTGGTTGACGCCGGCGACGAATTCGTTGGTGGTGGTGGCGGACGGAGAGGTGCGCCAGTTCAAGGCGTAGTTCTTGGGGTCGCGCCCGGTGTTGACGATGCAGGGGAGGCCGGGGAAGAGGGGCGCGCCGCCGTTGGCGCGGTCGCAATCGGTATTCTGCCGGCCGAACGAGATGCGGGCGAAGACGGTGTTGCGGTCGTTCAGAATGTAGTCGAATTTCATCGTGACGTCGCGCTGATTTTCGAACTGGAGAGCGGTGAACTGGTAGAGGGCGGTGTTCAGGCCGTCGCCGCCGGTGAAGTTGTTGGGCAGCGGGGTCTGGTCGACGAGGGCTTTGATACGGGAGTTGTAGCCGAGCCGGTCAGGGTCGCTGGCGATGATGTTGTAGGTGCCGGCGTTGAGGCCGGGCGTGACGTTTCCGGCGGCGTCGACGCTGGCGCCGGTGACGCCCGAAGGCAGGTTTCGCCCGCCTCGGACGTAGCGCCAGAGGCCGGTCCGTGCGGTCGCGGTGTAGACGGTGCGGCTGATGAGCGCGGATTCACGTGCCCGGAGGAGTTGCATGTTGCCGTAGTAGAACAGCTTATTCTTGAGGACGGGTCCGCCAACCGAGAAGCCGGGAATCTGCTGCACGAACTGCCGCTTGCCGACGGCGTTGAGGTTGTTTTCCCACTCGTTGGCATTGAAGCGGGGCGTTCTGTAGAACCAGAAAAGGGAACCGTGCATCTCGTTGGTGCCGCTCTTGGTGATCATGGCCACCTGGCCGCCGGAATTGCGGCCGTATTCGGCGGTGGCGTTTCCGGTGAGGACCTTGAACTCGGAAAGCGCGTCGGGGTTCATGCGGATGGGGGCGAAGTTCCCTCCGCCGGCGCTGGTCTCGTTGGCGTCGATGCCGTCGACGGTGAAGTTCCAGGCCCTGTCGCGGGCGCCGTTGACGTGAGTGCCGCCGCCGGTATTGGCGCCGGCGACAACGCCGGGCTGGCGGGCGACGAGATCGAGCGGGTTGCGTCCGCGCGTGCCGACGATAGGCAGATCCCTGATGACGGTTTCGCTGAAGACGTTGCCGAAGTTGCCCGATGTCGAGGTCTGGACGATCTCGGCGGTCGCCGCGACATTAATGGTTTCGGTGACCGCGCCGAGTTCGAGGGTGACGTTCACGGTGGACGGCTGTCCGATCGTCACGCGGTTGTTCTTCGAAACAAACCTCTTGAAGCCACTCGCCTCGACCGAGACGGAATAGGCGCCCGATTGCAGCGCTTCAAAGAAGTAGCTGCCGTTGTCGGCGGTCCTGGCGGCGAACGACTGGTTGGTTCCCTCGTTGGTGAGCCTGACCGTTGCGCCGGTCACGGCCGCGCCCGACGGATCCTGCACGACGCCAATGAGCCGCGAAGTAGTGCCCTGGCCAAACGCCAGCGAGTAGGCCGCCAGCGCGCCAATGAGAATGGAAAATACCCTCTGTAACATGAATTGGAGATTAGCAGAGAGCCGCGGTTTGGGCAAGGCCAATCGACCAAATCGACAAAACCAACGGCAACCGCCGGGGGAAAGCGGAGGAGGGCGCCGAGCTGGATGGTCCCGGCGCTCAGATAGCGCCGTGGATCACTCTTCTTTGAGTGAACGGTCCATCAGGTCGCGAAGCGCCAGCCGGGCGGGTTTTCCCTTGTAGAGGACCAGATGCATCTGCGCGGCGATTGGCACTTCGACAGCGAATTTCGCCGCCAGACTGACGGCCGCTGATGTCGTTTGGACGCCTTCGGCGACCATTCGCATTCCTGACAGGATTTGCGCGAGAGATTTGCCTTGGCCGAGTTGGTAGCCGAGGGTGCGGTTGCGGCTCAGTTCTCCGTTGCAGGTGAGGACGAGATCGCCGAGGCCGGCGAGGCCGGAGAGGGTGCGGGCGCTGCCGCCGGCGGCTACGGCGAGGCGGGTGATTTCGGCGAGGCCGCGGGTGATGAGGGCGGCCATGGTGTTGGCTCCGAGTCCGAGGCCGGCGCAGACTCCGGCGGCGATGGCGATGACGTTCTTGAGCGCGGCTCCGATTTCGACGCCGACGGGGTCGGAGTTGGTATAGAGGCGGAATGACGGGCCGGCGAAACGCTGCTGGATGGTGCGGGCGAGATCGGCGTCGTTCGAGGAGATGACGATGGCGGCGGGTTCGCCGCGGGCGATTTCGCGGGCGAAGGTGGGTCCGCTGAGAACGCCTATGCGCGGGTTGAAGCGGGCGCTCAGCGAGTCGCGCATGACTTCGGAGATGCGGAGGAGGGAATCGTGTTCGAGGCCCTTGGTGGCGCTGACGAAGAGCATGTCGGGGGTCGCGTGCGGGGCGAGTTGGGTGTAGATGGAACGGGCGTGGTGGGAGGGCATGACGCCGAGGACGGTTTCGGCGCCGTCGACGGCCCAGGCGAGTTCGTTGCCGGCTGCGACGTTCTGGGGAAGAGCAAAGCCGGGGAGGAAAACTTCGTTGATGCGGGTCTGGTTGATGGACTCGGCGAGGTCTTTTTCATAGACCCAGAGGCGGACGCTTGAGTGTTTGGGTGCGAGGGCGAGGGCGAGGGCGGTGCCCCAACTGCCGCCGCCGATTACAGCGAGACGGTTCACTATTTCGATCCTCCGAAGCGGAAGACATTTTCAGTGCCGGTGCGCAGACGGTCGATGTTGGACTTGTGACGCCAGACGATGAAGAAACCGCAAAATGTCACCGCGGCGATCACCTGCCAGACGGGGTGATAGAGCAGCCAGACGGCGAGGGGGAAGAGGGCGGCGCCGAGGATGGAGCCGAGCGAGATGAAGCGTGTCCGGGCGACGACCAGGACGAAGACGAAGACGACGGCCAGCAGGGCGAGCGGTGCGAGGGCGAGAGCGACGCCGACGAAGCTGGCGACGGCCTTGCCGCCCTGGAACTTGAGGAAGATGGGGAAGGCGTGACCGAGGACGACGGCGACGCCGGCGGCGGCCATCCATATTTCATTGCCGCCGGTAGCGGAGAGCCAGACCCCATCGCCGCTTGTCATGCGGCCCATGAACCAGACGGCGAGCCAGCCTTTGGCGATATCGAGGAGGAGGGTGAGGATGCCGAAGCCGCGGCCGGCGGTTCGCAGGACATTGGTTGCGCCGATGTTGCCGCTGCCGAGGGCGCGGACGTCCTGGCCGGTCTTGAGGCGGACCAGCAGGTAGCCGAAGGGGACGCCGCCGAGGAGGTAGGCGGCGATGAGGACGAGCGGTGGTGTCATGGGATGAGGGTGTAGGATGCGAGTTTGGTGTAGATGGAGCCTTGCGGGCGGAGGTCGCTGTGATAGAGGTGGAAGTCGGTGGCCTGGAACTTGCCGAAGTTGTCGTCGGGGAGTTCGGCGATGGCGCGTTTGAGTTCGAACAGGGGCTTGGGGGTACGGACGCGGGCGAGGGTGAGATGGGGCTGGTAGTCGCGGCGTTCGGAGGGGATGCCGAGGGCGTCACAGACGGATTCGGCGGAGGCGGCGAGTTCGGTGAGGCCGGCGGGGCCGTGGATGCCGGCGTAGAGGATGCGGGGCTGATGGGGGTTGGGGAACCAGCCGATGCCCTGGATGGCGATGTCGAGCGGACCGGGGCGGGCGATGGCGTCGAGGGCGCGCTTGAGTTCGTCGAGGCGGGATTCGGACCATTCGCCGATGAATTTCGAGGTGACGTGGAGGTTGCCGAGCGGGCTCCAGGCGATGGATGCCTTTGGCTTGAGGAGTTTCAGGAGAAGCTCGAGGTTCCTGCGGATCTGCCAGGGTACATCGAGGCCGATGAAGAGTCGCATTAGTGAGTGGTACTCTCACATAGCGTAACCCGACATGGCCGGCCGCATCCTGACGCGATCGTTTTACGGGCGACCCACGGTGGAGGTGGCGCGCGAGTTGCTGGGGTGCGTACTGGAGTTCAATGGGCGGGCGGGGCGGATTGTGGAGGTCGAGGCGTATCTGCCGGAAGGCGATGAGGCGGCGCATGCGTGGCGGGGGAGGACAAAGCGGACCGAGGTGCTTTTTGGCGAACCGGGGCACGCTTACGTGTTTCTCAATTACGGGATTCACCACTGCCTGAACGTTGTGGCGGAGAAGGCGGGGACGCCGGGGTGCGTTCTGATTCGCCACGTTGAAGGGCTGGGCGACGGGCCGGGCAAGTTGACTCGCGCGGCGGGGATTACGCTTGAGCAGAACGGGTGCGATTTGACGCGCGGTCCGATGGTGATCCGGCGGGGCAGGGCGCCGGCATCGATTGTGGCCACGCCGCGCACCGGCATTCGCAGGAGCGCGGAGATGATGCTGCGATTTGTTGCGCGCGACGAATAGGGCGGGCTACTTCGAGCGCTTGCGTGGCGCGGGTTTATCGGGCTTCAACATTGACGCGAACTCGGCCAGGCGGTTGGCGGCGAGTTGATGGATCGACCCGGCTTCGGAGGGTGAGCCGGGCTGCAGGCCGGTGAGGAGTTCAAGGGCCTCCTCGACTTCCCTGGCGGCGTAGATGTGGAATTTGCCATCGCTCACGGCGTCGAGGACGTCGTCGCGGAGGGTGAGATTGGCGCGGTTTGTCGCAGGCAGCATGACGCCTTGGGTGCCGGTTAGGCCGCGGGCATTGCAGAGGTCGAAGTAGCCCTCGATTTTTTGGGTGACGCCGCCGACGGGCTGAATCTGGCCGTGCTGATTGACCGAACCCGTAACGGCGATGTCCTGCCGGAGCGGGACGCCGGAGAGTGCGGAGAGCAGGGCGCAGAGTTCGGAGAGAGAGGCGCTGTCGCCATCGACCATGCCGTAGGTCTGCTCGAAGACGAGGCTGGCTGAGAGGCTTAGGGGGCCGGCGGCGCCGTATTGGCGGAGCAGATAGCCGCCGAGAATCAGCACGCCCTTGCCGTGGATGGGGCCGCTGAGATCGACTTCGCGTTCGACGCTGACGACGCCGGCCTTGCCGGGGCCGACGGCGGCGGTGATGCGGGCGGGATGGCCGAAGGCGTAGTCGCCCATGGAGATGACGGTGAGGCCGTTGAGGCGGCCGATGGCCGTGCCCCCGGTTTCGAGAATGATGGTGCCTTCGGCCATCATCTGCTGGACGCGCTCCTCGGCGAGATTCTGGCGGAAGCGGCGGGCCTGCTCGGCGGCGATGATGTCCTGGGCGGTGACGGCGCCGTTGCCGTCGCATTTGGCGTGATGGGCGGCTTCGTGGACGAGGTCGGCGACCTCGCCGAAGCGGGTGGTCAACCACGCCTGGTCCTCGGCCATGCGGGTGCCGAATTCGATGACGCGGGCGACGGCCGAGCGGTCAAAAGGCATCAATGAGCCGAGGCGGGTAATGTCGCCGACAAAGAGCGCGTAGCTGCGTTCGGACTCGGGGGTGCGCCTCATGCGGGAAGCGAATTCGGCTTTGACCTTGAAGAGCTTCTGGAAGTCCTCGTCGTAGGCGGAGAGCATGTAATAGAGTTGCGAACTGCCGACGAGGACGACCTTTACGTCGAGCGGGACGGGTTCGGGGTCGAGGGTGACGGTGCTGACGAGACTGAGTTGAGTACCGAGTTCCTCGACGTCGAGTTCGCGGGTTTTCAGGGCGCGTTTAAGGGCCTCCCAGGAGTGCTGATTCATGAGGCACTCACGAGCGGGGAGGAGGAGATAGCCGCCGTTGGCGCGGTGCAGAGCGCCGCCCTTGATCATGGTGTGGTCGGTCTGGACGTCGCCGAGCATGGCCTGATGTTCGATGCGGCCGATGAGGTTGTGGTAAGTGGGATTGGTTTCGACGATGACGGGGGCGCCGTTGGTGGCGGAGTGGTCGACCACGACGTTGACGGCATAGCGTGTGAACGGGCGTTCCTGGGCGGACTTCATCATGGCGGCGAGGGGATTCTGGGGCGTTTCGTCGTCCTTGCCTTTGACGAAGTCGTCGGCGTGTTCGACGATGTCCCGTTCGAGACGGTCGAGGTAGACGAGCACTTCGTCGAGGCCGGCGTACTTGGACTTCGCGTCTTCGACGAGGTGGTGGACGGCCCAGGCGGCGGTGCGGGTGTCGAGGTCGCGGAGTTGATCGCGGGCGGTTCTTTCGGCTTCGCGGGCGGCGCGAAGTTTGACTTCGATGCTCTTCTGGAGCTTTTCGCGGGCGCCGCCGATCTTCTCTTTGTCTTCCCTGGGGAGCTTGTGGAAGACCTCCTCGGGCATCAGTTCACCGCTGGGCGCGGGCGCGAGAACCATACCGCTTTCGCCCTTCATGAGTTTGAATCCGGCTGCGGCGACGAGCCGTTCCATTTCCTCGAAGATCTCCTTGCGGGCGGAGTCGACATCGGCGACGACGGCGTCGCGGCGTTCGGCGTATTCGGGCGCTTCGAACGCTTTGGGGAGAGCGGAGGTGAGTTCGGCGACCAGGGATTCGACATGCTTGCGAAACTCGACGCCACGTCCCGCGGGCAGGCGGACAGGGAGCGGGCGGCGGTTGTCCTGAAAGTTGTGGACGAAGCACAGGTCGGGGGGACGCGGCTGAGCAGCGGCGCGTTTCTCGAGGTACTCGTGGATGAGAGTCGTGCGGCCGGAGCCGGGCAGGCCGAGGGCGAAGAGGTGGAATCCGGGGCTGGCGATGTCGAGGCCGAACTCGAGGGCGGCGACGGCGCGGGGTTGACCGATCACTTCGCCGAGGGGCGGGAGGTCGGCAGTGGTCTCGAAGCTAAAGCCGCTGGGATCGCAGCGGCGGTGCAACTGGCCGGAGTGGAGTTGTTCAGGGAGAGCCATGCGATTTCAGGAATCCTCGCGACAATGATACTCCGCTTGGGCGGCGCAAGCGGGAGAGCACGGAGGTTATCTCAGGCCATGGCGATCGAGGAGGTCAAAGTCGGAGAGGATGGCGGCGGCGGGCGCGGCGGCCTGGATGCGGCCATGGTCGAGGATGATGAGGCGGGAGCAGGTCTTCGCGATGAAGGCGAGGTCGTGTGAAGCGACCAGACGGGCCGCAGAACTGGTTTGAAGAGCATCGGCGAGGAGGCGGGAGGCTCTGGGGTCGAGTTCGGCGGTGGGTTCGTCGAGCAGGAGGAGATCGGGATCGCGGAGCATGGCGAGCGCCAATGCGGCGCGCTTGCGCTGGCCGAGGCTGAGCCCGGCGGCGGGACGGGCGGCGGAGTCCTCCATCTCGAAACGTCGCAATGCGGCGCGTGCCGCCGTTTCGGCGGCGTCTTTCTCCATGCCTTCGCAGCGAAGGGGAAGCATGAGGTCGTCGAGGAGGGTGGGCATGAACAACTGGTCTTCGGGATTCTGGAAGACGATGCCGGTGCGGGCTGGTTTGACGATGCGGCCGTTTGCGCAGAGCAGGCCAAGGATGCACCAGAGGAGAGTGGATTTACCTGCGCCGTTGGGTCCGGCGATGGCGACGGATTCGCCTGGTCCGACGGCCAAGGTGATGTCTTCGAGGATGGGCCGCGCGGAGCGGGAGAAATTGAGTTGATGAACCTGAAGGACCGGGTTCATCGAGCGACTCCTGATACGGCAAGAGCCGCGTAGACGCGTTCGGCGCGGGCTATGGAGCGTTTGAGGATTCCGGCGAGAGCATGGCCGAGAGAGGTTGCAGCGATCCACTTGCCTTTGAGTGCGCGTGGTGAACCGGTGGCAAGACGCCAGGCGCGGAATGCGCGGAGGCATTCCCCGCCGAGGGCGGACAGGAAGTGGCTCGTGAGGAGGACGAACATGGCGGCGGGGAAAAAAAGGGAACCAGGGTTGAGCTTAGCGGCCCAGGTGGCGGGTCTGAGGCGAGACGCGAGCGCGACAGTGATGACGGCGACGGCGATTGTGCGGGCGGGGAGCCATGTCACATGGCCCTTTTGCCAGAACTCCATGGCGGCCAGCAGCAGAGCGAACCATGCGAGGCCGGCGAACGCCATGAGGCGGCGATTCACCCCCGCGCCTCCGCCAGGACGAGGTAGTGGCGGTCGCTCTCCTCGGCGGCGAGGATGCGCGCGCCCTTGGATTCCAGGAAAGCGGCGACCTCCGACGGAGGCGGCAACCGGTCAGCGGCGACGGCGCCGCCGATCATGCCATGCAAGGCATTCAACGCCTGGCTGTTCATCATGTGGCCGATGGCGAGGCGTCCGTTTGCGGCCACGCAGGACATGAGGGCGGAGAGGGCGGATTCGACGGGCCGGGCGTGGGGCAGGGCGTTGAAGCACAGCACAGTGTCGAAGGCGCCTTGCTGGAAGGGTGGGTGCATGAGGTCGCCGCAGACGTAGGACTGTTGCGCAGCGCCGCTCTTGAGGCGGGCTTCGGCGAGCATCTGTTCGGCGATATCAAACTCGACCACAATGCAACCGCGTTGTCTGAGACCTTCGCCGAGGATGCCGGTTCCGGCTCCGGCATCGAGGACACGCCTGCCGGGAAGGGGAGCGGCGCGTTCGAGGAATTCCTGAACGCGGGCGCCGGCATCGGGCGGGCCGGGGAGAGCATCCCACCTCGGGGCCAGTTCGTTGAAATATTCACGCTTCACCGATCACCTCCAAAGAGCGGGCCCTCGCGGCGGCGGGTCCAAATGACGACCGCGGGTGCGGCGACCAGCATCAGAGCGACCCCGGGCAAGCCCTGAATCAATGATGCCAGAGAGGCGAACGCGGCCGGCAGATCGAACCACCGGGCGAGTGCGTAGGACGAGGCCAGACCGGCGGCGCGACTGGCGACGATGGCCAGCAGGAGAGCGGGCCAGAGGGGACCGCGGCCGCGGCGGTAGATGACGGCCGCGACGCCGCCGATGATTGCGCCTTCGATGGAAAGCACCGCCGCCACGGGAGGATAGAGCGGCGGCATGCCGGTCAACAGAGCGGAGATCCAGGGCATCAATGCTCCGGTCGCCAGGGCCCACGGCGGGGACACCAGAAAGCCGAGGATCAGCAGCGGTTGGAGCAGTGGCAGGAATCTGCTGCCCAGGCCCACTGCGTGAAAGGCCGCGGGCAAGGCCAGCGACAACGCGCCCATGGCGGCGCTGAGGACGACATCACGCAGCGTCGATTTGTTCATCAGAAATTGACCATTAGACCGGCGGTGACGTTGACGCCCGGCATGGTGTAACCCCTGAGGACTTCGTAGCGCTTGTCGAGCAGGTTTTCCACGGCGCAGAACACAGTCCAGCCTTCACGCACGGGCGCCGAGACGCGGGCGGAGACGACAGTGTATCCGCCGAGTTTGAGAAGTTTCTGGGCATTGGCATAGCGCTTGCCCAGCGTCATGGACGACAGGCTGAAGGTGGCGCGCTTGATGCCCCAATCCAGGCCGGAGTTGAGCTTCTGGGCGGGGACGAGCGGGAGCAGGTTGGTCGATCGGAGATAGGCGTAGCCGCTGTGGAGTTGGAGACGGCGCGACGGACTCCAGCGCGCGGCGCCTTCGACGCCGCGGTTCAAGGCTGCGCCGGTGTTGAGCAGTTGCAGATTTGGAAAGCGGCCGACCGTGGCGACCTGGTCCTTCAGGCTGGCGTAGAAGCCGGTGGCGGTGAGGGCGAGTGTGCGCGAGGGATGGGCGCTGAGGGTGGCCTGGTAGTTCCACATATATTCCGGCTTGAGATTGGGGTTGGGGGCGGGGAACATATAGAGTTCGCGGATGGTGGGGTTGCGGAAGCCCCGGGCCAGACCCGCGGTGAGAGAGTAGCTATCGGAGAAGCGGAAGGTGGTGGAGGCTTCGGGCACGGGCATCGAGCCGTAGAGGGAATGCTGGTGCTGGCGGTAGCCGGCCTGAAGGATCCAGCGGTGGCCGGCGGCGTATTTGAGGCGGGCGAAGCCGGCGCCCTCGGTGAGGTGGTGCTGGCCGTAGTTAAGGCGCGATTTCACGTTACGGGCCTGGCCGCCGTAACGCTGGAGGTCGCCGCCGAGGTCGAGTTGGAGGTTGGGGCGGAGGAAGAAGCTTTCGATGGCGCGGACGCCGTTGGTGGAGTCGGTAGAGCGGAAGCCATCGGTGATGTAATGGCGGCCGAAGTTGCCGAACAGGCGAATGGAGCCGGACATGCGGGCATAGCCATTGTCGAAGTGGAGACCGTAGCCGCCGCGGCCGACGCGGGCGTAGCTGTTGTTCAGAGGCGCGAAGAAGGGGCCGGGATCTTCGATGTGAAAGAAGCCGGAACGGCCTTGGATGGAGGACTTCCAATGGCTGCCGAGGTTGCGGCCGAGAGCGAAGGAGGCGTCCTGGTCGCGGAACCTGGAACTGGGGCGGTCGCCTGAGGTTGTATTAACGCCGCCGGAGAGTTGGTAGAACCACGACTTGAAGGCGCCGCCGTGGGTCAGTTTGTTTTGGGACGTCCAGTAGGAACCGAGGCTGGCGCGCAGAGAGGTGTGGTAACCGGGCGAGGGGCGAATCGGCTCGATCTCGACGGACCCGCCCATGGCGTTACTGCCGTAGAGGACTGAGGCCGGGCCCTGCGTTACGCGAATCTTCGACGCGTCGCTGAAGTCGTAGAAATCGGGCAACGGGTGGCCCATCAGGCCCTGGAAATCGGGGCGGCCGTCGATGACGATCAGAACGCCGGTATTGGGCTGTCCGCCGATTCCACGAATTGTAATGCCGCCTGTGCCGTTGGCGGCGATGCCATAGCCCATGACGCCGCGGCGCGTGAGGAATGCGCCAGGGACGAGTTTTTCGACGGCATCGAGAACTGTACGCGCGCCGGTCATGTCCATTTGAATGCGGCCGGCTTCGATGGGTTCAATGGCGTCAGTGGGGCGTTTGACGATGACATCGACCGAGGTGTAGACGACGCCGAGGCCGACGGGCTTGGTGTCGTTCGAGGCATCCCTGGTATCGCCTGGCGCCGGAGCGAGGCCGGTGGTGAGGCAGAAGAGGAGAATCAGGTCTGTCATGCTTAGACGATCGTAGCACGATCGGCACACGCGTGATACGCAACATAATCGCCATTTTTGTTCCGGCTGGCGGCAGGTCCGCTTGAACCCGCAGCTTCGGTGTGAAAGAATAGTTTTTGTTCCCCATACAATCAGCAGGAGAAAGTGTGCCAACCACCGCCATACTAGCCCTGGAGGACGGGACCGTCTACCTGGGTCGCGCTCATGGAGCGCGGATCGTGCGCACCGGCGAGGTTGTTTTCAACACCTCGATGACCGGGTATCAGGAGGTCTTCACCGATCCGTCATACACCGGCCAGATCGTTGTTCTGACAAATCCGCAGGTTGGCAACTACGGCGCGACTGCCGCCGACAATGAAGCCGACAAGGCATGCATTGAAGGGCTGGTGGTTCGCGAATGGGCGGAGGCGCCGTCGAACTGGCGTTCGGAGGAGACCGCGGACCAATTTCTTACGCGGCATGACGTGCCTGTGATCGACGAACTCGACACGCGCGGGATTGTGCTGAAGCTGCGCTCGGCGGGCGTGATGCGAGGGGCGCTGTCGACGGCCGGTCACACGGCGGACGAGTTGGTGGAGATGGCGCGCAGGTCGCCTTCGATGGCCGGGCTGGACCTGGCGACGGGCGTCTCGACGCGGGAGAGATACATTTGGGAGAAACCGCTGGAGCCGTGTTCGCCGTCCGAGCACATCGCCGCGCCGCCGGCGGACAGGTTTCACGTGGTCGCCTACGACTTCGGGATCAAGCACAACATCCTGCGATGCCTGGCTTCGATTGGCGCGCGCGTGACGGTTGTTCCCGCCGCGACCACGGCTGAGGATGTACTGGAGCTGAAGCCCGACGGGATCTTTCTGTCGAATGGCCCCGGCGATCCGGAGCCGCTGCGTTTTCAGGCCGAACAGGTGCGCGGGCTGATTGGCCGCAAGCCGGTTTTCGGCATCTGCCTGGGCCATCAGATCATCAGCTTGGCGCTAGGCGGCAAGACGTACAAGCTGAAGTTCGGACACCGGGGGATTAATCACCCTGTGCTGAACAGGCGGACGAACAAGGTGGAGATCACGGTGCAGAACCACGGGTTCTGTGTCGATCCCGATTCGTTGAAGGATTCCGACGTCGACCTCACGCATTGGAATCTGAACGACGACACGGTGGAGGGGATCCGTCACCGGAGCGAGCCGCTGTTTTGTGTCCAATACCACCCCGAGGCCGCGCCCGGCCCGCACGATTCGCAATACCTGTTTGAAGATTTCGCGGCCCTGATGCGCGAGTTCAAGAAGTCCTGACCGCAAGATTCACGGAAAACGGAGAGCGACGACAACGGTGCCCCGCAGAAACGACATCCACAAGATCCTGATCATCGGCTCCGGGCCGATCGTCATTGGACAGGCGTGCGAGTTCGACTATTCCGGAACGCAGGCCTGCAAGGCGTTGCGGGCGGACGGCTATGAGGTGGTGCTGATCAATTCGAATCCGGCCACGATCATGACCGATCCGAACACGGCCGACCGGACATATATCGAACCGCTGACGATTGAATACGCGGAAGAGGTGATCCGGAAGGAGAGACCCGACGCGCTCCTGTCGACGGTCGGCGGGCAGACGGGATTGAACCTGTCGATCGCGTTGGCCGAAGCCGGCATCCTGGACAAGTATGGCGTCGAGTTGATCGGCGCGAAGATCGAATCGATCAAGAAGGCGGAGGACCGGCTGCTGTTCAAGGACGCGATGCGCAAGATCGGCCTGGAGACGCCGCTATCGCGGCTGATCACGTCGGTTGAAGAGGGCCTGGATTACGCCGCCAAGATCGGCTATCCGCTCATCCTGCGGCCGTCGTTCACGCTGGGCGGAACGGGCGGCGGCATTGCGTACAACCGCGAGGAACTGGTGGTGATCCTGGAGCGCGGGCTGGATCTGTCGCCAGTGCATGAAGTGCTGGCCGAGGAGTCGGTGCTGGGTTGGAAGGAGTTTGAACTCGAAGTCATCCGCGACCAGGCCGACAATGCGATCATCGTCTGTCCGATCGAGAACTTCGACCCGATGGGCGTGCACACGGGCGACTCGATCACGGTTGCGCCGGCGCAGACGCTTTCCGACCGTGAGTATCAGATGATGCGCGACGGTGCGCTGGCCTGCCTGCGCGAGATCGGCGTGGACACGGGCGGTTCAAACGTTCAATTTGCCATTGATCCGAAGACGGGCCGCATGGTTGTGGTGGAGATGAATCCGCGCGTGTCGCGCAGTTCGGCGCTGGCGTCGAAGGCGACGGGTTTCCCGATCGCCAAGATCGCGGCGAAACTGGCTGTCGGTTACCGGCTGGACGAGATCAAGAACGACATCACGCGCAAGACGCCGGCCTGTTTCGAGCCGACGATCGACTATGTGGTCGTTAAGATCCCCAAGTGGCAGTTCGAGAAGTTCCCAGGCGCCGATCCCGTGCTGACCACGCAGATGAAGTCGGTCGGCGAGGTGATGGCGATGGGCAGGACGTTCAAGCAGGCGCTGAACAAGGCCCTGCGCGGACTGGAGACCGGCAAGTCGACGACGTCGGCGCACCTCGATGAACGGCTGATCGCGCAGCGGCTCATCACGCCCAATGCCGAGCGCATCCACTATCTGCGCTTCGCTTTTGAGAAGGGCTACACCGTCGAAGAGGTCTTCGACATGACGCAGATCGATCCCTGGTTTTTGCGTCAACTGCACGATGCGGTTGAGTTCGAAGGCAGCCTCCGGAACACGACTCTCGACGCGATCGGGGAAGGCGAAATGCGCCGCGCCAAGCGCGAGGGCGTCTCCGACAACACGCTGGCGCGCATCTGGGACGCCGATCCGCTCGATGTCCGGCGGAAGCGCAAGGAACTGGGAGTGACCGCCGTCTTCAACAGGGTGGATACGTGCGCGGCCGAATTCGAGAGTTTCACGCCATACATGTACTCGTCCTACGAGTCCAACTGTGAAGCGAATCCGACGGACCGCAAGAAGGTGATCATTCTCGGATCGGGGCCCAACCGTATCGGCCAGGGCATTGAGTTTGACTACGCCTGCTGTCACGCCAGCTTTGCGTTGCAGGAGTTTGGGATCGAGTCGATCATGGTCAACTGCAATCCCGAAACTGTCTCCACCGATTACGATACCTCTGACCGCCTGTATTTCGAGCCGCTCACTCTGGAGGATGTGCTCAACGTCTGCGATGTCGAAAAGCCCGACGGCGTCATTGTCCAGTTCGGCGGGCAGACGCCGCTGAACCTTGCGCTGCCGCTGAAGGCGGCGGGCGTACCCATCATCGGCACCGATCCCGAGAATATCGACCTCGCAGAGGACCGCAAGCGCTTCGGAAAGTTGCTTGAGGAACTCGATATTCCGTCGCCGAACTGGGGCACCGCCACGACGGTGGAGGAAGCCTGTTCCATCGCGCGCGACCTCGGTTACCCGGTCCTGGTCAGGCCCAGCTATGTCCTGGGCGGGCGAGCCATGGTGATCGCTTACGAAGAGGCCACGGTGCGGCGCTACATGCAGGAGGCAACGCTTTACTCGCCCGGCCGCCCGGTGCTGATCGACCGGTTCCTGGAAGACGCGTTGGAGGTTGACGTCGACGCGCTCTCGGACGGCGACGACGTGCTGATCGGCGGAGTGATGGAACATATCGAGGAAGCCGGCGTACATTCGGGCGACTCGTCCTGCGTCATGCCGCCTCAGTCCATCGGCGAGGACGAACTGGCGACCATCGTCGATTACACGGAGAGACTGGCGCGCGCGCTTCGGGTTCGCGGCCTGATGAACATCCAGTACGCGATTCAGAGGGGCAAGGTTCACGTTCTTGAAGTCAACCCGCGGGCCTCGCGCACCGTGCCGTATGTTTCGAAGGCCACCGGCGTGGCGCTGCCGAAAATCGCTGTCGGGTTGATGATCGGGCGGACGCTGAAGGAGATGGCGTACCTTTGCGGCGGCCAGTTTGCGGGGATTCTACAGCCAAAGAAAGTGTCGGTGAAGTCGCCGGTGTTCCCGTTCGCGAAGTTCCCGGGAGTCGATCCGGTGTTGGGTCCGGAGATGCGCTCGACGGGCGAAGTGATGGGCATCGGCGAGAACTTTGGCGAGGCGTTTGGCAAGGCCCAACTGTCGGCCGGCGCGCCACTGCCGCAGGCGGGCTGCGTCTTCTTCAGCGTCAACGACAACCACAAGCCGGCGGCGCTCGAACTAGCCAAACTTTTCGCCGGCATGGGCTTTGAAATCGCCGCGACGCGCGGCACGGCTTTCTGGTTGAAAAACGCCGGACTGCGGGTGCGGACGGTGTTCAAGGTGAACGAGGGCCGTCCCAACGCAGTGGATCTGATGAAGGGCGGATCGCTTCAACTCGTCATTTACACGACGACAGGGGCGACGTCATTCCCCGACGAACAGGCCATCCGCCGGACCGCCGTGCAGCGCCGCGTGCCCTGCATCACGACGATCAGCGGCGCCCGTGCGGCTGCCGAGGCGATCGCATCGAGGTTGCGCGATCCGGTGCGCGTCTGGAGCGTGCAGGAGCTACACGCAGGGTAGGGCGCGCTTCGCGGTTTACAATTTCCGTTTCCAATATTCCAGCGCCGGCCCGTTGATCACGTCGAAGCGGTCGAGCCGCGCCCGGGCGCGTAAGGCTTCCATGTCACTTTCGGCGAGGGTCTGGAATTTCTGCGCGACGCGGACATCGTCTTCCAGTTGGCCTTGAGTGGTAAAGCCCAAGGTGACAGCCGTGACGGGAAGGCTGAGGGTGTAGCGCAGACATTCGTGCACGCTGAAGGCCCGCAGGAGGAAAGCGTTGCCGAAGATCTTCATGCCCAGCACGCCGAGCCCACGCTCCCTGGCCGCCGGCAGAGCTTTTTGTTCGAAACTCAAGTACACCGTGTCAGCCACATGAAGCGGCAACAGCATGGTGTCGAAGACGTCGCTTGCGCGCATCAGCTTCAGGTTGAACTCCGGATCGGCGTGGCCCGTGAACCCGATAAAGCGGCATTTGCCGGCCTTCTTCGCGGCCACCGCGGCCTCGAGCGCACCGCCTGGAGCGAGGATCTTTTCGACGTCCTCGGGCGTGTTGACGCCGTGCAGTTGCCAGAGATCGACGTGATCGGTCTTCATCAGGCGGAGAGAGGTATCGAGTTCCGATTCAGCGCCTTTACGCGATCGCTGGCCGGTCTTCGTGGTCAGGAAGATCTCTTTTCTGAATGGCGGAATGGCCGCCCCGTACACTTCCTCGGCTCGCCCGTTCCAATAGCCGCGGGCCATGTCGAAGTAGTTGATTCCCTGATCGTAGGCGCGTCGCACAAGCGCAGCGCCGTCGTCGAAAGGGATCAGGTGGAAGCGCGCGCCGCCCATGCCGACGATGGTTAACCGCTCGCCGGTCTTGCCAAGTTCCCGCTTGGGAATACCGCCGGATGGGGGCCGCTTCGGCTGCGCCGCCCATGCCGGACAGAGTCCGGAGACCGCCGTACCCACAAAGACCCTGCGTTTCATGACAATCCTCCTGTCAACAGATTCGCGGCAATTGCTCGCCGCTCAGCATGTCCACGACGCGCCTGCCGCCGATTCGCGTGCGCATCACGACGCGGGACCGGCCCTGCTCCACGCTCCCAATGATGGCAGAGCCGGCGGAAACATCGACGCCTTTCAGAACCTCGACAGCCCTGCGCGCATCCCGCTCAGGCAGCACCAAACAGAATCTACCCTCATTGGCGACATAGAGCGGATCGAGGCCGAGGAACTCGCACGCCCCTCGCACGGCATCGCCGACCGGGATCGCATCTTCGTCGATCGTCACCTCGACGCCACGCGCCTTCGCAATTTCGTTCAAGGCGCTCGACAGGCCGCCTCGCGTCAGGTCCCTCATGCAGTGGATGTTCACGCCAGCGCCGATCAACGCGGAAACGGCCGGCCAGAGCGCAGCGGAGTCGCTTTCCACGGGCGCGTCGAATTCGATCCCGGCCCGCATCGACATGATCGCAATGCCATGCCGGCCCAGATCGCCGCTGATGATGACTGCGTCGCCGGGCGCGACACGCCACGGTCCTGTTTCATCGATGACGCATTCGCCGATGCCGGACGTATTGATGTAGACGCCATCGCCCTTGCCCCGTTCGACCACCTTCGTATCCGCCGTCACGATTTCGACGCCGGCTTCACCGGCAGCCGCGGCCATATCGGAGGCGATGCGTTTGAGTATGCCGATATCGAGACCTTCTTCGAGGATGAAGCCGGCCGTAATGCAGAGCGGACGCGCGCCGCACATGGCCAGGTCGTTGACCGTCCCATGGACAGCGAGGCTGCCGATCGACCCGCCGGGGAAGAAGAGCGGGTTGACGACAAAGGAGTCTGTCGTCATGGCCAGCCGTCCAGCGGCGATGTTCACGTACGCACCGTCGTGTTTTCTGCCAAGCTCCGCGCCCTTGAAGACAGGAAGGAAGACTTCTTCGATCAACCGCTCGGTCATGCGCCCGCCACCACCGTGCGCCATGGTGACGCGGCCCGCGCCGTCCGATGGCAGGGGACAGTTCATCTGGAATGCCCTGTTAGACTCGTCCGCCATACAGATAGTACGCCGCGCAGGCGCCCTCACTTGAGACCATGGGTGCGCCGAGCGGGCGCTCCGGCGTGCATTGACTCCCAAAGGCCGGGCACTCGGGCGGTTTCATCAAACCCTGCAGAACCAGTCCCGCCTTGCATGCTTCAGGTTCGCGCACCTCGCCTGTGCGGGTCTCGAATCTCTTCAACGCGTCGAAGCCCGCATACTCGTCTCTGAGTTTCAACCCGCTGCGCGGAATCGGCCCAAGCCCGCGCCATTTGCGCTCGCCGGTTTCGAAGACCTCGCCAACAACCTTTCGAGCCTCGGGATTGCCGTCACGCCTGACGGCCCTGGCGTAGCGATTTTCAACCTCGGCCCGACCCTCTTCCAACTGGTTCACGGCCGCCAGGATTCCTTCCAGCAGGTCCACAGGTTCGAAGCCGGTCACGACAATGGGTACGCGGTGGTTCTCAGACACGGCTTCGTAGGCTCTGTAACCGTCGACGGTGCAGACATGACCGGGCGCCAGAAACGCCTGAACGCGGCACTCGGGGGACGCGAGAACCGCTTCCATCGCCGGCGGCACCAGAACGTGCGCGACCAGGATGGAGAAGTTCTTTACCGCCGTTTTGGCCGCCTGCCAGACTGCCATTGCGTTTGCCGGCGCGGTGGTTTCAAAACCGACGGCGAAGAAGACCACCTCGCGCTGAGGCAACTCCCGCGCCAGTTTCAAGGCGTCGAGCGGCGAGTAGACGATGCGGACGTCGGCACCCCGCGCCTTTGCGTCGAACAGGCTAAAGCCGGAGCCGGGCACACGCAGCATATCGCCGAAGGAAGTGAAAGTGACCTCGGGGCGCAGCGCGATCTCGACGGCAGCGTCGACGAGTTCGAGCGGCGTCACGCAGACCGGACAGCCCGGCCCGTGCACCAGATGGACGTTTTCCGGCAGCAGTCCTTCAAGGCCTGTTTTGAGGATGGTGTGCGTCTGGCCGCCGCAGACCTCCATCAGCGTCCAGTCGCCCGCCGCCCGCATTCGGATCTGACGGGCAAGCGTTTCGACGGCGGCGCGGTCCCTGTATTCGTCGAGGAATTTCATCCGCCGTCCGTTGCCTCGTCCTCGAGCAATCCGAGTTGTTTGAGATCCTCGAATGTCTTGCGCGCTTCTTCTTCATCCACCACTTGAAGCGCAAAGCCGGCGTGAACCAAAACGTACTGGCCCGGCTTCACCTCTGGCGTGAACGAAAACGCCACCTCTTTCCGCACTCCGGCAAAATCCACCGTGCCGCGCAGGAACGCCGGTTCGCCGCCTTCGATCTCGATGACCAATCCCGGAACCGCGAGACACATGGCAGCTTACCTTTCCCTCACGCCGGCGATGCTGCCGGCCAGCCAGTCCACCCACTCGCGCAAGCCCTCACCAGTGCGCGCCGACACCGTGAAAACCGCGGCTTCAGGGCTGACGTCGCGGACGTTTGCCAGCAATTCCTCGATCGCCACTCCCGAGTATGGCAGCAGGTCGGCTTTGTTCAGGACCACGCAGTCCGACATCCGGAACATTTTGGGGTACTTTTTCGGCTTGTCGGCGCCCTCGACCACGGAGAACAAAGTCACCTTCAAATGTTCGCCCAGGTCATAAGACGCCGGACACACCAGGTTGCCGATATTCTCGATGAAGAGGACTTCCGGCAGGGATTCTTCAAAGGTCTCGGCCGCGCCCATGACCATGCGGGCGTCGAGATGGCAGCATGTGGTGTTGATCTGGTGGGCGCGGACGCCGATTTTCCGGATGCGCTCGGCGTCGAGGTCGGTTTGCAGGTCGCCTTCGATGACGGCGCAGGCGAACCGCTCGCCGAGGATGGGCAATGTCCTTTCGAGCAAGGTTGTCTTGCCCGCGCCAGGCGCCGACATGATGTTGACGACGGCAATACCCCGCTCGGCGAACCACTGCCGGTTGCCGGCGGCGTATTCGTCGTTCTTCTTCAGGACCGGCGTTTCGACCACAATTCGTTCAGCCATTATTCACCGTCTTCCAACACGACCGATTCTACCGTCAATTCCTCGCCCTCGATCACTTTCATCGGACGTCCGCACTTTTCGCACCAAAGCACCAGGTCCGCGCCCGGCCGCGTCTCCACCTGACAGGCTCCACAGCGCGCCAGCACCGGGATGCGCTTCAACTCCAACCGCGCCGTGCTCGCGGCGCCGTCCCTCAGCACCTCGAAAGCGAACTCCAGCGCCTCGGCCACCACGCCGGACATGTCGCCCAGGCGGACCGTGACTTCAGCCACGCGCGCCTTGCCGTGCGAGGCGGCCTGCGCGTTGGCGATCTCCAGAATGTCGGCGGCAATCCCTGTTTCGTGCATTGAACCCGCTAGCGTCTCCGCGGCCCATGATCCACGACGCTGGCGCCGGCGTTCATTCCTGCCGCACCGATCAGAACGGCCACACGGATCATGGTGCTATTGTTTCAGTAGAAGGCGTCCTACCGCAGCATGGGTTTACTCAACCGTTCCTCCAACGCCACCATCTCCTTCGGCCGGGTCACTCCAGCCGTAAAGTGGCTGCTCATTGTGAATGTCGGCGTCTTTGTTCTCCACTTCTTCCTTGCACGCGCCGGACTGGCGGCACTGCTGGCTCCGTTCGGCCTTTCGCCGCGCGAATTGCTGACCGGGTTCGCCTTCTGGCAGCCGGTCACCTATCTGTTCATCCACAGCGCTCAGTCGTTCTCCCACATTCTTTTCAACATGCTCGCGCTGTATATGTTCGGCTCGCCGCTGGAAGAGGCCTGGGGCACCAAGCGCTTTCTTCGCTTTTACTTCGCCTGCGGAATCGGCGCCGGTCTCCTGGCCGTGGTTCTCAACTTGTTTTTCGGAGACATCAATTCCCGCACCATCGGCGCTTCCGGCGCGGTGTACGGCCTGCTGCTGGGCTTTGGGATGATGTTTCCCGAAGCGATGGTCCTGTTCGCCTTCATCTTCCCGATGAAGGCGAAGTACTTCGTCATGATCATCGGCGCGATCGTCTTCCTGAGTTCGATTGGCGATACGGGCGGCAACGTGAGCCACTTTGCTCACCTCGGCGGGATGGTTGTCGGCTTCCTCTATCTGCGAAGCGGGATGGTCTGCAAACGCGGTCCAGGGCTGGTCTCGTCGCTTGAGCAGGCTTATAAGGACTATAAACTGCGCCGTGCCAAGAAGAAGTTCCAGGTTTACCTGCGGAAGAAGGATTCCGACAGCGACCGCTGGGTGAACTGAAGGGACGGCATTCTGCAACCGCCGCGGTTGGTGCATCGTCTGATGAGATGGATTGAGTATCATGGACTGAATCCGTCACGGGGAGGTCTACGCATGAAGAAAGCTATCCGGGCCGCGGTGTTCGCCACCGCCGCCATCGTTCTGCTTGGCGTGGCCGCCTACCCTCAACAGGGTCCGAAGAAGGAGACAGGGGATCCCGTGGCCCGTCCGAGGCCCAGGCAGGGCGAGGCGCCCCCGGCGGCGGAACAGCCGAAAATCCCTTCGCAGATGCGCAAGGCCGAACAGGGCCAAGCCGATCCGCAGGCGCCGACTTTCCGTTCCGACACGCTGTCGGTCACTGTTGATGTCGGCGTGCTGGACAACAGGGGCCGGTTCATCCCCGGGATTCCTCCCGGCAACTTCCGCATTCTTGAGGATGGCGTTCCGCAGAAAGTCAGCGGCTTCGACACGGGCGAGGCGCCGATGACGATTGCCATGGTGATCGAGTTTTCGAACCTGTTCCAGCAGTACTGGTCCTGGGGGTGGCAGGAGACTCTCACAGCCTGCTACAGCTTTCTTGAAACGCTGAAACCCGAAGACACCGTTGCCGTTGTGGCCTTCGATCTGCGGCCCGAGATCCTTTCCGATTTCTCCGCTGACCGGCGCGACACTCAGCAAGCTCTGGCCCGGCTGCGCATCCCTGGTTTTTCCGAATCCAACCTCTACGACGCCCTCACTGACGTCGCCGACCGCATGGCCGAAATTGAAGGCCGCAAGGCCATTTTCTACATCGGCTCGGGTATGGACACGTTCTCGAAGCTTACATTCGATCAGACACGCCGCAAGCTCCAGACCGCCGGTGTACCGGTTTACGCCATGGGGACGCTGCAAGCCATGCGCGAATACCTCGATTCCCGCGGCGCCATGGGTTCAATCGCCAGGCTCGACTTTCTCCAGGCCGATAACCAACTTCGCACCTTCGCCCGCGAGACCGGCGGCCAGGCCTGGTTCCCGCGCTTCCTGGGCGAGTATGGCGGCATCTTCCGACAGATCTCGGAAGCGCTGAGGAACACTTACACGTTGTCGTACAGCCCGACCAACATCGCCCGCGACGGCAAGTACCGCAAGATTAAGGTGGATCTGGTTGGCCCCACGGGCGATCCCCTCAGGATCACCGACGAGAAGGGCAAGCCGATGAAGTACACGGTCGTCGCCAAGACCGGTTACAACGCGCCGCGCGCTGTGGAGTAGAGCTTCGCATACACCCGTGCGTCCTTGAAGTCAAGAACTCGATGTGCCTGTCCATGAGCGGATTACGGATGCGTTGACATGGCATTTTCACCTTTGGTACCGTTGCCATTCGCGCATGAGTTTCAAAAGGACGGTCTCCGCAAAACCAGCCCCCCGCATCCTGCTTGTGGATGACAACCGTTCGGGCCTCGCCGCCCGCCGTGCGGTGCTGGAAGAACTTGGTTACGCCACCACCGGCATGGTGTGCCCCAAGGCGGCAGTCGAGGCATTTGCCGCCTCCACTCAAACGGGTGAGGCTTTCGGATTGGTGGTCACCGACTACAAAATGCCGGAACAAACAGGGGTGGAATTGATTCAGCAGATCAGGGCTATTTCGGAGCACGTACCCGTCATTCTCCTTTCCGGATTTGTGGACGCTTTGGGACTGACGGAGAGTAACACGGGCGCCGATGTGGTGATCATGAAGAGCGCCAACGAGGTGTCTCATCTGGTGCGAGCCGTCAACCGCCACTTGAGCGGCGCGGTGAGGCGCAAAGGGCCGAAGTCCGCCGCCCCATCTCAGAAAAGCCGCCCCGCGGCCAATTCCGCATGATTCTCCACATCCTCGCAATCCTCGCCCTCGCGCTGAGCGGCGTCTGTGCCGCCGCGCCGAGAACCACCACTCAAGTCCGCAAAGCGCCGGCCAAGACCACGGCGGCCAACCCGGCGCCGGCCCGCGTCTGGCTGCGGTCGCTCACGCTGCGGGAAAAGGCGGCGCAACTGGTGATCGTGCCGTTCTATGGCGACGACCTGAATTCGCGGACCAAGGCGTTTGCCGAGTACAGGCGCCTGGTGTCCGATGTGAAGATTGGCGGGCTGATCCTGCTGAACCGTGTGCGGCTCGGCTCGGTAGAGAAGGCCCGGTCGCACGATGCCGCGGCGTTCCTGAACCGCATGCAACGTCTGGCCAGGATACCGCTGCTTGTCGGAGGAGACTTCGAGCGCGGCGCCTCGATGCGATTGCTCGACACCACCGAGTTCCCTCATGCCATGGCTTTCGGCGCAGCCGGCGATCTTGCGCTGACACGCGCCTGGGGCGCGGCCACGGCCCGCGAGGCACGCTCGCTTGGCGTACATTGGGTCTATGCGCCGGTGGCCGATGTCAACAACAATCCCGACAATCCCATCATCAACATCCGCTCGTTCGGCGAAGACCCGGCGATGGTCTCGAAGCACGTTCAGGCGTTCATCGAGGGGGCGCACTCCGATCCCGCCTGGCGTGTGATGGTGACGGCAAAACACTTCCCCGGCCATGGGGACACGGCGACCGACTCGCATATAGGCCTCGGCGTGGTTGATGCTTCGCGCGAGCGGCTTGAACGAGTTGAACTCGCTCCATTCCGCGCTGCCATCGCGGCTGGAGTCGATTCGGTGATGACGGCGCACCTCGCGGTTCCCGCGCTCGAGACCGAGAGGATTCCGGCGACCACATCGGCGGCGATTCTGAGCGGATTGCTGCGCGGCGAGATGGGGTTCAAAGGCATCGTCTCGACCGATGCCATGGATATGCAGGGACTGACGAAGCTGTTCCCGCCCGGCGAGGCCGCCGTCCGCAGCCTGCTTGCGGGCGCGGACATTCTGCTCATCCCGGCCGATCCGGACAAGGCGATTCAGGGCGTTGTGGCGGCGGTCACATCGGGCCGCATCAGCCGCGCGCGGCTGGACGAAAGCGTCCTCCGAATCCTCGAAGCCAAGGTCCGCCTGAACATTCAGAATCGCCGCCACATTGATATCGAGAAGCTCGCCGACAATCTCAATACTCCGGAGGACCAGGCGCTGGCCGCAAGCGCCGCCCGCGCGGCTCTGACCCTGGTTCGCAACGAGGGCGGATTGCTGCCCGTCCGCAAGCCTGCCGGCGCCTGCTTCTACCTGCTGTCAGGCAGCCGCTTTTCGACCCAGGGCCGTGACCTGGCCGCCGAGATTCGCCGCCGCGCTCCTGGCGCACGGGTCCAGTTGCTCGATCCGGACCTGCCGGCATCGGAATTGACCGGCACGGCTCAGACGGCTTCGGCCTGCGAAGCGGCGGTGGTGGCAAGTTGGGTGACCGCGTCGGCATACAGGGGCAATGTCGCGCTGGCGGGCGGGTATCCCGGGTTCATGGAGTCGCTGTCGGCCACGTCCACGCCGGTGGCGTTCGTCTCTTTTGGCAACCCTTACCTGTTGCGCGTTTTCCCGTGGGTGAAGGCCTACCTCGCCGCATTCTCGACGACGGCTCCATCGGAGGCCGCCGCACTCGACGCCTTGCTCGGCCAAACGGAGGTTCGTGGACGGCTGCCAGTCTCCATTCCCGGCTATGCGGCGATCGGCGACGGCCTGGACCTCAACTGAGCGGACCTGTCTGCTACAACCTGCAAATGTCGGTCAGGTGCCTGCCCGGCGAGGTCTCTCTCGACCACACCTCAAGCCCGCGGCGCCGCATCATCTCGATCAATGGTTCAGGGCGGAAGCCGCTCTCTATCCGGATGATCGCCCCCGGTCCGAGCTTGCCCGCCGCTTCCTGAACCAGCCCGAGCGGGTGCACACCCTGTTCGAGCATCGCGTCCGCATCCACCCGCATGCCGACCTTGCTTTCGTCATGCCAGCACGGCGCGGGCTCGCCTGCCGGCCCGGGCCTGTCCTCGGTCAAGTCCGAAGCATCAACTCCCGCCGCTTCCCTGAGCTTTGTGATCAGTTCCTTCACCGTCAATCCGCCGATGCTCGCCGCCTGTTCGAGCGTTGCGAGTTTGGCGACGGTTTTGCGCAGCACTGGATTGCGCAGTTTCGCGAACGCAGGCGCGATTCCGATCAGCACTTCATCCATGCCCGGGTAGGCATCGAGTAGATCGCCCACCCTGGTCGACGGGTTGATTGCGAGACTCATTGGTTTTCTCCCTTGGGTGACGGCGTATCGTATTCGAGCAGTCTTCGTTCGCCTTCCAGGCCGCGCAGCCTGGTGAGGTCCTGCGTCACTTCCAGCGTGCCGAGGTACTCGCCCTCGTCCGACCTCATGGCGAAATACCGGATGTGGATGAACTTCCCGTGCAGGGTGATCCAGAATTCGGCGACGTCCTGCCGCCCCGCGCGGAAATCTCCGACGATACGTTCCACCGTGTCGACGCTCTTCGGGGGGTGGCAGTGCTGAACCTTTCGCCCGATGATCGCCCTCGTTCTGGCGAACACGCGGTCGGGCCCTTCACTGAAGAACGCCACGCGGTCATCGGCATCGACGAAAGTGATATCGACCGGCAGCGTGTTGAACATGGCGATCATCTGCTTCAAGGCCAATGTGCCCGTAGGCAGCTCGACGTCCTCGCCGGCGCCGAGTTTGATGCCCTCCCTGACCAGTTTCTCCGGCGGGCAATAGCCGGATCGCGGTACGACGAGACACCATCCGTAGCGCGGCGATGCGTGCCAGATGTCGCCCCACTCCTCTTCGGTGAGGGTATTGAGCGCCATCGGCAGGAGGATGTTCTCCTCCTTGTAGATCATCTCCTCGACCGCGCCGGCGGCGGTCTGGCCGGCTGTCCCGGCAACCAGCTTGAACTCCGCCGTGGTGGCGTCCTGGACCGACAGGGCCGCGCCCAGATCCTTCAGCAGCGACCGGATATCGTCATGCTTGGCCCACATTACCTTCGACGGGCCGGTGATGCCGTGCGCCTCGAGTTTGCTGAAGAGGGCGTTCTCCTTGCGCTGGTAGTGTTTTTCCACGTCCATCAGGTCGTTGAAAGCCTGGCGCCAGCCCATCAGAGGCGTACTTGCCGGCGCGTCGTCGTCCAGCGCCTCCAGCGCCGCCATGGCCTGCCTCATGCGCGCCACGACGTCGCGGATGGCCTCGTTCTCGCGGCGGAACGTGTCCACTGGATGGCCCGGAGGAAGTTCGGGCGGGGCAATCTGGACCAGGATTTCGCGGGTCACCTGGCTGTGCAGATCGCACATCTCCTTGATCTCCTCGACCGGCATGCCTTCGGCCATGAGTTCCTGCTCCATGGCGACGATTTCGGCATAGCTGGTTTCGCGGACCAGTTCGCGCAACTGTGTTTTCACCTGTTCGGCCGCTTCGCCTGCGTGAAGCCGCTTGATGATGGTCTTCAGTGTCCGGATGCGGTGTGCGCTGTTGTCGATCAGTTCGCTCATGTCAATCCCAAGGTAAGCGGGACAGGCAGGGCTTCGCCATGACCGGAGTCACAGCCGGCGCGGATTTTTCGCGGTGGACCTCAGCGGGCGTCCGAAAGTCCATCCGAGGCCGGCTTCGGGGCGAACCAGGGGTAAAGCAGTGGCAGCAGGTAGATGGTCAGGACGGTGGAGGTGAGCAGTCCTCCGATGACGACCGAGGCGAGCGGGCGCTGAACTTCGGAGCCCGTCGTGGTGGCCAGGGCCATCGGCAGGAAGCCGAGGCTGGCGACCAGCGTCGCCATGATGACTGGCCTGAGCCGCAGCGTCGCGCCTTCGACGGCGGCGGCTTCGGCGGGCTTGGTGGCTGCCCGCCGGTGGATCTCGCTGATCATCACGATGCCGTTGAGCACCGCCACGCCGAACAGGGCGATGAATCCGATGCCGGCGCTGACGTTGAAATTGAGTCCCCGCAAATGCAGAGCGGCGATGCCGCCGACGATGGCGAAGGGGACGTTCAGCAGGATCAGCAGCGCAAGGCGCGTCGAGGTGAATGTGAAAAACAGCAGGCCGAAGATGATGAGGATCGACGCCGGAACCACAAGCATCAGGCGATTGGCGGCCCGCTCCTGGTTCTCGAACTGGCCGCCCCAGCCGATCGAGTAGCCCGGCGGCAGTTGCAGATTAGCCGTGATCTTCTGCCGCGCCTCCTGCACAAACGAACCCAGGTCGCGGCCGCGCACGTTCGACTGGACGACGATGCGGCGCTGGCCGTTTTCCCGCGACACAAGTTCCGGGCCGCGGGCGAGGTAGACCTGCGCCACCTGGCCCAACGGGACGCGCTCCCCGCCTGGGGCGAAGAGAAGCAGATTCCGAATGGCCGAATCGTCCGAACGGTAGTTGCCGGGCAGGCGCACGACGATATCGAAGCGCCTCTGTCCCTCGATCATCTCCGAAACCTTCCTGCCGCCGATGGCCGCATCCATCAGATCGCGCACATCGGCGACATTCAACCCGTAACGGGCCAATGCGCCGCGGTCAACTTCAACACGCAACTCGCCCACGCCGGAGATAATCTCCATCTGCTCATCGGCCGCTCCGCGCACCGACGAAACGATTTGAAGCGCCCGTTCGGCAAGCAAGGAGAGCTGGGCCGGATCTTCGCCGAAGATCTTCAAAGCGACGTCGGCCTTGATGCCGGAGATGGTCTCGTCCAGGCGCATGGCCATGGGTTGGGTGAAGTTGAAGTTGACGCCGGGCACGGCGGAGAGCGTGCGGTCCGGCGCCTCGATGAGTTCCTGTTTCGAGCGGAAGCGCGTCCACTCATTGTAGGGTTTCAGCAGGACGTAGACGTCGCCCTGGTAGATGCCCATGGCCTCGGTGGCGACGTCGGGCCGCCCGATGCGCGTGACGATGCCGGTAATCTCGGGGTATTCGAGCAGAATCTGCTCGATGCGCGTCGAGATCTCGACGGACTCGGTGAGCGAGATCCCCGGCAGCTTCCGCGTCTCGATAAGAATAGACCCTTCGTCCAGCCGCGAGATGAACTCGGTGCCCAGCGTCATGAAGCCCGGCACGATCAGCGCAACCACCGCCGCTCCGGCCAGCAGGACCTTTTTCTTGTGCGCAAAGGCCCAACCGAGCGACATGGCATAGCGCGCCTGGATCCACTGGAACCAGCGGTCCCTGGGCGCCTTGAGCCCCTTCCGCAGCACGATCGAGGCCGCCGCGGGCAGAGCGGTGAGCGTGAGGAACAGCGCCCCCAGCAAGGCTGCGCAGACCGAGATCGCCATGGGGCGGAACATGCGGCCTTCCAGTCCCTCGAGGAAAAAGACCGGCAGGTAGACGGCGATGATGATGCCGACGGCGAACAGGATGGGGCGGGCGACTTCGACGGCCGAAGCGCGGATGCTCTCGGTGACGTTGACGGTGGCCTTGTCGCCCGGCCGGCGCTGGAGACGGTGGACGCAGTTCTCCATCATGACGACGGCGCCGTCGACGATCATGCCGAAGTCGATCGCGCCGAGGCTCATCAGGTTGGCGGAGACGCCGAAATAGGTCATCCCGAGGAAGCCGAAAAGTAGCGAAAACGGAATGACGGCAGCCGTCAGAAGCGCCGCGCGGAAGCTGCCGAGGAACAGGAACAGGACAAGGAAGACGAGCAGGCTCCCTTCAAGCAAGGCATTGCGGACTGTGCGGATCGTCCCGTTGATGACGGTGGACTGGTCATAGAACGGGACGACGCTGACGCCATCGGGCAGGCGCAGTTCGGCGATCTTGGCCTTGACGCGCTCGATGACGCGCATGCCGTTTTCACCCTTCAGCATGATGGCCATGCCGGAGACGGTTTCGCCCTTGCCGTCGCGGGTGGTCGCGCCCTGGCGCGGCATCGGCAGCGTGCGGATCACGGCGATATCGCGCAGCAGGACCGGCGTGCCGGCGCGCGCCAGGACAACGATCCGCCCAAGGTCGTCCATGTTCAGCGTACGGCCCATGCCGCGGACCGTGTACTGCTCCATGGCGTGCTCGATGAAGCCGCCGCCGAAGTTGGCGTTGTTGTCGCGGACCCGGTCGTAGACCTGCGATAGAGTGAGCCCGTAGCGCTGAAGCTTGATGGGATCGACTTCGATGGTGTACTGGCGGGTCTCGCCGCCCCAGGAGTTCACCTCGTTCACGCCCGGCACCGTGCGCAGCGCGTAGCGGATCTGCCAGTCGTGGATCGTCTTGACCTCCATCGGAGTCAGACCGCGGCCCTCGACGGTGTATTGATAGACTTCGCCGAAGGCCGTGGCCATCGGCCCAAGCACCGGATCAATGCCGCCGGGCAGCCGGGACCGGACTTCCTGCAGGCGTTCGTTGACGAGCTGGCGGGCAAACCACGGGTTCACCGAATCGTCGAATATGATCGTGACCATCGACAGGCCGAGCTTCGAAACGGAGCGGATATCCTGGGCGTTCGGCATTCCCATCAATGCGGTTTCGATGGGGAAAGTGACGAGTTGCTCGACCTCCGACGGAGCCATCGCGGGGCACTCGGCGATGACGTTCACCTGGTTATTGGTCAGGTCGGGAAACGCCTCCACCGGGATGCGGAGCATCGCCCAAAGTCCGGCGGCGACCAGCAGGACCAGGCCGGCCACGACGACCAGGCGCTGCTTTAGGTGGAAGCTGATGATTCGCTCAAGCATACTGCGGCGAGTCCTATTCCCCGGCGAGCGAGGCCTTCAATAGCTGCGATTTGAGAATGAAACTGCCGCGGGCGGCGACCTGCTCCCCGCCCTTCAGTCCGCTGCTGACCTCGATGAGACCTTCAATGGAACGGCCAGTGGCGACGGGCGTGGGACGGAAGTTCCCCGCGCTGAGCGCGACGAAGACGGTGGACTGGCCGTTCACGTCCTGGACGGCGTCCTGAGGAATGAAAATGGCCGCATCGGACAGGCCCGAATTGACTTCGACGCTGGCATACATTTCGGGTTTCAGCAGACCGGCCCGGTTGTCGATTTCAATGCGCGCCGAAACCGTCCGCGTCTCCGGATCGAGCTTCTCGTCGATCTTGATCAGCCGGCCGGCAAAGACGCGGCCCGGGTAGGCCTGGACGGAAATGCGAGCCGCCATGCCAGGGCGAAGGCGGCTGAGATGCTCTTCCTGGACAGCCGCGATGGCCCAGATCGTCGAGAGGTCGCAGACGGTGAACAGGTCCGATGATGCGTTCACGACGGCGCCCGGCGTGACCTGCCTGGTGAGGATGATGCCCGATGCGGGAGCGCGGATCGGGATCAGATCCTCGATGTGAATCTCAGGGTCGGGGGAAGGTTCGTGATCGGCCGGCCCGTCGACGGGGATTTGCAGAAACTCGGTGAGGTGGAGCCGCGTCCGGCGTTCCTCGATCAGCGCGTTGTCGATCGCGGCCTGCTCGTTGCGCAGGGCGTTTTCGGCCATGTCGAGCTGTTCGAAGCTGGCCGCCTTCATCTCGTAGAGGCGCCGCGTGCGGTCCCGGGTGCGGCGGGAGAATTCGAAGTTGGACCTCAGCCGGACGACCTCGCCGGCGGCGCGCCGGTAAGCCGCGCGCGACTCGTGAATGTCGTGCGAATGCATCCGGGCCAGGATTTGACCCTTGGCAACTTCGTCGCCGACCTTCACCTCGACGCGGATGATGCGGCCCTCGGTGATCGCCCCGACCCGCCAGGTCGTCTCCTCGTTCGTCGTCAGCCGCCCGGAGGCGGAAATCGTGACCGGGATCGAGCGAAGCCCGGCTTCGACCATCTCCAGGCGGGCCTCCTTCATGGCATTGGCGTCCAGCGTCACCGTGGCCGGCTGCCTGGTCACGGCCGCCGGTTGGGCTGCCGTACGGGCGGGTTCGGGCGATTTGGAGCATGCGGCCAGGAAGATGAGCGGCGCAGCAAGGAAAAGCTTCTTGATCACTGGATAAGTCCCATGGCCGACTGTAATGCCGCCTGGCTTTGCCGGTATTGCGCGGCGGCCTGGACGGAGAGAATCTCAATTTCGATGCGCAGCCGCTCGGCATCGAGCAATCGCAACAGGTCCGCCCCGCCCAGCCGGTAGGCGGCCTGGGCGATGCGCGATGTTTCGCTGCCCTGCTCTCTGAACCGCTCGATGAAATCGTGCACCTGCCGGCGGCGGATCAGGTACTCGGAGAGCGCGGACTCGATCTCGGCTCGCGCCATGGCCTCGGTGGCGGCCAACCGCGCCTCGGCCTCATGGATGGACGCCGACGCGGATTCGATATTGCCCTGATTGCGGTTGCGCCAGGGAAGGTCATATTGGACGCCGCCCATCATGGTATTGAACCCCTCGGTCCGCTTGTAGCCGAAAAATACAGAGTAATCGGTTCGTGCATTGGCCTGCTGGAGCCGCAGCCCCGCGCGGGCGGCTTCGATGCCGGCTCGTGCGGAGAGTACGTCCGGCCGGCGGTCCAGTGCGGCAGCGGCGTCAGGCGCCGCCAGAGGGTCGTCGGGGGCCGTCAACGGGCTGGTCAGGACCACCTGCGGGAACTTGGATTGGCCCATGGTGCGGAAAAGATTGATGCGGGCGCGTTGGGTGTCGAGCCGCGCCTGGTTGGCCGCCAGCGCGATGCGGTCGGCTTCCAAACGAACTCGAAGCAGGTCGGACTCAGCCATCGCGCCTTCGCGGACCCTGATCTCGTGGTATTCGACGATCTGCTGAAACGTATTGAGGTTGGCTTCAAGCAGATCGAGAACCTGCTGCGCGCCGGCCGCGGCCCAGTAGGCATCCTTGACCCGGGCCGCGATCCCGAGACGCGCCGACTCAAGATCCTGTTCCAGGACACCCATGGCCGCCTGTGCGGCGTCCACGCGGCGGGTTCGTTTGGCTCCAGGCTCGAACTGCTGCTGGAGATAGACGAAGTTGTCGGTCTGTTGCGAGAAGCTGAACGGGCTGCTGGAAGTTGAAGGCCGGATGTTCTCGGACTGCACAACCAACTGGGGATTTGGGGCCAGACCGGCCTGGCGGCGGGCGCCTCGCGCCCGGTCAACCTGGGAGCGCATGGCCTGGATTTCAGGATGCGAGCCGAGCGCGGTATCGAGCGCGGCCGGAAGCGACAGGTTGTCTTGAGCGTGCAACGCGGCTATAAGGGTAAGGATGACGACGGCGTACCGTGAGTTCATGCGGGCGGCTTTCGCCCTCCATCATAGCGTTCCTGACTTCGGGCGCTCCATGGCCACGCCGGGCGCGGCAGAATACTCGCCGCTCGGCCGGGCGTGCTATCCAGGAGACGGTGTATGGTGAGTCCAGGATGACGTTTCCGCCGGCGGGCGAACGGCAGATCAGATTCGGCCCGTTCCTCTACGATCTCGACCACAAACAGCTTCTCCGCGGCGGAGATCCTGTGGACTTGCAGCCGAAGACGCTGGAAACGCTGCATGTTCTGGCGCTCCACCACGGCCAGGTGGTGGAGAAGGCGGATCTGATCAAGGCGGTATGGCCGGATACGGTTGTCGAGGAGACCGGACTCGCCCGTAACGTCTCGCAATTGCGAAAGGCACTGGGCGAGGAAGCCGGCTCGGAGACATACATCCAGACTGTCCCGCGGCGAGGGTACCGGCTGGTTGCCGGCGGGCCGGTTGCCGGCCAAACGAACCCTCGGAGGCTGGTCCCTGTCCTGGCCGCACTGGCTGGACTTGCGGTTATGTTGTTGATTTATTGGCAGTTCTACCGGCCGTCGCGGTGGCTGCCAGACGGCCAGGGCCGGGCCGATGTGGCCGTGATGCCGTTCCAGGGCGAGCCGTCCGGTTTCTCTGAAGCGCTTGCCGCCCAGCTTTCCGCCTATCCCCAACTGCGCGTGATCTCCCCGGCGACAGTGTGGCGCTACCGCTCCATCCGGGTGCCCGACCACTGGGCGGCACGGATTCTGGGCGCGGATGTGATGGTGGATGGCGCATGGCCGGACGGGGGCTCCCCGCTTGGCGGGACAGTCAGACTCACGGACGTTCACAGCGGCAGGATGATCTGGTCCGAGCGGCTCCCGCCCCAGAAGGCGGATGGGGCCGTGGAATCCATCGCATCAGCGGTCGCCGGGAGACTACGCCCAAACAGGTGACGGGCGGTTCGGGTACCCGCCGGAGTAGTGGGCAGGGGTAAACTACTTAGACGGACCTACGGCAAACCAGAGGAGCCGTCTAAGTGTTACCTCAGATTGCCGGGTACTGGAACTGCCTTTAAAATCAGAGACGAGGATATAGGGTGTATCATGGCTAACCCGGCGATTCCAGTTCCCGATGAGAACGAGATGATGGCGTCAAGCGAGCGTGTCCCGGCTGCGCGCAAGATCAAGGTGATGATCGCCGACGACCACCCGATCGTTCGGGAAGGGCTGCGCAAGCTGCTGCTGCTCGAGGACGATATCGACGTGGTGGGCGAGGCCTGCGATGGCCGCGATCTGCTCGAAAAGGCCAGTGAGACGCAGCCGGACGTGATCCTGCTCGACTTACGGATGCCGAACCTGGACGGCCTGGGGGCGCTGCAGACGCTCCAGCACACGGGGTCGAAAGCGCGGGTGATCATCCTGACGGCGTCGGAGGACAAGAACGAATTCGTCCAGGCGATGAAGTTGGGTTGCTCGGGGATCGTGTTGAAGCAGACTTCGGCCGACCTGATCGTCAAGAGCATCCGCAAGGTGTATGGGGGCGAGATCTGGTTGGATTCGAATACGACGGCGGCGGTGATGAGGCAGTTCGCTTCGCCGCTGGACGGCGGCACGGGTAGCGGCCTCGGGCGGGTCAGGGAACGGTCCCCGTTGAGCAACCGGGAACGCGAGATCGTGGGCCTGGTCGCACAGGGCTACAAGAACAAGGAGATGGCTGAAAAGATGTTTATCAGCGAGCAGACGGTAAAAAACCATCTGCACAACATCTTCGACAAACTCGGCGTCAGCGACCGCCTGGAACTGGCCTTGTACGCCATCCACAAGGGTTTGCACCTGCCGGAGAGCAATCGCTGACGGCTGCCGCCGCGCGCCGGGGCCGCCGAATCCTGACCAAACCACTTGCATTCCGGCGGTGGGTTGCCTAGGATCAGAACGGGAGTAATTTCAGATGCGGTTGTCCTACAAACTCATCCTCGCTTCATTTCTCATCGTGTTCGCCACGACGCCGCTGCTAACCGGCCAGGAAGTCATCCCGCGCTTTACGACGGTAGAGCCCATGAGCGGGAAGGTCGGCACGGAGATCGTCATCACCGGCGAGAACATCGGCAAGGCGAACGTCGCAGAGCTGTATTTCACCGACGGCACGAACGATATCAAGACGCCGATGATCGAACAGACCGACACGATGATCAAGTGCAAGATTCCGCCCAAGGTCACTGTGGGTGTCCGCTACAAACTCATGCTGCTGACCAGAGGCAAGGAACCGAAGCTGATCGAGCAGCCCGTGCGCGTTGAGATCGAAGAGTAGGCGGACTGGCCGGGTTTTGGGCAGTGGGAGAGTGCGCCTCGCGAGACAGGCGCTGGCGTCCGGCCCCGATCTTACCGGCCGCCGTGGCCGCCGGACCGGCCTGATAGAATCAAGATGACGGGCGCGGCCAACGGGCGGTTGGGCCAGTACGGCGATGGGATTCATCCAGCATAATTTCGACTACGACCTACTTGTGATCGGTTCCGGCCCGGCGGGTCAGAAGGCCGCGATCCAAGCCGCCAAACTGGGCCGCAGAGTGGCCGTGGTCGAGCGCAGGTCCGTGCTGGGAGGCGTTTCCGTCAACACCGGCACGATCCCCTCGAAGACGCTGCGCGAGGCCGTCCTTGACCTTTCGGGCTACCGCGAGCGCGAGTCCCACGGACTGTGCTACACGGCGAAGCACCGCATCACGATGCAGGACCTGCTGCATCGCGTTGAATCCGTCATCCGCCACGAGATCGATGTCACCCGTCACCAGTTGTTGCGTAACCGCGTCGAGGTGCTTACGGCCAAGGCCCGGTTCACCGGACCGAATGCACTGATACTGGATTCGGTGGACGGGGCGGGCGAGCAGCGTGTGACGGCGCAGAAGATCATGATCGCCACCGGCACTGAAGTCACGCGCGATCCGCACATTCCCTTCGACGGGCGGCGTGTGCTTGTCTCGGACGACATTTTGTCGCTGGACGAGTTGCCGAGGAGCCTGACCGTGATCGGCGCGGGCGTGATCGGCTGCGAGTATGCATCGATTTTCGCCACGCTTGGCACCCGCGTGACCATTGTCGACCGGCGGGACCGGCTACTGCCGTTTGTCGATGGCGAGATTGTGGACACGCTGGCGTATCATCTGCGGGAAAACCGCGTGACGATGCGGCTCGGCGAGTCTGTTGCCGCGGTAGACCTGGTTGAAGACGAAAGCGGCGACAAGGTCCGGATCCACCTCGATTCCGGCAAGCAGATCGTCTCGGACAAGGCGTTGTATTCAATCGGCCGGACGGGCAACACAGCCGCGCTCGACCTCGGCAAGGCGGGTTTGACCTCGGACGAGCGAGGCCGTATCGCAGTGGACGCCTCTTACCGGACTTCGTCGCCCGACATTTACGCTGTCGGCGACGTTATCGGCTTCCCTTCGCTGGCATCCACCTCGATGGAGCAGGGCCGCGTGGCCGCGTGTTACGCTTTCGGCCTGGAGGCGTCGTCTGTTCCGGGCCTGTTCCCTTATGGCATCTACACCATCCCGGAGATTTCGATGGTGGGCAAGACCGAAGAAGAACTCACCCATGCGGGTATCCCCTATGAGGTGGGCAAGGCGCGCTACCGCGAGATCGCCCGCGGCCAGATCATCGGGGACACGACCGGGCTGCTGAAGCTGCTGTTCGAATGCGAGTCGCGCAAACTGCTCGGGGTGCACATCATCGGCGAGGGGGCGAGCGAACTGGTCCATATCGGCCAAGCCGTACTGGCCTTCGGCGGCAAGGTGGATTACTTCGTCGAAACAGTGTTCAACTATCCGACCCTGGCCGAATGCTACAAGACCGCCGCCTTTGACGGCATAAACCGCTTGGGCCACATATACGGGAAGCTGCCCGAGCCCCCGGCGTAAACAAATAGCTCCACCGTCAACCTTCAGCCGTCATGACGCGTCTTTCATGTCAGTGAGACTGAGATGAAACCGATCCTGATCGCAATGCTGCTGGTTTCGGCCCTGGCCTACTTCACCGAGGAGACGCCGGGCCAGGCTGGCCAGACCTCCTCCAGAGTGACCTCGGTGGCGCGGGCGCGGACGGCCGGCGATGAGGCGGCTTCATCGCGCACAAACAAGCAGCCTGCCGCCGTCGCCGGTGTCGTTGTTGAATCTCCTCACCGCTCGGTCGCGACTCCAGCGCACTGACGCCTGGAGGAAGCGAGTTCTCGTCCGCCGGCGCTGTTTTGGGCGGGTGGAAGCGGCGCTGGAGAAGCGGCTCGGGATGGCGCGCGGCCCGGCGAACGATCCTCGCGTTGGGCTTGGGCTTCACGACATACGGGCCGGGCACGTGGAATCTGGATCGTCACGGTTCAGATTGCCGCAGCGGCGGAAGTCGTATGCTGGAAGCGGATGAAGGACGTATTGACCATCCTGCTTGCCGGTGGCGCGGGTGAACGTCTCCTCCCCCTGACCAGGTCCATCGCCAAGCCCGCCGTGCCGTTTGGCGGCCACTACCGGATCGTCGACTTCACGCTCTCGAACATCGTCAATTCAGGACTTCGGCGCATCCTGGTGATGACGCAGTACAAGTCGCTTGTGCTGCACCGCCACCTGCGCGAGGGCTGGAATATCTTCGGCCGCGAACTGGGCGAATACCTCGAAGTTCTGCCGCCGATGAAGCGGGTCCACTCGGACTGGTACCTTGGCACCGCCGACGCGGTCTATCAGAACATCGAGTCCATCGAGCAGGAGCGGCCCGAGGCCGTGCTGATCCTCTCCGGCGACCACATTTACAAGATGGACTACCGGGAGATGATGGACTGGCACCGTTCCGCCGGCGCGGCGGCCACAATCGCGACTATCCAGGTCCCAGCCTCGGAGGCCAGCCGATTCGGCGTCCTCGACATCGACCCGGGAACATCGCTCTGCCGGGGCTTCGAGGAAAAACCGGCACACGGCCATCCCCGTCCATCCGCGTTCAACCCGGCCATGGTGAGCGCCTCGATGGGCATCTACCTCTTCCGGACCGCCGTGCTGCTCGACGCATTGCGTGCCGACGCAGCCGATCCCGACTCCACGCACGACTTCGGCCACGACGTGCTGCCCCGGCTGATTGGCGCCTACCCTGTCGCCGCCTACGATTTTCATGACCTGAACGACAAGTCCGCCCTCTATTGGCGCGACGTGGGCACGCTGGACGCCTATTTCGAGGCCAACATGGATCTGGTCAGCGTCCACCCGGAGTTCAACCTCTATGATGCCCGCTGGCCCGTCCGTACGCGGATGCCGCAATCGCCGCCCGCCAAATTCGTATTCGCCCAGGAGGGCCGCCGGATGGGCGTGGCGACCGACTCGATTGTCTCGCCCGGCGTCATCATATCGGGCGGGCGCGTCAGCCGGTCCGTCCTCTCGCCCGGCGTGCGCGTGAACAGCTACTGCGAGATTGAGAACGCGATACTACTGCCGGGCGCCACGGTGGGCCGGTACGCCCGAATCAGCAACGCCATCATCGATTCCGGCGTTCACATTCCGGAAGGCGCCACTGTTGGAGGCGACTTTGAGGCCAGCCGCGCCTCGGGCTACCTGGTGACGGATGGCGGCGTGGTCGTAGTTGGCAGTCCTGAGGCGGACTGGTCCCCCGGCTAACCCGGCTGCTAGGCGAATATCCGCCTGAAAGCGGCGAACCCCTCACTCAACAGACGCAGCATCTTCCTCGCCAGCCACGCCGCGACGAGCAGCGCCACCGCCACCAGGACCGCCACGACCAGCGGGTGCGTCATCGTCAGCCAGACCAGGGCCGGAGCGGCGGCATCGCCTGCCAGACTCAATCCCCAGTTCGAGAACGGTTCCGGGCTTTGGTTCACCGCAATACGAGTGGCCGCCTTTGAAGCATGGGAGGTCAACGCTACCCCGCCGCAGATCAGCACCAGCACCGTCCGGGCCAGAGGATCGATCTCCGAAAACGCGGCAAAGCCGAGCGCCGCCGCGCCGACGGGACGGATGAAGGTGTGTACGGCGTCCCATATGCTGTCGAACCACGGGATTTTGTCGCTGACAAACTCGGCGACATACATCACGGCCGCCACCCCGATCACCACCGGGTGGGCCAGGGCCTCCAGCGGTTTCAGCGTCGCGGGCAGTGCTATGAGGTCAAAGCGCACGGCCAGGCCAAGCGCCAGCACGGTCGCATACAGCCGTAGACCGGCGGCGAAGCCCAGGCCGAGGGCGGTTCCGAGTAGTGTCAGAGGGTCCATTGGCGTCTCTCAAGGAAAGAGTACGCCAACCCGGACCCCCGGGTTCAACTTATCGCGACCCGCGGGAATGGCGACTGGCTTTTTTCGCTCACCGGCGGCTACATTAGTTTGAAGTGCATCCTCCCCTGATCGAGTTTGAAAACGTCCACATCGCGCGCGGCGGCAACCTTGCATTGCGCGGCGTCACCCTGTCGATTCAGCCGGGCGAACATGCGGCGATACTCGGGCCGAACGGGAGCGGCAAGTCCACGCTCATCAAGGCGATCACGCGTGAGTGCTATCCGCTTGACCAGCCGCCCAGCCGGCTCCGGATATTTGGCAGGGAGACCTGGAACGTCTTCGACCTGCGCGCGCTGCTCGGCATCGTCACCAACGACCTGGCCGACCGCTGCGTCCAGCCTTACACGGTCGAGGAGACAGTCCTGTCGGGGTTCTTTTCCTCGATCGGCATCTGGCCGAATCATCCCGTCACCGCAGCCATGCGCGACAAAGCGGCGTCACTGATGGACCTGCTCGAAATCAGCCATCTCGCGTCGCGCCAGATGACCGAAATGTCCTCAGGCGAAGTCCGGCGCGCGGTCATTGCGCGGGCACTCGTCCACGAGCCCAAGGCGCTGCTTCTTGACGAACCAGCAAACAGTCTCGACATCCGCTCTCAATTCGAATTGCGCGACGCCGTATGCAAACTCGCGGCCCAGGGCATCGGGCTATTGCTTGTCACGCACCACTTGCCCGACATCGTCCCCGAAATCGATCGCGTCATCTGCCTGAAGGATGGACGGGTTTGGCTGGACGGGCCGAAGGAAGAGGTTTTGACCCAGGCGGCACTTGAATCGCTGTTCGGCGTTGCGATCAGGGTTGAGTGCCGGGACGGGTTCTATCAGATGTTCTGAGCGCGCGGCGTTGCCGAGGGTAGCCCGCTCATGTGAACCGGGTGGCTGGAACCCACTCCGCGCGGCGCCCGGACTCCGGCGTGCGGCCCAGGCTAAACCTGAACGGCTGGCCCGCGCGGCGTCCGCGGCGACGAATCCGGCGGCATCACCCACACGACCAGCCTGACAGGATCGCCGGACCCGGCAGCAGCCCACACCACCAAAGGCCGCGAAGTTTCCACGCGCATGGTTGCGATCTCAACCTGCGCGCTCATCTGGTTCTCCAGGACGACGACCACATTCGGGGTTTGGGCCAGCGACGCGTCGGAGGCGGTCAATGTCACCTTCGCGCCGCCGGGTTGTGCGGGCGAATCGAGCGTGAGGGTCAGGATGAGGTTCTGACCACCAGCAACAAACGGAGTCCGGGCGGTGATCGAAGCGAGCTTTGCCATTCGGACCACTTGTGGCAATAAAACCAGCTTCGCCGTCCGTTGCTCGTCGCCGAACTGTGCCCGCACCAGTGCTTCGACACGCTGGGTCACCTTGAGCGTCGGCGCACGGAACTTCGCCTCGATCTCGCCGCCCGGCACCAACACCGTCCCGCTCAGTTGCAGCGCGGGCGAATCGCTGTCAATGGCCACCGGCAGTCCGGGCATGTCGGCCGGCGATGTCAGCGTCACCCAACCCTCAGCCGCCTCGCCCGACATCAGTTCCACCGGGTCCAACCGCACGCCGCTCAAACGCGCCACTGGAGCCGGGGCGGTACCGCATTTCGGACCCGTCTGCGCCAGTCCGTATTCGAACGCCCCGGCGTCGATTGCCGCCACGGCGGTTCGCGCCTGGACACATTGCGGATGGACATACTGCCATTCCGGTACGGCCGGCTTGTCTTCCCACAGGCCCGAGTCCTTCGCGGCGTTGATCGCGGGCGAACCGGGCGCCAGCGCGTAATTGTGCGCAGAGGCGTCGACGAACTGCATCTCGGGGTCGAGGACGTTGCCCTCCGGCAGCACCGGATCATTCAACCCGAGGACGGCCTTGCCGGCGAAGATGTTGTTACGGGCTTCAATCGTGGTGCTCTCGCCTACCAGGAAAAAGCGTCCGTTCGGGCGCGTGTTCACCACGGTGTTGTTGACGAACAGCATCCGCGAAGATGGCCTGACTCCGGGTTCCTTACCAAACGTGATCATGTGCTCGTTCACTGATTCGGCGCCCTGTTGGATCACATTGCCCATGACCAGGGCCTGGCCGCCCTGTGAAATATCCAACTCGTAGCTGCCGTTGCCGGTCTCCTGCGAGAGCCTGTTGTAGGTGATGATGTTGACCGCCGCCCGGCTCTTCACCAGGTTGCCCATGTTCGAATGGTGCATGTAGCTGGCATGGAGGACAAACTTATCCGCCGCCCCGATATAGATGTTGTGCGAATAGCCGTCGCCAAAGCCGTTCCAGCCGAATTCACTGTGCTCGACCTGAATCGTGCCGACCGCCGACGCGGCTGTCAGTATGCCGCTCTCGTTATGGTGGAAGTAGCTGTTCCTGACCGTGAGATTCCGGCCTTCCTGTCTGATCCCGGCGCCGTTCTTGTCAGGAGGACCCACCGCGGCCCCGGTGAACTCGATGTTCTCGACCACCGTGTCGGCACCCGTGATCACCCAGATCGCCTTGCCCCCGGCCGAGCGGCCGGCGGCGTCAATCCTGGGCCGGCCGTTGACTCCGCGCAACGTCAGACGGTTCCTCGAAATCGTACAGACGTCGCCAGCGTAGTCGCCCTTGGCGTCGATCTCGATCGTGTCGCCGTCCGAAGCCGCGGCAATCGCTTTGCAGGGCGTCGAATACCTGAGACCTGGACCCACCTGGCGCGTCCTGGGCGCTGCCGGCAGCAATGCCGCCAGCAACAACATTACAAAGATCAGCTTCGCGGTCATAATCCTCATCTCTGCCGGCCGGCGGTGGCGCGCTGCGATCTTCCCCAATGACATCGCGGGAGGGGGAACCGTTCACCGCGTTCGCCGTTCCCGCAAACCGGCTCATGTCAACCCGCAACCAGCGACCCGCTCTCCGCGTTCGCGGCCTCACGGCGGAGGCGCGCATTACCTCCCATTATGAGCCTGTCCGGCCGAAATCAGGCGTCAGTTCGCCGACTGCGTGAGCCTCGGCGCCGGGAACGGGTAAACGTCCGGCATCACTTTCACCCCGGTGGTGAACTTCCAAATCATCTCATCGGGCGCCGGGAACGTAAGTTCAACGAAATATGCCGTCCAGCCCTTTTCAACCACCGGCGCCTTCACAACCCACGTGTTCGGGGCCGTCTCGGTCAGGTCAGCGCTCTTGTAGGCGGGGCCGATCCGTTCCAGCCGGAAATCGCGCGCATCCGGATTGTTGGCCTGCCACAACTTCACCGCCGACGGCTTCACCTTCGACTTCACGGTGATCGTGCCGTCCTTGGCGATCGACCAATCGAACTCCGGCCGCTTCCAGTTGTTGATGATCGAGGCGTAATAGGACACCAGCGTGTCGGCTGCGTCGGAACGGCGCGTCACGCCGTGGTCGGTGTTCGGGACATAGCGCAGGTACTTCTCGCCCTTCAAGTCGTCCCAGTAGAACTGCGACGAATCCGGCAGGAAGAACTGGTCGCCGGTCGAGTTGACGATGTACTTCGGTATCGTCAGCCGGCCGCGGTATTCGTACGGTTCGACAAGCTGCATCAGCCGCTTGAACTCCGGCGTTTCCACCTTGTCCATGACGCCGTGCTCGACATAATCGTTCACCGCGGGCGCCCAGAATCCGTAAGCGCGCCAGTGGTGTATGAACGACGGAACCATGTTCAATAAGTCAATCACCGCCGGCATGACGGCCACCACGCGTTTGTCGACGATGCTCGTCGTCCACGCCGTCCAACCGCGCTTGCTGCCGCCGGTGACGACATACTTGTCCACCGCCAGGCCCCCGCCGGCCTCGGACTTCATGAACTCAGTCACCGCGTCCATCGCCTTCACCGCCGCTTTGGTCATCGGCAGGCGGGCCGGCCAGCGCTCGTCGCCGGTCTCCATGAACTTGACCCAGGTGAAGGCGATCATCGAGTCCTCCGTCCGCTTGCGCGATTCGCCATAGAACGACAGCGGCTGGTTGGGGATCATCCTCAACTCCACCGTTATCGACGATGTCTTCTTGGCCGCCTGCGCGTTGAACGGTTCCTGTTTCTCCGGCGGATTGCCGCCGTTTCCGCCACCGGTGATCATCAGCAACGCGGTGGAGTGTTTCACGACGTCGGGCTTGTAGATCGTCACCCAGTGTTTCCATTCGGGACGGTCCACTTCGTCCTTGGTGAGCCAGGTCTGGGAGGTCATGTCCAGGACATAGGCGGTGACGCCGTCGCCGGGGATCGTCTTGACCAGCGACCACTTGTAGGCCGCGTCCGGCGCTTTGACGTAGCGGTCGAGGGCGGTTTCCTTTTCGCCCTGGGCGAAGGCGGAGGCGCACGAGAGCAGCGCGAGAGAGAGGATGAGTTTCTTCATGACGGGGAGACCTTCATGTTATCAGCAGAACGCCCGCTATACTGATGGGCGATGCCCGAATCCAACCCGCTCTCATTCGTCACCACCGCCCTGGACGAGATCAAATCCTCGGGCGGCTATTTTCGCCTGCGCCAGTTGCAGTCGGCCTGCGAGCCGGTTTGTAAGGTGGATGGCCGGGAGGTGATCAACCTCGCTTCGAACAACTACCTGGGGCTTGTCAACCATCCCAAACTCAAGGAAGCGGCGGAGAAAGCCGTGCGCGAATTCGGCGTCGGGTCAGGCGCGGTCCGGACCATCACCGGGACCCTGGCCATGCACCTTGAACTCGAGGAGAAGATCGCTGACTTCAAGCACACTGAAGCCTGCGTCGTCTTCCAATCCGGCTTCACCGCCAACGCCGGGACCGTATCGGCGATTCTGACGCCGAACGACCACATCGTCTCCGACGCCCTGAACCATGCCTCGATCATCGACGGCTGCCGCCTGTCCCGTGCCAAGATCCACGTCTTTCGCCACAAGGACACGGCACATGCCGAAGAGCTTCTCGTCTCGCTTGCCGGCGTGCCCGGCAACAAACTTCTCATCACCGATGGCGTGTTTTCGATGGATGGCGACATCGGCCCGCTGGACAAGTTGACCGCTCTTGCCGAGAAGTATGGCGCCATCATGATGGTGGACGACGCGCACAGCTCAGGCGTCCTGGGCGCGAACGGCCGCGGTACGGTGGATCGTTTCGGCCTGCATGGCCGGGTGCAGATTCAGGTGGGTACCTTGTCTAAGGCGATCGGCGCGCTGGGCGGCTACGTCTGCGGGTCGCGCGACCTGATCGATTATCTGTACCACCGGGCGCGGCCATTCCTGTTTTCGACCTCGCACCCGCCGGCCGTCACGGCGGCCTGTCTGGCGGCGTTTGATCTGCTGCTTAACGAGCCGGAACGTGTTGCTTTGCTTTGGGATAACACCAATTATTTCAAGCAACTTCTGAAGCAGGAGGGTTTTGACACGGGCCTGAGCGAGACGCCGATCGTGCCCATCATCGTAGGCGATACCAAAGCGGCGATGGATTATTCGCGGGCGCTGTTCGAGGAAGGCCTATGGGCAACGGGCCTTGGATTCCCCACCGTGCCGCAGGGCATGGCGCGGATCAGGACCATCGTGACCTCGGCGCACAGCCGGGCCCAGTTGGACCAGTCGGCCGACATCCTGAAAAGGGTGGCGAAGCGGTTGAATTTGAAACTGGGCAATTAGGACAGGCCGCTGGGGCTTGCATTTTGCGCCCATAGCGCTACAGTAGGGGCGGAAAGGATACCGCCATGTCTTCATCGTTCGTACTTCTCGCCTACGTTGGCGCGTTTCTCTTCGCGGTTGTTTGCATGTACCTCATCGGCCACGTGCGCTGGTACTGGCACGCGGCCGCAATCGTCGTTGCGCTTGGACTCGGCCTGATGCCGCCCGTGCAGGGCTGGCAGGGACCGCAGTTCGATATGATCGTCGGCTCCGCGTTCATCCTTCTGTTCACCTGGGGCGTGGGTCAGCCGATCTATGACGCGTTGAATCTGCCGCGCTTTCATAAGCGCCGTCCCGCGTAGCCGCGAGGCGTGAACCGCGCCTGTCGTCGTGTGGCCCTGTCCGGGGACGGGTTAGGTGGGGGGGGTGTGCGTGTCAGTCGGCGACAATTGCAGAGTAGCTTCTCTGTCCTATAGTCTTAAGCGCCCACGGGTATACTGCTCTTATGCGCCACACTTTCTCATCCCTGTGCAGTAGTCTCATGGTCCCCATTGCTGTCACCGTCTGCTCGGTGCTAGCGGTGTGCGCGCCGCGCGCAGTCGCTCAGCGTGTGTCGGTTGGCGTAGTGGTGGGTGGGTATGCGAACAGCGATTTCAGGCACTTGTACCAGCAGAGGGGACCCGGGTTTCCTCCCCTTATCGTCGAGTCGGATTCCGGTGGATATGTGGTGGGGCCGTCGTTGGACTTCCGGTTGAACTCACGACTTTCTCTCGGCGTCGAGGCGCTCTACAAGCCACTGCGCTATAAGGAGGGAGCCTCATTCCGTGACAATGCGGTCATCGGCTATGCCCCGGCCACGGTGATCACCTGGCAGTTCCCGGTTCTGGCAAAATACAGGCTCTCCACGGGACGGGTCCGTCCGTTCCTGGAGGCGGGACCGTCCCTTCGCTCCACGGGCAATCTCAACTCAGCCAACCCGTCCCACTATGGCGTCACGGCAGGCATCGGAGCGGAGACCGATTGGCGAAGTTTCAGGATCGCGCCCAGGGTGCGCTATACCCGTTGGGCGGACGATCCGGCCTCCGCAAGCGCGCGCACACGCGCCGATCAGGTCGAGTTCCTCGTTGGCGTTGGCTACGTTGGGAAATCCGATTTCGGCCCCCTCGGGCGGCGCATCTCGTTGGGGGTTGTTTTTGGATCGGCCGCACCCATTAACCGCACCACCCTGGTCATGGAGGCAATTGGCCCTTCCGGTTCACCGGTAGTGACTGAAAGCACCTCGTGGTTGGGGCGCTTTGTAGTCGGTCCGATGGTAGAAGTCGATGTCTTGCGACGTCTCTCCATTGAGTTCAACGCCATCAACCGGTCGTTTCGAAGCAACCTACGAATTCCATTGGGCAACGGCCAGACCTTTGAGCGATCTTATAGTCATGGCTACCCTTGGGAGTTTCCCGTGTTTGCGAAGTACCGGCTTTCTACGGGTTCAGTGCGGCCGTTCGTTGCGGCTGGTCCCTCGTTCCGGCTGCCAAAAGATGGCGGCAGAGTTGGGCGCTCCAATTACGCCGTTGCGACCGGAGCGGGCGTCGAATTTGACGTATGGAAGCTGAAGATGTCTCCCACTGTGCGCTACGCACGTTGGGGCGCCGATCGTTTGAATGCCGCGGGGATTCGGATGGATTCGGGGATACCGCGCAACCAAGTCCAGATCTTGTTTGGAATCTCTTTCTAGAGGAGATATCGCATATATCCTGGGTTCCGCTTGAGTCGTCGAAGGGGACACAGCCGGCGCGCTAGTGGAGAAGACGCCGTGCGTCAACCGGCGGTCGTGCCGATGTGAAGGGCGACGATGCCGAAGGTCAGGCGGGTGTATTCAACTTGGACGAATCCACATTGGCGCATCCCGGCGGCGAGTTCATCGGGCGATGGGAATTTTCCGACCGATTCGGGTAGATACGAGTAAGCGTCCGAAGAACCGGAGATGAGTGCGCCAATCCTCGGCAGGACGTGCTTCGAGTACCCGTTGTAGAGTGCGCGAAACACCCGGTTGGGCGGCTGGGAGAACTCCAGAATGGCGAGTTGGCCGCC
>CAMTUE010000078.1:0-60563 GCA_947084845.1 uncultured Bryobacteraceae bacterium | reverse complement strand
TACATAACCACAGACTATCACGAAAAAGCAACATAGATCGCATTGCAAATACTTATTACATGACTACATTTGATAAACGAAAACGAGGTTAACTCGGTTGCCGTCAGCTACTTCAGTTCAAATGCGAGGGGGAAGATCCGACCGAGATCGGCGAACGATGCGGCGACCCGGCGCGGTTGCTCGCTCAGGTTGAACAGGCCAACGGCGACGGAGCCGTCTTCGAGTGGTTTCAGCATCACAAGTTCATCGTCGGACTTGCGGATGACGCGGGCCTGCTTACCAAGCGGATCCTGGTTGACGTCGATCACTTCGGCGTTGCAGAGGACATTCAACGTGAACTCGTCGAGCCTGGACATGTCACCCGAGAAGAACAGCGGCGACGCCATTAGCGACCAAAGGGACATGTAGCTGTACTGCTCGCCGGCGGTGAGCGTGGTCTGTTTCGGCGGATCGCTGATGCTGCGGGCGTTGCCGATGGTTCCGATCAGAATGTAGTCGGGATCGTTCCAGCGGCCCGGACCGGCGTAGTCGGACAGGATCATGTTCTTGAACGCGATCGAGTAGAAACCCGGCAGGCGCGTGTCCTTTTCGAGGCCGAGATCGCCGGTGGTGCGCCAGGACTGGCCGCCGACTTCCCCGCCCCACTTCCAGACTTCGCCCATGCCGTACTGGCAGAGGTTGAACTGGATGTCGCGATTCTGCTTTTTCAGCAGCGATCCCATGAGCGCGTAGGGCTTCGTGAAGTCCTCGCGCGTGACTGGCTTGACCAGTTTGCCGTACGAGCACCAGTCGTACTTGAGCAGGTCGTAACCCCATTCGGCGAAGGTGCGGGCGTCGATCTCCTCATGCTGCCAGGCGGCGGTGTACTGGGCGCATGTGAGCGGTCCGGGGCCGGTGTAGATGCCCGCCTTGAGACCCTTGGCGTGGATGTAAGCGGTCAAACCGGGCATGTCCGGAAAGCGAAGATTGGGACGGATGCGGCCGGACGCGTCGCGCGGTTCGCCGTTCAGCGTCGGGTCGGTCGAGCCGGGTTTCATCATCCAGCAGTCGTCGATGGAGACGTACGAATAGCCGAAGTCGGCCATGCCGGAGGCGACCATGGCATCGGCGGCTTCGCGGAAGAGCTTGTCCGAAACGCGGTCGTAGTGGGTATACCAGTGGTTCCAGCCCATGGGCGGCGTTAGAGCGATGGTGTCGCCGATGGTCAGGCGGAACTCGCGGGTAGCTTTGCCATGGGCGTTCGAGGCTCGCAGGGTCACCTTATGGACGCCGGGCGCGCCGGGCGAGGTGCCGGAGAGGATGCCGGTTGCGGCATCGAGTCTGATCGTCGCGGGCAGGCCCGCCGCTGCGAACTTCATCGGGCGCGTGCCGGTGGCCGGGATACGGTAAAGGAACGGTTTGCCGGGGCGGACGCCATAGACGCGGGGTCCGTTGATGCGCGGCTCGGGGCCGGGCTTGGGGGTGAGAATCGGCATCTCAGCGGCGAGAAGGGGAAGTGCGGCGAGGGCGGCAAGGGCAAGGCGCATGAACGGCTCCTTTGGGCTCCGGTTCTGGAGTTCCACACGAGTTTATCGTGATTTGAGCGTGAGCGCGGCGATGGATCCAGCAATGGTCAGGCGGCGCCGGCAGCGCCGGCCGAACCGCGGCGGATTTCGACGATGCGGCAAGCATTCGACATTTCGCAATACTCGCAAACGTCGTCGATAGCCGGCTTCGGCGCGATCTCGCCCTCGAGGATGCGGCCGGCCGCGGAATCGGCGCGGTCGATGGCGATCTGAATCATCTCTTCCGCATTCTCCTTGAACTTCCAGTTTTCAGCCGACCGCAATGGGACGTAGGCGGCGGCGATGGGGTTCAACCCGCGGTCGCGCAGAGCGGCCATGTAGATGCCGAGTTGAAGCAACGCGCCGGCGTCGTCGAGGGCTTTGAGACGCGCAAGTTTGTGGGAGCGGGAGTATTTGAAGTCGATCACACGGCAATTGCCGGCGCCGTCGGAATCAGTGCGGTCGATGCGGCCTTTGACTGTCTCGCCTGACGGCAGCGCGATCCGCACCTTCTCTTCGAAGGCGGCTAAAAAGCCCTCGCCGACCTGCGGGTTGGCCGCGTAATGCCGCAGAGCGCGAAGGGCGCGCAACCGTTCGAACTCGGAGCGATATCCGTCCGGGACGCGCAAACGGGCGACAAGCCGTTTCCACTGGGACTCGAAGACGGCGTCGATGGGTCCGCGGCCGAGCCTATGCCATTCGGCGATGACGGCATGAACCAGCGACCCGGTCGCGAGCATATCGAGACGATCGGCGGGCCGCGCCGGCGGGTCTTCGAGCGCGAGCGTATGACGAACGAAGAAGACGAACGGGCAGGAGAGAAACGATTCGAGCGCGGTTCCGGAGTGGTTCTCATGGATGAGACGGACAGCGCGGATGGCGTCATTCGAAATCAGCACGGGCGGAGAGGGGACGGGCGCGGGGCGCGACGCCCGGATGCGGACGGGGATGGGCGCAACAGGGCTGGCCGGAATCAATTCGAGAACGAAACTGCGCAGGGTCTCCTCTCCCTTAGCGTCGAAACGGGGGTAGGAAAGCACGGTCAGCCGCGTGGCGCGGGAGAGGGCGAGCGAGAAAAGGAAACGCTCCTCCTGTTCGCGGTCTTCGCGGGTGCGCAACGCGATGCCGGACTGATTCGCGCGGATCCTGAGATCGTTGGGCAGGATGGGTTCGATCCGCGGGCGGCGTGGAAATTCGCCTTCGAGCAGTCCGGCGACAAAGACCACGGGCAGTTCCCATTGGCGGGCTTCGTAGGCGTCCATCAGTGCGACGGCGTCGCGGCGCGTGCTGGTGAGGCGAAGACTGGCTGACTGGATCACACGATCTGCATGACTCCAAAACGATTCGAAGCCGACGGGCTCGTCGCCAAGGAACACGGCGGCTTCGGCTAACGAGGCCGTGACAGAGGCGATGGCCTTGGCGCGGGCGCGTGAGATGCGCGCGGACTCAGGCGATGATCCATCCGGCGGCGCGGCCAGGGAGAGGAGAACGCTCACGGCCTCCGCCCATGCAGCAGGTGCAAGCGCCTGTTGGGCCCAGTTCACGGTAACAGCAAGCGTGTCGAGTGTCTGTTGAATCGCTGCCGCGCCCTTCAGGCCGGTGGCGATGGCCTGCAATCGTTCGATGCCCGAGGCAGGCATTGCTTCGATGACCTTCGCCGTGAACTCCTCGATGGCCGGCGAGAGCCCGGCGCGGAAGGCCGGGTTTCGCAGCACGTCGAGAGCCGCGCCGTGTTCCCAATCAGCCCGCACGGCGGCGGCAGCCTTATGGAGCCAGCCGGCGACAGGATGCGCCGCCAGCGGCTGTGACAAGTAGGAACGGACGGGAATGCCGAAGCGCGCCAGGGTGGATTCAAGCAGGCTGGAAAACGGTCCGGCGGCGCGGACGACGACGCCGATCTCCCCCGGCGGCGTGCCCTGTTCATTGAGATCCAATATGCGGCGCGCGATCTCCTCGGCCTCGCGGTGGATGGTGGCCGCGGGTGAGATTTCCACTCGCGGCTCGGGTCGGACTTTTTGGCAGCGCTGCTCCGCGCAGCCTGCGCCGAGCAGGCTTTGGCGCACGGCGGCGACGCCGGGCCATTCGGGTAGCGTCAGGGTCAGATTGACGTGGCGGGCGGCCGAACGGATGAATGCGATCTCCGCCGGCGAGAGGGTGAAGAAACCATCAAAGTAGAGCGCGTCGCAATCGTTCAATGCGCCGCCTGCGATCGCCGCCGCGGCCTCGGCCTGGAGACGGGGGCCAAGGATCAGTTGCCGCCGCGCCAGGCCGGCATCCACATCCGCATAGACGCGGCCCAGGTCAGCCATCATTGGCGATGTCCACACCCTCATCGAACCCAGCGCCGACCATGTATCCGGCCCGCACCCGGCGCCGGCAAGTTCCTCGACCGCTTTCGCCAGTGCCGCCGGCAGCCCGGGCGTGTCCATCGTCGATGCGAACGAGCGCGGGCGGAGCCGTTCGAGCGATTCCTGGACGATGAACTCCAGGTCCGGTCCTGATGCGGGTTTGCGCCCTGGGAGCAGCGACGAAATCAGGCGTGACAGCGTGATGATCCGCGACCCGCGGACCAGCAAGCCTTCACGCGCAAGCATGTTGCGCAGGTGCTCGGCCATGGTGGCCGTGGGGACGACGAGCCGAAAACTGTCGTCGCCTCGTTTGAGGCGGCCGCGAACGGCTTCCAGGACTAGAGTCGTTTTGCCGGAGCCGGGCGGGCCAATAAGCAGTTTCATGGCGTCAGGTTTTCAGCCGCGTAAGCAGGTATGCGCCGGCCAGGGTGAAGACCGCGTGCGGCGCCCATGCGGCCAGCAGCGGAGGCAGCAGTCCGACGTTGCCGAGTTGTTCGAACAGCGAGTTCAGCGAAAAGTAAGCGATGGCAATGACGAAGCTGACCCCAACCCCGGTCATCGCGCCACGGCTGCCGGTCAGAAACGCGAACGGCACCGAGATCAGCGCCATCACCAGAGCGAACAGCGGCAGAGAGAATTTTCGGTTGTACTGCACTTCAAGCGGCACGACGCTGAAGCCGCTCTGGCGCAGTTCGGCGATGTAGCCGCGGAGCTGCTCGAAGGTCATCTGTTTATAGGTCTTGACCTCCTTGGCGAACCAGGATGGCGGCTCGTCCAGCTTTGCAAACGTTGCCGTTTCGCCGGCGAAGTTCAGGAACTGGTCGTTCCTGGCCTGGAGGTCGCGCGCCCACCCATCCTGAAAGACCCACGTCTTCAGGCGCGGCTCCCAGCGGGCCTGCGAGGCCTGGATGTGGCGCGTCAGGCGGAACGTCGCGTCATCGAGCTCGAAGACGCTTACGCCGCCGATCACCCCGCTCTCCGGGTCGAAGAACTTGTAGTAGTAGATTCTTGACCCGTGGCCAAAAATCCACTGCCGGCCAGGGCTGAGGTAGGTCTGCACGGGCCGGCCCTTGATGCGATTGCGGAGGGCGTCCTGGACCAGGTTGGCTTTGGTGACGACGTAGTGGTCGAAGGCGAACAGGCCGGCGCTGAGCAGCGCGCTGGCGATAAAAACAGGCGCGGCGAGCCGGTAAAGGCTGACTCCGCACGCCTTGAACGCCGTGATCTCATTGTTCTTCGCCATCACTCCAAATGTGACCAGCACGGCCACCAGGACGCTGACCGGCGCCGCGTCGAAGATCAGCTTTGGCGCCAGGAAGAAAAGATAACGGAACAGATCGGGCATCGGGATCTGCTGCCTGAAGACATCGCCAAGCAGTTCAAAGAAATTGAACACTTCCGTGAGCAGGACAAAGCTCGCCAGCATGGCGACGAAATAGAACAGGAAGCTCGACAACACCATCGCGTCGATCACCGATGGCAAAGCGGCGATACGGCGGTAGGAACCGGGCCTGGCGGTGGCGCGCTGCAATGCGGAAGCGATGCGGCCGGTGTGCAGTACGGCCCACGAACGAACAGAGCCGAACAGGTCGCGGCCGGCAGTCTTTTCCAGTCTGGCAAGCAGGACGATGGCAAGGAGGGCAAAGACGGCATTCGGGATCCACACGGCCAGGGTCGAGTTGATACGTCCTTCGCGCGCCAGCCCCACCAGACTGACCAGCGCCATGAAATAGAGAAATGCAAATGCAACCGTGATGACGAATGCCGAAGACTTGCCGCCCTTTCGTGAATTCACCCCCAACGGCAACCCCGTGATGGCCAGCAACAGGCAAGCCAGCGGCAGGGCCATCCGCTGGTGGAATTCGATATTGGCTTCCACCGACCGCGAGATCTCGGGCAACAGGTCGAGCGTTGATGTGGCATAAAAAAGCTTGGCTTTCACCGCTGTGCGCTCACGCGCCTCCAGCACCTGCTCCCCCTTGGGGTAGGAGACCCGGTAGTAGGTTTCTGGATCCGAGCCCGCCTCGTAAGTGGTGTTTTGCAGCATCGACATCTGCAGCCGGTTGCGGGCCGCATCGGGCGTTACGATCGCCTCGCTGGCCAGCGTGACACGCGGCCCTTCGCCCTGTTCGCCCGAGCCAAGGGACTTGCGCTCCCCCGACGGCGTCATGTCGGCGATAAACACCCTGCGCCAGCGCACGGGCTGACCCGGCAGAACGTCCCCGACATAGAGAATCGTGTTCGGGAAGCTCTCTTCAAACACCCGCGGCTGAATCTCGGCGGTCACCTGCGCCGCGCCCATGTTGTTCAACACGCGGATCGTCTCGGTGTTGCACAACGGCGTCAGCCATAGCGAAAAGAATCCCGTGAACAGCACTGCCGCGAACCCGAATGCCGCGGCCGTCCAGGCAAGCCTGCGGGCGGGGATTCCCGAAGCCCGCAAGGCGATGATCTCGCCGTCGCTCGACATCCGCGACAGCGCGATCAATGTTCCCGAGAGCACGCCCAGCGGAATGGTGAGCGGCAAGGTGGCCGGCAGCAGCAGGAGAAACAGATAGCCGACGTTGGCCGGAGTGGTGGAGGCGTTCACCAGGATCGAGAACAGGGGTCCCGCCTTCTGCAGGAACAGGACGAATACAAATAGCACCGATCCCAGCAGGGCGCTGGCGAAGATCTCGACAAACAGCGTTCGCCCGATCAGGCCCATTCCATTTAGTCTCAGGGCGCGGAGGCAGGAGGCGGCACGACAGGCAGTTTCGGCGCATCGTCGCTCGCCGGTTCCAGTTCAAGGTCCTCGAAGAGCACGCCGGGAGCCGCTACCGAGCAGCCGACGACGCTGCTTCCCGCACCCGCCAATGCCAGCGGCAGGCCATTGTCTACATAGCTGAACACGGCCGTCTCTCTCGATGCGGCCAGGATGTCGCGGAACGCCCGCGTCCCAAGATTGCGGAAACGGAGCCCGCGCACCAGTTTCTCCGTCCCGTCCGGGAAAACCTGATAAACAAGCACCGGATTGCTCACCGGACGGCCGCCGCCGGATCCGGCCGTTCGCTGGCTCAACCGCCGCAAGTCGTCGATCGAGCCATGCGAAGGGAAGTCCATCTTGCGGACGATGATGCCATACGGCTTGCCCTGCTGTGTCATCATCTCGATCAACCGCGTCTTCAAAGCTGCCAGAGGTTCAGACACCGACGCCCGCACGAGCAGGTTCGAAATCCTCGGCTGCCGCACTCCAAATCCGCCGGGCAGGCGCGCCCGCCCCGTCGACGCCGTGACGCCGCGTACCGGCTGGCGCGTGGTGAGCAGTGTCTTGAGGATCCCCTTTTCAACAATGTTGATCGGCTGCGGCGTGACGCCTTCCATGTCCACCTTGAACGTTCCCACCAGCGGCGAGCCGTCCAGCACGGTCAGTGTCGGGTCGTCGGTCACATCAATCCAGTCCGGCAGCACCCTTGCGCCGAGGCGCGTCTCAAAATCGCTGCCTCCAAAAGACACTGCGCGCCCCGGCTCAGCCACCGGCCTGCGAACAACTGAGAGATGCGCACCGACAATTTCGCCAAAAATCTGCGCCGCGGCTTGCGGCTCGAACAGGACCGGTCCCGCGTACGTCTCGCCCTGCGGAGCCTCCGCCAGCCGGTCGAGATTCGACACGATCGCCCGCACTTGCTCGTTCAGGGCCGGTTCCGAAGGCAAGGCCGACGGCGTCAGGCCCACAATCGTCGCCCCGTCATAAACAACCAGTCCATCCTTGGCCTGGCGGCTGCCGCGCGCCTGGAGATACGAGATGTTGTCGCCCACCCGGACGAAACTCCTCTCGCTGTTCACGTAATACGCCGTCGATTGAGCCGACTGGAACTCCACCGTGCTGCCGGTGATCTCCCGGGAGGCGGTGAACAACGCCGACATCTCCCGCACGCGCTTCGTCCACAGGGCCTTGTCCACGCTGACGGGCTTGACCGTTTCGAGCAGAACCGTGCTCCGCGCCGGGCCAAAATCGGGCAGCTTGTCTTGCACCGTCACGCCTCTCAATGAGGCCGCCTTGCGCCCAATGGCTTCGACAGCCGTCTTGTACGCCCTGTCCAGGCTCAGCCAGAGGGCGCCGCGGAGGTTCATCAGGTGGTCGTCGAGCGGCAGGACGTCGGAGTCATAGCGGGTTCCGCTGTAATAATCGCTGTAAATCGAGCCGGTGTTGTCGAAGTCGGAACTCCCCACCCTCACCCCGACCCTGACCGGCCGGAACCGGTTTTCCCTCACATCGAATACCGCGCCAAACGAACCGGAGATACTCAGCGTCCTGGCATCGTCCACGCTCACCTCGACGAAGTAGGGTGGATCGCTCATCAGGCGCAGCTCACGGGTGCGTCCAAGCTCCTCCAGGGCGGCGCGAAGTATCGGATCGGCGTTGACGGCGGCGAGCAGTTTCGCCGCCTCCGCCTGTTCGCCGCCGGCCGGCTTCGTCTGCGCCTGGGCATTCACCAGAGGCAGGAGAGCCGTCAGAGCCAGTGCCGGTAACAGCCTCTTCATGGCCGGTCTCCTGAGATCATCGGCCGGTTCAGCAGCGGCGGCCTGTCTCCAGGCGACGGCTTCCGCTGCACTTCGATCTCCGAGACGAGCAGCGCCGGAGAGACCGCGGACACCGGCACTTGGCCGGACTCGGCGCCGCAGTAACCATTGAAGACTTCGTCGACATCGCCCGTCGCCAGAATCTTTTCGAAACTCGCCAGCGGCGTGCCGACAATATCCACCCCGCGCACAAGCTCCGGCGGCCGGTTCGGATAGATTCGATAGACGACGAGCGGAATCACCGTGAACGCCTGCAACCCGCGGCGCCGCGTCGTCGTGTAGCCGCCGGTCACGCTCTCGAAGTAAAGGCCGTAAGGCTTGCCCTGGCGCACGATCTCCTCGATCAGCAGTCTGCGAAGTTCGGCATCGCTCACGCGCTTCGACGATTCAACAATCAGATTCGACTGCCTCGCAATCGCCTCATACCCCGGTTGACGGCGTCCATGCCCGTTTGACGCCGGGAACCCCTTGATTGGCTCGCGGGACACAAGGAACCGCTTCAGTATCCCCTTCTCCACCACCTGCACCGGTTGCGCCGGCCGGCCCTCATTGTCAAACGCGTACCAGCCATTGAGGTCGGCGCCGGCGGCGGTGCGCCGTGTCGGGTCGAACAGAACGGAGAGAAACGGCGGCAACACCTGCTTGTCGAGACTGTTCGTGAAAGTCTGGCCCTCGCCTTCATCCTTCTGGCGGTGGCCCTCGACGCGGTGGCCGAATATCTCGTGGAAGAAGACCCCCGCCGCTTTGCCCGACAGGATCGCCGGCCCGACATAGGGATCCACCGGCTGGGCTTTCACCATGTTGATGACAGTCTGGGCGGACTTCCTCGCGGCCTGCGTCAGCACTTCGTCCTTAGGCAAACCGGCCGGATCGGCCGCTTCGAAACTCTCGGAGGTCACCAGGTCCTGGCCGTCGTAAGCTTTGGCCCGCGTGACGACGCCCCATCGGGCGAAAGTCCGCCCGTGGCTCACCACCGACCCTTCGGAATCAACAAAGGTCCGAATGTCGCGGCGGGCGTTCAGGGACACCGTCGACGTAAGGATGCCGAATACGCCCGCCGCGGCCGAGTGCTTTCGGATGCGGCTCTCCCACTCCTGGGTATTGAACTTGAACTCGGCCGCGGCCGAGTTGCCCGTTACTGGCCGTTCCGTGGAAAAATCGGCTGTCTTGGCGCCTTCCGTGGCCAGATTCGCCGAACCGCGGGCATTGACATAGCGCCGGGCGGCGCTCCGCCAGGCGCGATCGGTCTCTCGCCAGAGGATGCGGCGGATGGCGGCTTCGTCATCCTCGATGGGAAGCTCCGCCGAGGTGGAAAGGATCTGCCGGTCGCCTGCCGTGACGCGGAAGTTGTCGAACTCCGGCGACCCGACGCGGACCGAACAGTCCAGCCGCCGCCGCCGCTGCCCGCTGGAACTTACCAGCGAACCCAGGCTCGCCGACAGATCTCGCGAGTCCACTTCGGTGACCTCGTAGGAGATGTAGTATGCGGCTGGTTCTGCCTTGGAGAGGCCGTCCAGGTTCCGCTTTAGTTCGGATGACAGGATTTGAGTGAGCGCGGGAGCAGTTACCGCCGGAGCCTTCTTCGACGCCTGGCCGCTCAGGTAGGACGGCGCCGAGGTCAGGACAAATAAGGCCAGTGCTCCCAGCGCAACCGGGGGTGTGCGCAACACGTTAGTCAGGATAGCATGGGGCCCCGATTGCGTTCCGCGCCGCTCAGGCCGCGCTCATCGAGGGCGCCTCCACCAGGGGGGGCAACCCCTTCCGCCGGAATCCGCTCAGCGCCAGGCCGTAGCGGCCGTGGACCCCGGTCTTTTCGAAGATGTGTTTGAGATGAATCTTGACCGTTCCCGGCCGGATCCCCAGCTCTTCCGCGATCTCCTTGTTCCTTTTTCCCTGCTCTACCAGGTCCAGTACCTGCCGTTCGCGCACCGTGAGGTCGCTGCGGACGAGCCGGTCCTCGCGTCCCGCCTCGCGGAAGACGCAGTCCTCCATCCAGGCCGCATGTCCTGCCACCGTGCGCAGGCAAGCCAGGATCGTGTTGACGTCGGCGGTCTTGCGGAGGATCCCGCGCGCCCCTCCCTGGAGCAGTTTCAGCGCTTCGGGCTCACTCATCGACGTTCCCCAGACAATCACGTTCGGACGCCGGCCGGGCAAGGCGTCAATGCTCATCAACATGTCGAGGACGGCCTGCAAACCCAGCGCCTTGTCGACAATGAGCAGATCGACGGGATCCTGTCTCAGCAATTGCATGCCGAGAACCAGGCTGCCGGAACTCCAGCGGCAGGTGAACCCGCCCACGCCGCCGACAATCGTCCGGACTCCCTCCACCGTCGCCGGCTGCGTCTCCACGAGACCGAGGGTTCTTATATTTGAGTCAGATGTCATAGAGTTATTGGTCCTGGGAGCCGGGCGAACACGGCCACTGGACTCTTCCGTGAATTAGTTGCCCGTAGGAGCGAAAGCTCTCAAGTTTTCCTTCAGCGGCGACGATAGACCCAGTAGGACGCGCCGGAAGCGCTTAGAAGAGCCGAGAGAAAAACAGGAGTAATCGTGGCGGCGACGCCGAGAAGCCTAGGACAGTGGAGGATTCTGCTCATCATCCCAAACCAGGAGATGAGCGCCTCCTTGCGGGCTCACGCCGAGCGCCTCCTCCCGTTCTCCCAGGTCAACGAACTCCATTCCTATCCCACGCGCGCGGTATTGGAGGAGGCGCTGACCGATTTCGGCATCTCGCTTTGCCTCGTCGACGCGTCCTCAAACCATGACTGGGCGCAAGCGCTGCTCAGCGACCTGACTATGCTGAATGCCAAGCTCCCTGTGGTTGCCGTGCACGGTCAAAGCGACCCGGACTTTATCCTGCGGACGCTGCGCGCAGGCGCCACCGAGGTCCTGATTCAGCCATTCGGCGAGGACCAGTTTGTCGCGGTGCTTGAACGTCTCAACGCCACCCACGGCGCTGGCAACCGCAGCGGAAAACTGATCGCCCTCATCCCGGCGAAGGGAGCCTGCGGAGCCTCTACGCTCGCCTGCAACCTGGCCTACTACGCCCAGCGCGCCAACATGCCGAACGTTCTCCTGGCTGACCTGGACCCGTTGACCGGCACTATTCCGTTCCTGTTGAAACTGAAGTCCAGCTACAGCTTTGTCGATGCCCTGTCGCGCTCCTCCACGCTCGATGAGGATATTTGGAAGGGGCTGGTGGCGAACTGGGGCAAAATCGACGTCCTGCTGTCGCCCGACAAGCCTGTCCATGGCGTCGAGCAACAAAGCGACGCGTCCAGAATCCTTCAGTTCGCGAGCATGACCTACGACCTCGTGGTGACTGACACCAATTTCCCCTACGGGCCTTGGCCGTTGTCTATCGCCCGGCAGTGCGATGAACTGCTGCTGGTTACCACCAACGAACTCTCCTGCCTCCAGGCCGCCCAAAAGGCGCTGGCCTATTTTGACCGCAACAGGATCGAGCGCTCAAAGGTACGGGTGGTCGTCAACAGGTTCAGTAAGGAGTTCGGGCTCAGTCCGGACGTCATCGAGGCCGCGCTGCACACCGAGGTGTATCACATAATCCCCAGCGACTTTGATACCATCAACCGCTCCCTCGTCGAGGGAAGAGCCGTGCCGGAAGCCACTCCTATCGGCAAGAGCATTACGTCGCTGGTCGAGAAACTGACAGGCAAGCCCATCCGTTCGGCGCAGCCTAAACCGTCTTCCTTCGCCAACCTGTTCGGGTTCCTCCGAAAGTAACCGCACCCTCTCGACCGTCTGAATCGCCCGCCGTCCGCCTGCTATCATCTGACCCAGAATGATCGATCTTGACTCGGACGGGGCCTTGCCATTGCTTGCGGACCGGCTCGGCCGGCAACCAAACGAACTCCGCCTCACGCCGCTCGGCGGCGGCGTCTCAAACCATGTCTATCTCGTTGAAGCCAAAGGATTCAGGTGCGTCGCCAAACAGGCCCTCGGCAAGCTGCGGGTTGAGCAGGACTGGTATTGCAGCCGGCTGCGCATCCACCGCGAAGCCGCCGCAATGAGGGCATTCGGCGAGGTGCTGCCTGCCGGCGCGGTGCCCGCGCTCCTGTTCGAGGATTTCGACAACGGGATCATCGGCATGGAGGCGGCGCCGCCCGAGGCGGTGCCTTGGAAGGACCTCCTGATGCAAGGCGTCTGCGACGAAAGGCCGGCCCGAAGGACCGGCCTGCTGCATGCTGCCTGGATTCGCGAAAGCGCCCGAAGGCCAGGTTGGGGTGAGGAGTTCGGCGACCTTCAGACCTTCATCGACCTGAGAGTGGACCCATACTACCGGACGACGGCCGCGCGCCACCCGGACCTCGCAAAACACTTCGCGTCTCTAATAGAACAGTGCCTGACACGCCGGGTTTCTCTCGTACATGGTGACCTCAGCCCGAAAAATCTGTTGGTCCTTGACGGAGCGGTCACCCTCATCGATCACGAAGTCATCCACTGGGGCGACCCTTCATTCGACGCTGCGTTTTTCACTAATCATCTCATTCTAAAGGGGTTTTATCGTTCGAGCCTCGCCGGCTCCCTACGCCTCCTGGCCCGCGCCTACTGGCATGAACTCAGATCCGGCTCTGGCGCCGCCTCAGCCTGGATCGAATCCGCCGCCATGGCCCACCTCGGCGGCCTGATGCTGGCCCGCGTGGACGGCAAGTCGCCGGTCGAGTATCTTGACCACGAGGTACAGCAACTCGTCCGGAAGCAGGCCCGCGAGCTCATCCAGTCGCCGCCCGCCACATGTGACGAGGCGTTCGAAAGGTGTTTTAAATCATGAGCTTAAAGATCCACAACCTGCGAGCCATGGAGGTCCTCGACTCGCGTGGCAACCCCACGATCGAAGTCGAATGCACACTGAACGACGGGACTACAGCCCGCGCCCAGGTCCCTTCCGGCACCTCGACCGGCCGCCGTGAAGCGCATGAATTGCGGGACGGCGACCCCTCGCGGTTTGGCGGCAAGGGCGTCCTCCGTGCGGTTTCGCACGTCGAGGGCGAGATCGCCCGGGCGCTTCAGGGAGCCGATGCCGAGGACCATTCAGTATTAGATTTTCTTCTCATTAATCTTGATGGATCGCCGGACAAATCGCGCCTGGGAGCGAACGCAATCCTGGGCGTCAGTTGCGCCGTGGCCCGCGCGACAGCTACCTCCATGGGAATACCCCTTTGGAGACGGCTGGCCTATATCGGCGGCTGCCGTCCCTGCCTGCCCGTGCCGATGGTCAACATCCTTTCGGGCGGCCACCATGCCGGGTTTAACGTGGAACTCCAGGATTTTCTTGCACTTCCAGTCGGAGTAGGTTCGTTTGGTCAAAGTCTCCGGGCCGCCCGGCAGATCCTCTACGCGGCTCGCGACATCCTCGGCGAAAGGGGCAAGCGCCCGACGGGAGTCGCCGACGAAGGCGGGTGGGGACCGGACCTGCCCTCAAACGAATCGGCCCTGGAAGTCCTGACCGAGGCGATTGAACGCGCCGGTTACCGCCCCGGAGAGCAGGTCGGGATCGCCATTGACGCCGCCGCCGCCCACTTCCACAGCGATGGATCCTATGTCCTTTCCAGTGAGCGGAGGGCCCTCAGTTCGGTCGAACTGATCGACCTTTATGAAACCTGGAGCCGCAGGTTTCCGATCATCAGCCTCGAAGACGGCCTGGATCAGGACGACCCGGACGGCTGGGCCGCGTTGACCGCCCGTTTGGGCGGGCGGATGCAGATCATCGGCGACGACTTCCTGACGACGAATCCGGACCGCGTGAAGGAATCGATTCACGCCCGGACCGCGAATGCCGTACTGGTGAAGATGAACCAGATCGGAACCCTGACGGAGACATTTGAGGTGGTCCGGTTGGCGGCGGAGGCCGGCTGGCGGGCGGTCATCTCGGCGCGAAGCGGCGAAACCGAGGATTCGTTCCTGGCCGACCTTGCGGTGGCTTCCGGCGCGGGTCAGATCAAAGTGGGGTCGGTGACGCGGTCCGAGAGGCTCGCCAAGTACAACCATTTGCTGTGGTTGGAACGTGACGCCGGCCTCGATTGGCCTGGCGGCGGATCACTTCCTCCCCGCCCGCTTGGCCAACCTCTTTGACCGCTTGGTCTCCCGCTTCAGGTTGATGGTGCCGCGGCAGCCCGGCGCACCGCAGTCGCAGGGCACGATGTCGACGTCGTGGTCGAAGCGGTAGTCGACGGTCAGTTCCTCGCCGGGTTGGATGTCGCGCTTGGAATAGTAATAAATGTGGCCGCTGGTGATGCGGGCCTTGCAGTTGGGTTGGCAGCAGTGGTTGATGAACTCGGCTCCGCTGCCGCCGGCCGAGCCGTCGAGCGTCCAATAGGAATCAAGGGTGAAGAGGTAGTTCAGCTTCGTGCAGAGCTTGGCGCGGCGCGCGGTCTCGACGCGGCTGATCCGCTCGCCGGTGTATTCGATGACTTTTCTGCCCTTGGGGATGAATTCAGTCGTGACGATGCCCCAGCGGTGGATGGGCGACGGTTCCACCTTGAGATTGAACTCGGCGAACTGGGGATTGATGGACGGGGGGCCGCCGTCAGGGGCAGGATCGATGGGTTTTTCTGGAATCGGCATAGGCGGAAGGCGGGAGCGCACTCTAACGGGGAGGCCGCCTCCGGCAGCGGACGCCACCGGAGGCCTCAATCTGCGCGCGACCCGGATCAGGCGCCGGTCTTCTGCTTCAGGACGTCGATAAGTTCCCGGACGGCCGCGCCGCTCTTGTCGAGTTGGGCTTTCTCGGTTTCGTTCAGAGAGACTTCGTAGACCTTCTCGACACCGGTTGCGCCGAGTTTCACGGGCACGCCGACGAAGAGTCCGTCGAGGCCATACTCGCCTTCGAGGCAGACGGCGCAGGGCAGGACCTTTTTCTTGTCCTTGAGGATCGATTCGACCATCTCAACCGTTGCCGCCGACGGGGCGTAGTAGGCCGAGCCGGTCTTGAGGTACTTCACGATCTCGGCGCCGCCGTTGCGGGTGCGGTCGACGATTGCGTCGATGCGATCCTGCGGCAACAGTTCGGGCAGCGGGATGCCGCCGACGGTGGTCAGGCGGGGCAGAGGAACCATGGTGTCGCCGTGGCCGCCGAGGACGAGGGCGGAGATCGACTCCACCGAGACGCCGAGTTCCATGGCGATGAAGGTGCGGTAACGGGCGGTGTCGAGCACGCCGGCCATGCCGATGACGCGGTTTTTCGGGAACTTCGAGACCTGCTGCGCGACCCAGCACATGGCGTCGAGCGGGTTGGTGACGAGGATCAGGATCGAGTTGGGCGAATACTTGACGGCCTGTTCGGTGGCGTTCTTGACGATTTCGTAATTGGCCATCAGCAGGTCGTCGCGGCTCATGCCGGGCTTGCGGGGGAAGCCGGCGGTGATGACGACGATGTCGGAATCGGCCGTGGGCTCATAGTCGTTCGCGCCGGTGACCATGACGTCATAGCCCTCGACGGGGCCGGATTCGAGCAGGTCCAATCCCTTGCCCTGCGGTACGCCTTCCACGATGTCGACGAGCACGACATCGGCGAGTTCCTTGTTGGCGATGCGGAGCGCGCAGTTGGCGCCGACATTGCCCGCGCCTACGACGGTAACTTTTTTCCTCATGGGTACTCCCTTATAGATGTCTGCCGGCCGCTGCATCTGATTGAGGAACGGCCTATCTGAATTATATCGACTGCGCCGTCCGTGGCGGTACAATTACTGTTTCGATGGTACCGCCAGCGTCAGCCCAACAATTCCTCGACCGCCAGCTTGAGCGCCTGCGCGCCCAGGCCAGGCGCCGCCGCATCGTCTTCGGTGAAGGCGACGACCCCAGGGTGGTCGAAGCGGCAATCCGATTGAAGCGTGAAGGGCTGGTCGAACCGCTTTTGATCGGCGGCAAGGGCGACACCGGCGGAGTGGAGACGATCGATCCGGCGGGCCATCCGAAGTACCGGGAATACGTCAGGCTCTATCAGGAACGGCGACGTTCCAAGGGCGTCACGGAGACTGAAGCGCAGCGGGCAGCCTTGAATCCGCTGATCTTCGCCGGCCTGATGGTGGCATCCGGCGATGCGGATGGCTTTGTCGGCGGCGCCGCGTCGACCACGGCTGAGACGTTCCGCGCCGCGGTTTCGACAGTCGGCGTTAAGCAGGGGGTCAAGACGGTATCGGGCGTCATGATCATCTGCGTGCATGACCAGACCTATGGCGCAAACGGCGTGCTGGCCATGGCCGACCCGGCGCTGATCGTGGACCCGACCGCATCGCAACTGGCCGATATGGCCATCGCCACCGCTGAAACCACCCGGACCGTGATCGGCGTTGAACCGGCGGTGGCGCTGCTGTCGTTCTCGACGAAGGGCAGCGCGAAACATCCGTTTGTCGAAAAGGTCCGCGAGGCGCGGCGGATCGTCGAGGCCCGCGAGCCGGGCCTGCATGTCGACGGCGAATTGCAGGCGGACGCCGCGCTGGTGGAGGCCGTGGGACGGTCCAAGGCACCTGGCTCGACTGTCGCGGGCCGGGCAAACACGCTGATCTTTCCCGACCTGGCGAGCGCCAACATCGGCGTCAAACTGGTTGAACGACTGGGCGGCTCGATCAACACGGGACCGTTCTTTCAGGGTCTGGCCAAACCGGCCAACGATCTGCCGCGCGGCTGTCTATCGGACGAGATCTACCGCGTGGCGATCGTGACGGCGCTCCAGGCAGGATAGCCCGCAGTGTTGCCCTTCCCCGCCATCTATCACGACGGCTACGACCTGAACTTCGGGAAGCACGTCTTCCCAACCAAGAAGTACGGGTTGATCCGGGACATTCTGATCGGCGCATATTCGGCCTCGCAGGAGGAATTCGGCGCCCCCGAGCCGGCAGCGCGAGATCAACTGCTGCTGGTGCACACGGCCGACTGGATCAAGAAGCTCGAAACCGGCACGCTATCCTATCAGGAAGTCCGGCAGCTCGAAGCGCCGTACTCGCGCCAGATGGTCAATGCCTATTTCCTGGCCGCGGGGGGCACGATTCTGGCGGCGCGCGAGGCGCTGGAACGCGGCGTGGCGATGAACATCGGCGGCGGCTTCCACCATGCCTTCGCCGGGCATGGCGAGGGTTTTTGCGCAGTCAACGATGTCGCCGTGGCGATACGCGTACTCCAGGACGAAGGCAGGATCAAGAAGGCTCTGGTTGTAGATTGCGACGTGCACCACGGCAATGGGACGGCCTCGATTTTTGCCCGCGACGCGACGGTCTTCACTCTCTCGATCCATCAGAGGGACAATTACCCTTCCGAAAAGCCGCCGTCGTCGCTGGATATCCACCTGGCGGACGCCACGGGCGATCAAGAGTACTTGTCGAAATTAGGCGAGGCCCTTTCGGCCGTGCTTGCGGGATACCGGCCCGATCTATTGATGTTCGTCGCCGGAACCGATCCGTTCCATGACGACCAACTGGGCGGGCTTTCCCTGACCAAGGAGGGGATGCTCACTCGCGACCACCTCGTCTTTGAGACAGCCTTCCGCAGCCACGTCCCGGTCTGTGTCACGCTCGCGGGCGGCTATGCGCGCGAATTGTCCGATACGGTGAAACTGCACGTGCAGACCTACCGGGCCGCGGTCGAGGCGGCGCAGGAATGCGGCTGGCCCACGCCGGTCGGGAGTTCAGTCTAACGTCCTGACCGGATCTCTTGGCGACAATCCGTCGGGGTCGTTGACGCGGGCCCCTTTGGGCGCGGGCACTGTGCCGGAGAGGATCGGATCACGGGTTTGCTGCATCCAATCGCCAAGAATGCCGCGCATCCTGTTGAGCGCCGGGTGGTGCGAGGGGGACGCGGCCAGGTTGCGGGATTCGCTGGGGTCGAAGGCGAGGTCGTAGAGCGCTTCGGCGTCGATGGGCTGGTCGCGCCAGCCGGTATCGAGCCAGTAGGATTTGCTGGGGCCGTCGTCGCAGTTCGGCAGATTCGGTTTGCGGCGCTGGTCGTAGCGGCGGACGTAGTTGTAGCGGTGGGTGCGGACGCAGCGGGCCGGCTCGTAAGAGGCATGGTAGGAGACTTCACCAAAGAGGTGGTCGCGGATTTCGGGCTTCTCGCCCCGGATGAGCGGCATCATCGAGCGGCCCTGCAGGTAGCCGGGCGCGGCGAGGCCGGCGACGTCACAGATGGTGGGGAAGAGGTCGATGTGAGAGATGAGCGCGTCGGAGACCTTGCCGCCGCCGAAGCCGCCGGGACCGCGCATCATCAGCATCACGCCCATGCCGTGCTGATTCAGGTTGCACTTCATGCCAGGGAAGGCGATGCCGTGGTCGGTGGTGACGATGACCAGGGTGTTTTCGGCCAGGCCGGCACGGGAAACGGCGTCGAGAACGCGGCCCATCGATTCATCCAGAATTCGGGCCGAAGCCTTGAAGGCGGCCATGTCGGCGCGGGTGGCCGGGGTGTCGGGCAGAGGCGCGGGAGGAAGGGTGTAGCGGGCGTCTTCGGCGGGTCCTGGGGCGGGAAACTCGCGGTGGGTCTCGAAAAAACCGCAGGAGAGGAAGAACGGAGTCTTGGGTTGCGATTCGAGATAGCGCGCAGCGGCTTCGGAGACTTGGTGCCCGCGGTTGCCCTTGGTTTCGAGGGTGCGCGCGTATCCCAGCGACGGGATCCCGGCGGCGGCGGCTTCGTGCTGGACGCCGCTCAGAACCGTCTCGTAGCCGGAGGAACCGAGGAAACCGGCCAGATGCTGCCTGGGGTCGTTGAGGGCAAAGCCCCGGTGAGCCAGACCGAACATGCCGCAGGAGTGAGGCGCCATGCCGGTCAGCAAGGCAGCGCGAGACGGGGAGCATGTCGGGGCGGCGTCGAAGGCCTGGCGGAACAGGACCGACTCGGCGGCGAACTTCTGGAGGTTCGGCGTGGGGACGGCGTGGCCGTAAGGTTGGATGTAGCGGCCTGTGTCGTGCGAGTGCAGGTAGATGATGTTGGGGCGGGCGGCGTTTTGGGTGCCGCGAAGGATGGCCGGGGCGAGGCCCGTGGTGATTAGCGTGCGTCGATTCATTGAGTTTCTTCTATTATCATGAATCGACGCCCTGGGGGGATTCCGACGATTCGTACTTTCGGCATGTGCGGAAAAATTCCGGTCAGGGTAGAATCGAGAGCAGAGGATGACACATCCTCCTAACTGGGACCAGTCCGCGTCTATCCGATGAATCGACAACATCTTCACCGCATTTCGATCGTTCTTGCCGCCGGGCTCTTTCTGGTCCTGGCGCAAGGGTCCATTGAAGTGAGTCAGGGTGCGGCATCGAGTCTGCACCTGCCGGTTGGGATTCTGATCGGCGTTCTGGCTATGGCCTGGACTGTGGGTGTCCGGAAACTGCGGCCCGAGGCATTCACGCTGGCGCTGGCGACGCTGGCCGCGGTTGTCATCTCCAGTTGGACGGGGATGATTGCCACGGCGGAGGGCAAGGTGGCCCATGCGGCGTTCAGCCACCTGGCGTTCGCTTTGGCGGCGGCGGGAGCAGCCATGACGTCGGATTCCTGGGAAGCAAAGCTGGCCGTGGCCGATGGCGGATTTCCGACACTGCGCTCGCTGGCCTGGATCACGCCAACCGCCGTGTTGATGCAGGTGGTGCTTGGCGCGGCCTACCGCCACAAGATGACCGGATTGATCCCGCATGTCTCGTGGGCGTTCGTCGCGGCCATGTTTGTCATCATGACGGCGGCGTTCACGATGACGCAGTGCGGCAAGCATCCGGCGCTGAAGAGGCTTTCGATTACGCTGATCTCGATCACGGGCGTGCAGCTTCTGCTGGGGGTCGTGGCACTGTTTGGCCGGATATCGGAGAGCGTGGCAGCCGGATCCGCGTGGATGGTGGTTTCCACGACGTCGCATGTGCTGACAGGCGCGATCGTTCTGGCGCTCACAATGGCCTTGTCGGCGCAGAGTCTGCGCCATGTTGAGCCGGCTTCGGTGGCTGGACTCGCCGCTTCGGGGCAAAACGGATGAAACACTATATCGCCCTCACCAAGCCGCGGATCACCTGGCTCATCCTGATGAGTACGGGTATCGGCTATTATTTCGGCCAGGCGGGTGCGTTGAACTGGCTTGTCCTGTTCCACGCGATGCTGGGCACGGCACTGATCGCATCGGGGACCGCGACGCTGAACCAATGGTATGAAAGCGACGCGGACTCGCGCATGAAGAGGACGGCGTCCCGGCCGATTCCGGCTGGACAGGTGGCTCCGCGCAACGCCTTGATATTCGGGCTGGTTTTGCTGGCGGCGGGCGAGATTGAACTGGCAGTTTGGGTGAACCCGTTGACGGCCCTGGTGGGTCTGGCGACGGTGGTAAGCTACCTGCTTTTCTATACTCCGTTGAAACAAAGGACATGGTGGTCGACCACGGTCGGGGCATTTCCTGGCGCCGCGCCGCCGCTGATCGGGTTCGCCGCGGCACGGGGCGAGTTGACGGTTGAGGCGTGGATCCTTTTCGCCATTGTGTTCCTTTGGCAGTTCCCGCACTTTTACGCGATCGCGTGGATGTACCGCGACGACTACGCGCGGGCCGGCATCCGGATGTTGCCGGTGGTTGAACCGGACGGGATTTCGACATCCAGGCAGATCCTGGCAACGGCCGCATTGCTGATTCCGGTCTCGCTGCTGCCGTCGTTTTTCTCGATGACGGGCCACTGGTATCTGGCCGCGGCGCTGATCCTGGGCGGGCTGTTCCTGAAATCGGCGGCGATTTGCGCCCATCAACGGACGGCGGTGAATGCGCGGGGCGTGTTGAAAGCGTCGGTGATGTACCTGCCGCTGCTGTATCTCGCCCTGGTGATCGACAACCACTGGTTGGGTCTCTGATGAGCGGCGCAATCGTCGAAGCCGCGGGTCTGCGCCATCTTTACGGCGAACGGGCGGCACTGGATGGATTGACGTTCGCGGCGGCCGAGGGCGATGTCTATGGCATCCTCGGGCCGAATGGTTGCGGCAAATCCACCTTGTTCAGGATCCTCTGCACGCTGGAACGTCCACAGCAAGGCACTGCCAGCGTGGCCGGCCTGGATGTGGCCAAATCCGGAATGAAGCTGAGGCGGCAGATCGGTGTCGTATTCCAGAACGGGAGTCTGGACAAGCGGTTGACGGTGAGGGAGAACCTGGTTGCGCAGGGTCAGTTGCAGGGGATGAGCGGCAGGGCGTTGATCGCCCGCGTGGACGAACTGCTGGGCGAGTTCGGGTTGGAGGAACGATCGAGGGACGAGACACGCACGCTTTCAGGCGGATTGCGGCGGAAAGTGGAGATCGCCAAGGCGATCATCCATAAGCCGCGCGTGCTGCTGCTGGATGAAGCTTCGACGGGTCTGGATCCATCGGCGCGACGCGAGATGTGGGCGTCCTTGAAGCACCTGCGCGCGACATCGCCGGTCACGATTCTGTTCACCACTCATCTGATGGACGAAGCCGAAAACGCTGGAAGGCTGCTGTTGATTTCGCGGGGCCGCGCAGTGGCCGAGGATTCGCCGCAACGGCTGAAGGCGATGGTCGGCGGGGATGTCGTCCAGTTCGAATCATCCTCCCCATCGTTTGCCGGGGAATTGCGGGAGCGGTTTCAAGTTGAGCCTGTCGAGAGCGGAGGCCACATCTCGGTGGAGACCGCCGCAGGACATCGTTTCATCGCCAACGCATTCGATGCTTTTCCCGGCCAGATCACGTCAGCGTCCTTGCACCGTCCGACACTCGAAGATGTCTTCTTCAAAGTGACGGGCGAACATCTCGGCGACAGGCCGGGCGAAGCCGCGGGGGAGGCCGAGGGTGCTTAGAATCTACACGCTGGCCGTGCGGGCCGTATTCGTGCGGGACATGCTGCATTTCTGGCGGGAGCGGAGCCGCGTGATCGGGTTCGTCGCTTCGCCATTACTGTTTTGGGTGCTGCTTGGCGCCGGGTTCGGCGACATGGGCAGGTTCTTTAACGGGTCTTTGTTGTTGAGCGTGATGTTCACGGCAGTGTTCTCGACGATGTCGGTGATCGACGACCGGAGAGAAGGATTCCTCCTGTCGGTGCTTTCGTCGCCGTCGCCGCGTTGCGCTTTGGTGTCGGGCAAGGTTCTGGCGGGGGCAGTGATGTCCGGGATCCAAGGGCTGCTCTTCCTGCCGCTGCTCGCCATGACGGGGCGGCCTATGGGCGTGACGGACATCCTGGCCTCGGCCGGGGCGCTGGTTCTGTGTGGGGCGTCGTTCACGTCGCTGGGCTTCTGGATGGCCTGGAAGAGCCGCACGCCGCAGGGTTTTCACGCGATGATGAACCTGGTCCTGATGCCGCTGTGGCTGGTCTCGGGCGCGCTGTTCGACACCTCGACCGCGCAGCCGTGGATTCGTTTGGTCATGCAAGCCAACCCGATGACCTACTTCCTCGCCACCCTGCAACGAACAATCCCGGCAGATCCGGCCTGGGCCGGCCCAGGGCTGGCGTCAGGTCTCATTTGGACCGCGATTTGTGGCATCTTGTTCCTAACGGCGGCGGTGATGAACGTTGAACGCCGCCCGCTTGGCAAAGACAGTCTATGAACCGACGGGTGCTTGTTGTCCTCGCTCCGGCCTTTCTGGCGGGATGCGGTTGGCATTCCGGTTTGCCCACCTACGGCACGGTGCCCGAGTTTGCCCTGACCGCTGAGAGCGGAAAGAGGTTCGGCACGCCGGAACTCGATGGCCGCGTCTGGGTGGTCAACTTCTTTTTCACCACGTGCAATGGACCCTGTCCGAGGATGTCGGCCCAGATGCATAAGCTTCAGGGGATGCTGAAGGGTTCGCCCGAAGTCCGGCTGGTTTCCATCTCGATCGATCCCAAGCGCGACACAACCGCCGCCCTCGCCGTTTATGCGAAACGGTGGAAGGCCGATCCGGTGCGCTGGCGGTTCCTCACGGGCGCGCCCCAGGAGATCCGTACGCTGAGTTGGGATACGTTCCATCTCTCCGAGGTCGGCGGCGCGTTGGAGCATTCCGCCAAGTTCGCGCTCGTCGACAAGAAACTCCAGATTCGCGGTTACTACGACTCGCTCGATTCCAACGGCCTTGCCGTTCTCGCCGACGACATCGGCAAGCTTGAACGTGAGATCTTCTAGGTGAACCATGCGCAACCTGCCCACACTGAACGCCTTCCTGAACGCCATCGCGGCGGGCCTGCTGATCAGAGGCTACTTTCTCATCCGGCAAGGCAAACGCGAGGCGCATAAGAGGACGATGCTGATGGCCTTTACAGCATCGATCCTGTTCCTGGTCAGTTACCTGATCTATCACTACAATGTCGGGTCAGTCCGGTTCCAGGGCGAGGGCGTGATCCGGACAGTTTATTTCACCATTCTTCTGACACACACCGTCCTGGCGACGGCTGTCGCGCCGATGGCCGTCATCGTCCTTCGCAGGGCGATGAAGAACGACTTTACGCGCCACCGCGCGTTGGCCCGCATCACGCTGCCCATCTGGCTTTACGTGAGCGTCACCGGGGTGGTCATCTACCTGATGCTGTACCATCTCTAGTTTGGACCCTTCATCGCAGCTCATCGAGCTTCTCGATCCTCGGCCGGAGGAGCGCATTCTGGATCTGGGATGCGGGATTGGCGGGTTGGCGGCCCGGATCGCCGAATCCGGCGCAACGGTGGTTGGTCTGGAGCGGCTCGGCGTTCTGCTGGAACAGGCGCGATACAAGTTTCCCGGCATCGAATTCGTCGAAGCCGACCTGTTCGACTACACGCCTGCCGAGCCGTTCGACGCGGTTTTCGCCCATGCCGTGCTGGACTGGATCCGCCCTCCTGCCCAGGCAGTTACCCGGATCCATCAGATCCTCGGACCCGGTGGCCGTCTGGCCGCCGCACTCGGCGGGGCGAACGAGACAGCGCGGCAGTTGGAAGCCTACTATGCGCCGACTCCGAAGGAGTACTCGAAGCTACTGAAGAAGGCCGGTTTCGCGGTCGAGGTTTGCGAAATGCGAGGCGATGATCTTTTCGTCCTTGCCCGGAGGAGCCGCTAAGCGTATGTTTCCGAAGATATTCTCCGCAGGCAGCTTTTTCCTGCCCACCTACGGGTTACTGGTCGCCCTCGGATTCCTGGCCGGGGTCTGGCTGACGGCGCGCCTGGCCCGCCGCGCCGGGCTCGATGCCGAAGTGGTCACCAACCTGGCCATCTACTGCGCGCTGACCGGTCTGGCCGGGGCAAAGCTGATGATGTTCGTGCTGAACTTCGAGTACTACTCAGCCAACCCGTCGTCGCTGTTTTCCTTCGACACGCTGCTGTCGGCCGGGGTCTTCCATGGCGGGTTCCTGGCCGCACTTGGCTTTGCCTGGTTCTACGTTCAACGCCAGAAACTGCCGTGGCTTCAGACACTCGACGTACTCGCTCCGGGCGTCGCACTGGGCCACGCCGTCGGGCGGTTAGGCTGCTTTGCCGCCGGATGCTGTTGGGGCGGACATTGCGACCGCCCGTGGGCCGTCACGTTCACGAGTCCGGATGCGCACGGGATCACCGGCGTCCCGTTGAACATCCCGCTCCATCCAACCCAGCTTTATGAAGCCGCGTTGACCTTCGCCATCGCTTACCTGCTCTACCGGGCATCATCGGCCAAACGCGCGCCGGGCTGGGTCTTCGGGCTCTATCTCGCCCTCTATGGCCCAGCCCGGATCGTGACGGAGTTCTTCAGGGAACATGACCAGGCGCCGCCGTTCGGCGGCCCGATGACATGGACCCAGTGGATTGCAGCCGGGCTCACTCTCGTGGGCGTATGGCTGGTGATGCGTGCGCGTTCCGGTTCGCCGCGGGCTACTTCATCGCGACAGCCCGGCCGGTCCTGACGCTTTCCTTGGCCGCGTCGAGGATCTGAACGACCTGGACGTTAATCTCCAATCCGACCAGGCCGCCGGGTTCGGTTTTGGTTTCGATGCAGTGGATCATGTTGGCGATGGGTTCGGCGGATTGGGCGGGCAGCGGGTCGATCTTGACCTCCTGCGCCGGGCCGCGGCTCTTGCGGAGTTCCACCTTATCGCGCGTCATGTAGACGCTGCCCTGGCGGCCGAAGACTTCCAGGTCCTGGAAGCTGCGCGGCAGGTTCCAACTTCCTTCCAGCACGGCGACGGCTTTCGGGTAGCTCAGGATGATGGTCGAGTTGTCTTCCACCTTGCCGAACTCCTCGGGCCGGAGATGGTTGACGGTGGCATAGACGGTGGTTGGCTTGCCCAGGTACCAGAGGCTCCAGAGCGCGTTGTAGCAGCCGAAGTCGATCATGGCGCCGCCGCCGTTCTTCACCGGGTCGGTCAGCCATTCGAAGAACCACTTATTGAGGCCCGTCGGCCCGCCGGGTCCGCCGTGGCCGACGACGCCGCGGATGCGGTAGACCTGGCCGAGTTCGCCCTTGCCGGCGATCTCCTTGGCGATGTAGTTCGATGGCCACCAGGCCATCTGGTAGTTTGACATCACATAGATGCCGTTCTTGCGGGCCAGATCGCGGATTGCCACGGCGTCCTTGCCGGTCGACGCGAGCGGTTTTTCGAACATGACGTGGATCTTGCGCGGCGCGCAGTACTGGACGATCTCCAGGTGACGGTTGTTCTCGACGAACGCCCAGACGATCCCGGGCTTCTTTTCGTCGATCATTTTCTTCCAGTCGGCATGGATCAGATTGGCGGGGACGCCGCGCTTCTGGGCCTCGGCGACGAGTTCGGGTACCGTTTCGGCCACGCCGACCAGTTTGGCGGGTTCGCCCTTCACCATCTTGCCGAGATGTCCCCAAACGTGTGAATGGACAAGGCCCACCACCGCAATGGTGTGCTCGGCTGCCATGGCCGGCATGGCCAGCATAACGGCGTAAGCGAGGATTCTCTTCATGGATGAAATGCACTCCTTCTTGACTGCCAGCATACAGCGATACGATTCCGGGATCCATCGCAGGCGCGGCGCATCTAATTGTAGTAATTTCGACCAGAGCGATTTTTGTAACGAAGATGTGGTACAGTTCATACCCAACAGCAGGACGCACCCGCAACCATCCTTGTCAGGGAGGGGACGCATGACAGTGACACCGTTCGTGCATCTGGCCGTATTGGCCGGATTTTTCGCCGCGACGCAACCGTTGCGCGGCTTTCAGCAGACGTCTGATTGGCCGGCACGCCTGGCCAGGGCCGAGCTTCGAGGGGAGGCAGGCGCCGTCCTGGGCGAACTGGACAAGGCGCTGGCCGCAGATCCGTCAAACGCACAACTGCTCGGGCTGAGGGCTCGATTGCTGGACTCGCGCCGCCATCCGGACACTCGCGCTTCGTATGAGAAGTACCTTGCCGCGCCTGGCTTGTCAGAGCAGGATCGGAGCCTGGGCCTTCGCCGCCTGGCCTCGCTGGATCTGCTTGACGGTGACCGCGCAGGGGCCGGTAAGCGGCTTGCGGCTTTGCCCACGCCAGTGTCGCTTCCTGCTCCGGTTGGAGCGTCGAAGGTGCCGACCGGCGAGGTGATCATCCCCGGGCCCATATCCGGCTTTTCCCGCATGGCCGCGCTTTCGCCGGACATGCCGGACACGGAGATTCTCGCCGCTTTAGCGCGTAACATCGTCACGAGCGGGTACCAGGCGGTCAGCGGCAGCGAGGGTCTGGAGCAGACCGAGTACCTGAAACTGATTCTCCGCTACGTCAGCCAGGCACGCGAACTGGAAAAGCTTGCAGGACCCAGCCAGATACTGAAGATCGAGCAGTGCGAGTCACCAAAGACGGCTGACGTCCTGCGAATCCTGGGATTCCGCATGAGGGGTGGTTGCGGGAGCGAAGTCGTCCTGGAAACAGTCAACGCTTCGCGCGCATTCCTCACAATCGACTCGGGCTTCCCGCTGGCCGAACTCGAACAGTCGTTGCGCAGCAACCGCCCGTTTGAACTGGACTTCAAGCCAACCCGCGTGAAGGTTCTCTATGGACCGGAATACTGGCTGTCGGCGAAAGAAAAGTTCTCCGGCGAGCTGATCGACGCGTTTCTGGCCGATCCGGCGCTTTGCCGCCTTTATCTGGGCATCGTCAAGCTGGATCCTGACACGGCTGAACAGGTCAGGGCCGCCATGCCAGTGGCCCGTGTGAGGGCGTTTGCCCATGTCTTCGATTTCTTTGGAGGAATGCTGCGTCTGCGCGATGGGAAAGCGGTGGTTCCGGGCGGGCAACGGTCGGCCGCAGCCTGGAGCGACCTCGCGGGCGCGCACCCCGACAAGGGCGTGGAGTTCATCGAGAAGCTCATCATGAAGGACGATGGCTGGCTGGCGAGCTACTTCGACTCGCTTTCCCGCATCGACGGCCCCGTCCAGGCCTACCTTACCGAACCCGCCCGCCTCAAGCGTTTCTACGCCGCCCTCCGTGGCCGCGTCACCAGTCCCGGTCCTGCCCGGCCGGTCTTTCGTTCCAACACGGACCTGATGCTGCTGACCACGCGATTGCGGATGACAACCTCCAATCAACCGCATGTCCCGGGCGGACTGGAAGTTTGGAAGAACCTGTTCGTCAAGCATCCGCAAGGCAGGTACGATGGCAGACTGACCAAGGCCGCCGCCAACTGGAAGGAAGCCGACGACCTGTTGGAGGCTCTTTTTGGCCTCTCCCGCAAAGCGGTCGAGAACGAACCGCTCAAGATCTTTCTTGCCGTAAGCGACATCGATCGCCGCCGGGCGAAGCCGCTGACAATCGCGGCAGTGGACCGGCTGGCGCGTTCCTATCGCGCCCTCGGGGCGCAATACCCGTTGTTCAGCGAGGCGCCCTCGTTGAGGGAAGAGACCATCGAGAAGTTCGTCACCGCGGCTGAGGCCATCACGAAGAACGGCGACGAGGTCTTCAAGGCGGACAACGCCGGAATGATGCAGTCGCTGGTCGCCCTCTGGCAGGTCCTTTACCGCCAGAAGCTGATTCCGGAATCGCAGGCGGATGCGACGCTGAGCGCGATTATCGACCCGTTCCTCCGGGCAAAAGATGACGGACCGCTGTTTGATGCCGGACGTTCCGGCGTGGCTCTCCTTCTCAAGGCGACCGGCACACAGGACAACGCCAATCCGCAGGACCGCATGATGGACCTGTTGGCCGGCTCCCCGTCCACGGAAGACCAGCAGAGCCTCGAAGAACTGCGCGCCGACATGATGCGCGTCTTCGAGGCGCAGAAACTGGTCTCACTGAAGCTCATTTTCGATCTCGCCGATCACTTCGAAAGCCTGTCCCGAGGCGAACGGCTGAACGCCGCGCTGCTCAACCGGCTGGCCGCGCGCGTTTCTGACCTGAACCTGCCGAAGGCGACGCTTTCGACGCAGGAGCGCAACTCATTCTCGTTCGGTTACTGGACCGAGAAGCACCTCGACGCCCAGCGCAAGCTCAATTTCCGCGCCGTTATCGACAAGGCCGCCGGCAATGCGGACAAGCTGAAGGAAGCACGCGGCATGCTCGCGCCGCTGCTTCGGGACACCCTTGTTGGTCTGCTGTATGTTCACTACGCGCCGCCTGGAGCGCAGATCCTGTACACGAATCCGCTTTTCGCCCGCAGCCACGATTTCATCGGCATCCAAGGCTCGCAGCAGACCTGGAAGACCACGGAGGTGCTGGGCAGCGGCTGGCCCTCGTCGGCCGGCGGACGGCTGGTCGGGTCTCTGGCAACCCTGCCGTACGCACTGGCCGAAGCCGAACAGAATTTCCTCATTCCCACCCGCGAGCAGGCCCTGATCTGGGGCGACCTCGTCCCTCAGATGCTGGTCAGCGCGAAGTTGCCCCGCTGGTGGAACGTCACGCCCGGCCAGATCCACTACCTGGCCCTGCACCTGCGCCTCGGAGAGGAGTTCCTTGCCGAGTCAACCACATCTCCCGGCTTATTTACCCAGGCCATCGACGTTTTGGACAAGACGGCCACGCCGGTCCGATTGCGCCGCATAGCAAACGAACTCTCCACGGCGAATGTCCCGGCCGCGCTTGAGGATGTGACGCCCGCTGAAATCTACTTCCTCGGCCGGTACGCCAGCGAGAACAAACTGAGCCTCGCAGGCGGCTTTGGATCCTCCATCGCCGCCCTCGCCGCCGCCGATCCGGAGCGGTTGAATCATCAGGCCATCTCAGATGCCTTCGGCACGCCCAAGCCGACCCTTGCCAACACAATGCACCCGCAACTGCTCAATCTGCGGACCTTCCCGACCCTGATGGGCTTCTCGAGCCGCATCATGGCCGAGAGTTGGGAATCCAATAACATCTTCTTCGCCGCCCTGGCGGACGAGTTGCAACTCCGCCCGTCGGAGTTGAACCTCCGCATCCCGCTGTGGACCCAGAGAACAGTCGAACAGATCTTCGCCACTCACCTGGAAGACTGGCCGGCGGTGTTGCGGTCGATGCGGGTGATCGCCGATCAGGCGCGCGCCGAGGCCCGCAAGACGAACGCAATACAGCAGAAAGCGTCGCTCGAATAATTGCACGGAGACAGACCAAGATGACAAGGAAAACAAAGCTCTGGACACTCACCGCCTCCGTCGCCGCCGTTTTGGCGCTGGCTGGAGCCTTGGCAGCGCAACAGCCCACGTTCCGGGTCAAGGTCGACATGGTGGTGCTCAGCTTCACCATCACCGACGGCCGCGGGCGGTATATCAACGGCCTCAAGCCAAGCGACTTCAGGATTCTCGAGGACGGAATCCCGCAGAAACTGACTACCTTCTCAGAGGGTAGCCGCCCGCCCCTCCGGGTTCTCGACAACGGCGCCACCGAACCAATCGCCGCCGGGGCCGGCGACCCGGAGCGTGGAGGGATTTCGACCGACGCACTTGTCGGAACCAATGTCTTCGTGCTTTTCGACACCAGCAATTACATGTACCGCGGCTTCGTTTACGCTTCGGATGCCATCGCCGACTTTATTCGGGGACTTGACCGCGCCGATTCCGTCGCCGTTTACACCTTCTCACGCAACCTGAGCCGGGCCGCGCCGCTGTCCCGCGAACGCAACGACGTCCTCCAGGGATTGCGTAAAGCCGTCGCCGGCGACGAAGCCGCCCTCTATAACGGACTCCTGCTTGCCCTTCGTGACGCCGCCAAGGTCCCCGGCCGGAAGGTGATCATCGTGTTCTCGAACGGTCCCGATTCGGCATCGATGGTGGCCCCCGACGATGTCAGGGCGGTGGCGGAGGACGAGGGCATCCCGATCTACGTGATCTCAACGAGCGACGTCAACCGCGACCCCATCTCTACGGGCGTTTTCCGCCGCCTTGCCGGCCGTACCGGCGGCAAGTCCTTCTTCGCCAAGACCTGGCAGAAGCAGGTCGAGGCGTTCGAGTCCATTCGCGAGGATCTCGGCAACTCATATACGGTCACCTACTACCCGCAGCCGAATCCAAACGAGGGCTTCCGCAAGATCTCGGTCGAACTGATCAACGATCCCGGCAAGAAAATGCGCGTCAGCGCCCGACCCGGCTACCGCCCGCGCGTTGGCAGTTGAGGTCACGCTTCGCTCCAGAAGATGTACCCTCCCCGGCCCAGGCCGCGGAGGGTATTTTCTTTGGCCAGCCATGCCTGTAGTTCAGCCCGCCTGCCCTTGTTCGAGCGCCACGGCGCGCTTGTGCAGGATGTCGTTTTCCACGTGGATGTGTTCGTGAAGGTCGGCTTCGAGTTCCTTCAACGTATTGAACACGGCCCGGAAGTTGGCGCAGGCGTAATCGGGCGCAACATAATCGCGAGCCGCTTCCCGCATCTTCAACAGAAGGCCGGCCACACGCGTGTGCTCGTGCTCCATCATCCCGATGGGATTCCGCACGGTCCCGAACGGCGACGGCGGTAAAGGCTGCCCGTTGGCCACTGCGCGTTCCATGCGCGCGATCGACGGGAACAGGATGTCCTCTTCCTTGTGCAGGTGCATTTCCAGGTCCTCCTGGATCTCGACGAACACCGCCCGCAAGCGCGGCAACAGCGCGTCGTCGCGGTCCGGATGACGCATTGCCATCCTGTCCAGACGCGCGCGTAGCCGCGGCAATTCCAGCTTCAGGTACTCATGGTGGCGCGTGTTGATGTGCTGGATCAGGTCGCGCAATGCGATGTTCTCGTCGAGTTGGGCCGACACCCGAGGCTGCGATACGTTTTCGATCTCCGACGCCACGACAGCCGGTTCGAGCTGTTTCTCCCGACACACTTCGTCGAAGGACCGCGTTCCCTGGTCGTGGAAGTCGATCCCGTATTTCTCAACCACCAGCAGGGCGCGGAAGCTCCGCGACGCCCATTCGTTTACCGTGCCCTGGATCCGGGTTGGATTCATATGACCAGTTTCGCCTGCAACGGCGCCGGGTTCAGTGATCGAAGTCACTTCCCGCGCGCTGGATTGTGGAATGAGGGAACCAGGCTGCGCCGGAGGTGTCAAAAGAAGTGAGCGCCAAAGTCCAAGCCGGCTGACCGAGGCGTGAAGGACGGCAGAAAGCGAGGAAGCCATGTTTGAACAGAGCTTCGTCCAGCCGAATTCGCGCGTACGAACCGGCTGGAGCCTGATGACATCTTTTGGGTTGCAGGCGCTACTGGTGACGGCTGGACTGGTGATCCCCTTAATGAACCCCGAAGTCCTGCCCAAGGCGCTGACGCAATTGACTCTGACAGCACCGCCAGGCCCGCCGCCGGGTCCGCCGCCTGAGACGCCGCGCGTGGCGGCAGCGAACCGCGTGCGGCAAACGGCCGTGACGCGCGGTTTGATCGAACCGGCGACGATGCCGGCCAGGGCCGTGATTGTCGTTGACGATGACGAGTCGGCGCCGGTGGCGTCAACGGGTTCCGGACCCTGGGTCCCTGGCGGTGTGCCCGGCGCGGGAACAGGCGATAACTCCGATTTCTTTCGCTCGCTGACGGCGGCTGCCAACCATGCGCAGGCGCCGCCGGCGGCCCGGCCTGTCGAGACGCCCCAGGCTGCCGCGCCGCCGATCGCGGTGAGCAAGGGCGTACAGGAGGCAATGCTGATCGACAAGGTGACACCGAGCTATCCGCCAATCGCCGTGCGGGCGCGGGTGGAGGGCGTGGTTCGTTTGACTGCGCTGATCAGCCGCGAAGGACGAGTGACGCAATTACAGGCGCTCAGCGGCCATCCGCTTCTGATTCCCGCGGCGATCGAGGCGGTGAAGCAGTGGCGCTATAGGCCGACGCTGCTGAGCGGGGTCCCGATGGAAGTGGTCACGCAGGTGGACGTGAAGTTCACACTCAGCCGATAGCGGAATCCGTGGAGTCTGCGCTAGACTATAAGTTCGATGTTCGCCGCGAACGCAATCCACGCCCACCATCACCATCACGCGATGGGCGGGCGATCCGCGTCTTAGCGACGAGCGACGAGACGAAGATCAGATGGCCCGCCGAGCGAAACCGGCGGGCCATTCTTGTTTTTGAGGACAGCGAAAGATGACATTGGACTTTGGCAAACTCGACGGCCTGATTCCGGCCGTGATTCAGGATGAGAAGACAGGCCGCGTGCTCATGGTCGGATTCATGAACGAGGAGTCGTTCAAGATGACAGTCGAGACGGGCTTCGCGACGTTCTTCAGCCGGTCGCGCAACAAGCTGTGGTTGAAGGGCGAATCGTCCGGCCACAAATTGGCGGTGAAATCGATTCAAACCGATTGCGACCGCGATTGCGTCCTCGTGGCCGTCGAACCGCTCGGCCCGGGCGTGTGTCACGAGGGGTATGAATCGTGTTTCTTCCGCACGCTTACAGGCGGTGAGTGGAAGGTCACGGAAGAACGGACCTACGATCCGAAGAAGGTGTATTAAACGATGAAACTGAAACTGGGCATCCCGAAGGGGTCGCTGGAGAACGCGACGGTGGAACTTTTCCGCAAGGCGGGCTTCGTCATCACGACGTCGAGCCGCTCGTACTTTCCGTCGATCGACGATCCCGAGATTGAGTGCATGTTGATCCGCGCCCAGGAGATGGCGCGTTACGTCGAAGATGGGGTCCTGGACGCCGGATTGACGGGCTACGACTGGGTGGTTGAAAACGACGCCGACGTGGTGACGGTGGCCGACCTGGTCTACGCCAAGCAGAGCTTCGGCAAGGTGCGGTGGGTGCTGGCTGTGCCCGAAGCGTCGCCGATTCAATCGGCGAAGGACCTGGAAGGCAAGATCATCGCGACGGAACTGGTTGGAGCGACAAAGCGGTATCTGGCCAAGCATGGCGTGACGGCAAAGGTCGAGTTCAGTTGGGGCGCGACCGAGGTGAAGCCGCCGGTGCTGGCCGACGCGATTGTTGAGGTCACCGAGACGGGTTCGTCGCTCAGGGCAAACAACCTGCGGATCGTCGAGACGGTGATGGAGTCGAATACGCAATTAGTGGCGAACAAGCAGGCTTGGGCGGACGAATGGAAGCGGCGGAAACTCGAGGACATGAAGATGCTGCTGGACGGGGCGATCGCGGCAATGGGCAAGGTCGGGCTGATGCTGAACGTGCAGAAGGCGGAGCTTCAGGCGGTGCTGGCAGTGTTGCCGGCGTTGAAGAACCCGACGGTGTCGCCGTTGAGCGATGGCGAGTGGTTCGCGGTGAACACCATTCTCGACGAGTCAACCGTCAGGGTCATCATTCCGCGGCTCAAGCAGGCCGGGGCCCAGGGCATTGTCGAATACCCGCTCAACAAGATCGTGATGTGAGGCGGCTATGATTCGGATTCTCCAAAGCAAGGACGCCGGCAGGCTCCTGAGCCGGCGCGCGGCAAGGATGAGCGAAGCGGAACAGGCCGTTCGCCCGATCCTCGATGACGTGCGGAAGAATGGCGACAAGGCGCTGCTCGGCTATGCGCGCAAGTTCGACAAACTGACGCGCAAGACGGTGGCGGTGCCGGAGGCGGAACTGGCCGCAGCGGAGTCGCGGCTGACGGCGGAGTTCAAACGGGCTGTGAAGACCTCGGCGAAGAATGTTCGTGAATACGCCAGGCTGCAACTGCCGCAGGCGAAACGCTCCGAACCGGCGCCGGGATTGAAGTTGTCGCAGATCGTGAGGCCGCTTGAAACCGTGGCGGCGTATGTTCCGGCAGGGCGGTATCCGCTGCCTTCGACGGTGATCATGACCGTCGTTCCCGCCGTCGTCGCTGGCGTGACCAACATCATGGTTTGCGCGCCAAGGGGAGTTGACGAAATCTTCGGCACGGCTTACATGCTAGGCGCGACGCATGTCTTCGAGATGGGCGGCGCCCATGCGATCGCGGCGTTCGCTTACGGCACGAAGACCGTGCCGCGCGCCGACCGGATCGTGGGCCCGGGCAATATCTATGTCGCCGCCGCGAAGAAACTGCTCGCCGGAGATGTCGGCATCGACTTCGTCGCCGGCCCGACCGAGATTCTGATTATCGCCGCCGACGGCAATCCGCGCTGGCTCGCGGCTGACATGCTGGCGCAGGCCGAGCATGACACTGACGCTTCGGCGGTGCTGCTGACGACATCGAGGAGCCTGGCGGCGGCGGTTGCGGCCGAGGTCGAGACACAGTTGGCGAACCTGCCCACCGCGGCTGTCGCACGGAGGGCGATCGACCGCAACAGTGCGGTGATTGTCGTCGAATCGCTGGACGAGGCGATCGAGTTGTCGAACCGTTTCGCGCCGGAACATCTGAGCCTGCATGACGCGAGTCTGCTCGGCAAGGTGCGGCACGCCGGCAGCGTATTCCTGGGTCCGCTCAGCCCCGAGGCGGCGGGCGATTATGCGTCGGGTCCGAATCACGTGTTGCCGACATCGGGCGTGGCGAGGCTGCGCGGCGGGTTGTCGGCTGCCGATTATGTGAAGACAATTTCGGTGCAGCAGTTGAGCCTGCCGGCGCTGAAGAGACTCGAAGGTGCGATCACGACGCTGGCCCGCGCCGAGGGTCTGGAAGCGCATGCCCGGTCAGTGGAGGTGCGGACACGTGGCTGACATCTTGAAACCCAGAGCGGCCGTTGAGCGCATGGCTCCATACTCGCCGCCGACCGCCGGCCGCGCGGGCAAGTTGCGGCTGGACTTCAACGAGAACACAGTCGGCTGTTCGCCGGCCGTGGTGCGATTCCTGGTAGAGAAGTTGACCCAGGAGCAGTTGACCATCTATCCGGAATACGAAGCCGCGCGCGCGGCGCTGGCGCGATATTTCGGGCAAAGCGACGTCCGGTTCGCCATCACCAACGGAACCGACGAGGCGATTCAGGTCCTCGTCAACACGTATGTCGACGACGATGATGAGGTCCTCATACTGCACCCGTCGTATGCGATGTACCGCTTCTATTCGGAGGTGGCCGGCGGGCGGGTTCGTGAGGTGTCCTACCGCGAACAGGACTTGTCGTTTCCACTCGAAGAACTTCTGGCCGCGGTAACCCCGGCGACACGGGCAATCCTGATCTCTAACCCCAACAATCCGACCGGCACAGCCATCGGCCTTGACGCCATTGAGACGATCCTGAAGGCCGCGCCAAGAGCGGCGGTACTGATCGACGAAGCCTACTTCGAGTTCTTCGGCGTGACCGCTTTGCCGCTGATCGATCCGTATCCGAACCTGTTCGTCAGCCGGACATTTTCCAAGGCGTTCGGCATGGCGGCGATGCGAGTCGGTTGCCTGTTCTCGCAGGAGGAGAACGTCCGATACATGCGGAAGGCGCAGTCGCCCTACAGCGTGAACATGCTGGCGGCGCTGGCTGTCAGGGCGGCGGTGGAGGACACGGCCTACATGGATGAGTACGTGCGGAACGCCCTGGAGGCGCGTGCGCTGATCTATGAAGGTTTCCGTAAGCGCGGTGTTCGCCATTACGAAAGCCAGGCGAATTTCGTGCTCTTCCATGCGGGCGACAAGTCGGGCGCGATTCGCGACGGACTGCGCGACAGGGGCGTGCTGGTGCGCGACAGGAGCTATGAGATTCCGGGAACGGTTCGCGTGACGGCCGGGACGCCGGACCAGGCGCGGCGGTTCTTTGAGGCATTCGACGAGGTGTGGAAATGAACGGCAACGGAGCGGCCAGGCCGGTTCTGATCTTCGACATGGACGGCGTGCTGGCCGAAGTGAGCGAGAGCTACATCGAGGGCATCATTCAGACGGTGCTCCACTTCACCGGCCAGACCGTGGAGCGGACGACTATCCACGACTACAAGAATCGCGGCGGGTTCAATAACGACTGGCTGCTGTCGCAGCAACTGTGCCGCGATCATGGCGTCGAGTTGCCCTACCAGACCGTCGTCGATCACTTCTGCAAGATCTTCTTCGGCGAAAACAACGACGGGCTGATCTCGCGCGAAGTGTGGATTCCGGCTGACGGCTTGCTGGAACGGCTGGCAACGAGGTTCCAGTTGGCGATCTTCACAGGGCGCAACCAGGCCGAGGCGTCGGTGACACTGAGGCGATACGCCGAGTCGTTGCGGTTCGATCCACTCCTGACCTCCGATGAAGTCACGAACGGCAAGCCCGCGCCCGACGGATTGAACATGATCCGCGAACGGACCGGCGCGAGCGAATTCTATTACGTCGGCGACACAGTGGACGATGCCCGAAGTTCGCGCGCCGCCGGCGTGCCATTCATCGGCATCGCTGCACAAACGAACCCCTGCCACGAGGGCCTGGTTGCGGCATTACGCGCCGAAAACGCCATCGCGATTCTGGAAGACGTCAACCAATTGGAAGGAGTGCTGCCATGAGATCGGCCACGGTGGAGAGAATCACTCGCGAGACGCAGATTCGAGGGACGCTCAAGCTCGAAGGCAAGGGCAAGTACACGATCTCGACGAAGGTCCGATTCCTCGATCACATGCTCGAACTGTTCGCCAAACATGGCGGATTCGACCTGACGATTGACGCTGACGGCGATATGGACGTCGATCAGCATCACACGGTCGAAGACATCGGCATCGTCATCGGGCAGCTTTTCTCGAAGGCGCTCGGCGACCGCAAGGGCGTCAACCGCGCGGGATACTTCGTCCTTCCGATGGATGAGACTCTGGCCGTGGTGGCAGTGGATCTGGGCGGACGGCCCTACCTCGTTTATGAAGACAAGGTGAAGACGCGCCTCGTCGGCGATCTGCAATCGGAGTTACTCGAAGATTTCTTCCACGGCTTCACGACGCATGCCGGCGCGAACCTCCACGCGAAGATCATGTACGGCCGGTCGAACCATCACAAAATTGAGGCGATCTTCAAGTGCTGGGCGCGGGCGATGCGCTTCGCATGTTCGAAGGACGTGCGGCTGAAGGACCAGTTGCCTTCGACGAAAGGGCTGCTGTGATTACGATCATCGACTACGGAGCGGGCAATCTCCGGTCGGTCGAGAACACGCTGGGCGCGCTCGGCGCGGCCTATCAGTTGACGCGGTCGGCGGAGGGCGTTCGGCCGGCTGAGAAACTGATCCTCCCTGGTGTCGGCCACTTCGGGCAGATGATGCGGGCGCTCGGCGAACTGGGCCTGCGCGAGGCGATCATCGACAAGACCCGAAGTGGGACGCCGTTTCTCGGTATCTGCCTGGGCATGCAGGCTCTGTTTGAATCGAGCGCTGAAGCACCGGAGGAGTCTGGATTCGGTCTATTCCCGGGACGTGTCGAGCGATTCGCCGCCGATGCCCGCGTGCCGCACATGGGCTGGAACGAAATCGTCCCGGTGAAGCGGTCGCGCTTGCTGGCCGGCATCGGGCCAAAGCCGTACGTCTACTTCGCTCACAGTTACTATTGCCCCGTGACTCCGCAAACCGCGGCTACGTGCAATTACACCCTCGACTACATGGCGGCGTTCGAGCAGGACAACATCTTCGGCGTGCAGTTTCACCCCGAGAAGTCGGGTCCCCTGGGGTTGAAGATCGTCCGCAACTTCGTGGAGCTGTAAACATGCTGGCCAAACGCATCATCCCCTGCCTCGACGTAACCGGCGGCCGCGTCGTGAAAGGCATCAACTTCGTCGGCCTACGCGATGCGGGCGACCCCGTCGAACTGGCCGCGCGTTACAACGAACAGGGCGCCGACGAACTTGTCTTCCTCGACATCACGGCATCGAGCGACGGCCGCGACACGATGGTCGACGTGGTCGACCGGACCGCTCGCGAGGTCTTCATCCCGCTGACCGTCGGCGGGGGCATTCGCGCCGTCGACGATGCGCGGAAGATCCTGCACGCGGGCGCGGACAAGGTCTCCGTAAACACTGCCGCGGTTCACCGGCCCGACCTGATTACTGAACTCAGCCAGGAGTTCGGCGCGCAGGCGGTGGTCCTGGCGATCGATGCCAAGCGCAACGCCAAGGGCGGCTGGAACGTGTTCACCAAGGGCGGCCGCGTCGACGAGGGGATGGACGCAGTGGAGTGGGCCGTGCGCGGCGAGTCGCTTGGGGCAGGCGAGGTGCTGCTGACTTCGATGGACACCGATGGCGTGCAGGACGGGTTCGATTGCGCGTTGACACGGGCCATTTCACGGGCGACGAAGATCCCGATCATCGCCTCGGGCGGCGCGGGCAAGCCGGAGCATTTTGTGCGCGTGTTGACGGAAGGCGAGGCTGACGCGGCGCTGGCTGCGTCGATCTTCCACTACGGCACCTACACGGTGGACGAACTGAAATACTGTCTGGAGAAGGCCGGCATTCCGGTGAGGAGAGCGCGTTGATCATTCCTTGTATCGACCTGATGGACGGCAAAGTCGTGCAGCTTATCCAGGGCAGGGAGAAGGCGCTCGAAGGCGATGCGCCGCTCGAAATGCTGGCCCGGTTTGAGGGCTTCCCTGAGATCCAGGTGATCGACCTCGACGCGGCGCTCGGCCGCGGCGAGAACAATGCCCTCGTCGAACTGCTTGCGTCGAACGCGCGGTGCCGGGTGGGCGGCGGCGTACGGTCGCCCGAACGGGCAAGGGCGCTGATTCAATGCGGGGCGCATCGCGTGATCGTCGGCACGTCGGCATTCAACGCGAACGGGGTGAACCATGCGTTGCTGGCGTCCATCGCCCATGAAGTGGGGCGGGAGAGGGTGACCGTGGCGCTCGATTCAAAGGGCGGGCAGATTGTCGTCAAGGGTTGGACCGAGGCGACCGGCGTGTCCGCCGAAGACGTGATCGCGCAACTCGAACCCTACTGCGCCAGCTTCCTTTGCACCTATGTCGACAAGGAAGGCATGATGCAGGGGACCGACCTCGACTGGTTCCGGCGGTTGCGCGCCATCACCAAACTCGCCATCACGGCCGCCGGCGGGATTACGACGGTCGAAGAGATCCATGCGCTGGAAACGATGCGGATCGACTCCGCCCTGGGCATGGCGATCTACACGGGCCGCCTGGATCTGGACGAGATGCGGAGGCTGAACGACTCATTCACACTCGCTCAATGAGGGTATAGAATGGCGGTCATCATGAAAGCTGACACGATCGCCAGACGGAATTTCTTCGAGGGCGCGGGAGCACTTCGCCTGCTGCATCCTGACGCTCCTGGTCCGGCGCATCGCGCATTTCCCGGCGTCCGCGCTCCTGCTTTCACAGGCTCAATGCGGAGTTCACATACCGCGGCTGTAGAATTGAATGCAGCACTGAATCGACTGCCAATCACGCGGGTTCCTGCCCCGCCACCCCTCGACGCGCCTCCGCTTCCGGCCGGCTATAACCTCCGGCGGGACTACCAGTCGGATCGAGTGCACTCCGCGGTCCCAGGAATCCGGCACGGCGTGGCCGGAGCCCTGATTTCACGAGCGTTCGCCCAATTGCATCGTCACGGGCAGCGGTCAGATTGAGGTCCACATTGGCGAGCCTAATTCGACGTGGCCGGCTGGCACGCCTCTTCCGCCCGCCCGACCCGTTCATCAGGAACCCGCGGGAAGACCGTCCAGCGGCGCCGCTGGGCCGATGGAACCTCTATCTCGGCGGCGCCAACCGCAGTGTCGATGGCTACGTCAATCTGGATATCCACCCGGCCTTCGGCGTTGACATCCAGGCCGACGCCCACCTCCTGCCGTTTCGGGACGCGCAGTTCACCCGCGTCGAGTGCGACGCCGTGCTCGAACATGTCGTCGATCCGGAACGTGTCATGCGCGAGATCGAACGGGTGCTCCTGCCGGGCGGTTGGGCGCATGTCGTCACACCCTTCTGCCACCCCTTCCATGCGTATCCAAGCGACTATCGCCGCTTCACCCCCGAGGGCCTGCGTACAATGGCCGGCGGAATGAAGGTGATCGAGACCGGCTGGCGGACCGGTCCGGCAGCCACGATGCTGGTATTCACGATCGAGTTAGCCAAGATGCTGCTGCCCTGGCGCTGGTGGCGCGTGCTGGCTCACGGAGTGGTTGGCTGGATCCTCTGGCCGCTGCGCTACCTTGACCTATACTTTTTCCGCTCGCCTTACGTCCACAGACTTGGCAACCACTGCTACATCTGGCTCCGCAAGTCTTCCGGCTAAACCGGATTCTTTTCCAGGAACGACTCGATCCCCGCGATTTCGTCAGGAGAAAGCCGGAACCCAGCCGCTCCCACGACCCCGCTCACCTGTTCGACGGCCCGGATTCCCACAATCGCCCCGGTGACTTCAGGCAATCGCAGCGTCCAGGCGATCGCCGTTTCGCCCGGCGTACGCCCGTGCCGGCCGCCGATCTCCCGCAGCACTTCCACCAAGGCAAGGTTACGGCTGAGTTGTGGTTCCTGGAAGTATGGTGTGCGCTGGCGGTGGTCGTCGGGAGGCATGGCGGCGACACGCCCGGCTGTCATTCGACCAGTCAACAGGCCGGACTGCATCGGCGAATAGACGATCACGCCGATGTCTCTTGCCCCGCAAAATTCCAACTGGTCGTCTTCGATCTGGCGCCTCAGGATGTTGTAGGGCGGCTGGAGCGACGTTGGAACTTGGATCTTTGAAACCCGCTCGAGTTGCGAGCTGGAGAAGTTCGACACCCCGATCCACCGAACCTTGCCCTCTTCTTTCAGCCGGACAAGGGTCTCCCATCCTTCTTCCACGTCTTCATCCGGCTCGGGCCAGTGCATCTGATAGAGGTCGATGACATCGACCTTCAGCCGGCGCAGAGAGTCCTCGCACTCCTTCCGCACGGAGTCGCGCTTGAGGACCTTCAGTATCCTGCGGTCATCCGACCACACCCGCGCGCACTTCGTGAAAACATAGGGCTTGTTCGGCAGTCCGTTCAGTGCCCGGCCCACCACCTCTTCGCCATGGCCAAGGCCATAAATCGCCGCGGTGTCGATCCAGTTCAGCCCGGCATCAAGGGCCGCACGGACGGCGCGAACTGAATCATCGTCATCCTGCGGCCCCCAGGCGAACTGCCAGCCACCTCCGCCCATGGCCCAGGCGCCAATGCCGATCGGCGTAATGCGGAGATCGCTATTCCCGAGTTGTCGTGCTTGCATGCTCCTATCCGTTTTACCACCAGCGGTTCCACGGCAGGAGCGGAAGTGGTTCTTTACTTTGCGCCGATGGCCTTTTTCGCCTTCTTGAAGTCGGCCTCGTCCACCTGGATAAACGCGCCATACTGTCCGGAAGCCGAAGAGATCGCCTGCGCGGCGTGGATATTGATGCCGGCCGCGGTGATCTTTGAGGTCACGTCCAGCAGGGATCCGGGTTGGTCGTCGCCGGCTGCGAACAGCGCCTGCTTCTTCGCGCTGGCTTCGAGGCCGAGTTTCTTTACCACTTTCTGGAATGCCTTCGAGTCGTCGGGCACGATGTCGAGGATCGCTTTCTTCCCCTTGATGGGATAACCCCAAAAGCCGGTCAAATTGACGCCGGCTTCCTTCAGCGCGCCCAGAACGCGCGCGGCTTCGCCCGCCTTGTTGGCGACGACGACGGAATAGTAGTTGATTGTTTTTGCTGTCATTGGAAACTCCATGCTCCAAATAATTGTACAGCGCCACGAACCGCATCCGTCGCTCAGCCCCGATCCATGCGCAACCCCAGCACCCTCCATCTTCAGTTGTTTGTTGGGCCGTGGCTCGTATGCTAGGATCGAATTGGAGCCGATCACGACTCCGCTCGCCTCGCTTGCTGGAGTGGCGGAACTGGCAGACGCACGGGACTCAAAATCCCGCGACTTTTACGGTCATGTGGGTTCGACCCCCACCTCCAGCACCATACATTGCCTTCCAGCGCATTGCGCCGGAATCCTCAGAATGTGAATCCGATCAGGAAGTCAGCCTGATTCTTCACCGACTTGGGCGTGATCGGCGTCGAGGAGACTCCAAAGACGTTGTTGTTCCAGCGCGTGTAGCGGATCTCAGGCGAGAGTTTCACAAGCTTTAGATCGATCATCAGCCCCGCGCCGAGCACCAGGCCGTGCGACCCGCTCCGCTCAAGCCTCGCCATGTCGCCGATGCTGCGGAAGACATAGCCGCCCGCGAAATACGGCCGCAGCGCTTCACCCGGGAGTCTGTATTTCAACAGCAAAGGGAACTCCCATGACGGCGCGCTGTGGCTTGACGCCGCCGTGCTCCACGTGGCCGCCGCCGTGTAGCCGGTCTTCTTGTATAGCGCGTTCGCCTCGACGCCCAGGCCGCCGGGCAGGAACACGTCCACCATCGGCCCGAAAGTGAAATGCTTGAAGTCGGACTTGAATGGACCTACCGCGTCGATCGCGTCGTTCAGCGGCATACCGCCCTTCACGCCAAAATGGACCGATTGCGCCTGGAGCCCCAGCGCGAGTACGGTAAGCAAAACAATAGCTTTCATATATGTCTATGACGCACGCGGCAGCGGCGCGTTCCATCCGAACAGGAGCGCGCCGCGCCGGCATTATTGCGAACTTAACTCACGGTGACCAGATCGGCGCCGAGTTTCGCCTTCCGCCCCTCGAACATGGCGATGTTGGCCAGATGGGGGCCGCTCACGGCCGCCTGGGCAATCTCGACGGTGCAATTGGGCTGTTTGCGGCTTTTAATACAGTCGAGGAAGTTTTGGATATGGGGTTCGATCGGCACTGGGGCCTGCATTTCCACGATCGGCGCGCGGTTCTGGTGCCACGGCTCTTTCCAAACTGTGACCCCGGCATCGTCAAGGCGCATCGTGCCCTCGTCGCCCATGAAGAGGATCGACCAGCCGTTTTCGAAAGCGTTGGCGTAGTCGAGAGTCCATGTGGTCAGCATGTCGCCGTGGTCGAAGACGGCGCTGAAGACGTCCGGGTGTTCGGCCCCGGTCATCTTGGCGATGTAGCCTTGAGCGACGGCCGACTTCGGTACGCCCTTGCCGGTGAACCATTGGACGACGTCCATCAGGTGGGTTCCCTGATCCGTCATGTTACCGCCGGCGTAGTCTTTGAAGACGCGCCATGAGCGCCAGCGCATCGGTTCGACCGGCCTTTTGGGCGCAGCGCCGAGGAAACGGTTCCAATGAAGTTCACCCTCCAGCGGCGAATTGTTGAGGGGCTTGGAGACGTTCCAGTTCCACTGGGCCTTGACCATTGTGACGCGGCCAAGCTTGCCCTCGTCGACGATCTTTTTGGCTTCGTGCAGGGAGGGCGCGCTGCGCCGCTGCATCCCAACCTGGACGATCTTGCCGCTGGCCTTAACCGTCTTCACGACCTGGGCGCCTTCCTGGAGCGTGCGGGCAAGGGGTTTCTCTGTGTAGACGTCCTTGCCGGCCTTGAGCGATGCGAGCAGATGCGGCATATGCCAGTGGTCGGGTCCGGCGCAGACGACGAAGTCGATGCCCGGTTGAGCCAGCAGGGCTTCATGTTCGATGAACTTCTTTGCGCCAGGGGTGTCTTTGAGCGCGAGTTCCATGTTCGGCTCATAGGCATCGCACACGGCCACGCACTGCGCCCCGAGTTGGGTGAAGCTGCGGCTGAGGTAGCGGCCGCGGCCGCCGGACGCGATCAGCCCGTAGGTGGGCTTGTCGTTCGCGCTTAGCTTGTTCGCCACGGCGAGGCCGGCGGCGCCGGCAAGGAAATGTCTTCTGTCAGATGTCATTCAGGCTCGAACCTCCACAATCCATGCTATCCCAACGCGCGCCATGAAGGCGGAGGCTTTGTTATGATGAAATTGTCCTCGTTGGGAGGTCGTCTAATGGTAAGACTGCAGACTCTGGATCTGCGTATCGGGGTTCGAGTCCCTGCCTCCCAGCCACCCCGCCGTTCGTTCCATTCCGGCTCTCCGCCAACAACGGGGGCAGACCCCAATGGCTCTCCGTCGTTTCTTTGCTTGCAATCGCTTAGCTGACCATGCAGGCGCTTGGTGTCCCTGAAAATCGGAAAATGGGCACCCAGAGGCCTGGCGTGAAGGTCACAAAGAGCGCCCCCATCGTCCAGGAGGTGAAGGGCGGCGGCGGGGTTTGGCGATTCATCATCGTCAAGAAGTCTGGCAGCAAATATCCGTGGGGAGACCGCCCAGGCGCGTTTTTCCTTGAGTGACGGGAAGGCGCGAAGCGGCGGCGGGAGTCTGTTGCCGGCCCATCTGGCCGGCTCAACCCGGCCGGATATGCACCAACCCCCTCGCGGGATTAAGGCTACGCCGGTCACACAGACCGGCAGACTATCTGGGCGCAGCAGTGTACAAGTGAAAACAGGGGCGCAACGTCGATGCATCGGACATTTTGTCGAAGCGTTGACTTCAATGGGCGATACCCTGCCCGACCGCACCCAGGATGAAGTCTGCCAGTTGCCGGATGTTGAGCGCAGGTTCAAGCCGCAGGCGGAACCGAAAGCGAAGATCCGCATCTGGTTCGCGCGGCGAGACGAACCGGGCCCACCGATGGGTGCGGCCATCACCAAACGCTATCTTGATCCGTCATCACCGGCGGCGCAAGCGTTCGCGGACTGGGTGAAGCGGTTGCTCGCCGTTGACGTTGAGTTTGTTTATTGTTCTGATCGGCTACGCGCCGCGGACCGGGTTCCGCAGTAACCCAATCCCCGGAATCTCCACCTCCACCACGTCGCCCGCCTTCATCGCCGTGGTCGTCCCCGGCGTGCCCGTGTAAATCACGTCGCCCGGCATCAGCGTCACGTAGCGGCTGGCGAACTCGACAATCGCCGGGCAGTCGAACAGCAGATCGGACAAGGCCTGCTTCTGCTTCACCTCGCCGTTCAGCCGCAACTCGATCCGGCCTGTTGACGGAACAAACCCCGCCGCGATCACCGGCCCCAATGGCCCGAACGTGTCCGCCCCCTTCGCCCGCCACCATTGCAGGTCCTTGTCCGCGCCATTCTGCCAGTCGCGCTCGCTGACGTCGTTGCCGCAGGTGTAACCGAAGATCCCCGCTTCGGCCTCGGCCCGCGAGACGTTCTTGAGCATCCTGCCGATGACGACGACCAGCTCCGCCTCGTAGTGGGTGTTCTTCGAGTCCTTTGGGATGACGATCGGGTCGCCGGGATTCTGAAGGCAGGTGATGGGTTTGTAGAAGATCTCCGGCCGCGTCGGCGCCTTCTGGTTGCCGATATGGCTCTTGTAGTTCAAGCCCACGGCGAGGATCTTCGACGGCTCGCAGGGATACAGCAGTTTGACCTCCACCAGTTTGATCTTCCGGCCTGTCGGCTTCCTGGCGCCGAACAGGTTGCCGCTGAACTCGGCGATGACCCCATCCGACAGCACCCCGTAGGCGGCGCGCCCGCCCTGTTGGAAGCGGACGAAGTGAGTAACGGCTTTTTCGGATTGAGCTTGGGCGGCCAAACTCGGGGACAGTGCCAGAGCCAGCGCGGAGCGGCGTGTGAGTTTCATCTTGAATCGAATTATAATGCCCATCACGATGAACCGCAGAGAATTCCTCGCCGCCACAACCGTGGCCGCCCAACCCGCCCGCCGCGTCCGCGCGGCTTTTCTCGGCCTGGCTCACGCCCATGCGCCCGATAAACTCCGGCTCGTCGCATCCTCGCCGGACTACGAACTCCACGGCGTATGGGAGGATGACGCCAAGGTCCGAACTGCTCTGGCCAGATTCACCCCGCGCTGGCGGGAAAAGCGCGACATCCTCGCCGACCCGCAAATTGAAGCCGTCTTCATCGAAAGCGACGTCCCACGCCACGAGTCGCTCGCCCTCGAAGCCGTCGAAGCCGGCAAACACGTCCACATCGAAAAGCCCCCGTCGGACAGCATCCGCGGCTTCCAGCGGATTGTCGACGTGGCCCGCCGCAAACGGCTGCACCTTCAGACCGGCTATATGTGGCGCTTCAACCCGGCCGTCGTCCGCGCCATCGAGGCGGCGAAGCAGGGCTGGCTTGGCGACATCTACCTCATCCACGCCCGAATGAACACGCTCATCGGCCTGGACCGCCGCCCCGAATGGGATCTCTTCTCAGGCGGCCAGATGTTCGAGCAGGGCGCCCACCTCATCGACATCGTCGTCCGCACTCTGGGGATGCCGCAGCGCATCACCCCATTCCTGCGCCACGATGGCGATTTCGTCGACAAGTTGAAAGACAACACCGCCGCCGTCCTCGAGTTTCCGCGGGCCATGGCCATCATCACCGCCAGCGTCCTCCAACCGAACGCCAACCCCCATCGTGCGCTCGAGATCATGGGCTCGCAAGGCACGGCGGTCGTTCGCCCCATCGAACCGCCGTCGCTCGAAATCGACCTCGCCACTCCCGCCGGTCCTTACGGGAAGGGTCGCCAAAAGGTGGACCTGCCCCCGTACGAACGCTACGCCGGCGATATCGCCGAACTCGCCCGCGCCATCCGTGGTGAAGGCAAAATGAGCGTCACCCTCGACGAGGAACTCGCAGTCCAGGAGACGCTCATCACTGCGTCACGGATGATCCGAAAGCCCTAAACCTTTTCCGGCACCACGTACGGCGCTCTGTAGTTGCGCGTCTGCATCGCGTTGGCCTCGGCGTCTCCTATGAACCGGCCGTTGGCGTCGAGTTTCAGCGGCCGGCCCACGCGGTAGGAGATGTTGGCCAGGTGGCAGAAGGCAGCGGACCTGGCGCCGATCTCGATCTCGGCCGTCAGCTTGGTATGATCGCGCGACTTCACCGCGGCCAGGAAGTTCGCCATGTGCGGAGCCGTATCGCCTTCCGACGCCTTGCCCTCGGCGACGAGTTCGTACTTCTCCCGGCTGCCGGCGCCCGCGCCGCGCGCCCCGATATAGTTCCCCGCCGCGCTCTTGAAGACCTGGTAGCCGCGCTGGTCGAGCACCATGAACCCCAGATCGCCGAAGAAGATGTCGCCCACGTAATTGGGTCCGCGCATGGCGACCAGCCCTTCCGGCGGCGTCGGCAGATTGCGCACATCGAACGTCATCTGGGCGTCGTCCCAGGTCATGGTCGCCTGTTGCGTGTTCGGCGTCTCCTGGTCGTCCTTCCAGATGAACTTGCCTCCGCTGGAGAAGACGCTCTTGGGCCAGTCGCTGCGTCCCAGTCCCCACAGCGCAATGTCCATCTCGTGGACACCCTGATTGCCGATGTCGCCGTTGCCGGTGTCCCAAAACCAGTGCCAGTTGTACTCGAACCGGTTCACGCTGAACGGCCTCATCGGCGCGGGGCCGAGGAACTTGTCCCAATCCACGCCCGGCGGCACGGGCTGATCCGGCGTGTGGCCGATGGAAAACCGCCGGCGGAAGCAAAGCGCCCTTGCGCCCACCACCTTGCCGATGGCGCCCTCTCTCAGCATCTGGATTGCCTTTACCTTGTGTTCGGTCGTGCGGCTCTGCGAACCCACCTGCACCATCCGCTTGTACTTGCGCGCCGCCTCCACCATCTTCCGGCTCTCGAAAATGTTGTGGCTCGCCGGCTTTTCCACATAGACGTCCTTGCCCGCCTGGCACGCCCAAATGGTAGCCAGCGCATGCCAGTGGTTTGGCAGAGGCAGCGAAACGGCGTCGATGTCCTTTGATGCGAACAACTTACGCATGTCGTCGAATTCGTTTGGTTTGTGGCCCTTGGCCTTGCTGACCAGCGCCACGGCGCGCTCCCGCGCCGCCTGGTTGACATCGCAGACAGCGGTGATTCGGCAATCATCCAGCGTGTTGTAGTCGCGCATGTGATCGTTGCCGCGGCCGCCGAGTCCGACGATGCCCACCTGGACTCGGTCGTTCGCGCCGAGGATCGGGAAACGCGTTGTCGCGATGGCCGCCGCGGCGGCTTTGAAAAACTGGCGTCTTTGAGTACTCATGGTTGCTCCGGTTCCTGAAACATAGAATGCCACCTTCAGACCCGGATTTGGGATTCAGGGTATCCAGGCATCCTCGCCGCACTCCCCGCATCGTCTCGATTCGCGGCAAAGGCGGCACGGACCGCAGGTTCCTGCCTGTACAAATCGATCATCCGGGTCACAGCACTGTGGCCGGCAAGGCCGAATCCGGCGCGCCGCGAGCCGCCGGCGGCATGCCTCCATCCTCACCGCCAACCCGTTCCCGCACCCCTCAGGCCGCGCCCAATTGCTTCACCAGGAACGGCAACCCCAGCCGCCCGTGAAACTCGTGCGGACCCGAGAACACCTCATGCCCGCATTTCGCCCCCGCCCCGAAGATGTCATACACCCGCTTCACTTCCCCAAACGCCTTCTTCGTCGCCTCGAGCGGAAATATGTCGTCGGCATCGCCCGATTCGGCAAACAGCGGCCGCGGCGCGATCAGGCCCGCCACGTCCGACATCTCCGCCCACTGCAGAATCCCTGGGACGTAGTTGTCGATACAGTGCGCCAGGCTCAGGATCGAATCCCGGAATGTGCAAAGGTATCCCGACACCAGCGCCGCCTTGATGCGCTCGTCCACCGCCGCGCCGAACAGCGTTATCGTCCCGCCTCCCGAAATCCCGAGGCACCCAATTCGTTTGGCATCGACATCCTGCCGCGTCTCCAGGTAGTCGATCGACCTCATGATGTCGAAAACCCGCCAGCCGATCATCGTTTCGCCAAACAGCAGCGCCGCCCCCGCCGCCGGCTGGCACGAACTCTGCCCCAGACCCTTCTTTTTCGCCTCCCCGCCCCTGCGGCATCCGAACCCCATCGGCTCGATCGCGAATGCAGCCATCCCCTGCTCGACCGCTTGAACGGCGAAGTCGAACTGGTAGCCAACTTTCTTCACCCTGTCGCCGCCCTTTTCGTTTACTCCTGCAATGTCGTCCACCCCGCGCCCGTGGCCCGGAATGCAGATCGCCACCGGCGGCGGCGCGCTCGCGTTTTTTGGCTTCAGCAGGTAGCCGAATACCGACAACCCCGGCCTCGACTCAAACACCATCGCCTCCCGCGTATACGCGGCAAACTCCCGTGTCTCCAGAATCGTCGCCTTCACCGCCGGACGCTGCGCCGGGAATCCGCCCAGCAGCGACACCACCTTCGCCCGCAATTTCTTCTGCCACGCCCGCGCTTCGTTCACATTCCGCGCGTTGAAACGCATCTGGCGCGGCATCTCCTCGTAGCGCATCTGCGACCAGGCCACCGGGTCGAATGTCTTCAGGTCCACCCGGCTCTCGAACTTATCGAGCGCGCTACGGTAAGGCGCCGTCTCCGGGGCCTGCTTAAAGACCGCCGCGGACAGGGCGAGTTCACGTCTGGACATCTTCATCGCTTCTCCTTCAATCGCGCCGGCGCAGCACTCAGCCGGGCTCAGGCGCCGGCCCACTCATCGGCCGAGAATCCAAACAGGATACTGCCGCCCTTCACCAGCAACGGTCGCTTAATCAGGTTCGGATACTCCGCCATCAGCCGGATCGCTTCCTCCCGCGACGGCGGATTCTCCTTCATCTTCCGCTCCCGGTACACCTCGTTCTTTGCGTTCAGGAACGGCAGATGATCCCTCTTGCCAATCAGTTTGTCGATCTCTTCCTCGCTCAGACCATTGTTCAGGTTGACGATCTCGGTCTCGATCCCGTGTTCGGCCAGGAAACTCCCGGCCTTGCGGCATGTCGTTCAAGTGGGTTTGGTGTAGAGCCTCGTCTTCACCATCGATTCAGTACCTCGGAACCTTCGCGTCGATCAACGAACTCCAAATCTCGATCCCGCCGGACATCGACACGCAATTTGCCACGCCCTGCTTCCTCAACCAGTTCACCGTGTTCAGGCTGCGCATCCCATGGTGGCAATAGACCACCAGCAACGCCTCATCGGCCAGAGCCTCCAACTCCTGAACCCGCTGCGGCACAGTGTTCATTGGGATCAGTTGGGCGCCCTCAATCCTGCATATCTGGTGCTCACCCGGCTCCCTGACATCAATCAGGACCACCTTCTCGCCGGCGTCCAGCTTGGCCTTCGCATCTCTCGCCGAGATCTCGTACGGTAAGTCCGCCACTCAGGTCACCTCAATCCGGGATTGTAACATCACGCAATAGGGCCTAGACTGTTTGTATGCAGGCGATTCCCGCCACTGCCCGCCCCGCCCTCTTCGGCTGCGACTAGCAGCCGCCCCCTCCTTGTCCGCCCGCGCTCCCAAACGCTGCCCGACCACCAAACGAATTCAAGAGGAGGGTCCCATGAACATTACTTCTTCCGCCGTCCGTGCCCAACTGCCGCACCTGATCACTGCCCTGCCGGGTCCAAAGGCCCAGGCCGTCATCGCCCGCGACAAGGCCGTCATCTCGCCGTCCTATACGCGCGGCTACCCCTTCGTCATCGCCCGCGGCGAAGGCGCAATGGTCGATGACGTCGACGGCAACCGTTTTCTCGACCTCAATGCCGGCATCGCCGTCGTCGCCACCGGCCACTGCCACCCCCATGTCGTCAACGCCATCCGCGAGCAGGCCGGCAAGTTCCTCCACATGTCCGGGACCGACTTCTATTACGAGAACATGGTCGAGTTCGCTGAAAAACTCGCCGCTCTCGCCGGTCCCGGCGACCCCCGGCGCGTCTATTTCGGCAACTCCGGCGCCGAAGCCGTCGAGGCCGCCCTCAAGATGGCCCGTTACCATACCGGCCGCGACAAGTTCATCGCCTTCCTCGGCGGCTTCCACGGCCGCACCATGGGCGCTCTGTCGCTGACCGGCTCCAAGGCCGTTCAGAAAAAGGGCTTCGCGCCCCTGCTCGGCGGCGTCACCCACATCCCCTACGCCTACTGCTACCGCTGCGCCTACGGCAAGCAACTCGACTCCTGCCAGGTCGAATGCGTCAAGATCCTGGAAGAGACGCTTTTCAAAACCATCCTGCCGGCCCAGGAAGTCGCCGCCATCTTCGTCGAACCGGTTCAAGGCGAAGGCGGCTATGTCGTGCCGCCGCAAAAGTTCTTTGACGAACTTCAGGCCGTCGCCCGCCGCCACGGGATACTGCTGGTCTGCGACGAGGTTCAGAGCGGCATGGGCCGCACCGGCAGGATGTTCGCCCACCAGCACTTCGGCGTCGACGCCGACATCATCGCCCTGGCCAAGGGCATCGCCAGCGGCATGCCTCTCGGCGCGACCGTCGCCAAGGCCCAATACATGCAATGGACGCCCGGCGCGCACGCGTCCACTTTTGGAGGCAATCCGGTCTCGGTCGCCGCCGCCATCGCCACCGTCGAACTCCTTGAAAAGGAGCTCCTCGACAACTCCGCCACCGTCGGCGCATACATGAAAGACCGCATGGACACGTGGCCGTCGAAGTTCCCCATCGTCGGCGACGTCCGCGGCCTGGGCCTCATGCTCGGCTTCGAAATCGTCAGGGATCAGGCCACGAAGGAGCGCGCTCCCGAACTGCGCGACACGATCGTCGATGCGGCATACCAGAGGGGCCTGCTTGTGCTTGGCGCGGGGCAGAACACGATCCGCCTCTCCCCGCCCTTGGTCCTGTCCAGGGATCAGGCCGATTTCGCCCTGACCACGATCGAGGAGATCCTCGCCGGCCTCTGCCGGTAGCAATGCCGGTAGCAATCCGGTAACAATGGCGAGCCCGGCGGGGATATACTGGAGCCGTTGACCGCCTTCAAGAAGGTGGCCGGTGTCGAGCCTGAAACGCTCCGCGCCGAGGTCGAGTGTTTCCTCGCCTCATGCCGCCGTCCAGCCGCCATCGAACCCGGAACGGATCCGCTCCCGCTTGAGCAGGGGTGCGTCCAATTGACCGTGAGCCGCGGCGGTGTCCTTCTCGAAGCCTGGGACCGGGAACGGACACTGGCCCGGCGGTTGGTTGCCGTGAAATCGCGCGAGGGCGGCCGGATGGAACTGATCGCCGAGCGGCTCGGCGGCAAGACGGCCCCGTTCCGGTTGGTCGACCTCGACGATGGCCGGGCAAGATCGTTGCTCGTCAAGGCCGGACGTGAAGTCCTGCTGGACCATTTGAACGGCTGGCTGTCGAGGCGCTTTTCCGGCTGGCGGACCGAGGCTCTCACCACCGGCGCCGATCTCGCCCATACCCTCTCGCCGGCCTATCCGCGGGCCGTGGTCGCGAAAGGCCTAACCCGCTGGGCAGTGGTGGCATCCCCGCCCGATGCGGCGCACTGCGACAGGGCGTTGACGCACGGCCTGATCTGGCTCGACTACCTGCGGCTCAGGGGAACCGGCGAACGCGTCGAGGGCCTCGCCCTGTTTCTGGGACGCGGGACGGCGGCGAACACTCTGCTGCGCCTTCGCGCATTGAATCCGAAAGCCGCCCGCTGGCGAATCTTCGAATACGACGCCGAGGGGCGGGAGGAAGAACTGGACGTCTCCGATAGCGGCAACGTGATCGAGGAACTCGGACTGTGGGCCGGTTCCGGACGCGACGGCGAGACGGAAGCGGCGCGCTGGGCGCGTCAACTCGAGTGTCTGGAAGACGTTGAGGCCGTGGAATGCGGCGGCGGCGAGCGGAGCCTGCGCGTGCGCGGCGTCGAGTTTGCGCGGCTCAAACGGGACGGACTATGGGTCGGTATCGACCTGAAACGCCTTGCACGGGGCGTGAACACCGGCACACGCCTGGCTGCCGAACTGGCCCAGGCCCGGGTGGCGGGCGGCGACGGCCGCCATCATTACCAGACACGCCAGCCCGAGCGATGGCTCGAATCGGTCGTCCGGGCCAACCCCAGGTTGCTCTGCTCGGAATTCGAGCCGGAGCCCCTCTATGGACAGGTGACCGCAATCTCCGGCGCCGACCGCGGCCTGGTGGACCTGCTGGCTATCGACAACAAAGGCCGGCTGGCGACCATCGAACTGAAGGCGGAAGAGGACCCGCACCTGCCGGTCCAGGCGCTCGATTATTGGGTCAGACTGAAGTGGCATGCCGGACGGGGTGAGTTCGCCCTCAAGGGTTATTTCCCCGGCCGGACCATCCTCAAAGACCCGCCAAAGCTGATGCTGGTGGCGCCTGCATTCCGTTTTCATTCGACCGTCGACCGGATCCTGGCATACTTCTCCACGGAGGTCGAAGTGACCCGGATCGGGCTTGGCGTAGAATGGCAGAGGAATCCGCGGGTCGTGCTGGTAAGCGGCAACCGGCGGTGAGCCGGGCAACTTTGACCCGGCGCGGGACGTCAATCATGTCGATGCGCTTTCTACAGCAGATCCGGACAGGAATCTCGCATCTGAATCCGTCGGCCATCCGCCAGCAGGCCGACCGGCCCATGCGAGTGCTCGTTCATGCGGGAAGCAGCTCATCCTATGCGGCGATCGAGGATTTCCTTGCTCCCGCCAAATTGTCGACCGGGCGGCGAATGGAAACGGCGCGGGTGCTGGTGAGAGCCTGTGACGCTTGCGCCGATGGGCGGTTCCACCTCGTCCTGTACGAGCGCGGGACTCCCGCGCCCGATGGCTGGACGGTCAACGGCGACGCCTTCCGCTTCGACGTTGACAGGCTCGACCGGCTCGTCGACGATGTCCTCAAGCACAAGGACGACTACGCCCTGGCCCTGGCACGGATCTTCCCGGCCTTCCGGGTTGCTGTCACCCGTAACACCATCCACACCATCTCGAAGGAGAATGCGCTTTTCAGCATCATGACGGCGCTGCCGAATGTCCTGCCCAATCTCGCCCAACTGCCTTGGGCCGTCGGCGAGTTCGCCTCCGACACGGCTGTCCTCACGGCGAACCAGATCAGGATGGCATTCCTGCTCGCCGGCGCCAGCGACCGCGAAGTCGGCTACCGCGAGCAGCGTTCCGAGGTCGGATCAATTGTCGCCGGCGCATGGGGATGGCGCGCCGCGGCGCGGCAGTTGTCGGGGAAGATCCCCTTCGGCGGCGGGCTGATCCCGAAGGCGGCCATCGCCTATGCCGGAACCTATGTCGTCGGGTTGTCGCTGGAACGGATCTACCGCATCGGTTACGGACTGACGCGCGAAGAACGCACCGACGCCTATGAAGCGGCGCTGGCCAGGGGCAAGGACGTCGCCGCCGGATTGTTGGCCAAGGTGAGGAGTTCCGGGCAGGCTTGACGTGGCCGGCCAAACGAATCGCGGGCCAGCCATTCTTCCAATAATAGTCCAGTATCAGGAAAAACCTGAGTCGGTCGATGGCCAACTGGCCGGGAGCAGAGCAGAATGAGCAAAGAACAGATTGCGCTGGTGACGGGCGCAAGCCGCGGGATCGGGCGCGGGATCGCGCTGGAACTCGCCAAAACGCATACCGTCGTCGGCACCTATCGCGGCAGGCGCGATGCCGCCGAGTCGCTTCAGGCCGAATGCGGCGCCGATATCGTTCAAAGTGACATCGGCAGCCCGGCCGATCGCGAAGCCCTGATCGGGCATGTCCGCGACAAATACGGGCGGCTCGACCTGCTGGTGAACAATGCCGGCATCGCCCCCAGGGAGCGCAAGGACATCCTTGAAGCCACCGAAGAGATCTTCGACGAAGTTCTGGACACCAACCTCAAAGGGCCGTACTTCCTCACGCAACTGGCCGCGCGTCTCATGGTCGAGCAGGGTCGCGGCAGGATCGTCTTCGTCACGTCGATCTCAGCCTATACGGCCTCGGTGATGCGTGGTGAATACTGTATCTCCAAGGCCGGTTTGGCCATGGCGGTGTCCTTATGGGCGGCACGACTGGCCGGCCACGGCATCGGCGTCTTCGAGGTCCGCCCCGGCATCATCCGGACCGACATGATCGAAAAGGTCAAGGATATCTACGAAGAAAAGGCGAAAAGCGGCCTCTTGCCCCAGGGCCGCCTGGGCGACCCGGCCGACGTTGCCCGAGCCGTGCGCGCCGTCGCCGACGGACTCCTCGACTACGGGACCGGCACTGTGATTAATGCCGATGGCGGCTTTCATTTACGAACTTTATAAGAGCTTTCGAGCGCCCCCGAAAGCTTCAACCGCGAACGGAGAGAGCGGGTCCCTTTCCGTACTCTCAACGGGGAGAGCGGGTCCCTTTCCGTACTCTCAACCACGTGGCCTCCCAGGCCCGACCTTCAACAGAGCGGTCAAGGCGGCTTACAATAGTGGCGAAACCCATGCAACTCCCCATCCTGCTCGTATTCGCCGCCTCCATCGCCGCCGCCCAACCCGCCGGCCGGCCCCTCCATCCACTGGTCCAGCAGGCCGTCGGCGAGGTCTCAGAACAGAGGATCTCGTTTACAATCAACAAGTTAAGTTCGTTTGGTTCGAGAAACTCCAACGGGGTCGTCGAGGGTGCCGGCAAGGGAGTGGCCGCCGCGAGCCGTTGGATTTACAGCGAATTGCAGAGCTACGGCGGCAAACTCCAGGTCCGCTACCAGCCCTTCCCTGTGAAGAAAGGAGGACGGTTCGTCCGCGACACCGAGATCGTCAACGTCGTCGCCGTCCTGCCCGGCACCACCCAACCTGACGTCCACATCCTGGTTGGCGCTCACTACGACTCGCTCCACATCAAGTCAAAGCCCAACTCAACCACCTGGGGCATGGAAGCCACCGCCGCGGCCGAAGACGCCCCCGGCGCGGCCGACAACGCCAGCGGAGTCGCCTGCGTCATGGAACTCGCGCGCGTCCTCGCCAACCGCCCCCTCGAGAAGACCGTCGTCTTCATCGCATTCTCGGGAGAGGAGCAGGGCCTCGTCGGCGCAGGCGGCTATGCCCAACAGGCAGTCGAACAGAAAGAGAAGATCGAGGCCGTCCTGAACGTCGACACAATCGGAACCGACGTCACCGGCAACGGCATCGCCGCCGGACCCCGCGTCAACGTCTATTCGGGCGATCCGATGGACTCGCCGTCGCGCTCGCTCGCCCGCCTCGTTCACGACGTCGCCGGCCGTTACCTGCCCGGTTTCGCGGCGCAACCCGTCTTCCGTTCAGACCGTTTCGGACGCGGCGGCGACCATACGCCGTTCCACCAGGCGGGTTTCGCCGCCGTCCGCTTCACCACCCCGACCGAACAGCTTGAAAACCAGCACAACGGCCTCGACACGCCCGCCCGCGTCTCGATGCCCTACACAACGCAGGTCACCCGCGCCGTCGGCGCTGCCTTGATGCATCTCGGCCTGGCGCCCAAGCCGCCCGTAGCGGGTTCGATTGGTCGTGGGGCGACCCGCTACGACGCCGAACTGAACTGGAAGCAGGATCCGCCGGAAGCCGATCTGGCCGGTTTCGCCGTCGTCGTCCGTTCGACGACATCGCCATTCTGGGAGCGCGAGATCTTCGTCGGCAATGTCGATCGCGCAACACTGAAGAGTGTTCTGATCGACGAAGTGGTCCTCGGCGTCCGCGCCATCGACAAGGACGGTCTTGAAAGTCTCACCTCGGCGTGGGCGATCCGGGAACGCGCGCGCTGAGGCGATTCCGGACCGCCATTGTTTTCGATAGACTTGTCGGCAAGATGGAACGTCGCCACTTTGTTTTCCTCCCAGCCTTGCCGGGCTGCTTCATGATGAACGCACAAACTCCCGCTTCGGAAATCGACAACCCCTTCTTCCGCGACTGGACCGGCCCGTTCGGCATGCCGCCGTTCGCCGAAATCCGCAACGAGCACTTCCGGCCTGCCCTCCAGCGCGGCATCGAGCAGGAGCGCACGCAGGTTCTGGCGATCGCGGCCACCCCTCAGCCGCCCACTTTTGCCAACACCATCGAAGCGTTGGACAAGACCGGCGAACTGCTCGATAAGGTCCAGGGCGTCTTCAGCAATCTGGCCGGCGCCGAAACGAACGACACCATCGAAGCCGTTTCCCGCCAGGTCGCGCCCCTGATGTCCGCTCTGCGCGACGACCGCACGCTGAACCCGCAACTGTTCGCGCGCGTGAAAGCCGTATGGGAGAAGCGCGACGCGCTTGGTCTGAACAAGGAACAGATTCGCCTCACCGACGAGACGTACAAGACGTTCGTCCGCGGCGGAGCAAATCTCGACGAGGCCGGCAAGGCGCGTCTGCGGTCGATCAACACCGAACTCTCCACGCTCTCAGTCCGCTTCAGCCAGAACCTGTTGAAGGAGACCAACGCCTACAAGTTGGTCGTCGACAAGCAGGAAGATCTTGCGGGTCTGCCCGAAGGGGCCGTCGCGGCCGCCGCCGACGCCGCTAAGCGAGCCAATCTGCCCGGCAAGTGGGTCTTCACGCTTCACGCCCCCAGCATCTGGCCGTTCCTGACATACGCCGACAACCGTGAGTTGCGCCGCCAGATCCTGACCGCCTACACGATGCGCTGCAACAACGGCAACGAGCAGGACAACAAGCAGGTCCTCTACCGCATCGCCTCACTGCGCGCCGAAAAGGCCAGGCTCCTCGGCTACCAGACCTTCGCCCACCTCACGCTCGAAGAGCGGATGGCCAAGGAGCCTTCGAAGGTCTACGATCTGTTGAACCAGTTGTGGAAGCCCGCCCTGAGCCTGGCCAGGAAAGAGCAGCAGGACATGCAGGCGATGATCGATGCCGCCGGCGGCAAGTTCAAGCTCGAAGCCTGGGATTGGCGCTATTACGCCGAAAAGGTGAAGGCCTCCCGTTACGCGCTCAACGAAGACGAGGTGCGCCAATACCTGAGTTTCGACAATGTGTTGAACGGCGCCTTCATGGTTGCGGGCAAGCTCTACGGTTTGAAGATCACCGAGATCAAGGGGCTGCCGAAGTACCACGACGAAGTCCGCACGTTCGAAGTGAAAGACGCCGACGGCTCGCACCTGGGCATCTTCATGACCGACTACCATCCGCGTCCCGGCAAGCGCGGCGGCGCGTGGTCGAGCCGCTATCGCGCCCAGCGTTACAAGGACGGCAAGGACATCCGCCCGATCGTCGTCAATGTTGGCAACTTCAGCCGTCCGGCGGCGGGCAAGCCGGCGCTGCTGACCATGGAAGAGGTCGAGACGCTGTTCCACGAATTCGGCCATGGCCTGCATTCGCTGCTGGCTCGCGTCCGCTACCAGGGATTGGGCCGGACGCCGACCGACTTCGTCGAACTGCCCTCTCAGATCATGGAGAACTGGGCCGCCGACCCCGCCGTTTTGTCTACGTACGCCAAACACTACCAGACGGGCGCGCCGATCCCGGCCGAACTGACCGCGAAGCTCAAGAACGCCGGCAAGTTCAACCAGGGCTTCGCGACGGTGGAATATCTTGCCGCGTCTCTGCTCGACCTCGAATGGCACACCATCACCACCGAGCCGGCGAAGGACACCGAAGCCTTCGAAAAGGCGGCGCTGGACAAGATCGGCCTGATACCCGAGATCTTCTCGCGCTACCGCAGCACGTACTTCCAGCACATCTTCGCCAGCGGCTACGCGGCCGGCTACTACAGCTACATCTGGAGCGAAGTCCTGGACAGCGACGCCTACCAGGCCTTCAAGGAGAAGGGCATCTACGACCCCATCCTGGCCCGGGCCTTCCGCACCAAGATCCTCGAGCGCGGAGGCTCGGAAGACGCCATGGAAATGTACAAGAATTTCCGGGGCAGGGAACCATCAGTTGCGCCGCTGATCGAAAAGCGCGGCCTGGGTGCGAAGTAAGGGGAGTGGTGGGCCCTGCAGGACTTGAACCTGCAACCAACGGATTATGAGTCCGCTGCACTAACCATTGTGCTAAGGGCCCGCCCACTCGGATTTTAGCATCCGCGCACCCCGGCGTTAGAATGGCAGCAATGTGAAGGTGATCCTGGTACGGCTTGGCGTTGCCTGTTGCCTGCTGTGGACGCGGAGGGCGAACACGGTCAACTAACTTGTTGCAAGGAATGGAACCAGAGCCTCATTGGAGCGGGAGACGGGACTCGAACCCGCGACGTCCAGCTTGGGAAATGGGCACTGTGTTGATTCTATTGAAGTAAATGGCCGCGTGAGGGTGCAATCGGATTAAGTTCGGCCTTTGCTTTCAACACGGACAGCCACATCAAGCGTTTCGTGATTAGCGGATTATTCTGGCTGGACCGATACATCGGGGTCGTCCGTTGCCGTTTCAGTGAAACAGATTTGCTTGGTCGCGTCAGACCAAGCGAGACCAGACAGCAAGCACGCGATTTGCTCACGCGCGGCCTGTTGGCAGGCGGCCAATCTACCATTGCTGCTCTTTGTCGCCAGGCTTGCGATGTAATTGGCGACCTTGCCCATCATAGGCTGGCACGCCGCCTCGACGTGTTCAGGATGCTGTTTGAGCAAGTGAAGGAAGGCCGTAAACGAGAGACGGTCAAACGCCGCTTGTTCCGGTCCACCTGGAGGGCCGGGCAAAACAAGCCCGCACACACGACAGAAGGCGATCATTCGACCGCCCCTTCCAGCGCAGCCGGTTCCTCTTTGCCGTAGTCCAGGAAGTCCTGGATGAACGCGCGGACCTGGTCCTCGTGCGAAGAGAGCATCATCCAGAGTTCGGCGTTGCTCTTCAGGGCGCCCATCAAGCCGTCCATGCCGTAGCTGGCAAGTTGCCGGTACCGCTCCTCGCCTTGAAATGTGACCAGGCCAGATGCAAACTCGTCGCCGGCTTGACCCTGCACAATGGCCTTCAGCAGAAACGGCTTCAGATCACTGAAGAGAGTGTTGAGATCGGGAGGCATGGGTGCTCCTGTCGGATCGATTGGGCCCAAAGCGATGGGGACTGACGGATTTGGCTGAGATGAATTGCCCGCGGGCGGGGGCGGCGCCGTGGCGCGCATCATCATGAAGCCCTGCATCATCTGAGGCAGCGCGTTCAAAAATCCGAGGATCAGCGCACCCCAGTCCGTGCCGCCACCAGGGTTCGCAGTCTGCCGGCTGGCGCGCGTTTCGATCACTTCGGCCACCTTCGCATAGGCGGCCAGCGGATCGACGGCCTGAGACTGCTGATTCGCCCGAACGAATTCCATCAACCGCAGGGCCTGGTCCATCGGATCCGGTACCGGACTTGGCTTCGGCACGAGCTGAATCATTCTCAGGGCGATGTCGAAAGGATCCTGTGCGGGCTTCTCAGGTTGTGCGGGCGACCGCTCCATCACCTTGTCCACCATATGGTTCAGCGTCCTAGGTCTTTGACCGCTTAGAAGTATTCCTTTGGTAGCCGAACTTCACGCGAGCGGCTTTGCGGCTGAACTTCCATCGGATGCGGGTCCGGTCGCGGTTGGCCCTGGCATTCCAGG
>CAMTUE010000077.1:0-20442 GCA_947084845.1 uncultured Bryobacteraceae bacterium | reverse complement strand
TTCAGGCCTTCGTTCAGCGGAGCGAGGATCGCCGCGAGTTCGGCCTGCGCCTGGCTCTTGGTGACCTGGCTGCATGGCCCGAGGATTTTGGTTCGGCGGCCCCCGTCTTCCCGCCACTGCGCATACCAGACCTTTCGGCCTGAGATCTTGCGTGGTGTGAGGCTGCCTTTCTGGTAACGTTTTTTTCGCACTCAGGATGTCCTTCCCTGGGCGCGTGAGGGTGCAATACATGCACCTGAGCGTAGCACCAGAGATCAATCCTGGCTGGATGTGTCTTCCATCCAATCGTTGATCCAGGAACGCTTGATGAGTATCCGGTGGCCTGCCCGTCTGTGCTTCAGAACCGGGCCTTTGAACTTTCCCTTGATGAGGCGCAGCAGCTGAGATCTCGATACACCCATGTAGGTGGCCGCCTCGGTCAGGCTCAGAATTGGTGAGTCGTCTGGTCTGGTCAGCGGGATGGCTTTCAGCTTCTGTTCGCTCATGGTTCGATCCTCCTGTCTCTCGGTACCTTTCGCCTTTCCGTCGCCCAAAATGTCGGGTTTCGGCCTTGAAAATGTCGGGTTTCCATGTCGGGTTTTTGACCCCTACCCGACATTGAAAACGCCTGTTCCGCGCGGGGGGGGTCTATACCTGGAGAAACCCGACATTCCTGCCAAGCCCGCCATTGACACCCTTCAACCCAGTTATTAACGGGCCTTCCAGCATTTAGGCGGATTTGGCGCAACCCGACAGAATGTCGGGAAAAACCCGACATCACGAGGGGTCTCCAATATCGGATGTCGGGTTTGTCTGGCATTTCTCGGCGTATAGGGACCCCTGTGAAATTGCCCACACGGCGCGCTGTGTGTCCTCGCATATTTTTCTGATGGTCGTCGTCTCCCTTTTGAGGTCAGTCGCTGTCAAAATCCGCCTCTGCTTGAGCCTCCTCGCGAGAGTCTGGAGGGTGACGGGGATCTGGTCCTGGATCTCTTTGCCGAGCCGCTGAGCGGCGGCGAATGACGACGCCGGATCTAGCAGTATAGTCTCGCCGTCGTCCCATCCGATCTTCGGTCCCTGTGGCCGCCATGTGCCGTTCTCTTTCTTCCAGCCGGCAGATGCCGGGTTCTCCGGCTCGAGGCCGTCGCGCGTGACCAGGTGGGCTTGGCCCGAACTGAGAGCCGAATACACCAGGCTGAGAAACAACTGCGTTGGCTCGGCATGTTCCTGCGTTCGCTCCTGGGCCTCGGCCGCTTCTCTGTAGGCTTCCATGGCCCGGGCCCAGATCTCGGCTGCCTGGGGGTGAGTCAACGCGCCGCGCTCACGGGCGTACTCCAGGAAGACTTCCAATCCGAAACTGAGGTTGGCCAGGTTGTCCGGAGTGCGCCGGTGCTGCTGTATTCCGCTCCAATCCTCACGGAATCGGGCAAGTTGCTCGAAGAGCCGTTTCTTCATCGTCGGCATTTGAGGAGCGGCCCACTGGATGAAGCCAGCCATGGACTGAGCGTACAGGCCGTTGGCTGCATCCGCCTGGCAGTCGGTGAGCCGGTTCCAGTTCATATCGTCCGGGTCCATTTCGACGATCACCATGCGGGCGCGGCAGCTATTGCCCTTCGGAATGTCTTCGCCGGTGGAGATGATCATGCCGCGCGGCCACAGCGTCTGTCTCTGGGATCCGTCCGCGTTCATGCGGCCCCGTCCCTGCTGGTTTCCTTGCGCGCGGATCAGCCGGTCGGCGTCACGATGCAGCCGGGAGATGTCGCTGGCGCTGCCTCGCGGCACGAAGTCATCCACGGTCAGCAGGACGTTCTTGGCATAGAAGCTGAGGCCCTGGAGGGAGTTCGCCGTTGAGTCCCAGTTCGCTGGCAGCTTCTTGGCAATGAAGTCCTTCCCGAAGTGCTGCTGTGCCAGGGCGGCCAATTCGCTCTTGCCGTTGCCGCTCTTGCCGGACAGATGAATGGCGACGTCGACCGGGGCCAGGACCACGCGCCAGATCGCGCTGAACAGCGGCAGCATCAGCCGGTCTGGAACCACTTCCAGCATGGCGAGGCTGGCCCGGATGCTTCTCGTCAGTTCGCGTCCGGCGGGCGGGGCGGGGAGATGGAAGAGGCTGAGTTGCGGATCCAGGTCGATCATGAGATCGGGCATCGGGCCGTCTACGCCGATCCCGCCTCCCGCGTGGAGGAACACGGGTTTGCCATTTATCTCGGCCCAACCTGTGTGCTGGTAGACGTACTGGAAGGTCTTCTCTCTGCTCAGTTCCTGCATTGCTGTTCTCGCGTGTTCCTTGAAGTTCGGGTAGACGATGGCATCGCTGCCGAAGTACTTCATCGGCCATCCCATCTCCGTGAACTCAGCGTGTCCCATCATCGCTTCGCGCGGCTGGCCTTTGATCTTCGCCCAGACCTTGAAGGCACGGTGCTTCTCTACGCCATCGTCCCTTTCTATGTCGGCTACGATCACGGCGGGAAAATTCGTCAGAATCAGGTTGCTCGAACTTCCTTCGCGGTTTGGCCGGACATAGCGCAAGCCTCCTTCAGCAAGGCAGTACGCGCCGTGGCTTATCAGGATCGGCTCCTGCTGCTCTTGTTGTGGCGGCGCGGCTGGCAGCGGACCCGCTTGAGGTTGTGGGGTGGCTGACTGCTTTGTCCCGCGCTGCTTCTTCTGCGGGATCGGGTCACGCGCGGCGGATCGGTAGGCTTCGCCCAAGCTGGTGAGCGCTTCGGCTGCCGTGTACGGTTCGTGCTTGCCCTTCGTGTTGGTGGAAGGCACGGCGGCCGCGTAGCGCTCCATGAGTCCGCGGGCGAACTGCTCGGGCACACGGTTGTCTCGAAGCTGGCAGGCGTACCAGAATCCGGCGTTGTTGCGCCCCTCGGCGCGGGCCATGCTCAGAGCCATGTCCAGCAGGCGGCCCGGCAGATCGGCGGATGTCTGTCCGGTATCATTTGATGCCGGCTTCGGCTGGGGGACGGGCTTGGCCAGGTGGAGGAATGTCCGCAAGTCAGAGGGCAGCACGTCCAGCTTCTCGAGTTCGGCTTTCCGCAGCCAGCGATAGCGGCCGCTCTGGTTCTCGCCCCAGAACACGGCATAGCCGCCGTCGGCGCGAATGTCCAGGCCAGGCCAGCGCTTCTTCAGGTCGCCGCTCGATTTCGAATTCAGTGTCGGCACGGGCCAGCCGGGATGCTCGAAGTAGACGTGAGCGCCGCCTGATCCGGTTGTGACGTGGGAACGGAGCTTCAGGTCCTTGAGAACCTTCTTCCCGGCCTCTCCATCGAAATCGAGGATGACCAGGCTGCTCACCTTTCCGGTGACAACAGCCCATCCTTTCACCGTACTGAAGCGGCTCCACTTATCGAGTTGTTCTACTGTCGCCGGGGTTTCCTGAAATTCCTTCCAGGACTTCACCGCCGGCCGCTTGTCTGTGCGCACGGGGATCACCGACCAGCCGCGCTCGGCGGCCATCTGAACTGCTTTGGGTAGGGGCATGTTTACCTGAACAGGAAGAAGCAAAGCGCGCCGGCGGAAGCAATGATGAAGAGCCTGTAGAGTCTGATCTCGCGGCGCTGCCGGCGCAGGCGGGCGCGCAAGGTTAGGAGATAGGTCATTTCGTGCGTCAAGCGGCCTCCTGCATTCGGCTGGCGTCAGGCGCGCGGTGTGCGCCGATCCGCCACAGCCATTGATCCCATACCTTTGGCGTGACCCATACCTCGTTCAGCGGCTGGCCTGGCAGACGCCGCTGTAGCAGCCAGGTCAGGTTTTCTTTGTGGTGCGCGGTGTAGACGCCGATCTCCGGCGTGACGAGAGCGGACGGGGTCAGTAGAATGCGGCCATCGTCAAGCCGGATCGAGATTCCGGCCTGGCGGATGGCGTTGAGGAGTTGGACCGGGTTCATATCTCTCCTCGCAGCGCCCGCTGGTCAACGCACATCGGCTGGTAGTAGAGCAGTTCCCAGTACTTGTCCTGGAAGGCCAACCAGTACATCGCCCTGCGGACATCCTTGCACGTGGCGAACAGCGTCAGTCCGCCGGCAAGAGCGCCCAGTAGTTTGGTGCATTCCCTGTCCGAGAAATCGGTCCGGGCGGCCACATCGCTGAGCTTGAGGTCTTCCGCAAGTTGGTTGTCCGCGCGTTCGAGGATGAGCCGCATCTCGGTGAGTTGATCCTTGATGCCGCGCATCGCGCCTTCGTGTAGGCTTCCGTGGGCCTCCAGGTTGGCGATACAGGCGAACGCCTCTTTGTTGCAGCGTTCGAGGGCGGTCAGGGTGTCCGGGGTCATAGCCGGACATCCCGCATGAAGGTGAACAACTTTGCCGCCTGGCTCAGCGTCTTGCTGTGGCCGGCCGTCTTCGCGTCGAAAGCGATCCCCCTGGCCAGGCCGCAGACCTGGTTCCTCGCCATCTCCAGATCGTCGAACACCTGCTTGAGCCGGAGGTTGCCGGACATCTGCACGGTGACATCGACGCCAGTGGGGGTCTTGCTGACCCGCACCAACAGGCCGTCGCGCTTCAGTTCGCGTGTCATGCGGCTTTCCTTCCTGCCGGGGCCGGCGGCTTGTCCTCGAGGATGGCGAGGATGTTCTTCACCGTCTTCTGGAAGTTCTTGCGCCACATGTGATCGCAGGCGGCGGCGCCTGCGATGAGGCCAACGATGAGACCGAGAATAGCTTCGCTCATAGGGGATGCTCCTTGTTGACGGCGGTGTAGACCTCCAGGGCGCGGTCCCACTGGCTGTCAGTGATTTCGCTCAAGCGTCCGGTACCACACCGGAACTCGGCTTCGCGGTTGGCGAATGGGGCCAGGGCCTCGCGCAAGGCCAGTTCACGTTCCTGCTGCTTGTGACAAGCCAGGGTGTCGTGGTACCGGCTGATGGGCATGACCGGGTTGACGTTTGGAATCATGTTGTCGGGGCCGAAGTCCTCGGCATCGTATGCCGGCGGCTCCTGGCGCATCGCCCGGGCCTGGTTCGCGCCTAGCATGTGGATGCCGGCGGCGATTTCAGAGAGGCTCTCGGCGATGTCGCAGAGTCGGGGCTCCAGGTAAGCCAGGATGGCGGTCGGGTCCGCCGGCGGGCCATCGAAGAGGAGTCCCATTATGCTGCCCTCCTAAAGCCGAGACCTGAACCGTCCGAAGTAAACACCATGGAGACACCGTGGGGAGTTTTCGAGGAGATCTTCAGGCAATTCAAGGAGCGCATCGACAGGCTGCCGATGGTTCGCGGCAAGGTTGTGATGCTGCACCGGCCTAGAAAGCGGACGGATATCTTGCAGTGTAGGCTGGTATTCGGGAGCAAGGAGTTGGGGCGCCTGGTGCTCCACCAACCGGATTCTGAGGTGGCGCTCATCGTCTGGAAGTTCGCGGGAGCGCAGCCGATCGATCGACATTTTGAGAGTTTCAAAGTCCACGCTCCAGACGCGGCGGAAATCGTCTCTGAGAGGGATGGCATATTACTCACACCCTCCGAAGTCGCCGGCCGGCTTGCGGACACTTTCATCCGTGAAATGCTGAGCCTCGTGTAAGTATTCTGGATTGCGAACGCCCAGGCATATTCCCAGTTCCAAAGGGTAATCGAAGAGTTCAGGAGCGAAGATGGGCGGTCCGCCCTGCATCGCGCGAGCATGATTCGCGCCCAGCATATGGATGCCGAGAGCAATCGCAGTTAGCGGCTCGATGATGTTGACAAGGCGCATTTCGAGCATGAGCATTTCATCCGATGGGACAGCTGACATTGGTTCCTCCGATTTGGGTTATGCCACCTGGGCGGTGGGCTGGTGGCCGTTGGCTCGGCGCGCGGCTCGGCGCTCGGCGGCCTGGTTGTCTTTCGCTAGGGCCTGGTTGACGAGCTTGGCCAGACAGGCCCCCATGGTGGTTCCACGCTTGAGCGCAACCCACTTCAGGGCGCGGTGCGTCTCGACGGACAGGCGCAGCAGCTTGGTGGGAGGACTGCGCCGCTTAGTATGCTTTGTGGAGGGAGTAGGTTTTGTAGGCATCACTAGAAAGTAGTCTAGTGGACAAGAATCCAGTAGTCAAGGGAATTATGGCAACAGACGAAAGAAAACCGATCAAGGTGGATCCAGCAGTTCAGAAGGCGATCAAGGTAGAAGCCGCGAACCGCGGTGTGACGATGCAATCGCTGATTGCTGAAGCCTGGAAAGTGTACGTGTCGAAGCCAGGGGCCGTGCCAGTGTTGGCATCTGAACCAACGGAGTGGCACGGGAAGCTAACGGAGATTCTGAAGAGCGGGGATCAGCCGATGATCGACGCGGTGACTCAGAACATTGACGTCTCGCATGACCGGCTGCGCCCTGCGCGGCGAAAGCGGGCGGTGTAGGCAGGGCCACTGAAGAAGCCAGTGGCTCTGCCGAGGCCGTGCTGCTGGAACGGCACGGCTTTCCTTCATATCGGCCGCCGGGCGGGCCGGCCTGTAAACTGATGGCGTTTCCGGGCGGGCTGCCGGTGTGTCTGGACAGCTACGTCCGCGGTGGAGTCTACCAGTGCCCGGCCGTGCCGGATCCGCCCTGCGACGACGCGCTGCACTGGCTGCTGGCGATGTGGTGATAGAGAATTGAGAACAGGGAGGTTCAAGAGATGGAGAGTATCGACCTGATCAAGAAGCTGGAAGCGATCGACCGGGCAAAAGGCGGTTTTGAGAGCCAGCGGGAAGACGCAAAAGCTGTGCTGTTGCGAATACTGAAGGTAATGGGAGAGGACCCTGCGAAGTTTCAAAAGGACGGCCAGGCCGCATTGAGGGAGTTGAGGCGGCGCCGGGCGGGGAAGCTGTAAGTGGCGGTTCGTTGGTATCTCGACAGCAGCGTTGTGATCTCCTTCGCGCGGAACGGTCCGGAGTGGATGGAGATCATTCTTGGGCTGCTCAAGGCGGGCGGCGTGGAATTAGCGACCAGCGCGTTTGTCAGCCTTGAAGTGATGCCGCGGCCGGTTTCGAAACGCCGGGCAGCCGAGACTGCGGCCGCGCTCATGTTCTTCAGTACGGCTGATGTCATGGTTGACCACGCCAGCGCGATTTGGATGGCGCACCTGGTGCTGCACGAAGGGGGTATTTCGACCATGGATGCGTTGCATGTTGGCGCGGCTGCTGCTGCTGGCGCTGTGCTGGTCACAAGGGAGAAGCCGACGAGCGGGATCTTTCGCGGGGCGAAGTGGGTGAAGGTCTACTCTCTGGAGGGTGAAGAGTGGTGACCGTATACTTGGAGCAGGAGAGGCCATGGCAAACTCATTGACAGCACGAAAGCTGACGCCTGCGGCAAGGCGGGCGGGGGAGCGGCGCCGCTACGCGATCTTTCGGAATCCGCAGTTGGCCGAGGGGCTTGACCAGGTGAACGGCCTGGTAGCGGAGGGACGGTTCTTCCGGTTCAAGACGCCGCTCGAAGTGGTGGAAGGGCGGCATGGCCGCTACTACACTCACGAAGCCGAAGCGCTGGGCCTGCTCAGCCACGGCGCTACTCGCCAGGAAAGTTGGGATAGTTTCATTGCGTTGTTCGAGAGCGACTGGGACCAGATCGCAATGGCGAGGGATTCCAAGATCGATAAGGCTGCGGTGCCTCTAAAGAGGGCTCTCCTGCGGTTGGTTGAATCGGTGGATGAAGTCCGATGAGCAGCGTGCCATCGCGTGAGATTGACCGGGCTCTGGTGAAGAAGGGCTTCGTTCGAGAGAACAGCAAGGACCGGATATACCGACTTTGGGCGGCTGGGAAGCCGACCCGCGTCAAGACCATTCTCAGTCATGCGTCGAACATGGACTATGACGACCATCTGCTCAGTCAGGTGGGCAGAGAGATGAGGCTCTCGAAGAAAGAGTTACTACAGTTCGTCGAATGCACACTGAGCCAAGAGGGCTATGTTGATCTGCTGGAAGAACGCGGGTGGGTTGGAAGGTAGGAGAGGCGATGACAGTCAAACGCAGAAAAAATCCGGCGACGGTGGCAGAGGCGCATCCCTTGAACGCTCTGGGCTTTCTGAAGGTTGAGATGTCGTGGGAGGATGCGAGCCGGGCCTGGGTGACGAACGTTCCCGCGCTGAACGGGATCAGCGACTTCGGCGCAACCGAGCAGGAAGCCCTGGATCGCACGGCGGCGATGATTCTGGTCGCGCTCGATGGGATGGAGGAGGACGGCGTTCGGTTTCCTTGGCCGGCTGGCCAGGTGCGGGAACTGCGGCGGGTGCTTGAGGACTACCGATGAGCACGTGGCCGGAATCGGCCAATGCTGCCGAGATTGAGAAAGTTCTGAAGCGGTTGGGGTGGGTAAAGCAGAAGGCGACGTCGGGCAGTCACCGATCCTTCAAGAAGGCGGGCCACAAGTACAGGGTGGTGGTTCCGGACCATGGGAGTCAGCGCCTGGCGATCGGGACGTTTCATTCAGTGCTGCGCCAGGCGGGTGTGAGCCGTGAAGAGTTCTTCGACGCTCTGAACGGCTGACGGGTCAATCCACAAACAGAATCCAGATCGCGGCGACGGCCGCGACGGCCGCCGCCGCGATCGCAAGCTGGCCGGTCCCTTCGGTTTCGAGCTCGAGGTCCGGGAGCGCTAACCACGAGCCCGCGGAAAAACCGGCGTTGGCGGGGTCCGCTCCGATGAGGCAGTCTGTTGCTGAACGGACTTCAGGGGCGTGCTGACATCGACGCCGACGCGGCCGGCGACGAATCTGGCGTAGTTGCCGGGGTCGTTCTTGTCGGCGGCGGGCGCGTACCCGGCATAGACGCCGGGCTTGCCGGCGAAGAATTCGGTCAGGTTCAAGCCGCGGTCGATGTTCTTCTTGATCTGAGCCTTCAGCGCGGTCCAGCCTTCCTCCGCGCTCCGAAACTGGGCATAGCCGTTGACGATGGGGTTACTGCCCCAACTTCGCAGGTTGCCGGGGTTGTTGTTCCTTGCGGCCAGGCTTCCGGGCTTGAAGAAGCCCTCCATGGTGGCGATGGCCTGGGCCATCAGGTCTGTGAGATTCATGGCAGTCTGAAAACCTCCTGGTCGTTGAAGTCGATGATCCGGGTGGGGCGGCGGCGGCTGGTGCGGATCGTGTAGCACTGGGTGACGGCGCTGGTCCAGTCGTCCGTTTCGAAAGCGTCACGCCAGATGGGGCGGGCCGAGCAGAGGTACTGGACGGTGAAGGGCGGCATGGTGGATTTTCAACAGCGCCAGAGTCCCTTGGCGGACATTCCGATCTGTTCTCGCTCCAATGCCAGTTCGTAGCATGGATCGGAAGAAAAAACTCCTTTGCCAGCCGTCCACAACGGGATGGCCAAGAGCTTCCACCAGCCTGGCAGAAGGGCCACGGCGGCGATGGCGGCGGCTTCTCTCAAACCTTGATTCCGGCATTCGGCTGTCCTCTGGGTCGTCCACTCGTCGCCAAGAGGGGAATAGGTGTAGCCCGCTGGTGCATTGCAATAGCTAGCGTACTTTCCTGGGATCAAAAGGGAACCTCCTCTCGTTTGTCCGTGCCGCGCTCACGGCGGCGCTTCCAGATTTCGGCGGCGAACTCGCTGCGCCTGGCGGCGGGGGTGGCCTGGACCATGGCGACGGCCGCCGGCACGCTCATCGACGACGACTCGCCGCGCATGGCCATGACGGCCTGCACCCACTGCCCAAGGCTGCGCGCGCCGGCGGAGTCCTGCGCCGGGTTGAACTGGCGTGTGAGTTTGCCAATGCCGGCATTGCGAAAGACGACTCCCTTGCGCGTGTTGCAGCTGCGGCAGGCGTAGACCAGGTTCGCCGGGTTGCCGTTGGCTTCGTTGCCGTCGACGTGGTCGATGTCGCGGGCCGGTTTCCTTCCGCAGTAGTTGCACTGGCGCGGGCCCGGCGGCGGGGTTTGGTTGGCGCGGTAGCGGCGGGCGCGGTCGGTGATGAGTTCGACCGGCTTGCGCCCGCCTGGTGTGGTCGGATTTGAGATGAAGGGTCTCATTGCCGGGGGTCGTGCGGGGAGATGTAGGCCACGCTTGCCGGGGTCCCGTCGGGGTTCGAAGAATGAGCGAGGATCGCCTGAGCGACCTGGCAGAATGCGATCAAACCTTGCAGGAAGGGCTTCCATTCGACAGCGATAGGAATGGTGGGCAGAAGGAGTTGGGAGAACGCGCCGGCGAGTTGAAGGACGACCGTGGTGCGCCGGCGGAATCTCACTGGGCTGACTCCTGCTCGGCGCGGTAATCGCCATAGGCCAGTTCGATCGCCTTGCGGATGATGCTGGTGTCGAGATTTGGGTATTTGGCGCGCATCAGTTCGGTGGCGGCAGCCAGGGCGGCGATCTTGAGTTCGTCCGGGGTCTTGCGCCGTCCGTCGAACAGGGCGGGGAACTTCAGCTTCAGCGCCGCCCAGACCGCATCATCGACAATGCCGGGGATGAAACCGCGGGTGAGCAGGTCGCCCGCCAGGCGCACGAAGGGGAGGGCGGATCCGACGTGTTCAAGGGCGCTCTGCGCGTCCCTGGCGGCGCGTCCGGTCGTGAAGTAGCGGCGGATGCTTGAGAACAGATTCTTCAGCCAATTCATGGGGTCAACTCCTTGCAGTAAGACGGGAGAACGTGGACTTGAGCCGCGATTGCACCATGGCGGCGGGGACGTAGAGCGGCTTCTTCAGACATTGAACGAGCAGCTGTTCTGATTGAGCGTCGTACCGCCACTGGATACGGATGCCGTTCGCTTCCTGCTGTCCGGCGTCGGTGGAAATGTGGATTCCGTCATCGACCAGGCCGGCTTGGATTCGGCACCAGTCGGTGGGCGTGACGTTTTCGAAGGTGAGAAGTTCAAGAGCCATGTTGCCTTCTGTCAATCGCGGTCCTTCTGTCTGCGGCGGCTCTCCGCCAGTGCGACGAAGATCAGGAGCAGGCCCGCGCCGATGACGATGATCTGCACGGCCCGCACGCGAGCCTCGAAGCTCCACTCGCCGTCCAGAATGTTCACGTTCTCCATTTTCCAAGTCCTTCGACGCCGCGCGAACTGGTGAGCATCGTGGTTGAGAACATTGCCAGTGGCGGACCCTTGGGTAACGGCTTGATCGCTGAGAGGACCTCGACGAACACGCGGGTGACGCGGGCCTTCGGAGTGGGGCTGCCCTGGGCCGTGTTCAGGACCTCGGCGAAGGCGCGGGTGATGCGGATGGCCATGGCTTATGCGATCTCCTCGACTCCGGCTTGAATAGCGTCCACGCCGGCAAGTGTCCACGGGGAGCCGGTGGCCGGTGAATTCAGCCACATTTGGACTGGGCAAAGATAGCTGGAGATCATCGTCTTAATGTCGCCGTCGTAGTTGAGTGCGCCGATGCGGATCTTGGCCCGGATCTGCCGGGTTGCGGCGTCATCCTTCCTGGCCAGCAAGCCGACATTGACGCCAAAGACCTGGCCGAGCGGCGCGGCGTTGCTCATCGCATAGAGGTCGATTTCGCCCGGCGTCGAACTGTTCACATAGGAGGTGTCGCCGTCCGTCGAGGCGGCCGCAGTGAAGTTGTTGGCTGCGCCGACGAGGGCCCACTGCGTTGACGCGCCGGCGCCGTTTGGCGTTTTCGTCGTGACCTTGCAGTCGGGCAGCCAGTCGACGTTCAAGGCGTCCGGCAAGTAGAAGACGACGTCGTCAACCAAGAAGCTTGTGTTGCTGGTGAACACCACGTTGGAAATGTTCGAGAGGGCGGTGTTCTTCGTGTCGCCAGTGAAGTCGATGTCTGTTTGCCCTTCGACCTTGACGACGCAGCGGCCGGTGACATCGTGCAAAAAGAAATGAACCTGGATGGAGTACCAGGCGCTGGCGGCGAGTATTTTGCTGCCCGTGGCAACGACGACTGCGCCGAGCTTGAGTTGGATCTGGCGCGTGGTCCCGTTCAAAACTACTTCGAACTGGGTGCCATTCGCACTGTCCCTGAAAGTGAGACCCCCGCCGGACGAACCTGTGTTCATTGCCCAGTGGACGGCGATCATGTTTGTGATCGCTAGAGCGGCAGAGGACAGGTTGGCGTTGAGGTTGCATGCCTGGCCGCCGAATCTTCCAGCCGTGAACAAAGTTGGGGCCACCAGCCAAAGCTCCGAGCGGGAAGCAGGGGTAAAGCTGGCGGTATTCCAGTCGAAGCCGTCGAACGCGAGAATAGTCTGCCCCACTGTGCCTCCTTAGACCTGGCGGTAGCGGACGAATCCGGAGACCTGGCCCACGGCGCTGGTGAAGAGGACGAAGGCCGCTCCAACTGTCAGCTTGAAGTGGGGTTCTCCGGTGTGAGGGAAGAAGAAGCCCTGGGCCGCTGGCCAGGACTTCAAGAGCCCGGTGAGACTGCGGGTTCCGTCGAATAGCTCGAGGTTCATGGATGTGTCGGTGTAGAGCATGATCTCCAGAACTTCGATGGCCTGGCCGCTCACGCCTGGGATGATCGAGGCGAGGCCCGCGGTACTCACGTTGATGACGGCATGCTGTTGGGTAGTGGGGGTGGATTGTGGGGCCGCTGAAGCGGCGGCCGCGGCGTCCTGGTAGCCGAGTTCCGCATAGGCGGCTTCTCCACGGATGGCGCGGCGGGCGAGATCCACTTCCTGAAAGATGGTGATGGGTCTGGCTTGGATCGTTTCACTCATGGGCGTGGCTCCGCGGTGAGGATGAGGAGTTGGACCTGGTTGGAGTTGGCCGAGAGGTTCTTGATCTGCACTTTGAGGACGGCCGGCTCGATCACCAGGCGGGGATGCGGCAACAGGAAGAGAGGATGGCTGATCCCTTGAGTGCTTCCTTGCGCAGTGATACTGGTCCAGAGGACGGGCGCCCTGAAGAACGGGGCATTGTGGCGAAGGTCGACGATCTGAACTTCAAACCCTTCCGCTTGCTGGCTGGATCCAGTGAATCCCCAGATATAGGAGCCAACCGGGAGAGACAGCTTGATCTCGATGAGGGCTTTGCCCGGCATGTTGGCGTTGGCGTCGTCGGGCAGCGGATATCCGCCTGGCTGATAGCCGGGAGTCTGGGTGACGCGGCGCAGTTCGACGAGGGCACGGGCGTGGTAGCGCAAGGGGCCTTTGCCGAACTGCGGCAAGGTGAGCGGGGCTGTCATCGTCTACGCTCCTGTTCAAGAATGGAAAGCCGTTGCTCGAGGCGCTCGAACTCCGGCCGGGATGGGTGCTGCCGTCCGGCTTCAGAGAGCTTTTCCAGAAGTAGAACTCGGGTTTCCATTATTTCGGCCTTCACGTTGAGGCTTATCGCTGCGGTGCCCAGGGAAATCAACAGGCCGGCCAGAAAGAGCACCAGTTGGAAGCGTCCGGCTTGCGCCTCCTCATTGATCTGCATCATCGCTAACGCGTCTTCAGAAGCTTCGAACCGATCAGAAGAATCTGGATCGTGTTGGAAGATCCGGAAGTGTCTTTGATGTCGATCGCCACCTTGCTGCCGGCGGGGAAGACGACGTTCGGCTCGACTGGCACGGGGAACTGGGCCGAACCGACCAGGTTGGTGTTCCTGACGTAGCCGTTTGGCCAGGAGCGTCCGGACGGCAGCCTGAATCGCAGGTTGTAAGCGCCTGTCTGCGAGCCGACGATGCCTTTCAGAACGAAGTCGCCGTCGGAGTCGATGAAGACGCCCTGCTGGAGCAACTCCTGGTTCCCGGTGAGGGTGATGTCAAATGGAATGGCGTGTGGCTCCTCGTAGGCGGCCTGTTGCGCCTGCTGGGTCAAAGACACTTCGCCAATGCCGTGAAACTGTCTCATGTTCTTTCTCCTTGGCGGTATGTGGGGCGGCTGCGGCCTGGCCGCCCCGTCGATTTGTATGCCGCCTTCGTGGATGGACTACTGAACGCCTTCGCTGATCAGACCGTCCAGGAACACCTGCATGTGGATGCCGCCGCCGCCAGTGAGCGTGGTGAAACTGGTGCCCTGCAACTCCACGCTGAACGGCACGCCCGATGGCAGGTCGAGCGCGTATTCCGGACCAACGCCATAGATGGCGCTGGGATTGGGAACTCCGTTGGCCCAGGCCTGAATGGTCGTGGTTGTCGCCGTGGTGGCCGCCGCGCCGAAGATGCCGCCGCCGCCGGGGAAGAAGTTGATCGGCGCTTCCAGGAAGTACTTCTGGCCGATCCTCAGGCGCAGGCAGTATCTCTTGTAGAGCGATTCGATGTCGCCGACGACCATGCCGATGAGCGCAACGCGCACGGCCATGATCTTCAGCGAGACAGGGAAGGGCAGCTTTCCGCTGTCGGTCATGTTGGTCTGCTCGATGCCCTTCGCGGACCCAATCGGAGTCTGGAAGAGCGTGTGCAGAGCGGAGGTTGCGGTGTTGGCGGCGACGATGAGCGTGTCATAGAAGCAGCCGAGACGGTAGCGCAGTTTGTCGTTGAGGAAGGCAGAGCCTGGCATGTTCATTTCTCCTTGAAAATCTGGACTTGGACCTGGTTGGGCGCTACCTCTGGTAGCGGCTCAGGCCACTGATTGCGTTTGGGGCAGAGACCATCATCGGCCTGGCGGCATCGACGATGGCCTGAGGGATCATCGCGTTTCCGGCGTTGTCGGTGACGACCGGCGTTGGGAAGTAACCCTGGCGGATCACTCCCAGCCCAGCCGCCTGAGCATCGCCCACTCCCGTCAGGGAGAAGTACTTGCCGATCGGGCTGAACTGCTCGGTCAGGATGCGGGAGGCGGTGTAGATCGAACCGCCGAGGAACACGAACTTGCCGGCATCCTTGTTGTAGAACTTGCTGACGAGGGCGCCCGCCAGTGCTGCGGTTCCGAAGTTCGCGGCATAGCCAAGCCAGCCGGCGTTCTTCGTGGAAAGCAGCATCTGCGGGATTTGGCGCGTAGCCACCAGGCCGACAAGAGCCGTCAGGCTCAATTTGGCCAGGTCGAAAGGCTTGCGCATGGTCAGGGTGGACGGGTTACGCCGGCGGGTCTTCTTCACCGTTCTCTTGGCGAAGAGGGGATTGGACCTGCGGGGCGCGCGTTTCTTGGTCGTTCTGGACTTTCGAGTCATTGTGGTCCTCTTCTTCTCTGGGTTGACCAGGCCGAGCGTGATGAGATGCCCGGGGTTCTTCCTGGTTCGCTTTCGGTGAGTACGCTTCGCGCCCCCACCTTTGGCAACTTTTGGCCGCCGCGTGGCCGTGGATGGCTTCTGCGGATTGAACAGCCTTTTCTTTTTCACGATCACTGCCATGGGGCCTCCTAATTTGTGATTCCTTCGGGCCGCACCTGGTAGGAGCCTCCCGTCAGGTACAGTTTCTTGTTGCGGACGTCGTAGTGGAGGAGCGGCAAGATGCCGCGCTCCTCGCCAAAATCATGTTCGTAGTCGGATGGTTCGAAGTCGTGAAAGACCTTGCTGGTGTGGTACGCGATATTGGCGACCGGGCCGATGGTGACGTGGTCCTTTGGCAGCCATTTCGCGAGGCCCATGGCCTCAAGCGAAACTTCCTGGTCGCCTCCGACGAAGTAGATCTGTCCGCCATCGGGAGTACATCCGACACGAACGCCCTTGCTGAATTCCATGGTCCGCACGTGGCGGCCATCCAGCACCTGCAACTCAACCAGCCGGCCGAGGTCCGCCAGGTCAACCGGCTCGTCAAAGCTCTCGACGATCTCCCTGACTTTGCGAACGGGCCGTCCGTGGAATTGCTCGGAGAGCGCGGCCGCGGCGGCTGCCGTGTCCTGGTTCTTCTTCCGGCGGATTGGTTTCTTGACACGCATGGGCTTAGCTCTTGGCCAGATCCATCTCGTACCTGGCGCGTGCCAGGCGTAGCTGTCGCCGGCGCTCGGATCCGCCTCGGCTTCCACGGGTGAACTTCCAGACCAGGAAGGCTGCCACGGCAAGCGCGGCGATCCATCTCCAGTCGATCGACGACAGGTCGAACGAGGGTAGACTCAGCGCTCCGACGCCGCGCGGCGTCTGCGGATTGCATCCGCTGCACTGCCCGACATTCTGTTGTCTTGCGAGGTCGACGATCATGGTTATCTCCTTACGAGCAGGACCAGGCCCACGGCTGCGGCTCCGAGTGCTACCCAGAGCAGCGTCTTGTCGATGTTTTGGTCGTCATCCGGCGGCGGGATCGTCGGCCAGGACGCACCCTTCTTGCTGCCGCTGGAATTGGCCACGAAGAACTTGGTATCGAGGGCGTACTGGGCTCCCCGTTGCGCTTCCACTTCGGCGAGGTCAGCAGGTGACCACGTCGTCATCTTGGCTGCGGTGATTGGCGCTTTTGGCGGCTGCGCCACCGGCGAACTGGATTTGGGAATGCTCGGCGGGGCTTTTAGGCCCATGACCTGAAAGAGATTGTCGAGGTAGCCGGATTGGGTGGACGTGTAGATTCCAATGGCCGGCAAGAGCATTCCTGGGAGAAGCGCGACCGTTGCCAGTGGTGCATTCTTCAAAGTGATCTCACCGAGTGTTCTGTTCACCCATTGCTCCACGTGCGGCGCCAGCACGGGCCACTCGCGGGGGCAGATTCCTCGCGCTCCGCGTTCGGCGAGCCGATAGGCGAGGACGTCCATCCTGCCCGCCGGATCGACAGTGAGGAGCTTGCTCATCGGCGCCTCCCCATCACAGCCAACAAGAGGAGAACTCCAGCTGCTGCGAATACGGCGGTCTGGTTTTCCTTGATCCAGTCAAGTACGCTATTCTGACTCCCTGTCTCAGGGACATCCGGGGAGAAAATGGCTGCGGGAGCGAGGTTGACTGACGTGCGTACGCCGTCTTTTAAATAAACCAATTCGAACGGATTGCGCTGCATTCTTGGCAGGCTCATCAGTTGTTCGGGTGTGGCTCCTTGTCCGAGCATGGTTACCTCCAGACCAACTGGCCGAGGCCCGTGGTGCTGGCCAGCAGCGCGTGGTACTCGGCGGCTGTCATTTGGGCGTCCAGGCCCGGGATGTTGGGCTGGTGGACTTTCGCGTTGAAGATCCCCACTGCAATGGCCCTCTGCGCGCGATACCAGTTCCATTGGTGCCCGCTCAGTTTGTAGTTTCCGGTGAGCCCCGTCCTGGCTGGATCCAGCGCCGCGGTACCGAGGTTGTCTGGGCTGGGACTCGCGCTCTTGACGACGGCGGTGTACTTCGGCAGTTCGGTGACGATGTATCCGTTGAAGCCGTTCAAATTGCCACGACCGCTCTTGTAGGTCTCGGCCGTGCTGTAGAACCATTGCTCGATCGCACCCAGTTGCTCCGATGTGTAGCCGTTCTTGGTGTAGTCCTGGACAGCTTGAAAGGCGGCGGCGTACTCGATCTTGTCAACGTCGGCCTGAGTCTTTGGGGCTTCCGGTGTCTGGGCGGCCGGAGCCGTCGCGCCATTCCCTTGTGGCGGCGCCGGGGAAGTCCCGTTTGGAATCTGTATGCTGTCGGACCCGAAGGCGAACTGGTCTTTGAGGAGCCACCAGGCCGCGACTCCGATCAAGCCGAACTTGAATAGGTTGTTCATTTTTGATTCCTCGTCAGCAACCATCCCGCAGCAGCGGCGGCTGCGATCCACATCCACATCGGGATGCCCTGCGTCTCGCCTGCCGTGGGAGCTTGTGTGCCGGCCGTCACCGATCCGCTCGCCGTACTGCCCGCATCTCCAGCCGTGATCTTTTTCCAGATACGCGATGCCGTTTCGGTGAGCCCGCTCGATTCAGCGGGTGGGGGCGTATAGATCGGCTTTACCACGGGCGGCTGGCTCACAGGTGGGGGCGTGTAGACCGGCTGTTGCGCGGGCGGCTGGCTCACAGGTGGGGGCGTGTAGACCGGCTGTTGCGCGGGCGGCTGGCTCACAGGTGGGGGCGTGTAGACCAGTTGTTGCGCGGGCGGCTGACTGACCGGCACGGCTATCTTGGCGGCCGCCGCGCAGATGCTGCGGATCTCCGGGATGAAGACGAACCCGTTGTCCACGGCGATCAGGTCAGCGTTGAAGCCATCGTGCACATAGTTCTGCGAGCACCTCGCGGAGCACGTCCGGTTGAAGTAGTTTCCGCCTGGTGTCCATTCGATTGTTTCCCGGCATGACGTTGGGAACCCGGCCGCATTGCCGATCGCTTCGGCCTGCCTCAGTATTGCGGGATGGCTTTCGAAGCGGGAGGCTCCGAGTCCAGACAGGGACGTCCCGGCTTTGGATTGGCTTTGGATTGGGGTGTCAACGATCATGGGAGCCTCAGATGATCAGCGCCAGTGCTAGCAATCCGAATGGGAGAAGCGACCCGATTTGCTCGACGGTGTCGGCTGAAGCGCCGGGCAGCAGTTGCGAAATTGAGTTCGCGGCAGGATCGGCTTTCACGCCGTCATCCTGAGCGATGGGATCGCGATAGTAAGCGGACCAATCCCACTTTCCCCCTGGGCTTCGGTCCGCGATGCAGGCCTTGCCCGGATTCCCCAGTTGGGCGTTTCCGCATGCATCGGGGCCTACGAGAAAGGCCCATGCGTTATCGAAGTTTTGCAGAGCGGCCGCCTGGCTTGCCCTGGTGCGCGGCCCGGACATATATGCCTCGACGTTGTTCTTGAGCAACGGCTCGAGTTCGTCGACGATCTTTGTCGAGGCCACTCTCTGCCCCGGCCCCTTGCGATTGAAGATCAGTATCAAGCCAAGGGCCACCCCAGCCACGGCCGCGCCGATCACTGGAACAGCGGCCGCCGACAGCCACCAGCCGGACTGCGCGCCGATCGTGGCCACGGTTCCGGCCGTACTCACCGCAATGTTGGCGGTTTGGGCTGTGCCGGCGAGTTGGGAATAGGCCACGATCATTTCTTGATCTCGAGGACTGGTCCCCGGCTGGTGGACTTTACCCGCACCTTCTTAGCGTCGAACCACTTGTTGCGCGGCACGGTTCCAAGGGTCTTGCTTTTCCTTGGCGTCTTCCTGGCCGTCTTTGCGGCGGCTCTCTTGACGGGCTTCTTCATGACCTGCCTTTCATTGCGAACAACAGGACGATGGCGCCGATGATCAGGATCATCGAAGTGCTCATGCCAGAGCCGCCCACGTCGAGGCCAACCCCCGGAAATGCAAATTCACTGCTGCCGGTTGGCTGGCGGTAGTACACGTTCGCGCCTTCTTGTTTGTACGTGCCTGGCGGAGGCTGTCCGTAGCGGGCTGTTGCGATCTCGCTACCAGCCTTCACGCCGGTTTCGATGATCTTGCCCCAATCGATCGCGCCGAGATGGTGCATGGCTTCTATCCTCCATTTGCGGGTCTTGCCGGTGGGCGTCACTTCCCATCCGGGGTGCGGACCATGGGAGCAATCCAGACTGAGATCGCCTTCGGGTGTGTGGGCAATCACATAAACGTGGCTGTAGAGGTCGGGCGCGGTTCTGTCGGCCGCAACCGTCTTGAATGAACTATCGATGCCGAGAGACCTCAGCATCGAAGCGCAGAGCATGGACTGGTCATCGCAATCCCCCAGCATCCGCGGCATGGTCAGGATGTCCACGGGCCTGATGAGGAGTTCGGCCTGGTCTGGTGTTTCGGAGACGGGCGCCGCCGTGATGCTGTCGAGTTGGAAGCTCACGTGATCGCGAATCCACTGCCAGACGGCGGCCGCCTTCGATGCCGCGCGATTGTCGCGAGAGACAAGGACCGCCGCTGCCGCCGCTCTGCGGACGATGGGCGACAAACTGTCCTCCCGCGCGTATTTCGCCATGAGGTGAATGGTCTGGGCCGTAGCAAGTTCGTCGTCGTCTGATTCCACCTGGTCAATCGTGGCCTGAACGGGAGTGCTGAACTGCGGATGGGACACGCGGGAGAGGCGGAGCGGCTCTTGATGAGTTCCCTTCGGAGGAGTTTGGGTTGGGGGGAGCCGCTCCATGTGTTGGTGATAGTTTCGCAGTGAATGGTTGTTGCAACAATAGTTGATTAATCATATGATACGGTATGGCCGAAGTCTTCTTTTCAACGACATCGGCTGGGAGGTCCTCCAGTGCGGCGTGCAAAAGTGACAATCGAAGCCCCTCAAGAGTCGGTCGCGGCGGCGGCGGAAAGCAGCCAGTTCGACTTCAAGAAGTCGTTTCAGAACCTCAAGCCGGAAACCTTCTGGCAATTCCTCAAGGAGTATCCGGATTGGGAGGCCGGAGCGGTCTACGTTTATCGCCTGTGGCCCGTGATCGACCGGCAACTTGCCGGCAACAAGGAGAAGAACATCGACATCTTCACCAGCGCGATCACGGACCTGGACATTCTGCATCGGCACGGCAGCGGGAAGTACCATCTGATGTTCAACGACTCGAACAAACCCAAGGGCCTGGTCAACGTCGCCACCTGCAAGGTCGATATCAACGATCCCCTCTACGAACCCGTGGTGCCGCTGGAAGAGGTCGTGGAGGGCGCGGACGCCAACAAGAGCTACATCGAAGGGTTGAAGGCGAGACAGAAATGGAAGGGGAGCACAGTGCTGACACACGATGGCGGCCAGGCGACGGCAGAGATGGCTAGGTCTCTGACCGCCAGAAGATATTTCTAACAAACACTTCCTATCGGAAATGTTTTGACCTATACTTGGGTATGGCGCGCCCACCCAAGCCGTTCCACTTGAAGCCTCAGGACAAGAAGGAACTGAGGCAGATGCTGAG
>CAMTUE010000076.1:0-21454 GCA_947084845.1 uncultured Bryobacteraceae bacterium | reverse complement strand
GCGCGACCCGAACCTCGACCGTCGAAACGAGTTTCTCACGTTGACCCGGGCACTGCTGGAGGACGAAGGACGCAATCGCCTGATTTGTGAAGATGTGATTCGGGCTGTGCGCGAGGCCCGTTCGCCTCTCGTATTGACGGAGCGCAATCAGCACCTGGAGGCACTCGCCGCACAGCTCTCCGGGGGTGTCCGCCACCTGGTAGTGCTTCGAGGAGGCATGGGGAGGAAGGAGTCCGAAGCCGTTGTGGAGCGGCTGGCGCGGATTCCGTGCGATGAGGAGCGCGTTCTGCTCGCCACCGGCAGGTACATCGGGGAAGGCTTCGACGATCCGCGTCTCGACACACTTTTCGTGACCCTCCCCATATCGTGGCGTGGGACTGTGGCGCAATACGTGGGCAGGCTGCACCGGCTTCATGAAGCAAAGCGCGAGGTGCGCGTGTATGATTACGCGGATCTTGACGTCCCCATGTTGGCGCGGATGTTTGATCGGCGCTGCCGAGGGTACGAAGCCGTCGGATACACCATCGTCCTGCCCGCCGGCGCTGTTCCGGGATGGCCCGTTGACGTTGCGCTGCCTGTCGATCCGGCTTGGAAGCGAGAATACGCTGCAAGCGTACGCAGGCTCGCCCGTGACGGCGTCGAATCTTCGCTCGCGACGTTGTTCGTTGATGCGGCGCGCCCACTCCCTGCGGATGCGGAGGGCGTGGACCGCGCGCGCAGCGCAACCGAGGCATTTATGTACCGGCGCCTTCAGACGCTGGCGGACACCGCGGGCCGTTTTCGATTGAACGCGGTCCTGCCGATCCCATTTGACAGTTCGAGCGGCATGGAGGTCGATCTGGTTTCAGACCAGCCGCGGCTGGCGATCGAGATCGACGGTCCGCAGCACCTTGGCGATCCTGTTGCGTACCGCCGTGACCGGCGCAAGGACCAACTGTTGCAGGAGAACGGTTATATGGTTCTGCGCTTTCTCGCCGAAGACGTCGCGAAACATCTGGACACCGTGTTGGATGCGATCCTGCGTGTTTTCGCAAATCGCCGGCAGGTGAATACGCTGAATCCGCCCGCGAAGATGTAACGGAGCCCCGAGTCCAACGCGAGGACGACGAACCGAAGCGCCTGCCGTACGTGCAGTAGCGGTGGGGGTCCCGGGCCGGCAGGCGGCGGCGCCGTTATGAGTGAGCAGGTCGCGGTACAGCGAATTCAGAGTTGGGTCGCAAATGTCCGGCCTCAGCGCGCCCCTGCTGAGATTGTCGAGGACAATGGTGTGCGTGACGCCATCCAGTCGGTGGAAGGCCGGCTCGTGAAGCTCGGCCCAGGTGCGCGTGGTCGATTGGAAGGTGGGCAAGCGCACGGCGGGCTGTCAACCAGCCAACCGCGAGTTCGAAATGGGGCCGTCAACTGCGGAGTTCGAAGCCTGTTCATGCCGGACCCCGGCCTGGACACCCGTCAACATGAGCGACCCGTCAACAAGAGAACACAGAGAATTCGCAAGCCAAACGCGGGGTCCCAAGCCGAACCAGAGGCATTTCGGCCACACCTCCGGCCCGACAGCATAGAACCGGAGAATGGCCCGGAACCCATAGAAGTCAAAGAATGTGAGGGATATGCGAGCATGCCGGCACAGCGATGCCGTCAACTGAAACCATGCTGGAATTTAGGAAGGGAAAATGTTGGCTCCCCTCTCTCAACCCTCCTCGAAGTTTCTCCGGTGCGGGATGACCTGTGCCCGGTTAGCCTCCGGCTGATCGCGTCACGGGTGTGCCTGCACCTGCTTGTCTTCCTAAAGAGATACGACGATACCGTTGGTCGAACGCCTCCCGCCCGCCCTCCATCACATTGCAGATAATCTCCCGAACGGCCCTTTGTTGTAGGCTGCCTTGCGCCTCGTGTTGCGTTTCACCGCTGCGGGCGGCCAGCGCTTCTACAAGCTCGGCGTCGCCGTTGACCACGATGTTCGCGTTGTGAGTAACGACGATGACCTGGCGACGCTCCTTGATAGTCCGGAGTTGCTTCACGATCAGGCTGTAGACAAGATGGTTGTCGAGATCATCCTCGGGTTGGTCCAGGATGATCGGCTCTTCTCCATAGGATAAGAGAAAGGCCAACAAAGCGGCTGTTTTCTGCCCTGGCGAACCTTCTTGAATTGAGCGGAATGAGGAACCATCCGCGCCTGTACTGTACTCGACCTGAAGGCTGTCCTCTGGAAACCACGCATCGAGGCGATCAAGAGCCTCCGGTGGCAGTTTGTTGATGTGCGCCCCGAAGCGTTGGTCCTTTAAGTCGAAAGCATTGTGGCGGCCAGCAGCAATGGCGTGGAGTTTGTCTTTCAAGCCCTGGAGCCGTCGTTCGAACTCCGTGGCATCCGGGTTTCCATGATAGAGATTGCCGAGCAGGCTATCCCCGCCGTCTGTGGTGCCTATGTCCTTCTCAAATCCGCCGGTCTCCCGTTGAATCAACCTGCGAATCTCGGGCTCGACACTTTCCCGCGCCCCATACGGAATAACCTTGATCTTCACGTACGGGCTCTGGGCCAATACAGACTCGATGAAGGCTTTTCTGCGCTTCGTCAGGTCCTGACGCCAGCCAGCTAGGAGGACGGCCAGGCAATCGGAGGCGTCTTTACGGAGGACTTCGAGGACCTTCCGGCGTTGTTCGAACTCCGCAAGACGCGCTTCAATCTCCTGCCTTCGTCTAACAAGTTCGCCATAGGCGGATGGATCACCCGCTCCCTGCTCTTTCAGCTTGTCGCGGAGTTGCTCGTACACGTGCAGCGCCTGGTCCAGCGAGGTCTTCCATTGCGAGGAGTCGAGATCAATCTTCCACTGGCTGGATACATTGTCGAACTCGACAGCGAGAGCTTCCAGTTTCGCCTGAATCTGCTTGAGTCCCTCGACCAATGTAGACGATTTTGCGACCAGATCCCTGTCGCTATCGTCGGCGTCATCAAAAGCGGTTGAATCGATGGGTTTAGGAACGATCTCCTGTGCCGACTGCCGTAATCGTCCCGCCACTGATGACCAGGCAGCCTCCCATTTCTTGACGACACCTGACTGACGTTCTCGACGCTGATACTCCTTGAGGACGACAGCGTGATCCGTACCCTCGAACGCCTCGAGCTTCCGTTTGACATCCTCGATTTCGCCCGACAAGCGCGCCTCATCCGCTAACTCGGCTTCGACTCGGCGTGCATCTGCCTGCAGCGATAGGAAACGGTTTTGTTCTGCCCGCCAGCGCTCCTCCCAGGACGATCGATCAACGGCTGAAGCTTCGTCGACAATCCGCAGCAAGGCGAGGGGGTCCTTCGCCAGTTCGAAGATCTGCTTTTGGCTATAGATGCGCACGGGGAATCTTTGGGCTACATCTCCTTGCTCGGACTTCCAGCTACCCATCCCGTCATCAACCGTGATCGCATCCGAGGCACTTTGATTCGTCCACGAGATCTGGTATCGAACGCCGTCCTTTCTGTAAACGACACTGAACAGGGTATCGCGAGTCAGTAAACCATCTTCCTCGCGGCTGGCATAGGCTTTTCGGTACTTGAGGAAGTCCGCCGTTAGTGCCCCGGGAAGTTCTTCGTCGCGGCGCAGGGCCATACGCAAAAACTCGACAAGCGTAGACTTCCCGGTCCCCCGGCCACCAATGATCGCGTTCAGCCAGGGACTGAACTTCACGCAGAACGGGGATCCTCTCCCCATGTATCGAGCCTTGGTGACCTCGAAGGACTCGATCATCAGCGCCCCATGCCCGTTCGGATCCTCTTTGTGTTCATCGGACCGCTTGACCGACAGTGCACCGTCCAACAGCGCGAGGTGAAGACCCTCTATCGCAGGCTGGCCCATTTTGACCCAAGTGAAGTGGCTTCCTGGAAACCGCTGGCCGGAATTGCCGTCCGGATGGTGCGAGTCGGAACCCAGGATCTCGGCCCACGCGAACTTTGCATCCGCATAGATTGGTGGTTTAGTCCAATTGCGGTCCACGACCTCCATTGCGAAGATCTCTGGACACTCCAGCGCCCGCTTCAATGTGGTGCCACTTAGAGTCGACAGTATCCCGTTGTCTTGATCCACATGAGCCGGGATGGCGATCCCGCCGGCGTTGACAACCGCCGTGATCACCTCGGGAAAAGACCTAGTGGTGACAGAATCACTACGGCCCTTTTCACCCTCATATGCAACCGCTCCAAGCAGCCGGTCGATTGTTGACGTAGTCGCTGTGCCGTCAAAAACGGCAAGGACGTGTACCCCCCCGTTGACCGAGATCTCCACGCCGGGAAAGAGATAGAGCTCACGGTATCCTTCTGGCTGGTCGCTCCGCAGTTGCTCAATCGCTTCCTTGAGAGTGTCAATCCAATCGCCCGAGTTGTGGTCAGTAACAGCAACGCAATCGATGCCTGCCCGCATGAAATCGAGCAGCCACTCTCGTGGTGTGCGGGCACGAAGCCGTTGCTGATGCTGACCTTTGCCGTAATCGTGAGACGCCGGCGTATGCGTGTGGAAATCGAACTTCCACCATCGAGCACCGTTCCAATTCCAGGCAGGCATTTTTCCTCCTACTCCACCAGTGCCTTGAAAACAGCGTCCGAGGCGTCCTTGTAGAACTCGATGCTGATGCGGGTCCAGAGGTCGTCCGGCAGGTCGTTCAGCTGCCGGCGGGCGGCGACGGGCATCAGCAAGGTTTGGGCCTGCTTGTCGATGGCAAGCTCGGCGATTTGGACCGCGTTCGGGATCATGTCGGTGGAGCCACCCAGGTTCAGCGCACCGACCACGATCGTGCCGCCGCGCGTGTTCTTGCCCAGCAGCGAGCCGCAAAGGGCGACCAGCACCGGCAAACCGAGTCCCGTGCCGGCCTTGTCGGCATCCATGGCGCGCATCTGGATGGAGAACTCATGCTCGCGCGGGTCGCGATCGCCAACGAGTTCCTTCGCGCGCGTGTAGAGATTCTGCTCGCCGATCCGGACGCTCTCCTTGAACGCTCCCGGCGGAGGCTGGTTGAGGATCTTCACGCCACTGCCTGGCCCAGACGTCACCTCCAGGCGGTACAGCCCCGCGCCTGCTTCCGGCGAGCCCATGCTCACCGCCCATACCTGGCCTGGCGGCAATGGGTCGCTCTCGATCGCCTCGTCGCTGTGCAACTCCGGCGTGGCGACGAACTGCTCGACGCCCTCCGCGCCCATGGTGTAGCTGAAGTGGGTATTGCGAAACTCGCTCTTGAACACGCGCTTCTGCTGCTCCTTCACGCGCCGGCGCGCCTCGAGCGCCATCCGTACTATCCACTCCAGGTCCTCGTCCGAAACACCCATCTCGGAGGCCGGAAACAGCAACTTCACCAATCCGCTGACGGTCTTGTTGACCGCTTCGATGTCACGCCCGCTCAACGCGCCACCCAGGTAGACGCGCCCCTGCATGACGTTCACGCGGCTGCCGGAGCGCAGCTTGTTCCAGCACTCGCTGAGGAAGTCGCTCACCAGTCCGAAATGATCCGTCAGGTGATCGCTGGCCTTGAGCTTCGGAAAGTCCCATCCTGGCGCGAAGGCGTGGAGGCGATCCATGAACGCCGTGTCGTTGCGCATCTCCGGCGGCATCGGACTCAACAGGTGGCCAATCCGTTGCTGCTGCTCTACGTCGACGTCGAAGTTGCCCACCATGACGAGACTGCCATCGGCACGGATGTTTTCCTTGCCTCGGCTGAACTGGCCCGCTGCCATATAGCCTTTCATGATGTTCACGCCGTCCTTCTGATCAAAGGAGATTCCGGAGACCTCGTCGAAGCAGACCACGTCGTACTGGCAGACGAGGCCTCGCTGCCCCGACGCGTTGTTGACGAACATCTTGGCGACCGTCGCCTTGCCGCCGGAGATCAGGTGGGAGTAGGGAGAGATTTGCTGGAACAGATGGCTCTTGCCAGTCCCGCGCGGACCGAGTTCCACAAAGTTGTAGTTCCGCTCCACGAACGGAACCATGCGCAGCAACGCGACGCGTCTGGCGCGTTCATTCAGGTTTGCCGGCTCCAGCCCGATGGACCGCAGCAACAGATCGATCCACTCCTGGGTTGTGAACTTCGCTCGCGCGCGTGCCAGAACTTCGACAGCATCTGACTTGGACATCTGGATCGGTCGCATTGAGTCGATCGCGAAGGGCCGACCGCCATTCTCCTGCGCCACTATCGCGTCGTAGGAAAGCGTCACCTCGGCGTAGAATCCATCGGTGAGCATCCGCTCGTTCTCGCGCACCAGGTCATCCGCGATCCGGACCTCCTTCAGCGCGAGGCTCGGTAGTTCGGCCACGTAGCAGTCGTTGCGCGTGTCGAGGCGCGCCCGAACGATATCGATCAGCTTGACGGAGCCTTGTTCCTTCGCGCGCGCCTTGAATAGTTCTTCCTCGCCGGTGCGCACGGTGCGATCCCGGAGCTGCTTCTCGACAATCGCCAGGCCTTCCTGAATTTCCTGTTCATCGACACTTGCGCAGTATCGGCCCAGCAGGAACTCGACCACGTAGGTGGGCACGGGATATTGCCGCGAGTACTTCCGAACCAGATCCTTCCGGACCAGGTAACCGTCAAAGGCCGTCGCGGCCAGTTTGTCTAAGTTGTCCATGGTCACATTCATGCCTTCTCTCCTACGCACGTGGTTTGGGTCGCGAACACCTTGCCCTCGGGGTCGATCAGCACAACGGAAGCCGCGGCGCCCTCGTAGGTGTCATCGGGAACGGCCAAGCTCACCTCGCCGCTGGCGCCCACTTCCTTGGCAGCAGCAGCTATGCTTGTCGATTCCTGTTTCCAGTTCGTCCGCAAGTCCACGCGCACTTTCGGATCATTCGAATCCACCCGCACGCGGCATCGCATACCTCGCCATTCGATGGACTGGATCGACGCGTAGATGGCGCTCACCCCGCGTTCGACAAGAAGCTCTGGGACGACGCATTCCTGCGGACTGATGCCGCCATGCGCATACGTCTCGCCGGCGCGAAAGCACGCGATTCCCGGTGGCGAGGCAATCCGCACGCGGGCATTCCAGTGCCACGATGAGACGGGAACGGTCAGATCAGGCTCACCCTTGACGAGCGCGCATCGCGCCCACTTGGTTTCCACGAGGTAAGCGGGTAGGTCAACCCTCGGCAGGCCGCCCGGCAGCAGCAGCCAGCCGTGATCGGTGACCACGCGGACGCGGCGCCAGCCGGCATCGACGAGGCTGTAGGCCCGTTCGGCGATCCGGTCCACCTCGGCCTCCAGTTGATGCACCAGCTCGCCTTGGAGGCTGTGGCCCAGGCTGTCGATGGTGCCGCACTCCGTCCAGCCGCCACCATTCGCCCCTGACGGGATGCGCGTTTCGGTCGAGTCCAACACCTCGACTCCCGCGTTCTCCAGCCGCTCTCTGAGCAGTGGCGCGATCAGTGGCTTCCAACCGGACTTCGACTGGGCGAGAGGGGCAAAGTCTTCGCCAGTGCCACCTTTGATGCCGTCGGAAATCGGGCTGGCTGCCACCTTGGCCGTCGCAGTCACCGTGGGCAGCGGCGCCAGCCGATGCGACATCGTCACCCGGAGGGAGCGGGCTTCCAGTCGCGCCGCCAGTTGGCCGGCAAGATCGAACCTCAGCCCATCGACGAACAGCAGGCAGGTGTCTTTCTCTGCCGTTATCTGGCCGACAGCCTTTTTCGCTTCGCCCGATTCCTTGGCGACAAGAGACTGGAAGTGGCGCGCGGAGGCGTCAAGCCACGGTTCGTAAAGCGCCCGAACCACCTTGGCCAATAAGGCGGCGTCCGGTCCGCTGCGGAACCGGCCCAGCGCATCCATGGCGGCGCCGTCGCACTCCCAACCGCTCGTGGCATACTCTGCCGCAGCCGCGGACAACACAGCCCCACCAACAGGCTTTCGCGCCGCTTGGGCGAGACGTGAAAGCGGGCGCAGCGCCAGTGCCCAGGGACTCTGGTCTGTCCGCGCCCACACCCAATCGCGGCGGACGGCGTGTCGAGTCTCTAGCTCCAGAACCCGCGCGCAGGCGGAGGCGTGTGGCAGCGTCGCCGTGGCCTCCAGGTCTCGGCGCAACTCCACCTCATCGCGTTCATTCATGCGAGGATCGCGCGACGGATCGAGCAGCAACGAGCCCTGAACCGCCCCTGCCGGCTCCCGCAGAAGCTTCGCCACACCTGGGTAGAGCTGCGGCGACTCCGAGAAGCGATTCCAGACTCGATCCAATCCCAACTCCGCCCGCAACAGCAGCCCCGCCACCTCGGCTGCTGGCGCGCGATCCGGATCCAGGCCGAAGTCAGACTGGCACAGCCCCCGAAACGACTCCCAGCGGCCACCCTTCGCACCGGCTTCGAACGTCTCGGGATTGTTGAGCCACAACAAGAGATCGCGGACTGGATCCTGTACCGAGAGTTTGTCGAAATCGCCGGCATCCAGCCGCCGGCCCTTCAGCGTCCTCACGTCAGCCTCAGCCAGGAGCGGAAGGACTCTCAGAAAGGCGTCCTCCGTGCGGCGATCCGCCGCCACATCGAGTCCCAGTCCTTCGTCCGAAACCAGGAACGCCCGCACCGTCCAGTCATGCCCGTTCGATTGATGCCAGACGCGGCCGCGAAACTGAAGCTCAACCAGAGGTTGCAGTGCCGGCGGACAGTCGCCGGCGGCGCGCAGTTCTTGCCGGCTGACGCGCGGCAGATACAGCACTGGTGTTTCGCCGGGCGGGGGCGCTTCGGGCAGCGCGCGGTCCACAACGCACTTCAGCCAGATCGCCGGGCCCGTGCGCGTTGCCGGCTCATAGCGACCGAGTGTGTACAGCGCCGGCAGCGCCGCGCGCAGCGTTTGCATCAGCGGAAACCATTGGCCTTCCGCGTCGGTCCACAACAATGCGACGGGGGAGGCCGAGCCTTCAGCTGGGCGGATTGATGCGGCCAAGGATTCTCTTAGCGCATCCAGCAAGGTACGGGCATCTTTCTTCATAGAAGCTTCCCCTGCTCGTTTTTCTCTCGACGCGGACGCCGAACTTCAAGGTTTCTCTTCGCCATCTCCTCAATCCGGCCCGCCACCTTGGCGATCAGATCAAGCGAGACGGATTCGGGAATCGTCCCTGAGGTGAGGTAGCGAGAAACATAGGAGGCGCTGGCTCCTTGTAGACCCAACCGGCTGGTCACCAGGAACGCGACCGCCTCGGCTTCAATCTCGACGGTCTTGTGGTTCAGGTTGGTGCGGCTCGGCCACCAGTAATCGGGGTCCCTGCCCAGATGACCGAGGTAGATGTGAGCCAACTCGTGGCACACCACACCGTAGCGGCTCGGAGAATCGAGTTCCTCGTGGATGGCGATTCTCATCTTGAATTCGCGGTCGCCGCGGGCGATGGTCGCAAAGCCGGCGTTCGTGGAGGACAGGCGCTTGACATCGATGCGGATACGATCGCGCTTGGCGGCGTTCTCCAGAGTCTTGTTCAGATAGTCGTCCTTCCAATCTCCTGCGAACGTGGCAAACCTGCCCAATTCTTCTGGCAGGTCTGGCCCTTCTGTCTGATCCAGTTCGTACACCAAGAGGACTGGATGCATCGGGGCAAGGATCAACATCGGCCGCGCGTCTTCCTTGAGGCGGCGTTCAAATCGGCGATACCAGTCGTTCTCCGTCGCGTAGAACGAGCAACTCGGGTTCTGGATGCGGACCAGCATGTTGTTGTAGGGGGCGTAGTCGCGGAAGCGCCCCATGAAGCTGATCATTTCCTGGAATGCGCTCGAGATCCGGTAGGCAACGCTCTGGCGGATGAGAGAGTCGATACCGGACTGCACTTCCTTGCGCGGAGACTCCGCACCGGCCAGAGCCTTGTCCAGTTCTCCGTCAACCAAGAGGGAGTCCAGATAGTGCCGGCACGACCGAGGCAACGCAGTGTCCGTCGAAAGCCGGGTCAGAACATCCTTGATCGCCCACCGTGCCTGCCAGCCGAACCGCTTCTCCAACTCCTCGACAAGCTCCCACGCGGACGGGTTCCGGTTGGAGAACAGAATGTCGCGGAGCAGAGCGTCTACGGCTTCGACTACCGCGTTCGCATCGAGGGGTTCCGGTTCCTGGTTCATGCTCCCTCCTTATTCTGTTTGCGCTCGCGGGCCTTCTTGGCGTCCAGGGAGTAATGCAGATCGTTCCAGCGGGCGCCGTCGAAGACCTTGCCGCCTTCGAAGTCCTCGGCCTGCTCGTCCCAAGTCCAAAACCAGGGGAAGTCCTCCTTTAGCCGCATAGGTTCCTTGCCCCGGTCTTTGCCGTAGTTGATCTTAGGGGTGACACGCAGGATGCAGGAGCCCTTCTTTGGTTTCGTGCTCGGAGTCAGGGTTGCCGTCAGCCAGGGACGGAGGTTCATGCGGACGCCGTCATTGATGTCTGGCTCCCATCCGATGGGCTGCTCCTTGAGTGGCTTCCAGCGGACGAAGAGGTCGTAGGGCTTCTCGCCGGCGAGGATCTTTTCGAGTTCGGCCTTGAGATGGAGTGCGGCCGTCAGACGCGCGTCCGCTCCATCCGAACCCGAGACAACTTCAGCCCGCTGCCGCGTGATCCAGTCGCCCAGCGACGTGTAGATCAGCTTCTCCAGCGTCTTGAGTCCCTCGCCATTCTGCGCCGCCAGCTTGTGGTAGTTCACAAGGGCATGGAAGCCGTCCTTCCGGCCGTCCCAGATGTGCCACACGAACGGACGTTGCTGGAAGAGCTGGCAGTGCTCCTCGAAAAACCGGTCACGAAGCCAGACTTCGAGTGATTCACAGCCATCTAGGAGTTCAGACAGCCGACTCGCGGACCACTCCTCACCGTAGGCATCCGCGAGAAGCGCACGGAGCCGACTTCCGGCAGAGGCCTCGCCGGCAATGGAACTCAAGCAGACTATGCCGTCTTCGTCGGCATGCTGATCGAGGTTGTCTGGACTGAGTTCTGCGCAATCCGAGAAACTCGACCCAGTCTGGCGCGGCCAACCATAGCCCACGAGGCGTGCGATAGCAACCTGAAGCGGGTTGTCAGAGCCGTTCGGGTGACCGACAAAAAGCCACTGGGTCGGGTCGTCCGAGTGGGGATTGGGCAGTCCAGCCGCGAACTGCGCATCAGCAACCACACGCCATTGTGAGAGATCGAATGGGACCTTGAGTAGAGTCAGGGTGGGAACCTTGAGCGATTGGTCGATCCGGCGTACAGAGTCTCTGAACTCGGGTGAGCTGCAGAATGCCCAAATCGCTGGCAGATGCTCTGGGTTCAGGGGGATGATGGCCGCCGTGTTCTCGTCGAATAGCTCACCAGTGTAGAGACAACACGGAAGCTCACGCATCTGCGTAACCGCAATGCCTTGTTTCCCCCAGGCTGGAGCCCCTCGGATCCAGGCACCAACTCCAGTTTCTCCTAGTCTCTCAGCGACGAAGCGATGCAGCGCCCCGTGCCCCATTTCCCACAGAACGACCTCGTTTCGAGCGCCGTAGGCCTTTGTGTCAGTAACCGCTCCTTGGAGAAAACTCCATTTTTGCTCTCCTAACTCACCTACCTCCCAAAAGCACCGATTGAACCGCAATAGGTCACCAGTTGACAGCCCCTTGTACGAGCACGCAAGAGCCTCAAGCAATTCGCCACCGACATGATCGGATCGCGTAATTCGAGCATCCGGATTAGCGAGCTGTGCAGCTTGACGAGAATAAGCCAAGGGAGCCAAAAGTGTCTGTCGACGTTTTTCGTCTGGAGAACCATGATCCAGCAAATTCAAGACTAAGAACCGTGAGTCATCTCTTGGTCGACTCGAAGAGAAAGTTATCAACGCGGGGAATGCTCCCGCAGCTTGGGGGCTTTCGAAACTGTGCTCCCCAAGGTGAACTACTGCTTGCCACTCCTGTGACTTCAGAAGCCTTTCTCGGAACGCTCTGAAGGGGCCAAGAAAAAGCCACGTCTGAGTTGTTACAAGCGCGCAAGTCCCGCCAGCTGCTGCGAAAGTGATGCATCGATCTACTATGGAAGTCGCGAGATCAGCTTTAGCGTCGGAATGAAACTCGGCGCAGTATTTGGCAAGCAGTGGTTCTTGTCTACCGCGCCCCAAGTAGGGGACATTGGTCGCAACCAACGTGTACTTCCTCGCAAGAAGTCGGAGTGCCGCGAGAACTCCCTTCGCTGCGATGACCAATTCGTGCGTCTCATCGTTCGGCTGCTCCTTGTGGAGGGCCTCTTCGAGAAGCGGCAACACACGGTCGGCACCAGAAGTGAAGACGTTCGCCTTAAGACGCAGTGGATCGATTAGGCTCCCAAGCGTTGGCGCATCCTTGAATAGTGAGTACAGTCGCCGCATCTCTTCGCGCGCAAGGCCATCCTCGACGGCGAGTTTCACCCAATCCGCTTCCGAGGCACGAATGCCGAGGCCAGAGCAAGCGAGATTCAGTTCAGGTAGTTTGAAATGCCCGCCGGCATGCCGCCATCCCGCCAGCGCCAGATTGAATGCGGCGATCTGGGAGCACCGGGCGTCCAGTTCCAACCCAAAAAGGTTGTCGCGCAGCACTGCAACGACGGCTTCTCGGTGCGAAAGACCTTCCTCCTCCATCCGCATGCGAGCGAGGATAGGCAGCGCGAATGTCAAGAAGTGACCGCTCCCCATAGAGGGATCGAGAACGCTGAGGTCGCGAGCCGCGCGAGGCCAGCCGCCAAACTCGCCCGCCGCAGGAGCGCCATCGTCATCCAACCTCAAATAGGTCCACTCGTAGCCGGGCAGAGCCGGATTTTTATCTTCGGCTCGACGCTTGGCAGTCCACCAAGCCCCCAGCGTGTTCTCAAGCAAAAAGAGGACCATGTAGTCCTCGGTGAAAAGTTGCGTGACGGCTGGCAGTTCATCGGCGCCGATCTTCACCTCGGACTTATTGACCCGATCCTTCTCATCCCGTTGCCAGAACTGGTAGACCCAGCCGAGGCTGTCGTCCGCGCGGAAGATTTCGGCCGGCAGCGCTTCCAGCTTCTCTTCGAGTTGCTGACGGGTTTCCGGCGGCAGGGACACTCGAAGCACCGGATCATCCGGACGGAACACGGCGAGCAGCATTCGCTGGGCGAGCTCGGCCGCGATGTCGAGCCAGTCCCTGTTCTGCTCGCGGCCCAGTTCGCGGACCTCGACAAGCGTCATGGCCATCCCGTGCTCGGTGTCGAGCAGCAGATCGTTCTCGGCGAGGAACCGGGCGAAGAGCATCCGGTGCCAGTGTTCATAGGCGCAAGCCTGGACCAGATGTGATGTTTCCTGGGTTTCGCGCCGTTCGTCGCGCCGGTCGCCGAGCTGGCGGCCGTGGGCGCGAAGCTGGTTGCGGAGTTCGCGTTCGTCCGGCGTCATGTGCGGCCACGGCTCATGATGGTGGACCGCATATTGGTCGGCCAGGACCTTGCGGGCCCCTTCCTCTGCGATGGCGCGCGCCTGGGCGACCGTGTTTTCGAGCAAGCGGCGATGTTCGCGGTTGAGCGTGGGCATCGGGGACTCCTACTGAATCTGAACCGGTCCACTGGCGAGGGTGCCCAGCAGCCGCTCCCGCTGCCGCGCGAGCCAGGCGTCTACCTCGGTCTCGGTCTTGAGTACGCTCCGCTCCAGGGTGACGAACTGGATCTGGGGCTCCAGCAGTTGCGCCGCCTGTTGCAGCGCCTTGGCGACGCGCGCCGGAATAGCCTCAGCCTCCGTTCTCCGAGCCGGCAGGTTCTTCGCATCGAGAGCCGCCAGTAGCACGTCGTCGCTGCCGGCGTCCGGCTTGGTGGGCGCCTCGAGTCCCACCGCAGCTAGGATGCGCGATCGATCGTCCGCGGAAATCTTCTGCCAAGTTGCATTCGCAGCCAGGCTCTCCGTGGCCGCCTGGTAGGCGGCCTGCTGCGCGTCGTGCGCGGCGTTGAGGGCCTGGCGCAGGAGGTCGGCCAATCCTCCGCGCAAGGGCGCGACAGGGTCGGGATCGGCCAAGAGGAGTCGGCTGATGCGAATGGCGTCCCGCTGCGTGATGGCCGGCTGCGCCTCGGCGAGCGGGCCGGCATGGCCCGCTAGGCGTTCGAGTGTCTGCCAGGCGGGCTGACGTTTCACAATGAGACCGCGCGTCTTCTTCCAGTCGGCGATGAGGGTCTTCAGTTCGGCTTCCTTGGCGCGCAGGGCGGAGAGTCGGTCGTTGCCGATCTGCTTCTGGATGTCTTCGATATCCGAGACCGCCGGCCGCATCGGCGAAGGTGCGTCGCCGCCTGCTTCGGACGCGAGCTTCAGCAATTCGATGAAGAACTCCGGAGCCTTGGCGTCCAGTTCATCGCCTTTTGCCTTGATGTCGAGCTCCTGGTAGAGCGCCCGGAGGGCATTGCGGTCCTGAATGGTGAGGGTGATCTTTTCGACCCGGAACTCCGTCTTGGGAACCTTGTTCTGGTCGAGTTGGCCAACGGGCATGGCCGCGCCATTCAAAGTGGCCGTGATGTGCTGGCTGCGATGCAGGGCGATCAGAGCCGCGTCAACTGCGTCACGGGGCCAGCCGAAGGGGCTACCTTCGAGATCCTTGCGGAGTTGGGTTCCGGTCTTGCCGGAACCAATGGCCGAGAGAACCTGCCGGCAAACCGGGTGCTGTTCAATGGGGCCTTCGTACTTGAGCGGGGAGAAGGGCTGGTCCGCGCCGTCGCGGGCGCGCTTGAGGGCCGATTCCCAAGCGGAGCCAGAAGAATCGGCTTCCTTGAATCGCGGGAAAAGCCGTGCCAGTGACGCGTCGGCCCCGGCGCGGAGTTTCTCTTCCAGCGAGAGTTGGAGCAGTTCGTTGCCGCCGCCTTGGAACACTTTGGCGCCGGCGGCGATGTCAGCCACCAACGCTTCGCGCTGCTGTTTCGCGAGACGGTAGCGGCTCTCCATGCTTTGCAGAGCTACCTGACCCTCCGGCGTGGCCGGTGCACCCTTTGCGTTCTTGGTCTGTTCGGAAGCCTGCTCCGTGGCGATCAGGTTGAGCAGTTCATCCCGCGATTTCCGAGGGATGAAGACGAACAGCAGGGCGCTGTTCATGCCGACAGCCCGGGCGGCGTTCAGGATCTCCTTTTCGGAGGTCGAGAACCCATCGCGCAGCCAGATTGGGACGGATTCGCCGTCGGCTTGCGGCGGATCCTGCGAGCGGTGCACCTTGAGGTCGCGGGGAACCTTCGCCGCGCCGTGCAGGAGCTTAACCCTGTCGACTACCTTCTGGACTTCGGCGGCCAGCAGTTGGTCGCGCCGCTCGTCGAAGAACGCAGCATCGTTCTTGAGCTTGGTCTCGCGTTGGCGGAACTCGTAATCCCAGTTGCGGCCTTCTTCGGTTTGGATGCGGAACTCGTCACCAACTCGCATGAGAACGCCTCCGTCCGCGAGCTTGTCGAGCATCCGGGCGGCCTCGGAACGCAGCTTGCCGTTGTCGGCGGCTAGGTCGTCGACCAGAAGGTCGGCGAGGTGTTCCTTGGTGGCGCGGACACCGATGTCGGCGGCGCCGTCCGTGGGCAGTTGGCCGATGAGAAAGACCAGGCCGCAGATGCGCTGCTGGAGCCGGCCGTCCTTGGAGCCATCCTTGCCCAAGGTGAGGATCCGTTCGTTGATTTCGCGTGGCAGCGCGCCCGTGGTCACCATCTCCGGCGCCAGAGCTTCGTAAAGGTCGTCACCGGGGATGAGGCGGCCGAGCGATTCCGCTGCGAGCTTGGCGACGCAGTCGTGAATGATGCGAAGTTGCGAGCGAAGCTGGCTCTGTGTGCCGGCCGTGTCGACCTGGCGGAAGCAGTGCTCCCAGAAGCGACGGCGTACCGGCAGTAAGGGGTAATCCTCGACGATGGTGGCCTTGTCTTCGAGCCGTTCGCCGATCTTGGTGCCCTGGAGTTGGCGGGAGACTTCGCCGGCGTGGGTGTCGAGCAACTCAGCAATCGGAATGAGAGAAGAGGGCTGCTTGCGGAGCAGCACCTTGCGGGTGACGGTCTCGACATCGGCATCGGAAAGCTGGACGCGGATGGTGAAACGGTCGAGCAGCTTATTCAGTAGCTTGACGCCGGTGAGCGCCGATTGGCCGGCGGCGACGAGCATCACCTGGCTGTCGAGCTGCTTCGTTACGGCTTCCGCGATTTCGGTGATCAGCACGGAGCGGGTTTCGGAGTCCCCGATGTACTGCTGGACCTCGTCCAGGATCAGGATAGTGCAGGGGATCTGACCGCCCTTGCCGGCGCGCAGCAAGACGCGCTTGAACATGGACAGGAACTCCTCCGTCGTCAGGTCGGTCGTCCGGAGGTGGAACTGGGCTTTGATGATTTCCTTGGCGGAACCCTCGCTGGTGGCGAAGTTCGGATCGCAGGCAAGTAGAGCCCTGGTGATCAGCGGGCTGACATAGAGGTTGTTCAGTTCCTGCGCCCAGGTCTTGCCGGCGGCTTCCACCGCGCCCTTCACTTTGTCGAGGATGCCGCGTTCCTCCAGCCAGAGCTGGAACTGTGCTTGAGGATACTGAGCCGGCAACCCGCATCCACGCAAGAGGATGCTGAGGACGCTGAGGCGAACGTTCTCCGTGGTGCCGGCGGGCAGGGTGCCGGCCGCGGCCAGCAGGCCTCCGGAGCGCTTGCCCGCGACATCCAGTTCGCGCAGCAGATCGCGCACTTCGTCGGGCAGTTCGGCTACGAGGCTGCGGGCGGTTGCGCCGTCGGGGAACTTCGTGTCGGTCCACAGGTGACAGAGCATCTTCAGCAGGTGCGACTTGCCACTGCCGAAGAAGCCGCTCACCCATGCCGCCTTCTGATGGGTCTGGCTCCGCTGGCCCAGGAAGGACGAAAGGATCGTGATGGCACCTTCGGCGTACTGGCCCTCGCAGACGAATGTTGAGAGCTCGCCGCGCAGCTCTTTGGTTACGTTGTCGCCGGCGCTCTCGTTGCTGATGCGAGCCTGTCCGTTGTTGACCAGCCCCTCCTTGGAAGGATCGCGAAGTAGCGTGTCCCGAATAAGAATGGGCATCAGTAACCTCCTGCGGAATGCAACGTGATGGGGACCGCGAGATAGTTCCAGCCGTCGCGGGCGTCGAGCAGCCGATAGTTGTTCTGGTCGTAGGCGCCAGGAAAGAACACGGCGAGCCGGCCTTGGATGGACGGCTCCAGCAATTTGAGTACGCGGGAGACGCGCGTGAAGCCGAACAGCGCGCCAACGCCGAAAACGGCGACGACAGAGGTCTTGCTGACCTCAGGCTTCTCCAGAAGGGTACGGATTTTGCGGGCGACATGCTCGGCGAATTCCGATTCCAGTTTGAGCTGGAGATCGTCAGGTGACTCGAAGTAGGCGTCGCGGTATTCCTCCGCGGCCATCCAGCCGGCGAAGCAGTCTGCCACGTCCACATCGAACCACTCGTGGCCTGTCTCCCGAGTGGCGAGCCGGAAGAGTTCCTTCCGTGCCTGAAGAGACCGCTCGAGTTCCTTGTCGTAGACGACCATGATGACGCGCTGGGCTCCAGCGACCGTCTGCTGCCACGGCAAACCGATATGCTGGCGGTACTTTTCGGCGAGTTGTTCAATTCGTCCCATGGCTACCTCGTTTGCGAATTAGCGCGGAAGTACGGATCGAGCCGATCCAGTTTCAGGTCAATCACGTCACCGGCCATGCGGAGGTCAATCAGTCCCTGCCTCTTTGCTCCGGTCGCCAAATCGAGGGCTGCGGAGGCACTGCAGTCCAGCACCTTGAGCCATCCTGTGGTCAGGCTTTCCTCGACGGCGAAGCCAGCGGCGTGCGCGAGATATAGGGCGAACGCAACGCATGCGGGCGTCGGGTGGATCATGCGGCGAATCTTGAAGGTACGACCCGACAAGTGTCCAGATTGAGACCATGAGCTCGCTGTATTTCGAACCACTTTGTCAATGGTCGAGTCGTTCATGCGCTCGCCAACGGCTTTCTCGACCGCGGCCCTCATCGCTGCTCTCTGGTACTCCGCTCCTTCGGCGAGTCCGACCACGGTTTCCGCGGTCGCCATAAGGAGAGGGTCCCGAGCGAGGCTGGTTAGAAGGGCGAGAAGTGGTCTGCCCGGCACGTCGGTCCCCCACAATCGGCGCAGGATTCGGAAAATTGGCACTGCGGGATCCATGGCGTAAAGCTCTCGTAGGCGCTGCACGGAGATGCGGCGCGTGGCGACCGTTCTCTTCCCGAGACAGTTCGCATCTATGATGGCTGCCGCGTATTCTGGGGCTTTTGCTTCGGGCGGCACCGCCTCAAACGCCGCGCTCAGCTCCCCTAGCATGATGGTGCGGCTGGCGTGGGCACCGACGTGGCCGAAGCGAAACCCGGCGTCGACTGCGGGACCGCGTCCGCGGCTTGGGGGATAAAAGATGAGTGGAGTCTGGGCCATCGTGACGTCTCCTTCCTGGCGCTGTCATAGACGGCAAACTCGCCGTCTGCATTAATGCAGCCCCGAAGTTCCTTTTTACGATGAATCCGAATCGGAGTCAATACCGTCAATCATTCTAGACGGCGAACTTGCCGTCTAGTGATTGCAGGCAGACTCGGGAGACTGGAGTGTCCTTTCGGGAATTACGGGTTGGAATACAACAGAAGGTAGCCGAGGGTCGCGCCAGATGGGGCCTTTATCTTGAGCACGCCGGACCAGCCGGAGGGGTTGGTGGCACCCATCAGTTCGCCGAAGCGGTAGCCGTTGCCGGAGCCGCCGGCGAGGATAAGTTCGCCGTTGGCGGTGAGTTCGAGCAGGGTGCTGTCGGCGAGGTTGGAGCCGGGGCCTTGGATCTTGAGGGGTGAGGTCGCGTTGTCCGAAGCGGCGATCACGGTTGGGCCGGCGGCGACGCCGGATGCGAGGTGCGATACCTGGGATGCCCAGGTGCGGGCGTAGGCTTTCTGCGGATCGTTTCCCTGCTGGAGGGATGCGCCCCAGAGGTGGATTGCTCCCGTCGTCCAATCGTCGCTGTTCGCGGCGAACTGGCGGACGACGATCCAGAGGCCGGTTTGGCCACTCGCGAGCGTGCCGGTGATCTTGAAGCGCTGCCAGGATGTGGTCAGCGTGATCTGCGTGGGGCCGGCGAGGTAGGCCGAGTAGGCGTCGTTGACGGTGGCGAGCGAGACTTTGCGCGTACCGGAGGGGACGCGCGCCCAGATATAGAAGGTGTAGGTGCGGCCTTCTGCCAGGCCCGCGATCTGCTGCTGGATGACGGGCGTGTCGGTGACGGCGGTGATCGTATCCGCTGTCTGGTTGCCGTCGGGGGCGATGATGCTGTTCGGCGTCACCGCGCACGAGCCGCCGTTCTTGTCCCAGGTCGCAGAGGCAAAGTCCTCTGAAAACCTCGCCATGTTCTCCAGCGGGCCACCGCCGGTCTGGTAGGGGCCACAATCGATGGGGCCAGTAAAGTGTTCGCCGGCGCGGTTGGCGGGGACGTAGCCGAGGGCGTTGGTGATTTCGCCCGAGACCGGCGGTTCGGCGCTCACAACGACGCTGACGCGGTCGTTGGAGGGATCATCGGCGGCGTTGATGCTGACTCGCGAGCCTTCGATCAGGTTGAGCCCGCGGCGGGCGCCGATGTCGGCCCCGTCCTTTTGGATCTTGAACGGCAACTCGCCGCTGACGATGTCGCTGGCGGTGTGGGTGTGCGTCGGAAGATCCGATGGGGTCAGGCTCGCGCCCGCGGTCACGCGGCCCTTGGCGTCGACCGCGACTTTGGGATAAGTGCCTGGTGACGCGCCGGACGGGGCGAGCGACAGTACGCCCGATTCGACGGCGAGCCCTCCGGCCGCATCGACCTGGACGATACCCTTGTTGCCGTAGCCTGCGTCGGGATAGGAGAACGCGCCGAAGGTCTGCCCGGGCGGGAAGTCGATGATGGCGTCGGCGACCAGATGGTCGTTGGCGTTCAGCGCGAGGCCCAAGTCGCCGGAGCCGTCTGCCTTGCGCCATTTCACCGCGCCGGTGTTGGGTAGGCGCACCACCCCTGTCGCCGCCTTGTTGCCCGAACCGAACTCGGCACCATCGACGAAACTCTTTGCGCCCGTCATGGTTACCGCGCCGTCCTTGCGGACGTAGTTGCGATTCGATACCGTGCCGAGATCGCTCTCGATGGCGATGACCGCCGATTGCAGGGCCTTGATGTAGGCGGCGACCATGTTGGCGCGCACGGTCGCGCCGGCGGCGTGCTGCGCGGCCACGGTGCCGAAAGCCCCGCGCTGGCAGCCGGTGAACTGCGCCGAGTTCTTGGCCGTGTAGACGATCAGTTCGTCGTCGATCGAGAGAATGCCGTACTCGTCCGGGAACCCGGCACCGGTCGATTCGACGCTGATTGTCGTGTCGCCCGCGTAGACCGGCATGGTGGTGATGGTCTCGAGCGGCTTGGCCGAGAAGGCGTCGGCGGGCGAGTAGAGGCTCGAAGCGCCGTCAATGGTGTTGGGAAAGTTAGGCATTGCTATTGGGTTTTCTCGCGTTCAGGCGGAAGGTGTTCAGGCGGCTGCTGGGCTCGGGCGCGTAGGCGATGGCGAGCGGGGCTTCCGGCGATCGCGCGGCGCGGGGGCGGCGGTAGGAGACCAGCGTCGCCGATGACTGCGCGACCACTTCGAGCGGTACGGGCCGGGAGTTCAAACAAAACTGATCGAAGGCCCAGAAGCAGAACGAGTACAGTCCGCGATTGCGCCACATGCCGTAGGCCTCGCGCATCGGCGGATCGGGCGGGCCGTAGATGCCGACGAGATACATGCACTCGGCGGGCGGGCGGCCGAGTTTCAACGGAAACTCGAGCGTCTGGCGCATTCGGACCGCGTTCTTCTGCCAGACGTCATAATCGAAGCCCTCCGAGCGGAAGTACTTCACGCCGTAGGCGGAGGTCTTCCACTCGTTCGGAAGGTTCACGTGGAAGTTGAGCGCGCGGAAGGCCGGGTCGGGCGCGGGTTTGCCCTGGTTGGCGTCGAGGGGCCAGAGGCACTCAAACATCGCCGACGGATGGAAGCGCCGGACGTAGCCGATCACTTCCGCGCAATACTCCCAGATGCGATCGCGGAGGAAGTCGGCCGCCGCGATGTCGTCGTTGGGATCGTCGGTGTTCGCGAGGAAGCGGTGCAATGGCCGCCCGTGGCGCGCTTGGAACGCCGCTTTCGTGTCGTCGTCGTAGAACGGCATGCCGGAGGCGTTGGGGAAGTACCACCACTGCGTCTCCCCGAACTGGAGCACGATGGGCAGCCCCGCGGCGGCGATCTGGTCGGCGCACTCCTTGTACATCTGCTTCAGGTAATTCCGCACGCGCACGCCGAAGTGCATGTGATGCGATGGGATGGGCAGGAAGACCGGCTCGCCGTCCCAGTAACGCGCTGCCATCGCGAGTGGCGGGAGATAACACTCCATCGAGAAGGCGAAGCTGGCGTCGATGCCCGCAAGTTTGAACTGCCTGGCCAGGTCTCGAATCCAATTGCGCGCGCCTTCGGTCATGACGGGCGAGATCGTGTCGATCATCTCCCAGTCACCTTCGGCGCCGGGCTCGTGGAGCGGCGGACTCCCCTGGCTGACCGGCAACTGCGGGCTGGTCG
>CAMTUE010000075.1:0-25140 GCA_947084845.1 uncultured Bryobacteraceae bacterium | reverse complement strand
AATTTGCAGCCTATCCAACGGCTTCATCCACGTTATCCTTTAAACCGGGACAGGAACACAATACCCCTTTTCTGAAAGCCCGGGAACCACAATTTGCAGCCTATCCAACGGCTTCATCCACGTTATCCTTCGGTGGCCGTCCTGGCGGCCGGAAACTCAGGCCGCGCCCGCACGCTCTCTCCAACTCGCCTATCCACGCGCGCTCGCCAATCGGCAACCCGCGCCGCGCCGGTTTTCCTATCCGGCTATGCTTGAACGGTGAATGCAATCGAGTACGGCAAGGGCACTCTCCATCCGTCCGAGGTGGCTTCGCGCATCGCCCGCTCAACGGGCGCACGCATCTTCCAACTCACCAGCCACCCTTCCATCAACCACCTCAGCTATTTCCTTCAAAGCTCGTTCACCCCTGATTCGAAGCGCCTGATCTTCACCTCTTATCGGACCGGAAACGCGCAAATATTCGAAGCCGGTTTTCCTGACGGCGACATCCGCCAGTTGACCGCCGGCGCGCCCATCCATCCCTACTCGCCCACGCTCTCGCCCGACGGCCGGCGCGTCTTCTTCACGCGGGCCGGAGGCGTCTGGGCGCTGGACCGGGGCAGCCTGGAAGAGACTCGCATCGTCGAATTCGACGGGGCGCAGTTGGGCGAATGCTCGCTCGGCGACGGTGGACGGTGGCTTGTCGCGGCCATCAAGCAGGGCACGCTCCAGGGCCTTGTCACGGGCCGTACCGACGGCTCGAACTGGCGGACCATTCCTTTCACGCGGATGGTGATCCATCCGCAGTTCCACCCGCTCGAGCCCGAATGGATCGAATTCGCCGGCGACCCGGCCCCCCGCATGTACCGCGTTCGACGCGATGGGACCGGGATGGAGTGTCTCTACGTCCACGACGGCTCCGAGTGGATCACCCACGAGACGTTTCTCGGCACGACGGGCGACCTGATCTTCGTCCATTGGCCGCGATGCCTCTACCGTTTGGACTGGGCAACGCGCGCCATCTCCCGCGTCACCGATTACAAGGTTTGGCACATCAGCCCGAACCGCGACGGCACAAAGGTGCTCTGCGACACCAATCAGCCCGATGAAGGGATCTTCCAGATCGACGTGGCCACCGGAGTACGGCGCCAGATCTGCCTGTCCGAGTCCGGTAATGGCGGCACGCAGTGGGCCGTGGATACGCCAGCCAACTGGAAGGCCGAGTCAGAGGCCACGTTGAGTTATCTGGAAGTGCCCACCGATTCGATCTACGGACCGCAGTGGACCCATCCGCATCCCTGCTACTCTCCGGACGAGAAGTTCGTCACCTTCACCAGCAACCGAACCGGCTTCGCGCAGGTCTACGTCGCCGAGAACACCGTGACGCGGTAGGTGAGCACCAGGGGCCTGCCCGGCGTCAGCGTGATCGTCTCAAGCCCCGGATAGTTGACCGCCACATAGCCGTATTGGCGCAGGCACCAGCCATTGGGGTAGTTGGGATTGCCCTTGCCGTCCTCGATACGCAGGCCGGCGCGGCGGCCGTCAAAGTCGGCTTCGAGTTCGGCCCACGGGTGCGGGACCATGTCGGTGTCCTTCTCTTCGACACCCTTGTCGGTTCGCAGGACGGTTTCGGTGCGCGGAGCAAAACGGACGCCGAATCCGCCGTAGCCCTTGATCTCGCGGCCCGCAATTTCCACAGGCGAGTCCACGGCTTCGAACGTCAGCTTGACTTCGAAATCCCGGCGCTTGCCTTCGGTCCGGTGCACGGTTAACTCGACAGTCTCTTTCACTGCCTTCCTCGCGCCCACAAACCAGCCGTTCTCGACCGCCAGTACAGCGCTGTTCGCGCTCAGACGGCGCGACTTCCACTTGACGAACCGCTGGTGCATCCCGGCGACCGCCCACACATCGTGGGTCTTGCCTTCGAATTTGACGATCGGCCAGCTCCAGCAGATCCCCCTGTGGTGAGGGTGGTCCTTGGGGAAATCATCGGTCACCACCGTCCCGTCCGGCGCATGCACCGGGTGGATGTACGAAGAGCGGCGGTACTGTTCCTTGACGCCGTCCTTCAAAATCATCCCGTGGTTGTAAACGAGCGCCGGCTTGCCGTCCTCGCTCAACTCGATCGACGAGGGCGTGATCTCGCGGAATTTGAACGGACCCGCCGCTTGCAGTTGAACCACCGCCAGAGACAGCAGAACAGCCGCGGCTAAGTGAGCGTGTCTCACGCCGGCACGATCCGTTCAGCGGCCGCGTCCCACTTCAGGTATTTCCGCTGCCGCTGCGACAGGATGCCGAACTGGCAGGCGACAACGCCGTAGTAGCCCAGCGTTGCGTCGCATTTGAGCGGTTCGTTGAAGCGGATGGCCCGGAGCAGGTTGCGCAGGTGCAACTCCGTATCCTCGCCGCCCGTCTTCTTGTGCTCGATCGGCTTCATCTCTTTCTCATACAGCTTCTGGGGCGTGATCAGGAACCCCCCGGGGGTGAATTCAAGCGTTGCCTTATGGCCCCGCAAAGTGTGCGCCACCGGCGTGTCGTTGGCCAGCGAGGAGATCAACATGACAGTCGGCCCGCCGGGGTAGTCGAGCATGATGTTGATGGTGTCCGGCACCTCCGCCGCGCTTTTGGTGAACTCGAACTTGCCCCCGTGCGCGGAGCCATATTCAGGGAACTTCAGCCCCAACGCCTTGATCAGCCGTGTAGCCCTGTGGACGAACAGCCCGGCCGGAACACCGCCCGAATAGTCGAAGTAGCGAATCCAGTTAAAATAGCGCTCGGCGCTGAAGGGCCGCTTCTGCGCCGGCCCGACAAAGAGGTCCCAATTGAAATTGACGCCCGGTTTCAGGTCCGGATCCACCGGCTTGAGCCAGTAGTCGTCCTTGTAGTTGCGGGAATAGTCGATCTGCGCGATCACGACCTTGCCGAGTGTGCCGTCCTGCACGAATCTGTACGCGGTCTCGTAAGAGTCGTCCGACATGGCCTGGACGCCAACCTGCATCTTCACGCCCGTCTCGCGAATCTTCGCCACCACGCGCTTGGCCTCTTCCACCGAGTGGGTCATCGGCTTTTCGCAGTAGATGTGCTTGCCCGCGCTGGCCGCGTCGATGGCCATCTGCCCGTGCCAGTGATCCGGCGTGGCGATGACCACGACATCGACATCCTTGTTCGCCAGCAACTCGCGGTAGTTCTGATACGGCCGTCCGCCGGTCAGTTGCGCCGCCTGCTGTGCGCGCTTGTCGAACACATCGCACACCGCGTTGACTTCGACCTTGTCGGTCTCCTTCATCTTGATCAATGTGGCGATGTGAGCCCCAATGCCCCGCCCGCCACAGCCGATCACGCCCACGCGAAGCCGGTCGGCGGGCGGCTGAGCCGCGGCCGCGGCCAACGCTGCACCGCCTGTAAATGCTCTTCTCGTTATGATGCCCATGGTGTCTTCATCCCTTGGTTGGGAGCGCTTCGCGCCCGGTGGCGGTTTCGGCCCGGATCTCCATCCACGGTCTTGTTCGAGTGTGAGTATACAACAAACAATCCCAACGGCCCGCGCCGCCGGAAGCCCGCCGGCCTATTAACGCGGCATCAGGAGCGTCAGACTATCCGGGACCACCTCCACCCGCGCCGCGCCCTCGCCCGCATACTCCCCGTCCACCTGCAAATCCGGCCCGCCGCCCGCTTCCGCCTCCACCACCGCTTCGTCCACCAGCTTCAACTTCACCCCGCTCATCCCTTCCAACCGGTTCAGCAGCACCCCGCTGAAGTACTTCAAATACCGGAACGTGTTCGGCCCCTCGAACATCACCAGCGCCAGCTTCGGCTTCCGGATATCGGCATGGCGCGCAATCTCCAGATCGCCGCCATAGTTCTTCACCCGGCTCAGCAGCGCGAAACTCGCCCGCACCCGCTCCCCGTCCACGGTTGCCGAAAACTCCGGCAGCGCCTGCCCCAGCGTGGCGAACCCCGCATACCAGTAGCTCAGCTTCCCGAATCGTTTCTTGAAACCAGGGCTTACCCGTCTCACAATCGACGCATCCAGCCCCACCCCGGCCATCGCCAGAAAATACCTCTTCGGCCGTTCCCCCACCGTCATCGCCCCCACCGCGATCCGCACCGGTTCCGATCTCAACAACCCCGGCAACGCCGTCCGGTTCCGCTTGCCCAGCCCGATCTCCATCGACGTCACGTTCGCCGTCCCGGCCGGAATGATCCCCAGCGCCGCATGAGTCCCAACCAGCCCTTGGAGCGCTTCGTTGACAGTCCCATCGCCGCCCGCCACCAGCACCAGGTCCGCGCCCGCCGCAACAGCTTCCGCGGCCTGCCTCCCCGCCGTCCCCGGACCCTCCGTCGCCACCACCGTCAGCGAATTGGCCAGCCGTTGCAGCGCATCGTAGGCCTCATCGACCATCGCCGGCCGGCTGCGGATCTGCCCCGCCGCCGGGTTGTACAAAATAATCCCTCTGTCGTATCGTGCGTTCAGGTTGACCCCCTCGGTACGATTATAGAGGCCCCCTTTCACATGAGCGAAACACTCCAGGCCGAAATCCAGCGACTGCGCGACGAACTCCGCCGCCACGAGCATCTCTATTACGTCCTCGACCGGCCCGAAATCGCCGACGCCGAGTATGACGCCCTCATGCGCCGCCTCAAGGAAATCGAAGCCGCCCACCCAGATCTCATCACCCCTGATTCCCCCACCCTGCGCGTCGGCGGCGCCCCCCGCGAAGGTTTCGTCAAAGTCGATCACTCCTCGCCCATGCTCAGCCTCGACAACGCGCTCAGCCCCGCCGAACTCGCCGCCTTTCACTCCCGCGCCGCCGGCCTCCTCGCCGGCGACCCCTTCATCTACACCGCCGAATTGAAACTCGACGGCCTCTCCCTCGCCGCCCACTACCGCGACGGCCTGCTCGTCTCCGCCATCACCCGCGGCGACGGCCGCACCGGCGAAGACGTCACCGGGAACGCACGCACCATCCGCAGCCTCCCGTTGAGCGTCAAATCCCCTTGGCCCGCCTTCGAAGTCCGCGGAGAAGTCGTCATGTCGAAATCCGCTTTCGAACGTCTCAACCAGGAACGCTCCCGCGACTCGCTCCCCCTCTACGCCAATCCCCGCAACTCCGCGGCCGGCTCGCTCCGCGTCCTCGAACCCGCCATCACCGCCTCCCGCCAGCTCGAATACTACGCGTACTTCCTCCTCATCGACGGCCAACCCGCGCTGCCGTCGCATTTCGAGTCCCTCGACAAACTCGTCGAACTCGGCTTCAAGGTCAACCCTAACCGCGCCCGCGTCTCCTCACTCGATGAACTTCAACAGTTCTGCGATCATTGGGAAACCGAGCGCGATTCCCTGCCCTATGAGATCGACGGCATCGTCGCCAAGATCGACTCCATCGCCCAACGACAAACTCTCGGCTTCACCTCCAAAGCCCCCCGCTGGGCCATCGCCTACAAGTTCCCGCCGCGCCAGGCTCAAACCATTGTCGAAGCCATCGATGTCCAGGTTGGCCGCACCGGCGTCCTCACGCCCGTCGCCCGCTTGCGGCCCGTCACCGTCTCCGGCGTCACCGTTTCGAATGCCACTCTTCATAACGAGGAGGAGATCGCCCGCCTCGGCCTGATGATCGGCGACACTGTCCTGATCGAACGTTCCGGCGATGTCATCCCCAAGGTCGTCAGCGTCACGGCGCAGGGCGTGGATCGCCGCCCCTTCGAAATCCCCAGGGCGTGCCCCATCTGCCAGGCGCCCGTCATGCGCGCCGAAGGCGAAGTCGCCAGCCGCTGTCTCAACACCAACTGTCCGGCCCGCCTCAAGGAATCGGTCCGTTTCTTCGCCTCGCGAGCCGTCATGGATATCGACGGCATGGGCGAAGTCCTTGTCGATCAACTCGTGGAACGTGGTCTGGTGCGCAACGTCGCCGATATCTACTCGCTCACCGCCGCTCAACTCCAGGATCTCGACCGAATGGGCGAAAAGTCCGCCGCCCGTATCGCCGCCGGAATCGAGGCGTCGCGCTCACGCCCCCTCCCCCGCCTCATCTCCGGACTCGGCATCGCCTTCGTCGGCGAGCGCACGGCGCAACTGCTCGCTGAACACCTCGGCTCGATGGACGCGCTCTCAACAGCATCATCCGAGCAACTTCAACACGTCCCCGAAGTCGGACCCAAGGTCGCCGAATCGATCCTCCGCTTCTTCGCTGAACCCCATAACGCCGCTCTCATCGACGCCCTCCGCGCCGCCGGCCTCGTCATGACCCATGCGACCCGCCGACCCCTCGCCGGTCCGCTCGCCGGTCAAACCCTTGTCCTTACGGGCACGCTGCCCACGCTCTCCCGCGAGAAGGCCACCGAACTCATCGAGGCCGCTGGCGGCAAAGTCACCGGTTCTGTCTCCAGGAAAACCTCCGCCGTTCTCGCTGGAGCCGACGCCGGGTCTAAACTCGAAAAAGCCATTCAACTCAACATCCCCGTCTGGGACGAAGCGACCCTTCTGGAAACACTGAAAGCAGACGTACCGCATTCATGAAATCGATCGCACAGATTCTGCTCGCCTGGGGACTGCCCGGCACCCTTCTCATCGGCATCATTGACGGGGCCGGACTCCCCAATCCCTCCGGCCCCGACATCGCCCTCATCCTCTATTGCTCCCAGCGCCCTGGAAACGCCTACTTCGCCGCCGCGCTCGCCGTCATTGGATCACTCATCGGCTCCGCCTTCCTTTTCCTGCTGGCCCGCAAGGGCGGCGAAATGTATCTTGAGCGATACACCGTATCAGCGCGCGGCAAGCGCTGGCGGCGCTGGTTTCAGCACTACGGCCTCATCACGGTCTTCATTCCCGGCCTCATCCCCATCCCCATGCCGTTGAAACTTGGCGTCGTCTTTGCCGGAGCGCTTGGCATCTCTCTGCGCTCGTTTCTGGCAGTCCTTGCCGCCGCCCGCATCCCGCGCTATTTCGCCATCGCCTACCTCGGCCAAAAACTCGGCGAAGAGTCCTTCGCCTACCTCCGGCAACACAAATGGGACTTCGCCCTCATCGCCCTCGGCCTGTTCGCCTTCTCATTCCTTCTAATCAAAGCCGCCGATTACCTCCGTGCCCGCCGCGCCGCCTGAATCCTCGCAACCGCGAACGAAGAGAGCGGGTTCCTCCCCTCGCGCCACCGGCAACCCGGCGCGCCAACCGCGAACGAAGAGAGCGGGTCTCTCCCCCCGCGCCGCCGGCAACCCGGCGCGCCAACCGCGAACGAAGTCAAAAACGAGCTGCGCGTCATGAGGACCACGAGGCGCCTGCCCGTAGCTCTCTTGAAAGCTCTGAAGTTCCACAGACACCCCGTCTTCAGGCGAGCCTCGTGCGTAAGCGCGAGGTACGACACACCATACCGCCCCCGAACGCGAGCGGCTCGCCGAACGCCCGCCTCACGTGTTGTGCAGAAAACATGGTAGTTGCGGATACGCCACATGGAGAGAGAGCGGGTCTCAATCCGAACCTTCAACAGAACTGCCAGTTTCCACCCCCGTCCCTGCGATCAGTAATAAACTGGTCCCCATGACCACCACCCGCCGCGGATTCCTCGCCTCCCTCGCCGCCGCCCCGCAACTTCTCGCGCAGAACCCTCGCGACGTCCGCATCGCCGATGTGGCCATGTCGCGCGAAGACTACACTTACCGCGCCCCACTGAAGTTCGGCGGCGCCATCGTCGACCGCGTCACCCTGCTCAACGTCAACATCACCATCACCGACCGCGCCGGCCGCTCCGCCAAGGGCTTCGGCTCCATGCCGCTGGGCAACATCTGGGCCTTCCCCTCGAAGACGATGAACTATGCCCAGACCCTGGCCGCCATGAATACCCTCGCCGCCAAACTCCGCACCATCACCGCCTCCTGCACCGACTACGCCCACCCCATCGAACTCAACCACATCCTCGAACCCGCCTGGCTGCGCGCCGGCGACGACACCACCCGCGAACTGAAACTCGCCGAGCCCATTCCCAAACTCTGCACGCTCGTCACTGCCTCCCCCTTCGACGCCGCCATCCACGACGCCTACGGCAAGCTCAACAAACGCTCCGTCTACCATTGCTACGGCCGCGACTTCCTCCGCGAAGACCTCTCTCGCTACCTCGGCCCCGAGTTCAAGGGCCTCTTCCTCAACCAGTTCGTCAACCGCGAGCCCAAGCCCCGCATGCCGCTCTATCACCTCGTCGGCGCCGTCGACCCCATCGTCGAGGCCGACATCCCGAAACGCCTCAACGACGGCCTGCCCGAAACCCTGCCCGAATGGATCGACTACAACGGCCTCACCCATCTCAAGATCAAGCTCAACGGCGACAACCTTCAATGGGACCGCGACCGCATCCTCACCGTCGACCGCGTCGCCGCCGAGGCCATGGCCCGCCGCAAGACCGAGACCTGGTTTTACTCCCTCGACTTCAACGAGAAGTGCCCCAACGTCGAATACCTGCTCGGCATGTTGCAGCAGGTGAAGGAAAAATCGGCCGCCGGCTTCGACCGCATCCAGTACATCGAACAACCCACCAAACGCGACCTGAAGTCGGACAAGCACAACGTCATGCACGAAGCCGCCAAACTCCGGCCCGTGGTCATCGACGAATCGCTGGTCGATCTCGAAAGCCTCGCCCTGGCCCGTGAAATGGGCTACTCCGGCACCGCGCTCAAAGCCTGCAAGGGCCAGGCCCATTCGCTGCTCATGGCCGCCGCCGCGCAGAAGTGGAAGATGTTCCTCTGCGTCCAGGACCTCACCTGCCCCGGCGCATCGCTGATCCACTCCGCCGGCCTCGCCGCCCACGTCCCCGGAGTCGCCGCCATCGAAGCCAATTCGCGCCAGTACGTCCCTGCCGCCAATAAGCCCTGGGAAGCGAAATTCCCCGGCATCTTCAACGTCAAGGACGGCTACATGAACACGTCGATCCTCAATCGCCCCGGCCTCAGCGCGGTCTGACTTCGGCCCTCGACGTAAGTCATCCCTCTTCGGGGTATAATTATCGGCGAGGGAGACCCCAATGCACTACACAGCCGCCCAGGCTTCTGCCGTCACTGGCCTGTCTATCGCCGCGATTCACAAGGCCATTGAACGCGGCTTGATTGAACCCGTTGCCATACCTGGGGCCAACCGTCCGGCGCGGCTGCTTTCACGTGAGCATCTCGTCTTCCTCCATCTCGAGGCGAACGGTCTCGCCGTGCTCCCAATCTCCGAGCGCAAGGCCATCGCTGAAGCGATCGCTGCCGATCCGCTGCGGGGCGATCTCCTTGTGCCGTCCGCGCAGCTTCTATTGGTCAAGCACAGAGCCGCGCGGCGGCAGACAATCGCTGCCCTTCGCCAGCTTGAAAAGGTACGCCGCATGGCGAATTCAGATCCGGAGATCATGCGGGGCGAGCCGGTCTATCGAGGAACGCGCATCCCGATCGCCCTGATCGCACAGATGCTCAATCAGGGCGCGGCGGTGGCTGAACTCGCCGAAGGCTACCCGGCGCTCACTGCTGAGCAGATCGAACTTGCCCCTCTGTACGTGCGCGCCTTCCCTCGGCGTGGCCGCCCGCCTCTGCGCGCGTGGGCGAGTCGAAGCCCCGTCCGCACCACGCGCAAAGCCGCAACAGTGGGCGCCTCCCCCGCATGAGATTCCTCATCGACGAGTGTCTCCATCTCTCCCTATCAGTCGAGCCTGGCCGCCAGCGAGCCGCTTGCGTGAGCGAGCGGTCCTCCTGAACAGACGGTTCCGCAAACACAAATGTCGTTGTGCTTAACTCCGCGAAAACCCGCCCGTCTCCATTCGTCCAATACTGCTTACATCCCGCCGCCGGACACCTCCGCCAGCAGCGCCTTGGCTTCCACCAGGTAACGGTTCAACTCCAAAGCCTTCGTGAACGACGTCTTCGCAGCCGCCGTCTGACCCAGGCCCAACTGGCCCAACCCCGTCACGTAAAGCCCCATCGCCTGCCTCAACTGCCGCGACTGCGCCTCGCCGAACTTGGCGAAAAAGTCGCGCCTCGGCGTCCGCGTCATCGCATCCTGGCCGGCCTTCACCAGCGACTCGAACACCTGCTTCGCCCGCACCTTCTCGCCCAACTCGACCAGCGACATGCCCCGGTAATAAAGCGATACCGCGCCCGCGTCCACCGTCGCCCGCGGATTGTCCTCGGTCCCGATCAGCGCCGCGGCCGATTCTTTATACGCCTTCGCCGCGTCATTCTTGCGGCCGAGCCTGGCAAGCGCCTTGCCTTCCCAGTAATGCACCTCCGGCGCGCGCGACCCGCGGTAGCTGCGCGTCGTCTCCAGGTTCTCCGGATACTCGATCGCCGCCGTGTAGGAAGCCAGCGCGCCGGCGTAGTCCTTCGCCGCCATCTTCTTGTGCCCTTGATGAATATTGGCGTCGGTCCATGCGTCGGTCACCGAAAAGCGCGCTCCTCCCTCCCAGATGTGGAAGTGGCGCTTCTTCATGATCTCGATCGCGATGTCGTCCTGACCCGCCAGCAGCCGCAACTGGACCTCCCGCGCCGCCGCGTCATCGCGCTTGCGCACAGACTCCTTGTTCTTGTCGATGATCGCCAGCCGCTTCTCCACCGGCGCCTGCGCCCACTCATAGAGCTTGTCCAATTCGTAATACCAGAGCGCGTCGGTCGGCTCCAGAGCAAGCGCCTTTTCCAACGCCGCCGTCGCCTGTGGGACCGTCTTCTCGTCCGTGCTCCAACCCACCGAAAGGTTGCGCCAGGCCAGCGCCATCGACGGATCGCGCTTCAGCGCTTCCTGCCACAGCTTCATCGCCTCATCCGGCTGCCGGTCATACAGATAAAGACCCATCAGATAGGGCGGCCGCGCATCCGACGGGTTCAATTCCATCGCCGCCTTCAGCGCCGGCAATGCCTCCCGTTGGAACGGAAACACCAGGTCCAGGCCCATCTTCGCGGCGCGGTCGAAGTGCGCCTTCGCCGTCGCCGCCTGGCCCAGCCTCTGCGCCAGCCAGCCGCGGTAATAAGCCACCATCGGCGATTGCACCGGCATCTGGTCCAGCAGCATCGCCGCTTCGATATTCATGCCCGCGTTCAGGCAGTCCACCACCAGATCGAGACCCTCGTCCGGGAACGCCCTGAATGTGCCGACCAACTCGATCGGATTTCGGAACCCGCGCGGATCGATCGGATCGATCGCCGCGATCTTCTGACGCGCCTCGCGCGCCTCGCCTCCGCGGCCAAGCCGCATCAGAATGGTTGACTTGAGCGACAGCGCACGCGTGTTCCACTGATTGGTCACCAGCGACCTGTCGAGCAATTCCAGCGACGCGTCGAGATTGCCTTTCCATGACGCAATCTCGGCCAATTGGAAATACGCCGCCGACTGCCACGCATACGTCCACGCCGAGCGCTGCAACGCGTCCTCGGCTTCCTTGTACTTCTCCTGCAGCTTCAGCGCCAGCCCCAGATAGTAGTGCGGCTCCCCGTCCTTCGGACGCGTGTGGTTGTATGTCAACCGTTCGACGGCCGCGCGCAGCAGCTTCTCGGCATCGGCGTACCGCGCCCGTTTGATGTACAGAATCCCCAGCGCCGTGTTCGCCTTCACGTCGCCCGGATCGCGCTTCAACGCCTCTTCGTAGTAGGCATCGGGTTCGAGCGCCGGACTATGGAACTGCTCCAGTCTCTGCGCGGCCAATGTCAGTTCTTCAACTGTCTTGAACTTGTCCACCGCCGGCGGCGGCTCCACCGCCCTGGGCTTCGGCTCGGGCTTCAACGTCTCCGCCCTGTAAGCCACCAGTTCACGCCCGCCAAACAGCAGCGCCGCCTTGACGTCGTCCTGCTTCGTCCCCGCTGGCAGAGTGATCTCTTCCACCAGCGGCTTGCCCGGATCCAGGTCCGCCAACTTCGCCCACACTTCCTTGCCCGCCACCGTCACCACCGCCTTCACCTGCTTGCGCGCCGACGTCACATAAAATCCCGCCTTGGCCACGTTGCCCTTGATCTCGAGGTTCACCGCCGCCTCGGTCGTCGCTCCCTTGGCCCCGCCGATGCCGCGGAACGGGTACCAGTACTGCGTGACGCTCTTCGCCTCGTACGGCTGCATCCACGAGTAGTCCGGCTGGTTGTCCGACCATGCGCCCACCATCAGTTCCAGATACGGCCCGTCGGTGTCGCTCAAAACGTTGTCCCACATCCGCCCCGATGGCCCCGTCCCCCACGTGAAGAACTTCTTGCCCGGAACCTGATGCCGGTCGGCGACATGCATCGTCCCCGCCTGCTTCCCATGGTCGTATCCGGCCAGGAAGTCCTCTTCGTCGTTGACGCCGAACATCGAAATCGAACTCGGATGGTTCTTCCACCAGCTCACGTCCACGCCCTTCCGGAAGTCGATCCCGTTGTAAACCGAATCGGCCACCGGCCACTTCGCATATTCGCGTTTCGCGTGCTGCGTGGCCCACTGCGTCTTCGGCGGGAAAATGACCTGATACGTGTCGTTCGTATGCACCGCCACGTTGGCAAAATACAGCAGCGAATTCGCCAGCGGCGAAGTGTTCAGCGCCGTAACCTTCGCTTCGAGTACCGACGAACCGGGCCGCAGCGTCAGTCCAATCGCCCACCGCATCCGGTCCCGGATCTCCATCTCGCCCACCCAGACCGTCTTCGAACCGTCCTTGTTCACTTCCGTCTTATACAGCGCCGGCTGGAAGCTCGACGTCCGGTGATGGTGCGGAATGTTGTACTCCACGCCGCCCGAAATCCACGCGCCCAGCATGCCGATCAACGCCGGCTTGACGACCGACTGCTTATAGAAAAAGTTGTACCCGTTTGTCTTGTCCACCGCCTCCCAGATGCGCCCGCCGATCTCCGGCATCACGCAAACCTTGATGTACTCGTTCTCAAGGCAGACCAGCTTGTACGTCTTGTCCACCTTCTGCTTGGTCAGCGTGTCGTACATCGGCGAAGGGTAGATGTAGCCCTTCGCGCCCTGATACGCGCGGCCCGTGTAGAAGAACGGGTTGCGGTCCGGCGGACCCGCCGGATACGTGGGAATGACAGTGTCGATCTCCTTCACCGTGACCGATTCAGCGGCCGGCGCCGCCGGCGTCTGTGCAACCAGTGGAAGGCAGGCCAGGAGTACGAAAAGAATGCGGGGCATGGATGTTTCCTTGGCTGAGAGTATATCGACTCCCGGCCGCAATTTGGGACCGTGGTGTCCGCCTTTGTCAACGCTGCCTCTTGTGTACAAGTTTCCTGTACAATAAAAAGCGGAGTTGCCATGCCCGTCGAAACCACCTACACCGAACTCCGCCAGGAACTCGCTTCGTTTCTCAATCGCGTCTCCGAGGATCAGGAGATCGTCGTCGTCCGCCGCCGCAACGCTCCGGACGTGGCCCTCATTCCCGCCACGGAACTTGCCGGGTTGATGGAGACGGCCCATCTGTTGCGCTCCCCGCGCAACGCGCAACGCCTCGCCACCGCCCTGCGGCGTGCCGATCGCGGTTCCGGCAAACCGTCCACCGCGAACGAACTCCGCAGGAAGTTGAAGCTTGAAACGGCGGGCTGAGCGCGACTGCGTCTTCCAACCCGAATTCCTCGCGGACCTGCGCTATTGGGTCGACACTGACCGTCGCACGGCGTTACGCATCGTCGATCTCGGCGAAGCAGTCATGCGCGATCCCTTCACCGGCAAAGGCAAACCCGAAGCGCTACGGTTCGACCTGGCCGGCTGCTGGTCGAGAAGGATCACTCAGGAACATCGCCTGGTCTACCGCGTGACGGCGGCCCGCATCGACTTCCTCATGGCCCGCTACCACTACTAAGCCGGGTCCACCCACGGCCGCGTCCCGTCCCACGCCTCCAACGCCCTGGCCCATGCGGCGTGCCGCCCCCGCAACCGCGTCAGCTCACCGGCTTGCGCCGGCGAGTACGCCAGATTATTCTCTTCCAGCGGGTCGCTCTGCAAGTCGTACAACTCCTCTCCCGGCGGCTTGTCCGAAACGTACTTCGTGTACTTCCAGCGCGTGTCCCTCACCCCCTCGGTCTGCGGAATCCAGTTGTGCACGAAATTGTGCTCATAGAACATCTCGCTCCGCCAAGCCTCCCGGCTCCCCCGCAACGCCGGAATCAGACTCCGCCCCTGCATCAACGGACCGCCCCGCACTCCCGCCAGATCGAGCAGCGTCGGCGCAATGTCGATGTTCAACGCCATCTGTTTCAGCCGCGCGCCTCGCATCCGCTCCGGCCGCGGATCGTTGACGATCAACGGCGTCCGAATCGACTCTTCATGCATGAACCACTTGCCCGCCAGCCCGTGCTCGCCCAGATAGAACCCGTTATCCCCCGTGTAAATGACCACCGTGTTCTCGCGCAGGCCCCGGTCATCAAGCACCTTCAACATCGCCCCCACCGCGCGGTCCACCCCCGTGATCAGCCGGTAATACGATTTCACCGACTCCTGATACAACCCCGGCGTCCCGAACCTCACCACCCAGCGCCGGCGCGCTTCGCTGCGCTGAACAGACAACGGCAATCTCGAAATCGCCGCGGCTTCCGCCGTCTTCGGAATCGGAATGTCCACATCCCGGTACAGCGCCGCGTCGCGCGGGTCATACAAAAACTGCCGCGGATCATCGTCCTCGACATGCGGCGCCTTGAAACTCACCGACAAACAAAACGGCTGATTCTGTTTCGAACCCTCAAGGAACTCAACCGCCTGCTCCGACATGATCCCTGTCAGGTGCGGACCCGGCTCCCCCTTCGGAAAGTACCTGCCCTGGCCGCGAAATCCCTGCCAGTAATCGAAACGCTCCGCCGGCAGCTCGCCCCCATCGAGACCATACTTGCCGATGAAGCCCGTCCGGTATCCGGCCTTCCGCAGTTGCGCCGGATAGCTCCTGTCGAACTGCTCCCGGCTCAGTTGCTGGTTGAACGCCAGGATCTTGTGGTTGCGCGCATATAGCCCCGTGAAGTAACTGGCGCGGCTCGTGACGCAGATCGCCGTGGTGACGAAGTTGTTCTCAAACGTCACCCCGCCCCGCGAGAGCGAATCGATATGCGGCGTCTGGACCGTCCGGTTGCCCATGCACCCAAGCGCGTCCCACCGGTGATCGTCGCCCAGCAGAAACAGTAGATTCGGCGGGCGGGTGCCCGTCTGACCCCGAAGCAAACCAGCGGCCGTCGAGGCCATGAATGCGCGGCGTGAAAGTCCCATGGCTCAAATCATAATCGAACCGCGATGCCGCTAGACTGGAACCAGAGGATCCACCGGATGAACCGCCGCTCTTTGATCGCATCAAGCCTGTTCGGCATATCCGCTGTCGCGCGCGGCGCAGCAAAGCCCCTGCCCCCGAACTCGCTGCTCGAGAGCAACGCCGACAAATACTGGCGTCAGGTCCGCAAGGATCAGTTCTTCCTCCCGGACTGGCGCGCGTTTCTCAACAACGGCAGCCTCGGCGTCGCCCCTCGCAAAGTCGTCGATGCCATCTTCGAATTCCAGCGCGCCGGCGACGGCCGCATCAGCGATGTATACCCGCGCTGGGGCTACGAGACCCTCGACGATGAACGCTCCGAACTCGCCGCCTTCCTCGGCTGCAAAAAAGACGAACTCGCCCTCACCCATTGCGCCACCGAATCCATGTCCATGATCGCCGCCGGTCTCGACCTGAAATCCGGCGACGAAGTCCTCATCACCAACGAGGAACACCCCAGCGGCAAGGCCCCCTGGCACCGCCGCGCCCAGCGCGACGGCATCACCGTGCGCGAAGTCGCCATCCCCCATCCGCCGAAAAGTTCTGCTCAACTCGCCGATCTCCTCATCTCCGCCATCGGCCCGCGCACGCGCGTCCTCAGTTTCGGCGGCATTCTCACCGGCACCGGCGTCATCATGCCGATGAAGCAGATCTGCGATGCCGCCCGCGCCAAGGGCGTCATCTCCGTCATCGACGGCGCCCACGTCAACGGCCAGATCCCGTTCCGTCTCGATCGATCCGGCTGCGATTATTTCGCCGGCAGCCCCCATAAATGGATGTTCGCTCCCGCCGGCTGCGGCATCCTTTACATCCGCGAGGAAAACCTCGACCGCCTCTGGCCCACCATTGTCACCGGCGGTTGGGACGACAAGTCCACCAAGGCGGCCCGTTTCATGAAGGTCGGCACCAACAACCGCGCCATCACCACGGGCCTGATGGCCGGCCTGCGATTCCATCAGGAACTCGGCTCCGCCAACATCTACTCCCGCATCCACCAGCTTGCAAAACGAACCTGGAAAATGATCGCCGATCGCCCCTACCTCGATCTGGTCAGCCCCGCCGGCGATTCCATGTACGGTTGCCTCGTCACCATGAGCTTCCGCGGAGCCAAACTCGACCAGCTTTGGAGCAAGGCCCGCGAACGCAAGATCTGGATCTACGGCGGCGAGCGTCTCCGGCTGTCTCACCACGTCCACACCCGCCCCGAGGACATCGACGCTTTCTTCGCTCTCACCGACGAACTTTTCGCAAAAAAAGCCTGACACCAGAACTAGTGCTTTGACCGCAAGATCAGGTTCTACTGGACGACCGATTGCTGACGGGAGCGGCTCCGATCAGAGCCACGACCGTGAGGAAGTGGTTTCCCGTAAAGGAGCAAAATCACGCGGTCACGGACCTAGCCGTGTGATCGTGCGCATAACTGACCCGGTCCGCGCGAGGCCCCCTAGCCACGCCGCCTGAACGTCAACATTCATGTCGCGCACTCCCCGCCCGGACGCGCTCCAAAGCCCCAAAAATTCCAGCCGCGCCACACCGATCCCGACAATCCGGCGCCCCCTCCCTGATCGACACAGACCCGCTTCCCGGGGTATCCTGACTTATGACGGCGGCCACCGATCTTGTCCCGCCCCCGGCCTCGCCGTCTCTACTCTAATCTTTCCTCTGGAGGTATTCCTATGAGCCAGTCCCCCCTTGTCAGCATCGTCATGGGCAGCAAGTCCGATTGGGAGGTCATGTCCCGCACCTGCGCCACTCTTGACCAGTTCGGCGTCCCTCACGAAAAGCGGGTCCTCTCCGCCCACCGCACCCCCGACGATGCCGCTGAAGCCTTCAAGTCCGCCCGCTCCCGCGGCATCGAGGTCATCATCGCCGCCGCCGGCGGAGCCGCCCACCTGGCCGGTGTCGCCGCCGCTTTCACCACCATCCCCGTCCTCGCCGTCCCCATGCTGACCAAGTCCCTCGGCGGCCTCGATTCGCTGCTCTCCATGGTTCAGATGCCCGGCGGGGTCCCCGTCGCCACCTTTGCCATTGGGACCGCCGGCGCCACCAACGCCGCCCTGTTCGCCGTCTCGATCCTGGCCAACAAGTACCCCGATTACGCCGCCAAACTCGTCCAGTTCCGCGCCGATCAGGCCGCCAAGGTCCTCGCCGAAACCCTGGACTGACCGCCGCCGGACTATCATCGATAAATGCGCCCCTCTGAAGCTTCCTCCTCCAGCGGACTCGCCGGCCACCCGCCCGGCCTCTCGACACTCTTCTTTGTCGAGATGTGGGAGCGCTTCAGCTTCTATGGCATGAGGGCCATCCTGGTCCTCTATGCCGTCGCCCTCCCCGCCGCCGGCGGCCTTGGAATGGATATCAAACAGGCTGCCTCCCTCTACGGCACCTACACCATGGCCGTCTACATCCTCTCGGTCCCCGGCGGCCTCATCGCCGACCGTTGGCTCGGCGCGCGCCTCGCCGTGCTGCTTGGCGGCGTCATCATCGCCTGCGGCCAGTTCGCCCTCGTCGTCTCATCCCAGACCTTCTTCTACCTCGGCCTGTCGCTGATCGCCATCGGCACCGGACTCCTCAAACCCAACATCTCCACCATGGTCGGCTCTCTCTACAGCCCCACCGACCCCCGCCGCGACAGCGGCTTCTCTCTCTTCTACATGGGCATCAACCTCGGCGCGGTCATGGCCCCGCTGGCCTGCGGCTTCCTCGCCGAAAGCGCCTTCTTCAAGGGTTGGCTCGCCGCCCGCGGCTTCGACCCCACAATGAGCTGGCATTGGGGCTTCGGCGCCGCCGGCGTCGGTATGATCGCCGGCCTCGCTGTCTACTGGTTCCGCCAGGGAACCCTCGCCGATGTCGGTCTCCGCCCCAAGGACCGCAACAAGTCCGCATCTCAGGAGCCCAAAGGGCCCGTCACGGCGGAGGAATGGCGGCGCATCCTCGCCATCTCCATCCTGTTCACTTTCACCATCATGTTCTGGGCCGCCTACGAACAGAAAGGCGCCAGCCTCAACCTCTTCGCCAAGAATCTCGTCCGCACCGAAATCGGCAGCTTCGTATTCCCCGCCAGTTGGCTCCAGTCGATGACGCCCTTCTTCGTCATCCTTCTTGCCCCGCTCTTCGCCCGCCTCTGGGTCAGAATGGGCGACCGCCAACCCTCAAGCCCCACCAAGTTCGCCCTCGGCCTGGCCGCCATCGGCGTCGCCTTCTGCATCCTGGTTCCCGCCTCGGCCCTCACCGCTTCGGGCAGGATCAGTCCCCTCTGGCTGGTCGCCGTCTACTTCTTTGCTGTCGTCGGCGAAATGTGCCTCAGCCCGGTCGGGCTTTCGACCGTGACCAAGGTCGCCCCGCTCCGTTTCGTCGGTCTGATGATGGGAGCCTGGTTCTTCGCGACAAGCCTGGGCAACAAACTGGCCGGCTACCTTTCCGGTTTCTTCGTCGCCAACGACCCCGCCACATTAATGCATCTTTATGGTGGAATCGCTGCCGCACTCATCGTCTCGGCCGCCACCCTGGCCTTCGCCACCCCCTCGATCCGCCGCCTAATGGGCCGAGCCGGCTAACCCCCCCGGTGGGGCGGGCTTTAGCCCCGGTGGGGCGGGCTTTAGCCGGCAAAGGGCTTCAGCCCGCCCGCCGACAAGCCCTGCACTGCCTCGAAATTCCACGTGACAACACTAATCCTACGAACAACAAAATATCTATCTATTGCAAACAAACGACTTACAGCCCAAAGGTTCGTTTGGTCGCAAATTCCGGCCCCCGCTACCGCAGCCGCCTCAGCTCCCCCGCCACCGCCTCGATCCCCTTGCGGCGGTACATTTCGGCCAGCCTCTGCTGCTCGCCAGTCACTGCCGACACCGATATTGACGGCACCCAGATCTCGCCATCCTCGAACTCGACCAAGCCCACGAACCCGCTCACCTCGGCAAATTCCACCGGCCGCGATCCAGCCGTTGCTCCGCTCATCGACACCCGGTAAGCCTGATCGCGCTCCAGCGTCGCCTTCCCTTTGCCTGCCAGTTGCACGGTTGCCGGCAGACTCCCGGCGACGAACTGACGCCCATCCCGGTCGCGCGCCTGCCAGCCGACATCCACGAACCGCACAGCCCGCGAACTCCGGTTGGTCATCTCCAAATGGGGAAAACGCAGTTCAGCTCCCGCCGAGACAACCTCAGCCCCAGTCAACTCGACCGGCGCCTCCGGCATCGACAAAGCCGCAAACCGCACCGCCGTCCCGCCCTGCGCCGTCGCCCGGCCCGCCCGCGCCACCTGGATATCCAATCTGGGCATCGAAGCGATCCGCGACAGCACCGCCACCATCTCTTCGCGCACCGCCGCCGCGCCCCCACGTTCCATCAACGCCAGCAGCGTCTTGCGGTCCCGCCGCGCCTCGAGTTCCCAGGCCATCATCGTCCGCCGCGAATTCAACCGGTTCGGTCCGTAGAAGGTCAGGTCCTCGAACAGGATGCCATCCAGTTTCACTTCGACCAAAGCTCCGGCGCCCGCCGCCGGCCGCATCAGCCTGACATCCACCCGCAATGGAAACGCCTCGCCAGGGGCCACATCCAGCGCCGGAACCGTCACCGACGCCTTCCCTCCCGCCGCGACTTCCTGCGCCAGAACCAATACGGCAACGCCGCGGATCCGCCGCTGGGTCGTGTTCTTCAGCATCAGCGTCGAACGCAAATCCACCTGCAACGCCCCGCCGCGCGGGGCCACCTGCGACTGTCCCCAGTCCGCCGACACCAGCGCCACCGGCGCGTCCGCCGGCAGATCCACGCGGAATGCGCCGCTCGGCGCGCCCGTCTGCGCGCCTAGCGCAAAGGCCAACAGCGCCGCCGCCAGGCCAACGCGGAAGCTCACGCGCCCGTTACTCTTCAAGCGCCACATGATGAATCGTCACCTGTCCCGTCTCCGCATCGATGAACCGCGCCCGCGCACCGCCGGCCGTCCCGGCCAGCATCACGGACGATTCCTTCTCCGGGCCAAGCAGCATCAGGCCCGACTGGCCTTCCTGAATCCCGACACCCTCGGCATTGGCCTCCGCAAAAACGCTCTGCCAAGCCGCACCGGGAAGCCCCGGCACGGGCCGCTTCAATAACCATCCACCCGCCAGCACGACGGTCAACGTCGCGAAAACGACCGCCGCCCGCCATCCTGCCGCCTCCACGCCCAGCGCCTCGACCATTCCGGGCCGCGGGTCGACAATCCGTCCCGCTGAAAGCCCAAGCCGGATGTTGGCCTTCATCTCGCCTTCAAGTTCCAGCCACGCGGCCTCGTCCATCTCCATCGCGGCCGCGCCCCTCTGGATCTCGCCGCGGCCCGTGCGATACTCTTCAATCGCCGAGCCGCACTCCCGGCACTGCCGCGCATGCAGCCAAATCGCCAGCCGCCGCCGCCAGCCCAGATCACCCGTCGAGGCCAGCGCCAACTCCGCGTCGCTGAAATGACCGGCTCTCATCGCTCGCCTCCCATCAGCCGCTTGAACTTCGTCCGCGCATTCGCAATGTGCGAACGCACAGTCGCCTTGCCGCAGTTCAGGATCCTGGCGACCTCCTCGGCCGGCAGATCCTCGACATCCCTCAAAACCAGCGCCGCCCGTTCACGCGGCGTCAACTGGTCGAGCACCGCCTGCAGCGCATCCCTGCGCTCGGACCTCAACAGCCGCTCTTCCGAGCTTTCGGCCCCCGCCGGCAGGGTATTCTGAAGCGGCTCGTCCAATTCCATCCACGTCACGCGCTTGCGCCGCCGCAGGTGGTCGATGGCGGCGTTCGACGCAATCCGCGAAAGCCAGTGGGCCGCTTTGTCCAGGTCCTTCAACTGCTCGCGCCGTTGAAGCGCCTTGATGAAGACGTCCTGGGTCACATCCTGCGCGTCCTCGACATTGCCCAGGATCCGGTAGACGATCAGAAAGACCCGCCTCAGATTCGTCTGGACGAATTCGTCATGCCGCGCATCCCATGCGCTGGCGCCCTCCACGCTCGGGTGGTGTGCTTCGTTCATTCGTTCTTCCGCGGCGAGCGGGCGGTAGCGGAGCAGCGCTGGCATCTCTTCCTACTTGAGATGACGCGCGCAACCGCAAAACCGTGCAGAACCAGTCCGCTCCCGGCTATGCTGAGATTGTATGAGACTCGGCGGCCGGGTCCAACATTATTAACCATACGGCCCTTTCCGCTATCTTATGCTCGCTCTTTGCCACGCGGCCGGATCCCGGTTCCAGGAAGAACCGGACCAACCCGATCCGCCTGGCTCATCCATTCTTAAATCCCAATGAAAGGCAAACCATGCAGTTAGCCACCGCCATGAGCCGCCTCGGCACCGAGACGGCCTTCGAAGTCCTGCTTCGCGCCAAAGCGCTGGAAGCCCAAGGACGCTCCATTATCCACCTTGAGATCGGCGAACCCGACTTCGATACGCCCCGCCACATCATCGAAGCCGCCAAGCAGGCCCTCGACGAAGGCTGGACCCACTACGGACCCACCCAGGGCCTTCCGGAACTTCGCGAAGCGATCGCCGCCTACATCAGCCGGACCCGGGGCATCGCCGCCGATCCGGCCCATGTCTGCGTCGTGCCGGGCGGCAAACCCATCATTTTCTTCCCGATGCTGGCGCTGCTCAATCCGGGCGATGAGGTCATCTATCCGAATCCGTCGTTCCCCATTTATGAGTCGATGATCCGGTTTACCGGCGCCACGCCGGTCCCGATCCCGCTGGTTGAATCCCGTGGCTTCAGCTTCGATCTCGACCTGTTCCGTTCCCGGTTGAGCCCGAAGACCCGGATGGTCGTCCTCAACTCGCCGGCCAATCCTACTGGCGGCGTGATGCCCACCGAGGATGTCGCCGAGATCGCCGCGCTGCTGGCCGATCGCGACGTGGTGGTCCTTTCGGACGAGATCTATAGCCGGATGAGTTACGCCCACCCGCCAGTTTCGATCGCGACATTTCCGGGGATGCGCGAGAAGACGATCATCCTCGATGGCTTTTCAAAGACCTACGCCATGACCGGCTGGCGCATCGGATACGGTCTGCTGCCGCCCGCGCTTGTTGATCCTGTCAACAAACTCATGGTGAATTCCAACAGTTGCACCGCCAGTTTCACCCAGCGCGCCGCGATCGCCGCCCTCAACGGGCCGCAGGAACCGGCTGAGGCGATGATTGCCGAGTTTCGCCGCCGCCGCGTCGACTTCGTCGAACGCATCAATCGCATCCCGGGATTCCGCTGCCCCATGCCCGAAGGCGCCTTTTACGCATTTCCAAACATCGAAGGCACAGGCTGGAAATCCAAGGCTCTGGCCGACGCCCTCCTCGATCAAACGGGTGTAGCTTGCCTCAGCGGGACTGCCTTTGGTTCATTTGGCGAAGGCTACCTTCGATTCAGTTATGCGAACTCGCCGGAGCACTTAGGGGAAGCGATGGACCGGATTTCGCGTTTCTTCGCATCATAGCGTGTAATTGCACCAATTTAGGTGTACGGATTCGTGAGCAGTGAGTGTACTACTGTATTCATGGATCTGCGCAGCGTTGCAATCATCTTACTTGACCATCAGAGTAAGATTATATTTTCAAATAAGGCCGCCCAGGATCTGTGGGAGGGCGCGCCTGGTTTGAAGACCGAGGATGGAGAGTGGACGGGGCTGGTTCCGCCGGATGACGAAGTGATGGAGTTCCGGCCGAGTGAGGAGGCTGGCCCGATTCGTGTTTGCAGGACTTACTTGACGAACGGACGGCCCACGGTTGGTTATGTGGGCCTGTTTCTGCACAGGCCCGGCTATTCACGCGAGCAGCGCCGGGCGCGTTTGCAGGAGAGGTTTCAGTTCACTCAGGCCGAACTGCGGTTGGCCGACGTCCTGCTCGAAGGGAACCGTCCCGACAAGGCGGCGGAAGCGCTTGGCGTGACGATCCACACGGTGCGGACCTACCTGAAGCGGCTGTATCGCAAACTTGGAGTCCATTCGCAGGCGGCGTTGGTTTGCGAACTGAACAAGTTGCTGGAATAGCGGGACGGCCCGCGGGTTGCGGTTAACCCACAAGCCGCGGGGCAACGGGCTCTCAGGCCGGTTCCTTCAAATGATCTCCTCCGTTCGCCGGCGTAAATCAGCCGGCAAATTCATTCTCGTACTATTAGTACTAGTATTTATTGGCAGTACCGCGTGACGAAGCGGATCCGCTCGAATTTGGCGCAGCATCTTCCAGGATGATCAGAACCAGAACAATCCAGATCAGATTAGCCAGGAACAGATGAACCAGTTGTAGCCAGACGGGAGCGAGCAGCCAGACGTTGACGACGCCGGCGGCTAATTGAATGGCGACGAGGAGAGCCAGGGCGGTGCCGGCCCTGCGCGCGGCGGCGGAGAGAGCGGACCGGGAAACGTGAAGGCCGAGCCAGGCGAGGAATGCGCCGGCGAGGACGGCTACGACGGGGTGAATCAAGCGAAGTCTGAGCAGGGCATGAGAGCCGTCGGCGAATTCCGCCTTCATGCCTTGAGCCATGGAGGTTGCCGGGAAGACGGTGTCGCCGAGTGCGGCGATGGCGCCGCTGATGCCGGCCGCCAGGGTGACGAGCAGGGCGGCCACCCATCTGCCCCGTACCGGGCCTAACCGGGGAGAGGCCTTGCGGCCAAGCCAGACGGAAGAGACGAGTGCGCCAACCAACAGCAGCGTGTTGGCGAGGTGAGCAGAGAGATAGGCAGCGCGTCCCAGGCTCTTGTTCTGTTCGACGTATTCCAGCAGAACGAGTCCGGCACCCAGCAGCGCCTCGATGAGGATGAGGATCAGCGAGATCAGGCTGGCCTTGCGGGCCAGGTGGCCTTTGGGAAAGACGCGCCAGGCGAAGACAACCAGGCCGAGCACGGCGAGCAGGGCGAGGCCGCTGGTGGCGCGGTGGGTGAACTCGATGATGGTGGCGAGTTCGGGCGCGCGCGGGACGATGTCGCCGTTGCAGAGAGGCCAGTGGCTGCCACAACCGGCGCCGGATCCGGTGGCGCGGACGGCGGCGCCCCAGACGATCACGAAGAGAGTCCAGGCGACGACGGCCCAGCCATAGCGGCTGAAGCGGGTCATCATCCGGGTGGGTATTTGGCTGGGCATGGGCTGAACACCTCCGATCTACTAGAATGACACCGATGGGACTCACGTTGAGAGATGCGTGGCGCGGCGGCGTCCAGGCGGAAGATTACGAAGCGCATATGGCGGCCATTGGCCAGGCACAGGCGAACGCCGGGCATCTGGCGGAGTTCGCGTGCAGGGTTGCAGGACGCGTCCTGATCGCCGGAGCGGGGCCGGGACAGTTCTTCGACCATCTTGAACCGGCAGCGCTGGAGGGATGCCGCGCGGTGTTCACGGACATCAACCCGGAGTTCCTGGCGGCATTGCGGCGGCGTTGTCCAGGAGCGGTTTGCGTCGCCGACGACCTGGAATCGAGCAGCCTGCGGGGGCCCTTCGACGCAGCCAGCGCCACGCTGGTGCTGGAACATACGGACTGGAGGGCGGTGGTGGCGAATCTGGTCCGCCTGGCGCCTGTGGTGATGATCGTCATTCAGGTGAATCCGGCCGATATGGCGACGGCGGTATCGCCGGGGCGGACACCTCCGGGTTCGATGGCGGCATTCAAGGAAGTCCACCCGCATTTGATTGATGAGGCCGAACTCGGCGAAGAGATGGCCCGGCTTGGGGCGTGGTTGACCAGCCGGTTGGACCGGCCGGTGGCGGACGGGAAGACAATGCGGGCGCTGACCTTTGCGCGGGCCTGACTGTGGCCGGCAGTTTAGTCCAGCAGAGTGCGGCAGAGGCGTCGAGTGGGGAGGTTTATGGCTGTTTTGGAGCTCCTGAGGGGGGTTTGCGGGACCCGTTCCGGGTGTTCTCGGACTCAGGGGGGCGGGTGGCGGCGGTGGTTTTGGTCTTTGGGCGGCGTTGGAGGGATTTGAGGTGAGCGAAGAGGGGTTTCAGGCGGACTCCGGGGGGGATT
>CAMTUE010000074.1:0-20899 GCA_947084845.1 uncultured Bryobacteraceae bacterium | reverse complement strand
GGGTGCATCCCTGCAGAGCCTTATCCTCTGCTCCGGCCAGCACCAGTGTAGGGGAGCAACACCGCTACGCAAAGCCCGTAGTTGTCGCCGATAGGGAGAAATAGTTGCCGCTGACCGGTAAAAATAGTTGACGCCGAACAGTTTTGCTACATATGAGAGCGGCCGGTCGAAGCCACCAGGGTAAGGGCGCAAACGGTATAGAGATCTCGCGTGGCTCGGAAGTAGCCCCATCACGGTTGCGCGCGATCACCCGGAGCGCGCGAATTGCCGGCGAGGAGGAAGACCCAGTACCGATGTCGAAAGACGTCTCTGCGCCGGAAGCCGTCCCAGGCACTGGCGCTACCAGTTTGCCGTCATAGTAGAACTCGACCGTGCCCGGGCTACCGTTCCAGGTGACCCGGGCGCTATACCGGTTGGTGAACGGTACACCGGCCAGGAAGGTACCCTCGTACTGCGCGGTCAGACCGGTAATCACGGGCTTTGACGCAGACGTCGGGAACATGTCGAAATTCCGGACGATGGTTCGGCTGCCAGAGGGACTGTCCAGGGAGGCGTCATAAGAGGTGTACCCCGGCTTGGTTCCCGTGATCATCGTAAGTGCGGAGGGGCTTAGGCCGCCTAAAGCGTACTTCCCTGCAGTGTCGGTCTGGGTAACCTTGCCGCCGGCGCGCACCTCCACGCCAGGGAGTGGTGTTCTGGTCTTTCCATCCAGGACCGTCCCGGAGATGTCAACCAAGTCGCCTACCGAAAAGCTGCCGACTGCCGACCCTGATCGGCCTTCGTCTGTGAGAGTGTATTGAACGCCGTACAACCCCGCACTTAACGGCGCGGGCAGTGTGTGACGTGTACCCCACTCGCCGTTTTGATAAGTGAGGTTCCCTTCTGTTCTTTGGACACCGCTATTGTCGCGCAACGACCAGTTCAGATTCCCTGTGGTGACCGCACGGGAGAGGCTGTCTGTCGCGTTGGCAGTAAGCACCAGCGTCCGCGTTGCCGCTTCATATGTCTGCCGTGGCGCGATCTGAAGCGTGACTCCGCTCGATCGGACCTGCATCTGGACACCCAGCAGCGCACCGAACGGAGTCCCGCTGGCGTTCTGTAATTGCCAATAGCTGGCATAGGCCCCGGGTTCGGCAGGAGCCCGCATTGGCAGAGAGAGGTCTACGAGATCTCCAGGGGCAGCCGTCGGAATCGGCACGGTAGACACGCCTGAGACGAGCAGGTTCACGCTTGTTGCACCCGCCCCGGGACCCTGAACTAAGGCCGCCCGGTAATTCGTCCAGGTTGTCGTGCCGGCGTTCCTCAAACGCCACACCTTGATGAAGTTCTCGCCGGGCAGAAACTGGCTGCCATCCGGGACCGTGGTTCGACCGCACCCGGCTACCTTGTGACCGGCACCTTGTGACCGTCAGACAGGCCGCTCTTTACTCCTACCTCCACCCAAAGACGATTTATCGCTGGATCGGCGAAGGCAGGATTCGCGCCTGGGGACGGAGAGGCAGATACCTCGTCTGGATGCCAGACCTGTTGCCTATGGTTGAACCAAAGAGACTGCGGCGGTAGGAATACGGTTCGCGCGTGCAGACCTCAACCATTCTCCGCGTTCCGTTTCTTGGCCTCCCGAGCGGCAGCAGCCTTGCGTGCCCTCTCGCTGCGCTGCTCGGGGGTCATGTTCGCGGCGGCGATCTTGCCGCCCACGCTGCCGCCGAATTTGCCACCCTTCGCGCCTTGTTTGCGGAAGAACTCCAGGACCTCCGGGGGCATCTTGGATTGGTCGAAGAACTCACGGACCTTTGGTGGAAGTCGCTTCTTCGGCACGGTTCCATCTTACACAGGGGTCTATGCTGAATTCTCTTGTCTTACAGGGGGGTGTTAGATAATATCAAGCCATGACACCCCATCACAACGGACAGGACGGAGACGCTCATGGCAGTCTATAAACGCGGCGACACCTACTGGTTTGAATACAACTTCCAAGGCAAGCGGCATCGTGTCAGTACTGGCACGGGTGACCCCAAGGCCGCGAGGAACATTGCGGCGAAGTACAGGGCCGATCTTGCAGAGGGGGCAGTTGGTCTCAAAAAGAGAGACCCGGCACCGACGCTTAAAGACTTTGCCCCACGGTTCAACGAGGCTATCAAAATGCAGTGTGCTGAGAAGCCCCGCACCGTGCGATTCTACCTGGATCGGGTTGAGCAACTCCTGAAGAACGCGGCTCTCGCCAAGACGCGACTGGATGACATAGACGAGGCGAAGATTGAAGCCTACAAGCAATCGAGGAGCAAGGCGAAGTCCCGCCGCGACAAACCGCTCAGTCCGGGGAGCATCAATCGCGAACTGGCAACTCTCCGTCGCTTGCTCCGGTTGGCAATGGAATGGAAGGTCATTCAGCGTGTCCCGCGCGTTCGGCTCCTGAAGGGAGAGCGACACCGTGAGTTCGTGTTCAGCAACGCGCAGGAGAGCCTGTACCTCAGCGCCGCGACCCCGTTGCTTCAGGACGTGGCAACGGTCCTCCTGGATACCGGACTAAGGGCAGGGGAACTTATCTCGCTTGAGTGGCCTCAGGTGCGTCTGGAACCGGCACAGGGCGCACGATACGGCTATCTCACTATCCTGTCGGGCAAGGCGAAGAGCAGCAAGTCCAGGAACATGCCGTTGAGTGCCCGGGTGGTTGAGATCCTGAAGAAGTGGGGTCCGAAGCCTGAGGGTTTCGTCTTCCACCGCGCCGATGGGCAAAGCCTCTCGCTGACCTATCTGGATCAACAGCACGCGGCCCTGAGGCATCTATTCAAGCTGCCGTCAGATTGTGTACTCCACTCCATGCGGCACACCTTCGGGACGCGGCTAGGCGAATCCGGGGCCGATGCGTTTACCATCATGCGTCTGATGGGTCATTCTACGGTCACCGTGAGTATGAGATACGCCCATCCTTCACCTGAGGCGACGGAACGTGCATTCGAGCGATTCTGTATGCTGAATGAGGTGGGGTCCCTGCCAAAAGTCCCCACAGTAGACGGGCCTGAACGGCAAGCGATTCAGTAAGTCTTTTGTTTTCACCCATGCCCGGGTGGCGGAATGGCAGACGCAACGGACTTAAAATCCGTTGTTCCGAAAGGAACGTGTGGGTTCGAGTCCCACCCCGGGTACCACCGCCGGCTCGCCCTTCAGAGCCAGCGCGCCAGGCCGAATCCGGCCAGTGTCGCGCCAAGAAACCCAATCTCGCGCAGCCCCCACTGCCGGGACTTCCCCTTCGGCCAGTCTCCCGTGAACCCGCGCGCGAGCATTGCGTGATACACCCGGTCAGAGCGATTCCAACTCCTCAACAGAAGCGCGCCGAACAGCCGCCCTTCACTCTGAAACCGCGACATCGCCGGCATGGCGTGCACCGTCCTGCTCGCCCTGGCGCGGTACATTCGGCGCAGTTCCTCGCCCATCAGATGGACATACCGCTCCATCAACGCGATCACAGAGCCAACCGCGTTCGGCAGTCCCATGCGCCGCATCGCCGGGAGCAACACAGACAACGGGGTCGTCGTGGTCAGGATCGCGAACAGAAGGATGACGATCCCTGCCTTTGCCACCACTATGATCCCCGCCGCCGCATCACCCGCCTGCCAGGCGCGCATCCCGCCCGACAGCAATACCACGGGCGACACTACCAGCAGGCGCTTCCAAACCGGCCGGCCCCGCGCTCCGCACCCCACCAGAAGCGCCGCGGCGATGGCCAGATATGCGATGAACGCCGCGGGCTTCAGGCTTGAAGTAGTCGCAACGATGATGCCCGCGCCGAGAAATGTGATCAGCTTCGCCGCCGGGTCGATACTATCGGCGTGTCCTGCCGCGTTTCGCACCTCAGCCTCCCCGCCCGTTCTCGCCGCCAAATGGAGACTGCAAGACCTCCGGCTTCGTGCGCGCCAGAAAGACGACCGCCGCCGAGGTGATCAGGCCTTCCAATAGCGCGACAAGTGAATACAGCCCGGCGAGGGCGAGGAACCCCTTCCCGTAGCCGGCAAAGAGGAACTCGATTCCAACCAGTGTCGCCGGAATCATCACCCCGATGAAGCCCGCGGCGAACCCTCTGAAGCCCGCCCGCCCGGCGCGGATCCTCCAGATCAGCCCTGCAGCCAACGCCCCCGCGCTCATGTTGAGCGCGTTCACCCCCAGGGCAAGCAGTCCGCCGTGCTGAAACAGCAATGCCTGCAGCAGCAGCAGCGCCGCGAACACAACCACCAGCGCCCGCACCCCCAGCAGCGCCCCTGCCAGTCCCAGCAGCCCCACATGAATCGCCGTACCGGCGAAGGGGATATGAACCAGTGAAACGGCGAAAAGAGCCGAGGCCAGCAGCCCCATCTTGACTATCTCTGGAGGCTGCGTCCGCCGGCCGGACCAATAGACCAACGGCCACGTGGCCGCATGGGCAACCCCGCACCAGGCGACGGGAAGTATGCCATCCGCGATGTGCATATGGCTTACCAGCCCAGATAGAGCGACGTGCTCAGGTTAGTCGAGTCGTACGCGGCGCCCTTCTGCGCCGGCTCCGAAAAGTCGGCGATGAAGAGGACCGGAGGCTTGACGGCTGCGCCCGGCCGGTAGACGAGCCGTCCTTGAGCGTCCGTTTTGCCGAGTTCGTTTGGTTCTTCCGATCCGTTCACCAGCAGTCCGATAGCCACGCCCGGCAGCGGCTTGCCAGTCCGCAACAGTTGCAGCGTGATCGTTCCACCCGAAACCTGAGGGACGATCTCAAACTCCATTCCCAGGGCTTTGCCCGATGGGTCCACCTTGCCCGTCGAGGCATACCCCACCGCCGTGCGAATGATGCGAGAAGCCTGCGTCGCGTTTGGATTAACGTCTCTGCCGCCCTTTTTCACTCCTCCGGGCGTCCGGCTCGACACGCCGCGATCCTGCACGAATCCCAGCGCATGGGTGCCCGCCTCGCCGGGCGTATAGTCCAGCGCAACCACCTTACCGGCCGCCACTGCCTTCAGTTCGGTTCTCTTGCCACCCGGCGAGACGGCAAAGGCCCGCACCTGCGCGGCCACGATCGCTTCCTCGCCGGCCGGGAACTTGTGGCCATGCGCGATTTGGATCTTGTTGACTTTCCCCTGGACCAGCGGGGCCGACGCCGGCGCCATCCAGGTGTAATGCGCGGCGAGCAGAAAGGTCAATGAAAACAGGCCGATGAGGGCGCGTGAGAGCGAGGAAGGGATCACTGAAAAAAACTCCTTATGACGACGGATAGTAGCACGATTCTAAAAAAAGCGATACTGAGAGGTATGACGCGAATCCTCTCGCGAGCCTCCCTCATGTTGTTCTGCGCGATGTCCGTTCCCGTCATCGCGCACGACCTCTCCATCCAGATCTCGCTTGCGCCGCCGGCGGTCGTCGCCCGCGCGGTGTATGGCGCCGGCGAACCGGTCGCTTTCGGCAAAGTGCTTGTTTACGCGCCGGGCGGGTCAGAAACGGTTCACCAGTCCGGCAACGCCGACGCGCAGGGCTACTTCTGTTTTAGACCTGCCGGACCCGGCGACTGGCGCATCACCGTCGATGACGAGATGGGCCACCGCCAGCAATCCGTTGTCCACATACCCGAACCCTTCGACGGCTCACCTGCGGGGACTTCGGCCAGCGGCGGCACGAGACTCGAACGCACCGCCCTCGGTCTGGCTCTCATTATTGGCCTCAGCGGCTTCTGGTATGGCTTCCGTGCGAGGCGAGGATAAGCCCTTCGCGCAACGCCGTAAATCCGCGGTGCAAACTCACGGGTTCTTCATCGTAAGTGGATGCTCCCGAAGGGAAGTTCCTCGGCAAGCAGTCAACGCGGAGCAGTTGAGGGCAGGGGGAAGGGTTCCGGTGCGCCCGACACTTTGGAGGTGGTCAATGAGCAACATCCCACGCCAGGATATCGATGGCGATGGGGGGCACTTTCGCCTTGCCTGACAACGACCTCAACAACTCCTGAAACGCGAGGTAGGTTTCAATATCGTTGACGTATCCCATGCCGGCAGAGGTTGGGATGCGGCCAATGGTTCCGCCGGGATCCATGCAATTCCTCACGGCCTGAATCGTATAGCTGTCCAGTGGAACGTGGAGGCGCCAAATCAGCCGGTTTGACTTGGATTTGGGAATGCCTCGCCACAAGCAGGCACTCTTCATGAGCAGATTAGGGAGCTTCAGCGACGGGCCGAAAGGAATCTCCGACCCCATCCGCCGCTTCCAGTGCCGACGGAAGGTGCCGGCGCACTCGATCAGCCACTCGTCGTACTCCAATTGGGAGTTGATCGCCATCAGATTGCTGAAGTGTTCCCCGCCAGCTACCAAGAACTCGTACGCCCACTCGCGAAAGACGGCAGAAGGACGGTTGGGCAGCCGGGCGAAGGCTCGGAAAGTATTGGCGCCTACCGCTCCATCGACGATGGAATGCCAATCACTCTGGGCACACATGATGCGCCTCTCCGAAAACCACTCTTTCCAATCGCAATTCCGCAAGTCCGCGATGATTTCTTTGTCACTGCACCAACGTTTTGGAGTCGGCATGACTCTCATTACAGCACTGCTACTCCCTGCCTGCAGTGCGGCACTTGTGGCGATCTCCGTTGATCGTGCAGTGGGATCACCTGGCGATTCGCAGGGTTAGAAGAACCAGCGGAGGCGGAGGCTGACGGCTCGCGGGGAGATGAGCCTTGTTCCCACGAAAATCGATTGGAAATTGTAGAGCGCCGTGCTGTTGAAGAGGTTTGACGCCTGGAGCACGGCCTCCCATTTCCTGACGCCATCGCGGGTGCGCGTATAGCCAATGGCGAAGTCGGGAATGGTGCGAGGTTTGACCCTGGGCGGGTCGCTGGCCAGGTTCACGTAGTCGAGAAGGTCGGCATAGTCGGGGTCGCGGCGGACGTCGTCAGGGTTGGAGGGGTTGGACACCAGTCCGCTGTCGTGGCGGACGGTCAATGAAGCCCAGAGCGAGCGTGTGATGTTGTAGACGGCATTGGCGGCAAGGCCGAGTTTCTGGTCGTGGTCAATGACGAAGGGTCCCGAAGAGAGTGCGTCGATGGCGGTGCTGCCGAGGAAGAGCCCGCCGGTGAAGGGCGGAGTCACGACGACACGATAGTGGGTGCCGGTCAGGCTGGCCGAGAAACGGCGGCCGGGGAAGAACATCACCCGGCCCTCGGCGCCGTTGACGCGGGACTTGGCGAGCGAAGTGGGGAAGATGATGCCGGTGTTGAGGAAGTTGTCGTTGTCCTGGAGGTCGTGTGATTGCTTGTGGTAGTACGCCGCGCTGACGCTGACGGCCTTGACGATCGATTGCTGGATGCCAAGTTCATAGACGTTCTGGCGTTCGGGCCGGATGTAGGCGAACCCGCCGCCGAGCTGTTCACGTGCGCCCTGGGGAGCAAGCGCGGCGGCTTCGGGAGAGTTCGATAGCAGCAGGTTCTCGTTGGGCGGGGTCTGGTAGGTGCGGTTGTAGGAGGCGCGCAGGACGGTGCCGGTCTCCTTGATGTGATAGCTGAGTCCGACCCTGGGCTGAAGCTGACTGCCGTTGACGAGGAATCGATAGTTGTCGAAACGCAGGCCGAGGTAAATCTGGAGCCGGCCGAGGCGGACCTGGTCCTGGACGAACGCTGAGGACATCTGGCCGGCGCCGGCACGCGAAAAGCGGAACCAGGAACCGCCTCGGGTGAGGTCGAAGGGGAGCAGGGTTTCGACGAAATCCATATCCCCCGGTCGATTGAAGTCGGGGCTGGTGATGGCGAAGTTGAAGTGTTCCCGGAGGGGGAAACGCTGGTAGTCGACACCGGTGCGAAGGTTATGGCGGCCGGTGAACAGACTGAAACGCGTACCCGCGTTGTAGGTGGTCAGGCGGCGGGACTGGGAGGCGGTGACGGGGGTGTCGCCGGGGCTGGAGAAGAGTTCGGCAAGGGAGTTGCGGAACGATCCGTTTGCTTCGACGGTAGCGCGCGCGCCCAGGGTACGGAGCCAGGAGGTGGAGACCGAGATGTCGTTGAGTTCCTGCCGCTGGTTTTGGCGGTTGGCGTGCTGCGAGCGCAGGTTGGCGAGTTGGAACGACGACCGCCCGGCCATAACGCTGAAACGCAGGATGTCGACGGGAGTGGCCTGGAAGTCGAGGCGGGTGAAGGCGCGTTCGGAGTTGCCGCCGTTGTGGAGGTTGTCGATGGAGACCTGGTCGAGGTAGCGGTTCGACTTCATGGAGTTCATCGAAGCGAAGTAGCCGAAGCGCCCGGTTCCACCGGCGAATTGGGCGAGCGACGACAGCGTGCCGAACTGGGCGGCGGAGATCTGAGCGCTGCCCGAGAACTTGCGGCCGGAGTTCAGGCCCGACTGAGTGGTGACGACGGCGACGCCCGATACCTTGTTGCCGAATTCGGCGGGGACATTGCCGGTGTAGAGTTCCACGCTTTCGACGACGGACGGGTCGACGGCGTTGGCGAACGCGCCCGTGAGCTGGTCGCTGATGGGCATGCCGTCGACAACGAAGGTCATCTGGTTATGGGCGCCGCGCGGGTGGATTGCGCCGTTGGCATTGGCGGCGAAACCGGGCATTGAAAGCAGGATGCCTTCCATGCCGCGGGATCCGGGAGCGATGGGGAGCTTTCGAATCGAGCCCTGATTCAGTTCGGTGTGAGTGCCGGTGGAATCGGGATCGATGAGGACGGAGGTGCCGGAGGCGGATACGTCGACGCTGACGACGTGGTCTTCGAGTTTGAGGGTCACCGCGACGTTGACGGGAACGTTCGAGCGGAGCGCGACCGACAGCTTTTCGGGGGTGAAGCCGGGCTTGACGACGCTGAGATCGTAGTTGTGAAAGGGGAAATTACTGAACGTGACCGAACCGTCGGCGTCAGTTGGGAGGCTGCGGTTGAGGCCCGTGACGGGATTCGAGAGCGTGACCACGGCGGCCTCGACGGCCTGGCCCTGGGGATCGGTTGCCTTCACCGACAACGTGGCCGTCGTCTGTGCGAGGGCGCAGTTGCAAACGGCTGTGCACAGGAAGAGCCCGGCAATACGAATCATGACGAATCCTCTTTCAGGGAAGAACGAGGTTATCCCGGTAGATGCAACTAAGTATACAAGAAGCGCGCTCACGGCGTCCTCGTGTAGACTCGATATCCAATGGCATCCGCGACGAAAGCGTACGACGCCCGCACGGTGGCCGGCCGCTTCGCGGTCCTCATCGCCATCTACTTCCTCGTTGTCCTGCTCCCCGCTCCGCCGGCGGTGACGGCGGCCGGCTGGCGGTTGACAGGCCTGTTTCTGGCCACGGTCGCGGGACTGATTCTGTCTCCGATCCCGGGCGGCGCATTGGTACTTCTGGCTGTCACTCTTGCGCCGGTCATTGGCGGTCTGACTCTTTCAGATGCGCTGGGAGGCTACGCCGATCCGACAGTCTGGCTGGTGATGGCGGCGTTTTTCATCTCCCGGGCCCTGCTCAACACAGGACTGGCGCGGCGGATTGCACTGGTGTTCGTGAGGACGTTCGGGAAGAGCTCAGTGGGCGTCTGCTATTCGCTGGGGTTGTCGGATACGCTTCTGGCGTCGATCATCCCGTCGAACGCGGCGCGGTCTGGAGGGGTGACGCTGCCGATCACGCGTTCAATCGCCGAGTTGTACGGGTCGACGCCGGCGCAGTCGCCGCGGAGGCTGGGCGCGTTCCTGATGGTGGGGGTGTATCAGTGCGCGATCGTGGGCGCGGCCATGTTCTTCACCGGTCAGGCGAGCAACCCGCTGGCGGCACAGATGGCGGGCAATTTCGGCTATCCGGTGACGTGGTCGAGTTGGTTCGCGGCGGCCGTTGTGCCGGGCCTGGTGTCGCTGGCGTTGGTGCCGCAGATTGTCCTTAGGATCTACCCGCCGGAGATACGCCGGACGCCCGAGGCGGCGGAGTTTGCGCGTGGAGAATTAGTGAAGATGGGACCGATGGGGCGGCAGGAGAAGATCCTGGCGGTGATCTTCGCCTCGGTGTGCGGCATGTGGGCGACGTCCGGTTTCCACCATGTGGACATCACTGTGACGGCGCTCTGCGGGAGCATGACGCTGCTGCTGACGGGGGTTCTCACGTGGGAAGACGTGATCAACGAGAGGGCGGCCTGGGACATATTCGTTTGGTACGGCGGGTTGGTGCGCCTGGGCAAGGCCCTGAATGAAACCGGGGTGACGAAGGCGTTTGCCGAGTCGGTGGGCGGATACTTCTCCGGGTTGAACTGGCTTGCACTGCTGGTGGTGGCGTTGCTGATCTACTACTTTGCCCACTATGCGTTTGCCAGCATCACGGCCCACATCCTGGCGATGTATCCGGCGTTCGTCGCGGTGCTGTTGGCGAAGGAAGCGCCCATCGGTCTGGTGGTGCTGTCGTTCGCGTTTTTCGCCAACCTGGCGGCGGGGCTGACGCACTACGGGACCACCCCGGCGCCGATGTATTTCGGACAAGGCTACGTCGCGATGAAGGACTGGTGGCGGGTGGGCGCGATCGTGGGCGTGGCGAACCTGGCAATTTGGGGGACAGTCGGGTTTGCGTACTGGAAGCTGATCGGGCTTTGGTAGGCGCGCGGGATGCGGCTCGCGGGTCCGGTAGACTCGGAGTATGCCCTTTGTTCTGCACCGCGACGAGCGCGGGTTTCTGGCGTGTTCGATTGGTGGAACCGTGATCGCCGTCCATGAGCCGTCATTGGCGCTGGAGGCCCTTTCCGAGGCGCTTGACCGCGTGGAACTGGATGGCTTGGGCGAATGCTGCTGGGCGCAGCCGACGGGCGTCTACCGCTGGGTGTTCAGGACGACCGAGGCCCGGGCGAATGTGGCTTTGATCTGGTCAGCGGGGGTGGTCACCGGTTGGGAGCACGTCTGGTGGGGCGAAGTGGACTGGGCGGAATTTGTGCGCGAGGCGCGGGCGCAGATCGCCGTGGCTTCAGCGAATCTCTGACTGCCGCCGTTCTACTGTTCAGAAAAAGCGAAAGGCGCATGGTGGCTGCACCGTGCGCCTTAATGGTTTGAGCGGAGGCTTCTGACTACTTGTTCCGCGTCATGCCGGTGAACTTGGCGACTTCGATGCGGGCCTGGGCACGGTGCATCGCGTTCAGCGCACGCGCCACGTCGGTCCCATCGGCCGGGTGGGTCAGGTGCTCCATCGCCCGCTCCATTGCCTTCTCGGCGCGAGCCAGATCCAACTCATTCCCGAATTCGGCCCTCTCGGCGAGAACGCGGACACGGTCGGGCAGAACTTCAACCCAGCCGTTGCTGATGGCGATGAACCTGCGGCTGGAGCCGGCCGGCGTGTAAGCCAGCACCCCTGAACCGAGTTCGGAGAGCAAGGGGGCGTGCTCGGGCAGGATGCCGAGAGCGCCATCGGCGCCCGGCACCTCGACCTCGCTCACCTGTTCCTTCAGGAGCAGCCGCTCTGGGGTGGCCACTTCCAGAGTGATGACGCCAGCCATGTCAGACCGCCTTCTTCATCTGCTCGGCGCGTTCGAGAACATCTTCGATTGCGCCCTGCATGTAAAACGCCTGCTCGGGCAGATCGTCGTGCTTGCCGTCACAGATCTCCTTGAAGCTGCGGATTGTGTCGGCGAGTTTGACGTACTTGCCCTTGATGCTGGTGAACTGTTCGGCGACGTGGAACGGCTGCGACAGGAAGCGCTGAATCTTGCGGGCGCGGGTGACGCTGAGCTTGTCGTCTTCCGAGAGTTCGTCGATACCCAGGATGGCGATGATATCCTGCAGGTCCTTGTAGCGCTGGAGGATCCCCTTGACGCGCTGGGCCGTATTGTAGTGCTCTTCGCCGACGACCAAAGGATCAAGGATGCGCGATGTCGAGGCCAGTGGATCGACCGCCGGGTAGATGCCCATCGACGCGATGTCGCGCGACAGGTTGGTGGTGGCATCGAGGTGGGCGAAGGTGGTCGCCGGGGCGGGATCGGTGTAGTCGTCGGCAGGCACATAGATGGCCTGAACCGACGTGATCGAGCCCTTCTTTGTCGAAGTGATGCGTTCCTGCAACTCGCCCATTTCGGTGGCCAGGTTGGGCTGGTAGCCGACGGCCGAGGGCATGCGGCCAAGCAGAGCCGAGACTTCGGAACCGGCCTGAGTGAAGCGGAAAATGTTGTCGATGAACAGGAGCACGTCCTGGCCCTCTTCGTCGCGGAAGTATTCGGCGACGGTCAGCCCGGTGAGGCCGACGCGGAGGCGCGCTCCGGGCGGCTCGGTCATCTGGCCATAGATCAGGGCGACCTTGGATTTGGTCCAGTCCGTCGGATCGAGGATGCCGGATTCCTGCATTTCGAGCCACAGATCGTTGCCTTCGCGGGTGCGCTCGCCGACGCCGGCGAAGACCGAGACGCCGCCGTGGTTCATGGCGATGTTGTTGATCAACTCCATGATGACGACGGTCTTGCCGACGCCAGCTCCGCCGAACAGGCCGATCTTGCCGCCGACGAGGTACGGCTCGAGCAGATCGATGACCTTAATGCCGGTCTCGAACATCTTCAGCGACGTTGACTGCTCTTCAAATGATGGCGCCGACCGGTGGATCGGGAAGCGCTTCTCGGTCACGACCGGACCCTGCTGGTCCACCGGCTCGCCGAGGACATTGAGAATGCGGCCCAGGGTCTGTTTCCCGACGGGGACGGTGATCGGCGCGCCCGTGGAGATCGCCTTCATGCCGCGGATCAGCCCGTCGGTCGGCTGGAGCGCGATGCATCGCACCCTGCCTTCACCAATGTGCTGGGCCACTTCGACGATAATGCTGATCGGCTCCGGGACCTCGAAGCCCTCGCTGGTGATTCGAAGGGCTGTGTAGATCAGCGGAATCTGTTCGATGGAAAACTGAACGTCAACGGCCGGTCCGGCCACCTGGATTACTTTTCCGACTACTTCTGTCGCGGTATTGGACATGATGGATCTCTTCTTTTCCTACTCGAGGGCCGAGGCCCCGCTGACAACTTCGATGATCTCTCTCGTAATGCTGGCCTGGCGGACCCGGTTCATATAAAGGGTCAGCTTGGCGACGACTTCGCTGGCGTTTGTCGTGGCGGAGTCCATGGCCGTCATGCGGGCGGCGTGCTCGGCGGCGGCCGACTCCAGAAACGCCCCGAACACCAGGGCCTCGACATAGCCCGGCAGCAAATTGGTCAGGAACTCGACTGGCGGCTGCTCAAGGATGTAGTCGCGGCCGCTGCCCGTTTCGCCGGGCAAAGACAGCGGGAGGATCCGCTTGACCGCGACCTGTTGAGTCAGGACGCTCTTGAATTCGTTGTAAATGATATAGGCCGAGTCAATTTCGCCGCTTGTGAAGCGGTCGATGAGCATGTCGGCCAGGGCTTCGGCGCTATCATAGCTGGCGGCCTGGCTGATGCCGGTGACCTCGCCGCTGACCTTGGCGTTGCGGCGGCGGAAATAGTCGCGTCCCTTGCGGCCGTAAAGCTCCAGGGTGACTTCTCTGTCCTGGTTGGCGACCAGGAACTGTTCAGCGGCCTTGATCAGGTTCGTGTTGAAGGATCCGGCCAAACCGCGGTCTGCGGTGACCAGAACAAGCTGTACGCGCTTCTCCTCACGGGCTGCGAGCAGGGGGTGAAGCGAAGCGGCTTCAGGGCCGGCGGCCGAAGCGACGTTGGCCACCATCTCGCTCAACATTCGCGAGTAGGGGCGGGCATTGACGACACGTTCCTGGGCCCTGCGCAGCCGGGCCGTGGCCACCATCTTCATGGCCTTGGTGATCTGCTGCGTGTTCTTGACCGAACGGATGCGCCGTCGGATATCAATCAGGCTGGGCATCGTGCTTCCTTAAAACTGCGCCTACTTCGACTCCGACGCCAGTTCGGCCACGAAGCGCTGCTTGAACTCCTTGAGCATGGCCTCGATTTCGGCTTTCAGGGCGTCGTCGAGGGCCTTCTTCTCCCGAATCTGAACAAAAATCTGCGGATAGCCATTCTCGACCGTCCGGTATAGATCTTCCTCGAACCGCTGGATGGCTTCAACAGGCAGGTCGTCGACCCAGCCGTTCGTGCCGGCATAGAGCAGCAGAACCTGCTTTTCGACCGGCAGCGGCTTGTACTGGCCCTGCTTGAGCAGTTCCGTCAACCGGCGGCCACGGTTCAACTGTGCCTGGCTGGCCTTGTCGAGATCGGAGCCGAACTGGGCGAATGCGGCCAGGGCGCGGTATTGGGCGAGGTCGAGGCGAAGCGAACCGGCCACCTGCTTCATGGCCTTGATCTGGGCGTTGCCGCCGACGCGGCTCACCGACAGACCCACGTCAACCGCCGGGCGGAAGTTCGAGTTGAACATGTCGCTTTGCAGGTAGATCTGGCCGTCCGTGATCGAGATGACGTTGGTCGGAATGTAGGCCGAGACGTCACCGGCCTGGGTTTCAATAAACGGAAGAGCGGTGAGCGACCCGCCGCCGAGGGCGTCGCTCATCTTGGCGGCGCGCTCCAGCAGGCGCGAATGGAGGTAAAACACGTCGCCGGGGAAGGCTTCGCGGCCAGGAGGACGGCGCAGCAGGAGCGATATTTCGCGGTACGCGGCGGCGTGCTTGGAAAGATCGTCGTAGACGCAGAGGGCGTGCTGGCCGCGGTCGCGGAAAAACTCGCCCATCGAACAGCCCGAATATGGGGCGATGTACTGCATCGGGGCGGGATCAGACGCGGTGGCGGCGACGACGATGGTGTATTCCATGGCGCCGAAGTCTTCCAGGGTCTTGACCACCTGGGCGACAGTGGACCGCTTCTGGCCGATGGCGACATAGATGCAAATGACGCCCGTGCCCTTCTGATTGATGATGGTGTCCAGGGCGATGGCGGTTTTGCCGGTCTGGCGGTCGCCGATGATGAGTTCGCGCTGGCCGCGCCCGATCGGGATCATGGCGTCGATGGCCTTGATGCCGGTCTGGAGGGGTTCTCTCACTGGCTTGCGGTCGATCACGCCGGGGGCGATGCGCTCGATGGCGTTGAACTCGGTCGTGTCGATCGGGCCTTTGCCGTCAATGGGTTGCCCGATAGCATTGACGACGCGGCCGATCAGGGCCTCGCCGACCGGGACGGACATGATGCGGCCCGTCCGGCGAACTTCGTCGCCTTCCTTGATCTCGGCGAATTCGCCGAGCATGACGGCGCCGACCTCGTCCTCGTCCAGGTTCTGGGCAATGCCCGAGACGCCGTGGGGGAACTCGATCAGTTCGCCGGCCATCACCTTGGCCAAGCCGTGGATCCGGGCGATGCCGTCGCCGACGCTGACGACGTAGCCGGTTTCGGCCACCTGCATAACCTGGTCGTAATTCTCAATCTCTTCGCGTAGTACCCGCGCGATTTCATCCGCTCGAATCTGGGCCATAGCCTAAACTCTTTCGTCCTTCCGCATACTCTCCGGGTAGGGCTTCGTAGCCGCTCAACCCTCAGTGGTCAGGTGCCGCCGGAGGCCTTCAAGCTGTCCGCGCACCGAGCCGTCGAAAACTGTCGAACCGATAGTGACGGTGGCGCCGCCCACCAGGTCGGGGTTCACCGAATAATCCACTTCCACGAGTTTGCCCGTGGCCGAGCTCAATTGGCCCTTCAATGCCGCCTGCTGGCCGCTGTCGAGAGCCCGGGCCGAGGCCACCACGGCCCGCAGGACGCCCAACCGATGGTCGGTCTGCTCGCGAAACATGGCGCAGATGTCCGCCATCAACGGGATGCGGCGGCGGTCCTTCACCAGGCTCAGGAAATTGACCACCACGGGGCTCAGGCCGAGCAACTTTGCGAGCCCGCCCAAGGCCTTGCGCTTGCTCCCGGCGCCGATAGCCGGCGTCATCAGGACTTCGCGAAGTTCGGGCGAGATGCCGAGCGCGTCACGGAAACTCTCCAGTTGCGCCTGGACCTCGGAGGCAGTAACCGGAGAACCCTCTTTCAACACGACGTCGAGCAGGGCCTTGGCGTACTGATTTGCGACTGCGATAGACATGGCTTGAAGAGGCCTCCGGCTAATTTTTCTCCACCACGTCAGGTGTGAGTCCAGCGATAAACCGCGAGACCAGCGCGCCCTGGACCGAGTCGTCCATCCGGCTCTGAATCTTCTGCCTCGCCAAGCCGAGAGCCAGATCGGCCGAGTACTGTTTGAGTTCCTGGCGGGCGGCCTTGGCCATGGACGAGATCTCAACCTCAGCGGAGCGCTCGATCTTTTCCAGCATGGCCTTCGTCGCAAGGTTGAATCGATCCGCCTCGGCTTCCATCTCAATCCGTGCCTTGCCGCGAAGCTCCGCGACATCCTGCTCGAGTCCAGCCATCCGGCGGTCGATTTCCGCAGCCTGCGCGGCCGCTTCCTCGGCCCGGCGCTCGGCCTGAGCCATCCCATCAAGGATCTGCTTCTGCTGCGAACGGAAGGCTGGGAAAAGGGCTTTCACCACCAGGAAGCCGATGCCGGTAGCCAGGATGGCAAAATTGACTAACTTGTAATGAAGGTTGGGGTCTCCGCCGCCATGGTCGGCGGCCTCGGCAGCCTGGGCAGCGCAGGCCAACAGAGCGAAAGTGATGAAAAACCTATGCATGGAGGGCATCAACTATCAATTCCTCCCGGTGAGCACGGCGGCCGCGATCTTTTCGGCAAGTCGATCGGCCTCGGCGGCGAGGCCGGCGCGGGCCTCCGCGACCTCGGCTTCGATGCCGGCGTGGGCGGCGGCGACCTGCTCGTTCACCTTTGCCCGGGCCTGGCCGACAGCTTCAGCCTGTTGGGCCGCGATCTCGCGGCGAGCCGCCTCCTGCTCCTTATAGATGTCGGCGCGAGACCTGCTCAAGGCCTTTTCATAGGTGTCCATCTTTCCCGCTGCCTGGCGCACGATCGCCTCCGCAGCCTCGACGGCGCCCTGGGTCTTCTTCCGGCGTTCATCGAGGACCTTCTCTAAAGGCCTGAAGAGGACCTTCTTCAAGTACAGGTGGAGAAGGACGAAAAGGATGAATGCGGGGACCGCACGAACGATGATGTCCCCGAGCTGTTTAAAAAGTTGTTCCATGGATGTCGCTAGCGCCTGAAACGGCGTTCGGGCGAACAGGCGGGCGAACGGCTACACGCGCACCCGCATTTAACGTATCACAACAGCCAAAACTCGCGCAATCGCCAGCGGAGCAGCTGTGGGTGGGGGACCAAACAATTGAAACATTGAACATTATGTATGCATTAACGCGGCGCGTGGGTGGGGCTCCCCGCTGGACGCGAGCGGACGATTTGGGTGGACCGGGGCATGATGAGGTTCGTTTGGTCGCGAAGCCGGGGGTGCGCCGATCTCCGTTCCACAGTTAAATCTTCCACGACCTGGTTCGTTTGGTCGCGAAGCCGGGGGTGAGCCGATCCGGCCTGGCGGGCGTTAAGTTGCGATATTTTCAAGTCCAGTTGACACCCAGCCCGCCGGTTGTGTATTCTGGGGAGGTTTGCGGAGTGCGTTCTTCCGCTCCTAGTTACCCTTCCCGCGGGTTGTAGTTCGATCAAGTGGGAAGCCGTCTGGGAGCCCGCCCCGAGGCCCCGGTGGACATTAGCGCTACTGGCAGGGCATGGGCGAGTCCGAAGTGACCCTCTAATTTGGCTCTCTGGAGAGAAATCTCTGGCGGGCCACAACAGAAGCGGGATCCTCCCGAGTATAGATTTTTCGTTCTGAAGTGACGCATCGGGCTGGTTCGTGTGCATTTGTGCACGGCCGGGTGCGATTATGATCGACGCATCAAAAGACTGCCAACCAGAGGTTAGTGCGTGCCTACGTTCAATCAGCTAGTTCGCAAGGGGCGAAAGCCGACGGTCTATAAGACCGCCAGTCCCGCCCTCCAGAAATGTCCCCAGAGGCGCGGTGTTTGCACCCGCGTCTACACGACGACGCCCAAGAAGCCCAACTCGGCATTGCGGAAGGTGGCCCGTGTCCGGCTGACCAACGGCATTGAAGTGACGACCTATATTCCGGGCGTGGGGCACAACCTGCAGGAGCACTCGATTGTGCTCATCCGCGGGGGCCGCGTGAAGGATTTGCCGGGCGTGCGTTATCACATCGTGCGCGGCACCCTGGATGCGGCAGGCGTTTCCGGCCGGATGCAGTCGCGTTCGAAGTACGGCGCCAAGCGCCCGAAGGCCGGCGCGCAGGTTAAGAAGAAGAAGTAGGGAAGGGGAGTAGAGAAATGTCTCGACGCCGTGGGGCAGAATCCCGTGAGATCCAACCGGATCCGGTCTACAGCTCGACTCTCGCCGCCAAATTCATCAATTCCATGATGTGGGAAGGCAAGAAGACGATCGCGCAGGGCATCTTTTATGGTGCGCTGGACGCGATGCAGGAAAAAGCGCAGGACGATCCGCTGAAGTTGTTCAAGAAGGCGGTGGAGAATGCCAAGCCGCTGCTGGAAGTGAAGACGCGCCGCGTCGGCGGCGCCAACTACCAGGTCCCGATCGAAGTGCCGAACAACCGCCGGACCTCGCTCGCCATCCGCTGGATCCTGAATGGGGCCAGGGCTCGCGCCGAGCGCGGGATGGCTGAGAAGCTGGCCGGAGAGCTTCTGGACGCCGCCAATATGCGCGGCGCCGCGATTAAGAAGAAGGACGACGTCCACCGCATGGCGGAGGCCAACAAGGCCTTTGCGCACTTCCGCTGGTAGACCAAAGGGAACAGGAGAGTTTCAACGCAGCCGCGCTTGACATAGTATATGCCCCGCACTATCGCACTCGAGAAGATGAGGAATATCGGCATCATGGCCCACATTGATGCTGGTAAGACCACCACGACCGAGCGCATCCTTTACTACACCGGCCGAAGCTACAAGCTCGGCGAGGTCCACGACGGCACGGCCACGATGGACTACATGGTGCAGGAACAGGAGCGTGGCATCACGATTACGTCGGCTGCGACGACCTGCTCCTGGCGCGACTATCAGATCAACATTATCGACACGCCGGGCCACGTCGATTTCACGGCGGAGGTCGAGCGGTCGCTGAGGGTTCTTGATGGCGCGGTGGCGGTGTTTGACGCCGTCGCCGGAGTGCAGCCGCAGTCGGAGACGGTGTGGCGGCAGGCCGACAAGTACGCGGTCCCGAGAGTCTGCTTCATCAACAAGATGGACCGCATGGGCGCGGATTTCTTCCATGCTCTCGACACCATCGTTAAGAGGTTGCAGGCCAATCCGATAGCGATTCAGATACCGGTCGGCGCCGAAGATCAGTTCAAGGGTATCGTCGATCTGATCACGATGAAGGCCCGGATCTGGCAGGAAGAGACGCTGGGCGCGGCCTACGACGACGTTGAGATTCCGGAAGAACTGCTTGAGACCGCCAAGGAGTACAGGGAAAAGATGGTGGAGGCGGCCGCCGAGTGCGACGACCACCTGATGGAGAAGTACCTTAGCGGTGAAGAACTGACCGAAGCCGAGATCATTCTGGGTCTGAGAAAAGGCACTCTGGCGCAGACGATCTTCCCGGTGTTCTGCGGATCGGCGTTTAAGAACAAGGGTATCCAGAACATGCTGGATGCCGTGGTTGACCTGCTGCCGAGTCCGCTGGAAGTTCCCCCGGTTCAAGGCCTCTCGATCGACGACCCCGACCAGGTCGTGGTCAGGCACTCGGACGATAAAGAGCCGTTCTCCGCGCTGGTGTTCAAGATCATCACCGACCCGTTTGTCGGCCAGTTGGTCTTCATCCGGGTCTACTCGGGCAAGTTGAATGCCGGCGACACGATCCTGAACGTGGCAAAGTCGCGTGAAGAGCGCGTGGGCCGACTGGTGAAAATGCACGCGAATAAGCGTGAAGAGATCACCGAACTTTACGCCGGCGACATCGCCGCCGTGGTGGGCCTGAAGACAGTCGGCACCGGCGACACGATTTGCGACCGCAACAAGCCGGTCCTGCTTGAATCCATCATTTTCCCTGAGCCGGTGATTCAGTTGGCGATCGAGCCGAAGACGAAGACGGATCAGGAAAAGCTGGGCATGGCGATCGCCAAGCTTGTCAACGAGGATCCGACTCTGAAGTTCTCCACGGATCAGGAAACGGGCCAGACCATCCTTGCGGGCATGGGCGAGTTGCACCTCGAGATTATCGTCGACCGGTTGCAGCGCGAGTTCAATGTCGGGGCCAACGTGGGCAAACCTCAAGTGGCCTACCGGGAGACGATTCGCAACGCGTCGCAAGGCGAGGGCCGGTTCATCCGGCAGACGGGCGGCCGCGGCCAGTACGGTCACGTCAAGGTCCGCGTCGAACCGAACCCGGGCGCGGGTTATGTGTTCAAGAACGCCATCGTCGGCGGTGTGGTTCCGAAGGAATACATCGGACCGGCCGAGAAGGGCATTGTTGAGGCGCTCGAAGGCGGCGTCCTGGCCGGATTCCCGATGGTGGATGTGAAGGTGGAAGTCTACGACGGCAGTTACCACGATGTGGACTCTTCGGAAATGGCGTTCAAGATCGCCGGGTCGATGGCGATCAAGGATGCCGTGCGCAAGGCCAAACCCGTTCTGCTTGAGCCCGTGATGAGTGTTGAGGTTGTCGTTCCGGACGAATATATGGGATCGGTGAACGGCGATCTGATCAGCCGGCGTGGCCGGCTGGAAGGTATGGAAATGAAGGGCGGCACGCAAATCATCAAATCGATGGTGCCGCTGTCGGAGATGTTCGGATACGCAACCGAGTTGCGGTCGCGGACGCAGGGCCGCGGCAGCTTCACGATGCATTTCGCGCGGTACGAAGAGGCTCCGGTTTCGGTCGCTGAAGAGGTGGTAGCCCGCATGAAGGGGCAGTAGGTTCGAGTTCTCTAGAGGAGACAGAAGAAATGGCGAAAGAGAAATTTGACCGCAGCAAACCGCACGTCAACATTGGCACGATCGGGCACATCGATCATGGCAAGACGACGTTGACGGCGGCCATCACGAAAGTTCTGGCCAAGAACAATCCGAAGGTTTCATTCCGGAGC
>CAMTUE010000073.1:0-24464 GCA_947084845.1 uncultured Bryobacteraceae bacterium | reverse complement strand
TGGGGCGGGCTTCAGCCTGCAAAGGGCTTCAGCCCGCTCAGAAACCAACCACTAAAACCCACCACCCTCCGCCGGTTTCTATGCCACACTCAACCTTCGTATCGCTGGGAACCCTCTCATGAACACATACACAGTCCGCTCCGGAGACACTCTCTCCGCCATCGCCCGCCGCTTCGGCCTCCCTCTGCACCTGCTGATCGAGGTCAACAACATCACCGATCCAAACCGGGTGAAGGTAGGCCAGACCCTCACAATTCCCCCGATGACGACCGACTTCGCCGACCACCCGGAGCCGCCTGCCCCCGTCACGCCAGTCCCGTCCCCTATTGCGATCGACCGCGAGTCACTCCGCCTCCCCGCGTCTGGCTTCATCGATGAAAAGCACCCCAAGGACCTCATCGTTCTCCACTTCACCGCCGGCCCCAGCGCCCGCAGCGCTTACAATACCTGGGTGGCCGCCGCCGCCCGCGTCGCCACCGCGTACATCCTCGACATCGACGGGACCGTCTACGAAACTTTCGACCCCGATTACTGGGCCTACCACCTCGGCATCAAAGGTGCGCCCGCGGCCAACCACCGCCACGACAAGCGCAGCATCGGCATCGAAATCGTCAACGTCGGCCCGCTCAAACTCAAATCCGGCGATCTCTACTGGTGGTACCCCCAGAACCGTTTCGAAAAGAAGTGGTGCACACTCGCCGACAGCGGACTCCACGTCAGGAAATCCTACCGCGGCTTCGATTACTATGCCGCCTACACAGAACCGCAGATTCAGTCGCTTTCGCCCCTGGTCCAAATGCTCCGCCAGCGCTTCGCCATCCCCAAGCGGTTGCCCGCCGTCGCGCAACGCACCGTCGCCGATCCAACAGGCTACTTCAAGGACTTCAGCGGCATCGCCAGCCACCAGAACTTCCGCGCCGACAAGTTCGACGTCGGACCCGCTTTCCCCTGGGATTCGATAACTCTTTGAGGGGCATGGAGTTTTTGGCTTACTTTTGGGGCTTTGCTGGTAAAATGGTCCCAGATGAGCTTTCTGTCTCCGAGACTTCAACTCGCGGTTAAGCAGAAGCAGATCCTGACTCCGGGTCTGGTGCAGATGGTCACCGTCCTGCAATTGAACAAGCTGGAGCTTAAGGAACTCATCAACCAGGAAATCTCCCAGAACCCTGTCCTCGAAGAGGTCGTCGAAGGCGCGGAGGAGCTCACTCCCGCCGAGGTCCAGTCCTTGCTCGAGCGCGGCGACCCCGACCCCCATCCGTCGGACGCCGAAGTCCGCGACGTCACCGCCCAGGCCTACGGCGACGCCAATGCCGGTGACGCCGGAGCCGCGGCCGAAGCCCAAAAAGCGCCCGACGCCTTCGAGCAGATCGACTTCGGCACTTACTTTGAAGAGTTTATGGATCCGCCGGTCCACTCCCCGGCCGACTACGACCCCGATAAACCCGGCTTCGAGACCTTCCTCTCCTCGCCCGTCACCCTCACCGGCTACCTCCGCGAGCAGTTGAGCCTCCTCATCGTGCCCCCCGAAATCCGCGACGCCACTGAGGCCATCCTCGGCAACCTCGATGAGTCCGGCTATCTTGAAGACACCATCGAGAACATCGCCGCCGCTGAAGGCCACTCCGTCGAATCTCTCGAAAAAGCCCTCGAGGAGGTCCAGACTCTCGACCCCTCCGGCGTCGGCGCGCGCAGCCTCCAGGAGTGCCTCCTGCTCCAACTCGAAGACCGCGGAGCCAGGGACGGTGTCGCCTGGCAAATCGTCGAGAACCACCTCAAACTCGTCGAATCCAAGAGCATCAAGGAACTCGCCCGCCTCCTCAAGCGCCCCATCGAACACATCCACATCGCTCTCGACATCATCCTCCACCTTGATCCCAAGCCCGGCCTGAAATACTCCGGCCCCGGCGCCCGCCCCGTCGAACCCGACGTCTACATCAGCAAGGACGGAGAGGATTATCTCATCAGCCTCACCGACGAGGGCCTGCCCCAGCTTCGCATCAACGGCAGCTACCGCCACCTGCTTGAACGCAGCCAGGGCGCCGACAAGGAAACCCGCAACTATATCAAGGACCGCTACGCCTCGGCCCTCCAACTCATCCGCAACATCGAACAGCGGAAACAGACCATCCTTCGCGTCTGCGAAGTCATCGTCATCCGCCAGCGCGGCTTCCTCGAAGCCGGCATAGACGAACTGCGGCCCATGATGATCAAGGAGGTCGCCGAGGAGATCGGCGTTCACGCCTCCACCGTCAGCCGCGCCGTCGCAGGCAAGTACGCGCACACCCCCCGCGGCGTCTTTGAACTCCGCTTCTTCTTCACCGAAGCAGTTCAGGGGCCCACCGGCGGCAACCTCTCCCTGGTAAACCTCAAGCGCATGGTGAAACAGATGATCAAGGACGAAGACCCCGGACATCCGCTCACCGACGACCATATCGCCGGCATGTTGCAGAAGCAGGGTATCAAGGTCACCCGGCGCACCGTGGCCAAATACAGGGAGGACATGAAGATACCCTCCACGCACCACCGCAGGGTGAAGGATTGAAATCCCATCCCCCCGCGGCGGCGCCTGTTCGTCTCCAATCCAATAGAAAGGCACTGCTATGAACATCACCTTCACTGGGAAGCAAGACAAACTGACCCCCTCGCAGGAGCGAAAACTCGCGACACAGTTCTCCAGGCTCTCCAAACTGCTCGAAAAACGTGGGGAGAAAGTCGCGCAGGTCGCCTTACAGACCGTCCGCCATCAGTCACGCGCTGAAGTGCGCATCAACTTCCACGACCAGGCCCTGGTAGGCGTCGCCATTGCAGCCGACCAATATACCGCCGTCATGGACGCCGTGGCCAAGGTGGAAAAGCAGACTCTCAAACTCCTCTCCAAGTTCCGCGACTCCAATCGCGCCGATACCGTCCGCAAACCCGCCGCCGAGCCAGTCTCCGCCCCGCCTTCACCCGCCAAGTCGAAGGACAAGGCCAAAGACAAGAAAGATAAGAAGGAGAAACCGGCCAAAGCCGCCCGCCCCGCCCGTGTCATCAAGGCCGGCGCCCGCACCACCGCCAAGCCCATGACCGCCGAGGAAGCTATCCTCACCATGGACAACGACAGCGACTACGCCGTCTTCACCGACTCCGAAACCGGCCGCACCGGCATCCTCGTCCGGCGCCGCGACGGCAAAGTGGACCTCATCGAATCCTGATACGCAAATGGCCAGACTGAAGAAACCGGGAGCGGAGCCATCCGCTCCCGCAACCGCCCCGCACGAAGCCCCCGAACTCGTCATCATCACCGGCTTGAGCGGATCGGGCAAAGGGACCGTCCTCAAGGCCTTCGAGGACAACGGCTACTATTCCGTCGATAACCTCCCGGTCGATCTCATCCCCACCTTCGCCAAGCTCACCAAGGAATCGCCCAACATCCGCCGCGCCGCCCTCGTCGTCGACATCCGCGAAGGCGAGTCCCTCAAACGGTTCCCTGCCGTTTATGCGGCTATAAAGCGCAACATCCGCTCACGCCTTCTATTCCTTGATGCCGGCGACGAAACCCTCGTCCGCCGTTTCAGCGAAACCCGCCGTCCCCACCCCCTCGGCCAGGACCGCTCCGTTCTCGGCAACGTCCTCACCGAACGCGAACTCCTTGCCCCCATCCGAGCCCTCGCCGACCACGTCCTGATGACATCGGAGATGAACGTCCACCAACTCCGCCGCCGCATCAATGAGGCTTTCGGCTCACCCACTGACGTCCGCCTGCTGGTCTCGTCCATGAGTTTTGGCTTCCGCCACGGCGTCCCGACCGACGCCGATCTGGTCTTCGACGTCCGCTTCCTTCCCAATCCGAATTACATCCCCGAATTCAAGGAACTCACCGGCCGCAACGTTCGCGTCGCCCGCTTCGTCCGCAGCTACCCCCAGACTCAGGAGTTCATCGAACGCGTCGCGTCCATGCTCCTGTTCCTCATGCCCCACTACATCCACGAGGGCAAGAGCTACCTCACCATCGCCTTCGGCTGCACCGGCGGCCGCCACCGCTCCGTCATGATGGCCGAAGAGATCGGCAAGCGCCTCCAAAAATCAGGCTACCCCGCCAAAATCACTCACCGCGACATCCAGAAATAGCGCGCCTCCGTTTTTTTCTCACTACTCGACCGATGTCACCGATAAGTCTATCGAGGATGATCCGTGAGGCTGGCCAAGCGACTTGTGTGGCCCTCCTGGGACAGGACCGCGTGCCCCTTCAAGTGCGGGTAGGGGGCGGTCTCGTCCGGTCTGGATGGCCGGTCCTGGCCGTGAGCCTCGCGGCGATTCCCGTTGCTGGCTGAACGGGTGGCGTGCTCCTCCTCCGACGCGCCACCCCGCCCGCATTCCCTCCCTGCAAACTAAACTCCACTGTTACAATCGGATCAAGGGCTTCTCTACTCATGCCAGCCACCTTGACCTTGGCCGAAGAAATCCTCGAACTCAAGAACGCCCGCCGGGCAACCATACTCGCCCACCATTACCAGGAAGCAGAGATCCAGGAACTGGCCGACGTCATCGGAGACTCGCTCGAACTCTCCCGCAAAGCCCAGTCCTTCCACGGCGACGTCATCGCCTTCTGTGGCGTCTGGTTCATGGCCGAAACCGCCAAGGTCCTCAATCCTGACCGAATCGTCATCGTCCCCGACGCCGACGCCGGTTGCTCCCTCGTCGATTCCTGCCCCGTCGATCAGCTTCGCGCCTGGAAGCACCGCCATCCCGATCACGCCGTCGTGAGTTACATCAATACATCCGTCGAGGTGAAGGCCGAAAGCGATATCCTCTGCACGTCGCGCAACGCCGTCGATGTGGTCAATTCCATCCCAGCGGATCAACCCATCCTGTTCACCCCCGACATCAATCTAGGCAACTTCGTCAAACGTCAGACCGGCCGCGAAAACATGAAGATCTGGCAGGGCGCCTGCATTGTCCACGCCACTTTCCCCGCCCGCCGCCTCACCTCCGCCAAGTCCGAATTCCCCAACGCCCTGGTCGCCGCTCACCCCGAATGTCCCGAGGACGTCCTCCGCATGGCCGACTACATCGGCTCCACCTCGGCCATCATCGACTGGTGCGTCAAACACCAGGGAAGCGAGTTCATCGTCATGACCGAGAGCGGCGTCCGCTTCTCGCTCGAACGCAACGCCCCGGACAAGACCTTCCACTTCGTCGCCAACGAACACTGCAACTGCAGCGAGTGCCCGTACATGAAGCGCAACTCGCTCGAAAAACTCCGCGATTGCCTGCGCGACCTCACCCCCCGCGTCGAACTCTCCCAGGACCTTATGGACCGCGCCCGCCTGCCTATCGAGCGCATGTTGGCGCTGGCCTAAGACGCCGGGAAAGAACACCGTGGAAGCGCCGCTCATCGATACCCACAACCGGCTCCACGACAACCTCCGCATCAGCGTCACCGACCGCTGCAATATCCGCTGCTACTACTGCATGCCGGAAACCGGCGTCGAATTCGTCCCGCGCAGCGAGATCCTGACTTTCGAGGAGATCGAACGCTTCGCCCGCATCGCCGCCCGTCTCGGCGTCACCAAGATCCGCGTCACCGGCGGCGAACCGCTGGTCCGCAAGAACCTCGACGTCCTGATAGCGAAACTCTTCTCGATCGACGGCATCCGTGACATCGCCCTCACCACCAACGGCGTCCTGCTCGCCGAACAGGCCGCAGCCCTCTACAATGCCGGCCTGCGCCGCCTCAACATTCATCTCGACACGCTAGACCCGGCGCTTTTCCAGCGAATCACCCGCCGCGACGACTTCCAGCGCGTCATGGACGGCATCATGAAGGCCCGCGATCTCGGTTTCGGGCCCATCAAGATCAACGCCGTCGCCGTGCGCGATCTCGTCGAATCCGAAATCGTTCCGCTCGCCCGCTTCGGCCGCGAAAACGGCATCGAAATCCGCTACATCGAGTTCATGCCCCTCGACGCCCAGGGACTCTGGCAGAACGACCGTGTCCTGCTCGCCTCCGACATCCTGACGATGCTCGAACAGGGTATCGGCCCCCTTGACCCCATCCCCGACCCCGATCCGCGCGCCCCCGCTCTCGAATACAGCTTCCGCGACGGCATCGGCAAGGTCGGCTTCATCGCCTCCGTCAGCCGCCCCTTCTGTCTCAACTGCAACCGCATCCGCCTCACCGCCGACGGCAAACTTCGCTACTGCCTGTTCGCCATCCACGAGACCGACGTCAAAGGATTGCTTCGCTCCGGCGCCGCCGAAACTGAGATCATGGATACCATCCGGGCCGTCGTCATGGACAAGTGGCCCGGCCATGAAATCAACCGCGGCGGCTTCGTCCCGCCTCCGCGGCCCATGTACTCAATCGGCGGCTAGTCTATGATTCGGAAGTACTCGGCACTATTGGCTGGCATTGGCCTCGCCGGCCTTTTCTTCTCGCTCGGCGTCGTATTCGTCCCCCTAACCGGAGTGCAATACGACGAAGCCCTCTTCGTCCTGGCCATCTTCTCCCCGGCCAGCGCCGACTACAACATTACGATCGCCGGCACGAAAGTGCCCATCATGCTCATGTCCTATCTCGGCACGCTCAAGGCCGGGATCATGGCGCCCGTTTTCGACCTGATCGGCTACAACCACCGTTCTCTCAGGCTTCCCCCGCTGGCCTTCGGCGCCCTGTCCGTCGCGCTCTATTTCCTCGCCCTGCGCCGCATCATCTCCAGTCGGATCGCCTTCCTCTCCGCACTCCTCCTCGCCACCGATGCGGCTTACCTGCTGACGAGCGTCTACGACTGGGGACCCGTCGCCCTCCAGCACCTTTTCTTCGCCATCATCATCTATTCCGCAGTCCGCTACTCCGAGAACCGTTCGCCCCTCTGGCTCATGCTCTGTGGCCTTTCCGCCGGCCTGGCTCTCTGGGACAAGGCCCTCTTCCTCTGGATCCTCACCGGCAGCGGACTGGCGGTCCTGCTCGTCTTCCCATCCGCCATCCGGGACATCCTGAAACGCCCCAAACTGGCTGCCGCCTTCATCCTGCCTGCCCTGCTCGGCGCTGCGCCGCTGATCTACTACAACGTCAAGAGGCCCCTGGCAACCATCCGGTCCAATATCGTCGCGAACGATGCCCCGCTGATGAACAAGATCGCTTCCCTCGACGGAGCCATGGATGGCCGCGGTCTGTTCGGTTACGTCGTGCGGAATGCGCCCGAGGGCCAGGCCGGCCCGTTCCGTCTCCACGAACGGGCGTCGCTCTGGCTCAGCGCCAGACTTGGCGGACCGACTCACAGCCTGCAGCACCTTCTTCTGGTCGGCTCCATGCTCGCCTTGCCGCTCATGCTCTGGAGCCCATGGCGCCGCATTGCGCTCTTCACCGGACTCGCGTTTTCCTTTTCCTGGGTGTTCATGCTCCTGACCAAAGGCGCCGGCGGTTCCCTCCACCACACGATCCTCCTCTGGCCTCTACCCCATCTGCTCGCGGCACTCACCTTCGCGGAAGTCGTCCGCCGCCTGCCCGCACGAGGATTCAGGATCGGCGCTGCCCTCTTCCTCGCCGCGACGCTGACCAACCTCTTCGTCCTGAACCAGTACTTCGCCCAGTTCGCCGCCTTTGGCCCTACTTCAATCTGGACGAACGCCGCCCGCCCTCTCACGGACACCCTTGGCCGCATGCCGGGCCGCATCGTCTTCCCCTCCGATTGGGGCATCCAGCAACAGGTCGATTTTTATGGCGCAGGCGCGATCGGGATGACCCGCCACGCCGAAGACACCGCGCTTCGCCTAGGCGAACCAGAAGCCCGCAGGTTCCTCGAATGGGCGCTCGCGGCCCCTGCTCACGTCTTCGTCACCCACACTGAGAAGAACGAAGCCTTCGTAGGCATCCGCGCCAAGTTGCTCGACTTCGCCGCCTCGCAGGGCTACACCCACTCTCAAATCGGCGTCATCAACGACAGCCACAACGTCCCTATGTTCGAACTCCATGAATTTCGAAAATGACCCGCTCGCCGAGCCTGTCGAATTCCCTATTACCGATACGCTCGACCTCCACACCTTCGCCCCTCGTGACGTGAAGGACGCCGTCGAAGCCTGGCTCGAAGAGGTTCACGCACGCGGCTTCAAGGCACTCCGCATCATTCACGGCCGCGGCATCGGCGTCCAGCGCGAGACCGTCCGCAAGATCCTCGCGCGCACGCCATTCGTCGCATCGTTCTCAGACGCGCCCGCCGAAGCCGGCGGCTGGGGAGCCACTCTCGTGACTCTTCGCTAAACCATCCTCTTCGCCGCCGCGTCCCACTTGATCCTTCGTCCCGTCCGCAACGACTCCATCGCCATCGCCAGCGAGATCGCAGTGCCCAGGCCGGCTTCCACCGGCGCGGTCGGATCCTTCCTCGACATCATGCAGTCAAGGAAATTCCGAATGTGCTCCCTCGTCGCCACCACAAACGAACCTAACCGGTCCGCCTCCACCGACGGCCTCATCTTCACCTCGGCGCTCTGCGGCCACAGCGCATAGTTCTCCCGCCCCACATCCAGACGCGCCTTCGAGCCGTGGTACTGATTCATCTGGTCGTTATGCGTGTGATACCGCATCGCCTTGTAACCCAGCGTGAACACGGCGATGTAATTCTCCGGGTACTCCACCGTCATCGACGCCGTTTCCGGTATCTCTCCCCCGCCCAGGTTGCCCTGTCCGCCCGCGCACGTCACCGCTCCCGGCATGGGTGAATTCATGAACCACTGAATGAAATCGATGATGTGCGCCGCCTGTCCAACAAAGATCCCGCCCGAGTAGTCGTGGTAGTGCAGCCAGTTGAAAAAACGCGCCTCATCCAGCGGCCGCGCAGGCGCGGGTCCCAGCCATTGCTTCCAATCCAGCGCGCCTTGAAGTTTCGCCCGCGACAGGCCGTCCTGATAGTTCATCCACCATGAATTGACCAGCCTCACTTCGCCCAGCGTCTCCGCCGTGGCATACTTCTGCTTCAGTTCGAGGAACATCGAACCGCTGCGGCGCTGCGTCCCCACCTGGCAGACGCGCCTGGTTCGCCGGATCGTCTCCACCATCTTCAGCCCTTCGCCCGGCTCGTGACACATCGGCTTCTCAATATAGATGTCTTTGCCCGCTTCGGCCGCGTCGATTGCCATCCGCGCATGCCAGTGGTCAGGAGTCGCGATGATCACCGCCTCAATCGACTTGTCGTCGAGCAACCGCCGGTAGTCCCCATACGACTTCGCCCCCGTCGAAGCAGCCTTCAAACCCGCCTGGAGATTCGGCTCATAGACGTCGCAGACCGCCGCCATCTCCGCCCCGATCTCCTTGAACTCCGCCGTCAAAAGGCGTCCTCGCCCGCCGCTTCCGATCACGCCAATCCGTGGCCTGTCCGCCGCCATTGTGCGCACCGCCGCGCCGGCTGTCATCAAGCCGCCGGTCATGAAAAAGGTTCGCCGTTCCATGGCAGACAGTCTATCGCCGTTGCGCGGCGAATTACAGCGACTTCAATTCGGCGATCGTCGCGCCCGTGCCACCCTCACCCGGCGACGCTGGCCCGTAGCTCTCCACATGCGGGTGTTTCGACAACAGTTGTTGAACCATCTTCCTCAGTACGCCCATCCCATGCCCGTGCACGATCCTGACTCGCGTCACGTCGGCCAGCGCGCAGCCGTCGATGAATCGCTCGACCTCTACCTCGGCCTCGTCCGACGTCTTGCCGATGATGTTTACCTCGCTGCTCAACGTCTCATAGCGCGGCCCGGCCGTGAACGACACCCCCGCCGGCAATCGCTTCGGCCCGGCGCCCGTCGCCTCCGGCAACACCTCCCGCACATCCTCGATCGGCGCCTGCATCTTCAGGAACCCCACCTCGACCTCGATCATGCCCCCGCCCATCACCCTAAGCACCTTGGCCGGCTGGCTGACGTCCTTCAACTTCACCCGCATCCCCGGAGCGATCGTCTCAGCCGTGGGCTTCGGCGCCGCTGTCTTGCCTTCGGCCAGCGCTGCGAACTCTTCTCTCATCTCGCGCCTTGCCCGCGACATCTCCCGTTGCGCCCGCTCGGCCTGTCTGCGCATCTCCGGCACGGCCGACGCCCGGCTGATTGCATCGCGCGCCTCCTGCTCGAAGACTTTCACCGCCTTTTCGGCCCGCTCCTCCATCTCCTTCACGCGCCTCGATTCGCGCTTCGACAACTCGGCGACAAGCTGTTTCTCCCGCTCTTCAAGCTGGAGCTTGCTGCGCCTCAATGCGGCGGACTCCTCGCGCGCCTCGCCCACCTTCGTTTCAAGCTCCTTCAGGAAGTGCGCGATGTCGCGTTCGGTCTCGGTCATCGCCGCCCGCGCCCGTTCAATCAGCCGCTGCGGCAACCCCAATCGCGACGCGATATCCAACCCGGCCGACTTGCCCGGCGCGCCCGTCCTCAACTCGTACGTCGGCGCCAGCGTCTCCTCGTTGAAACCCATCGACGCATTCACCACGCCCTTTGTCGTCGCCCCATAGACCTTCAACGCGAGCAGGTGTGTCGATGCCAGCGTGAATGCGCCGAAGCGGTTGAACTCGTCCAGCACCGCCACGCCCAGCGCCCCGCCCTCTTCCGGATCAGTCGCCCGGCCCAATTCGTCCAGCAGCACCAGCACCCCCGGTGCGCCCTCCTCGACGATCTCTTTCACCCGCGCCACATGCGCGCTGAAACTCGACAGACTCTGTTCAATCGACTGGTTGTCGCCAATGTCCGCCAACACGTCGTCGAACAGCGGCAACTCCGCCTCGTCCGCCGGCACGGGAAATCCCGATTGCGCCATCAATACCAGCAACCCGGCCGTCTTCAGCGTCACCGTTTTGCCGCCCGTATTCGGACCCGAAATCAGCAGCGCACGGCTCTCCGAATCCAACTCGAACGACACCGGCACCACCTGCATCCGCCTGCGCCGCAGCACGTCTTCAAGCAGCGGGTGCCGCGCCCGCTTCAGCCGCAGCACCGGCGCGTCAGCGCTCGAAAACACCGGGATCACGCAATCGAACGACTCGGCGAACCGCGCCTTGGCGAACGCGAAATCCAGCGCCGCCAGCGCCTCCGCCGCGCGCCTCACCTCATGCGCCTGCGCCCGCAACTTGTCGGTCAACTCGGCCAGAATCCGCCGCACTTCACGCATCTCTTCATCGGTCAGCCGCACCAGGTCGTTATTCAGTTCAATCGTTTCCAGCGGTTCAAGGAACAGCGTGTGCCCGCTGCCGCTCGCTGCATGGATAACCCCCGCGGCCCGCTTCTTCGCCCCCGGCACCACCGGCACCACGAACCGGTCGTTGCGGATTGTGACGAACTCTTCCTGCAGCATCCCGTCGTCGCGATGTTGTTTCAGGAACCGTTCGAGCGACTCGTGAATCTGCCGCCTCTGCCTGTCCATATCGCGCCTGACTCTTCCCAGCAGAGGACTCGCATGATCGGCCATCGTCCCGTCCGGCAGGATCTTGCCCGACACCGACCGCACGGTTTCCCGGAAATCCGCAATCGCCGACCCGCGCCGTGCCAGCAGCGGAAACACGCCCGCCTGGGCAATCAGCGTCTGCCTGACATATTCGGCTTTCTCAAGAAGAACGATGACCGCCTGCAACTCCAGCGCTTCGAGCACCGCCCCTTGAATCCGCAACTTCGCCACCGCCGCCCCCGTCTCCGGAATCCCGTCGAACGAGAGCCGCGCAGGCGACTCGCCGCCGCGCGTCTTCGGCCGCGACGCCTCTTCAATCCATGCCATCGCCTCGGCCGCTTCCGCCAACTGCGCCTCGACCGCCGCACGGTCCGTCGACGGTGCGGTTTCCGCCAGCAGGCGCCGCCCGCCCTCGCTCGCCACCGACCGTCCCACGAGCGACTTCAATGTCGCGTACTCCAGCAGTTCCAGACTCGCCGCGTTCATCGCTTCATCTCCAACGCTTTCGCGATGACAGGCGGCGTCCCCGGAGCCATCTTCCATCGATCCAATTCGTCCACCTTCACCCACTCGGCCGCCGCCACGTCGCTTGCCGCCCGCAACGTCCCGCCTTCGAGTTCGCAAAGGTAGTCGATGATCACGTAGTGATACTCCGTCCGCCCCTCGGCGTCCGGCATGATCCGCTCGAAAATCGCCGCCACTGCCTTCGGCTTCACGCTCAAGCCCGTCTCTTCCATCACCTCGCGCACCACCGCCGCTTCCAGTCTCTCGCCCACTTCCAGCATTCCGCCCGGCAACGTCCACCACCCCTTCAACGGCTCCGTGCCCCTCTCGATCAGCAACACTTCGTCGCCGCGGAACACCACCGCCCCCACCCCCAGCAGCGGCCGCGCCGGATACCGCCTGTCCCCGCTCACTGCTGTGCCTGCGCCGGTTTCGCGTCCAGCAGAACTCTGTACACCGCCGTCCGCGCCGTCACGTAAATCGTCTTCTCGTCCGGCCCGAAACATAAGTTGGACGGCTTTTCAGGAAGCTGGATCGTCCTCAGAAGCCGCCCCTGCGGGCTGTAGATCGCCAGCGCGTTCGCGGCCACGTAGATAGTCCCCTTCGCGTCCACTTTCATGCCATCCGGCGCTCCGTCTATCCCCGTGATCACCAGTCGCGGATTCGACGCCTCGCCATTGCGCTCAACATCCCACGCCCGCACCGCCCGTTCTTCCGACACGGCCACATACAGGACGCGCCCATCCGCGGACAGCGCCACTCCGTTTGGCCGCTTGTCCATCCGCGCCACCACAGCCAACTCCTTGGTCGGCTTCAGATGAAACACCCCATGGAACGGCAGTTCCCGCGTCTCTTCGCGGTTGCCGAACGCCGGGTCCGTGAACCACGCATGTCCGTCGCGCCTCACCACGATGTCGTTGGGCGAGTTCAGCCGCTTGCCGTCAAAGCTCTCAGCCAGCACCTCAATCTTGCCGTCGCTCCCCTTCCGCGTCACGCGCCGGCTCGCGCCTTCGCACGTGTACAGCCGCCCGCGCCCGTCCACCGCGTTGCCGTTCGCCCCCCCGCTGTCTTCCCGCAGGATCAGCGCGCCGTCCCTCGGGCTCCACTTCAGCAACCGCGCCGCGGGAATGTCGCTGAAGACAAGCGCCCCCTCCTCCAGCCAGACCGGTCCTTCGGTGAACTTGAATCCACCCGCCACCCGCTCGACAAATGGCTCCTGCCGCTCCTGACCCATCCCCAGCGCCGCGCCGGCCAGTCCAAGTCCGAAAAGTTCTCGTCTAAACACAGTCTCATTGTAAGAGGAGCACCAAACACGACTAAGTTGTCCGATAATATAATCAACATGAGGTCGTGCGTGAAACCCTTCTTCTCCTTCTTTGTTTTCGCCGCTGCGCTACTCGCTGCCGGACACGAAGCCCCCCCCGCCCTGTCGCCTGAACAGGCGCTGGCCCGTCTGCGCGCCGGCAACGCGCGCTTCGCCCAGCACAAGGAAAAGCGTCCCGACATTTCGTTCGCCCGCCGCCTCGCGCTCGCCCGCACGGGCCAGCATCCTTACGCCATCATTCTCGGTTGCTCTGATTCGCGCGTCCCGCCTGAACTGATTTTTAACGAAGGCTTGGGCGATCTCTTCGTGATCCGCGATGCCGGCAATGTGGTCGACGACGAAGTCCTCGGCAGCATTGAATACGCCGTCGAGCATCTCGGCGCTCAGCTCATTGTCGTTCTAGGCCACGAAAAGTGTGGCGCCGTGTCAGCCGCCGTCGGCGGCGCAGAGGCGCCTGGCCACATCAGGACCGTCGTTGATTCAATCCGCCCCGCCGTGGAAGAGTCAGCCAGTCAACCCGGCGACAAGGTCCACAACTGCGTTCTTGCCAACGCCCGCCGTGCCGCCAGGCAGATCCGCGAGTCCGAACCCATCCTCAAGCGCGCCGTCGAGCACAACCACCTGATGGTCGTCGCCGCCAATTACGACCTGGAAACTTCGAAGGTCCAGTTCCTTGATGTGCCGGAACCGGCGCGCAAGGCGGCCTCGAAGGCCGCACGCAAATAGGCCCACCCGGACACGGCAGACACCCCGCGCATGTCTTGTTGCGGACCGCCCGGTTGAACGCGCGGTCCGCAATCCTCTGTACCTACTTCATTTTCTTGATGAACTTGCCCGTGTCGGCATCAACATAGACCGAGCCCAGACTCTGGCTCAGGCTCGGCCCGATGATCACCCGCCATGCCGGGTTCATCGTCTGGTAGGTCCATTCCATGATGATCTGAACCTGCGCATCCGGGTTCTTCGCGATCACATCCTTGAGTTGTTGCTTCGCGATCTCCAGCGCCGCCGGCGTGTCCACCTTTACCTTCTGAATCGGGATCACCCGCGTCGCTGCCTTCGGGGCGTAGGTGTTCTCGCTGCCCGAATAGGTTCCCTTGCGGATTGACCCCTCCTCCACCACGCCGTAGGTAAACAACCTCTGCGTCTTCGCCGTCAGCGACACAAATGTCGCACGCCATGCGCCGTACTTGCCGTCCGCGGGCTTCACTGCGTCCAGGTTGACGTTCTCCACGCTCAGAATCTGGGCGTCGCCCTTCCACTGGCGCGCCGCCTGGTACATATAGAAAACGGCCGATTGGCCGCCAATCGGCACGGCCGGCGCGACCTCCTTCTTGGCCACCGGCGTCGTGCTCGTCGGCGAGCACGCGCCCAGCATCAGCGCGAGAATCGCGATTCCAGAGTAAAGGGTTCTTTTCATGGGTTGTCTCCCGTCCACACTATCTTATACGGAAAGATGGATTTCCACAGCCCTTGTGGCATAATACGGCTAACTTCGTTTGTTCGGCATTTCAGCATGGGGGTAGATCCGATGACCACTCGACGCGCCCTTCCCTTCCCGGCGGTTCTTGCCGCCTGTCTGATGCTCTCTCCCGCCGCTTTCGCCTTTCAGTCCGGTGAACCAACTGCCCCTCCCGGCGGCGGTACAACGCCCGCGCCTCCTGGCGGCGGCACAACCCCCGGCGTCCCCTCGACGCCCGCAACCCCCTCCCCCAACCCGCCTTCCAACCAGCAGAATCAGCGGTTTCCTGATCAACAGCAACAACAACGACAGCAACAGCAGGATTTCCGCCGGCCCATCTTCCTTTCAGGCAAGCTGATCACTCAGGATGGCGTCCCTCCCCCTGAATCCGCCACCATCGAACTTTACTGCAACGGCCAGGCCCGCCCCTATGGCTACTCCGACAGCAAAGGCCGCTTCTCCATCACCCTCGGCCAGCAAAACGCCATGATCGGGGCGGACGCCAGCGTGGGCAGCACCGGCAGCCTCGATGACAGGTCTAACCCGTTCGGTGGTTCCAATCCCGGGTCCATGGCCGGCGGGATCAGCGAACGCGACCTCGTCGGATGCGAAGTCCGCGCCGCCTTGCCGGGTTACCTCTCCGAATCCGTCCAACTCATGGGCCGCCGCTTCATGGACAATCCGGACCTCGGCACCATCCTCATGCGCCGCCTCGGCAAAATTGAGGCCCAAACCAAGTCTTTCACCTCCCTCAGCGCACCCAAGGACGCCAGAAAAGCCCTCGAAAAGGGTCAGGACCGCCTGAAGAAGCAGAAGTTCGACGAGGCCCAACTCAACCTCGCCAAGGCCGTTGAACTCCACCCTCAGTACTCCGAAGCCTGGTATGACCTCGGACTCGCCTATCTCGCGCTCAAGCGCCCCGACGATGCCTCATCGGCCTTCAAAAAGTCCGTCGAGGCCGACGCCAAGTACATCAAACCGCATCTGGGATTGCTCGAGCTCTCATTAAAAACGAACAATTGGGACCAGGTTTTGGCCGCCAGCGATAGCGTGCTCAATCTCGACCGCTATTCCTATCCCCAGGCCTGGTACCTCAACAGCCTCGCCCACCTGCAACTTCAGCATTTTGACGACGCCGAAAAGAGCGCCCGTGAAACCATCAAGGCGGACCGCGACAAGCGCTTCCCCAAGGTCCTCCACATCCTCGGCATCGTCCAGGCCAACAAAAACGATTTCAAGGGCGCGGCCGGATCGCTCAAGTCCTACCTCGAACTCAACCCCAACGGCCGCGATAGCGATTTCGTCAAGAAGCAGTTGGCCGAATTCGAGCAGCGCCAGAAAGACCAGTAGCGCCCTGTCGGAAACTCGCGCCGGGTCTCGTCTTCAGGCGGGTCCGGCGCACCCTACGACTTCGAGATCCGCCGCGCCTTCCAGAATCCGTGGATCCCGAAGATCAATCCAACCACCAACAAACCCGCCCCCCCAATCAACCCCACGATCGCCTCGCCCGGATCCCCGCCCGAATTCAATTTCTGGTACGCCTTCCATGTCGGCCGCACCATGAAGACGGCGATCGCCAGAAACAGGAACCCGATGATCTCGTTCCACAGCGCGTGCAGCGGCTTGATCACCCCCGGTAGCACCATCTGTAGGAATTTCTTGACTAGTCGCATCTTCTCTCGTCTGGCAACCATCCATTATCTCAAGAGAAAGGACTCCACTGAAACCAGATTCTCGCCGGACAAGTCTCATGAGTGGGGGAAGGCTTCCGATAAGACCTCTGTGGTCCGCGGCGCCAAACCGCGAATGCCATCCGGCCTGGGTGCTATCCTGAAATTAGCCGTACTCCGAGGCACGTTTTGGACGACCAACTCAAAGAATTGATGCACGAACTTGGAAACGCGATCAATGAGTCGCTCTCCGACTCCGACCGCATCGCCGAAGCCATCGGCGGAATCAAGAGTGCCGGCTACGATGTCTTCCTCGTTCTGGAAGCGACCATCGGCTTCAATCGCCGCGATGAAGACGCCGCCGGCGAAGATGAACTCGCCACTGACGCTTCGCTTGAAATCACCAGCAAACTCGCCGAAGCCACCACTCGCATCCGCTGGAGTTCGCAGGACCAGAAATTCCTGCGCGCCCTCAAGATCGCCGTCGACGACGATCAGAGCTGATCAGAGCAGCTCTTCATACACCGCCCAGGTCAGCGATGCCGTCTTCGCCCAACTGAACCCCCGCGCGCGCTCCAGTCCCCTCGCCCTCATCTCATTCCGCAGCCCTTCCTCGCCCGTCATCCGGCTCAGCGCCGCCGCCAGTGACTCTGTTTGCAATGCGTCCACCATCAGCGCCGCATCCCCGCAAACCTCCGGCAGTGCCGCGCGGCTTGACGCAATCACCGGCAGCCCCTGTGCCATCGCCTCCAGCACCGGAATGCCGAATCCCTCATCCAGCGACGGAAACGCAAACACCCCGGCCCGCCTGTACCAATCCAGCACTTCACTGTCATCCACCCAACCCGTCACCTCGATCCGTCCCCTCGCCGCGCTCGCCTCGATCCGCGCCTTCACCTCGTCCGCCCCATATCCATCCGACCCCGCCAGCACCAGCCGCCAATCCTCCCCGCATCCGGCCTCAAACGCCTCCACCAACCGCACCAGGTTCTTCCGTTTCTGGATCGCGCCCACATGCAGGACGATCTTCTCCCGCCCGCCGGTCCCCTGATTCTCCGGGAACCGCACCCCATGCGGCGTCACCCGGATCCTGCCCGGCTCAACGCCAAGCAACGTCTCGACCATCTTCGCCGTGTACCGCGACACGCAGATCACCAGATCGCTCCGTGCCGCCGCCTCCCGCGCCTGTGCCGCGAATCGCGCCTTGAACTCCGGCGTCGAATACTCCGCTGTCAGCACAAACAGGTCATGAAACGTGCAAACCGTCCGCGCCGGCCGCCACGCCGGCATCCGCTGATTCAACCCATGGAACAGGTCCGCCCCACGCACCCCCCGCCTCTCCAGCAGCAGCAGCCGCGACGTATTCGACGGCCGTCCAAACCACGCCCCGCGCAGCCACTTATGCGGACGGTAACAGTGCAGGAAACGGCATTCCGGATGCGCCCGCGCCAGGTGCAGCGCCAGTTCCCGGCTGTAGACCCCTACGCCGGAGAGGTTCCGGCCCACGCTGTAGGTCGCATCGAGAGCAACAGTCAACCCTTGATTCCGTATTCCTTCAGCTTCCGGTAAAGCGTCGTCCGCCCGATTCCAAGCAGGTGCGCCGCCATCACCCGGTCGCCCTTCGTAAATTCCAGCGCTCTGATGATCGCCAGCCGTTCCATCTCCGCCAGCGGAATCACCTGCGCAACGATCGGAATCTGCTCCCCGCCGCCATTCTTGCCCTCTGGAACGCCGTTCGTCGCCATGCTCAACCTGCCCATCGCCGAAGATTCCCGGTGATGCTGCAAATGCGACGGCGCATCCCCCGCATGCAGCACCGGACCCGTGTTCACCGCCACCATCCCCTGCACGCAGTTTTGCAGCTCGCGCACGTTGCCCGGCCACGGATACGACATCATCAGCTCAAGCAGATCCGAACTCAACGTGTGCCCGTTCCCGTGCATGTCCAGAAAATGCGAGATCAGCGACGGAAGATCCTCCCGCCTGTCCCGCAACGGCGCCAGGCGCATCGTCACCACGTTCAGCCGGAAATACAGATCCTGCCTGAACACGCCTTTTTGCACGTCCGCCGCCAGGTCGCGGTTCGTCGCCGCGATCACCCTGAACCGCGACTTCTTTACCTGCAACGAGCCAACCGGCCGGAATTCCTGCTCCTGCAACACCCGCAACAGCTTCCCCTGCAACTCCAGCGGCAACTCTCCGATTTCGTCAAAAAACGCCGTCCCGCCGTCGGCCTGCTCGATCAGGCCCATCTTGTTCGTGTTCGCCCCCGTGAACGCTCCCCGCGTATGGCCGAAAAGTTCGCTCTCCATCAGCGGTCCCACCATCGACGTACAGTCAATCGTGACAAACGGACCGCCCTGGCCCGCCTTGTGGATCATCCGCGCCACAAGCTCCTTGCCCGTCCCCGTCTCGCCCAACAGCAGCACCGGCCACTGCCCGCGCCCAAGCCGCGTCGCCAGGCGCAGCACCTGCTTCAGACGTGCCGACTGTCCCACCATCTCGTAGGACTTCTGTGGCGCCTCAGCGATCATCCTTGCTAATTTCTCCGATCCTTCCCCAACATGCCCCGCTTTGCGTGGCTTGTAGACATCTTACGCCTACTATCCTTAGTAGCCGCAACCGGATCTTTCTCTCTCTCAAATCTTGCTCTCTATGTTTTACCCTACATCCGGCCCGCACTCAACCATTAAGAAAGATGCGCGGCTCCCGGTCCCCGCCGTGGGACAATAGTCTACATGGCCTCAAAGCGTACCGGCGAACTGCCCGTCGTTGTCGTCGTCGGCCGCCCCAACGTCGGCAAGTCCACTCTATTCAACGCCATCCTGGGCCAACGTAAGTCTATCACCGGCGACGAACCCGGCATCACCCGCGACCGCATCCACGGCCACGCCGTCCACCGCCGCCGCCCCTTCGAACTCATCGACACCGGCGGCATCGTCCCCGCCGACCTCCAACTCATCCCTACCCAGATCCTCAAACAGGCCCGCGTCGCCCTCGACCGTGCCGCCAGCATCATCTTCCTCATCGATGGCCGCGGCGAAATCACCGGCTCCGACCGCGACCTCGCCATGCTGCTCCGCAAACTCGGCAAGCCCGTCATCCTCGCCGTCAATAAAATCGACGTGCCCAAACGCGAAGTCCTCGCCGCCGATTTCTACTCCCTCGGCTTCAAACTCGTCCTGCCCATCTCCGCCGAACATCGCCTCGGCCTCCACGAACTCCTCGACGCCGCCACCGAAGGGTTTCCCGCCGCCGACCCCGATGAGACGCCCGTCGAAGAGCAGGTCCCCGTCCGCGTCTCCATCATCGGCCGTCCCAACGTCGGCAAATCCACCCTCCTGAACGCCATGGTCGGCCGTGAACGCGCCATCGTCAGCCCCATCGCCGGCACCACCCGCGACTCCGTCGACGAAACCATCCTTGTCGGCGACCGCGAATACACCTTCGTCGATACCGCCGGCATCCGCCGCAAGGGCAAGACCCACGAGATGGCCGAAAAACTCAGCGTCGTCATGGCCCGTAAACACATCCGCATGTGCCATGTCGCCCTGCTCGTCATCGACGCCGTTGAAGGGCCCGTCGGCACCGACGCCACCATCGGCGGCTACGCTCACGAAGAGGGCCGCGCCGTCGTCATCTGCGTCAATAAATGGGATCTCGTCCCTCAGGCCAAGCGCAAGGAGATGGAGCAGGCCGTTCGCGACCAGTTCAAGTTCCTCGAATGGGCGCCCATCGTCTTCACCGCCGCCCATGAGGCCAAAGGCGTCGGCAAGATCTTCAAACTTCTCGAGACCGGCTGGGCCAACTTCAATAAGCGCGTTCCTACCGCCGAATTGAACCGCTTCGCCGAAAGCCTAGACTTCGGCTACCAGCGCCGCATCTTCTATGTGACCCAGCCCTCGATCCGCCCGCCGACCTTCGTCCTCTTCATGGACCGCTTCGAGCAGTTGCACTTCTCCACCGAACGCTACGTAGAAAACCAGTTGCGCAAGCATTTCGGTTTCGACGGAACGCCCATCGCCCTCAAAGTCAAAGGCCGCCGCGCCCCAAAGAAACGCGAATAGCCCGCATGGCGCGCCGCTGATCACCCCGCCCCGCGCACCCTCGGCATCCTGCCCCGCCTCAAACCGGCGCCCCCCTCCGCTCTGGCCGTATTGCCTTCCCCCGCCCCGTCCAGTTTTCCTCCGTTTGAACAGATCCACCACACGCTCGCCTCGTTCGTTCAGGCTCTCCGCCGGCGCGGCGGCGCATCTGGAGGGCGTGGATGGTCGGCATGTTGTGGACATCGGGTTTTGGGCGGAGTCGGGCGGGCGGAGAGGTGGCGGCAGTTGCTTGTAGACGGCGAACGGGAGGAGGAACTCCCGGCACTGAGGCGGGCGACATATGCGGGTAGACCATTGGGGTCGAAGGAGTTCCATGCAAGGATAGCGGAGATCCGCAGGAAGTTGAAGGAGGAACAAGCAGGTGGGACTGCGCGATTCGATCTCGGCACAGCGGCAACAGACGGGAATTATTTCGTGGCAGTTTGATGGGGTTGAAGGGAGAATGAACGATGTGGACCGATCAAGAATCGCAGGTCGGACGGGTCAGGATGTCCCGGGTTCCGCCGAGCCGAGGTGGTGGATCTCCACCTTCATCATGGAAGCGATCATCTGGTTCCCCTCGCCGTTGGCGCCGTGACATCGTTTGCACGCCTTGTCATAGGCCGCTCGGCCAACTGCCGCGCCCAATAGGGTGAGCGGCGCCGTGGGGAGCGTGCACAACAACATGATTATCCAGTTCTTAATTCATCCTCCCAGGTCATCGCCGCTACCCGAATTCGCGCCGGGCGCGGTAAGTGACCGTTTCTTCCGCTCAAAGTTCCTGATCCAAAGCCAGAGACCGAGGATCGTCAGGCCGATTGCGGCCAGCGAGAACAGCAAACCGGTGCGCCTCCGGCCCAACTCCTCTAGCGCGGCCAAGCCGGCGGCGTTGGTTTCGCGCGTGATCCGGAGTCCTTCCTTAACGGGCGCGCCGACCGCATCCACTCGGAAGGCGTGCACGGCGACCCGCGCCTTGACGAGTTGCTCCTGCGCTTCGATCTGCCGGAGCAGGGCGGGCGAAACTTCCATGCCGGATCGGCGCGCCCGATCGAGGATGGCTCCGGAGCGGTCGATCTCCGAACTCAACTCGCCAATGAGCTTGGCCATGCTTCCGGCGGTCCGGCCGCCAACGGACTCGGCGTCGTGGCAAGTGGCACAGATGCCGGACTCACTGTTGAGCAGTTTGGGGGTAGGGTGCATGACGGCGTGATTCTCATGGCACGCGACGCAGCCCGCGACGCCCATGCCGTCGAAGATGGGCTTGTGCGGGCTTCCGCGGTAAAGGTCCTCCATCATGACGTGGCAGGTGCCGCACACGGCCGCGACCTCGCCGACATGTGGGGGCGCGGCGCCATGGTTACCGTGGCAGGAGGCGCAGCTCGGTGCGGAGAGGTCGCCGCGAACGGCTAGCGCTTTCCAATGAACGCTCATTTGGTAATCAGCCAGCACTGTGGCGCTGAGTTTGTACTTCTCCATGCGGGCCTTGTCGGAGTGGCAACGGGCACAGGTTTCTGGCAGGCGCAGGGGGTGGGCCGGCGACAGCGGATCCTTCGTCGTGCGGATGTCGTGGATGCCATGGCAGTCAACGCAGTTAGCCACGGCCGTGTCGCCGGCGGCGAGGCGTTTGCCATGATTGCTGGTGAGATATTGCGCCAACTGATCGACCCGCTGGCGGGGATTGTACTTGTGCATCAGTCTGGCGTCGCTATGGCAGCGCGCGCAAAGTTGCGGCACGGCCATGCGCGAAATCTTGCCGCGAAAGCCGCGCGCCGGGCTCATGGCCGCCTCGGCCTCGTCGCGTTGCGGGTCGCCGCCATGGCAGTCGGCGCAACTGAAGCCGTGACGCTTGTGGATATCACTCGCGTACTTTCGGACCGGATCGCTCTGAACCCCTTCCAGGGCCTGATGACATGTGACGCAGGAGTCCTTGGCCGCGAGGCAGATTGACATCAGCAATGCCAGCCCGGATGCCACTATGATCGTTTTCATCGCGTGTACCCCAGGAAGCTGAAAGTCGCAACGTATGCGATCAAGGCCACGCCCGCACCAGTCACAAGGCGCACCCGAAGTACACCGTCGCGAGCAGTGGCCCAGAAGGGCAGCATCACCCACCAGGCGGCGAGCAGGCCAAAGCCCAGCAGGCCGATCACTTGGCCCTCAATCACCCAGACGTGGCTTGGAATGAGTTTCAAGGTGTAGAAGGGCGCCAGGAAATACCACTCCGGACGAATGCCAGCCGGCGCCGGCGCGAAGGGATCGGCCTTGTCGCCTAGCTCCCACGGGAAGAAAGCCGCGAGACAGCCGAGCACGCCCAACGTTCCATACCAGGCCATGAGTTCACGCACCAGGAAGTTCGGGGCGAACGGAATCTGAGAAACCTGTGCCCCGGCGCCTTGGTGCTGACGTTCCACCCTGAGCGGGGTGCTGATTCCGTGCCTCTGAACCAGTGCCAGATGCACGAGGATCAGGGCAGTGGTGATGCCGGGTAGAATCGCCACATGGAAGCCAAAGAACCGCGTCAGAGTCGCGCCGCCGATGTCGTCTCCGCCCCGCAGGAACCGTGCCAGCGCCTCCCCAAGGACCGGCATGCTTGCAGCCATGTCCGTGCCGATCCTGGTCGCGAAGAAGGAAGTTGTGTTCCACGGCAGCAGGTAGCCGCTGAAGCCGAAGGCCATGGTCAGGCCGAGCAGGGCGATGCCGCTTAACCACGTCACTTCACGCGGCCGCCGGTAGGCATGCAGGAAAACGACACTGAACATGTGAATGAAAGCCGTCAGCATCATCAGGTTTGCCGCCCAGCTGTGTATCGAGCGGATCAGCCATCCAAACTGAACCTCCGCGACGATAAACTGCACGCTCTCGTATGCTTCTGTGCTGGTGGGCCGGTAATAGAGCAGCAGCAGCATGCCGGTGGCGACCTGCACCCCGAAGAGGAACAGGGTGATGCCTCCGAAGTAGTACCAGACGGTGGCAGAGTGCTTGGGTACGGTCTTGTGCGCAAGAAATTCGCGAACCGGTCCCAGTCCCAGCCGCTCGTCCAGCCATTGCCCGGCGGCTGAGATGCGTGCCTTGACCTCCATGCATCCTCTCCCTTCCCTTGCGGTCCTCAACTGCGTTTCGTGATGATCACATCCTCGCCCCGCACATGGACTTCGTACTGAGCGAGTGCGCGGGGTGGCGGTCCGGAGACGACTTTGCCGGTGAGATCATAAAAGCCGTTGTGGCAGGCGCACCAGATTTGGCGGCCTTCCTGGTGGTACTGGACTGTGCAGTTCAGGTGCGTGCAGGTACCATCGAAGGCACGCCATTCCGAATCGCTGATGCGAATCAGCAGCACGGGACGGCTGCCGAAGCGGATCATCTTAGCGGAATTCACCAACAAATCAGCGGACTTGCCGGCCGGGACCTCATTCACAGGCGCCTCGGACACCTTGGGCGGAATCACGAAGCGCAGCACGGGATAGACGAAAGAGGCCAGCGAAGCAGCTGCGCCTCCTCCCAACAGCCAACCGATCCAACCACGGCGATCAGCATCCATGGGTACTCCTTAACCGAGGAGCTCAAAGGAAATGCCGTATCCCTTGTGGGCTTCGTGCCCGCAACTCAATGACCACTGTCGCGATGCGCAAACTTCTGCTGTTATTTTCAACAGAAACCACCGATGCACCTTGTAGGATGATCCTTCATGCAGCGTGGGGTATTTCGACACAGTGAGTCATATAGCACAATTTGGGTCAAATTGCCCACCTATGGCATTCCGCGAAGGGCGAAGGGGTGGAACCTGGGGCGAAGGGGCGAAGGGCGAAGGGGACAGCCTTATAGCTGGTATGGGCGTGTTTTGAGCGCAGCGAGTTTTCCACAGCCGCCGCCGGCGTTCATCTGTGGAAATCATCCTTCGCCGCCCTTGCAATCGCCGCCCATCGGCGTTAGCACTGTAGTTGGTCCGGCACCCCGCGGCCACGTATCGGGACAGCAGACACCCACATGTCTTGTGTCAGGTCTTCGGGCCGCGGGGACCGCTTTGCTT
>CAMTUE010000072.1:0-18937 GCA_947084845.1 uncultured Bryobacteraceae bacterium | reverse complement strand
TAGCAGCCCGTGGTAGAAGTCGCGTGCGGCCGCGCAGCTTGAGGATTTGCCGCGAGAACGAGGCGGGAGGAGGAAGTTGATGCTATTCATCCACGACGACGACCAACGAAGTTATCGCGGCAAATCATTGCTGCCCTCCGGGTTGCGGCGGCGCCGGGCGGTCTGCTTCACATCGGCTTCTCACCGATGGATGGCATCGCCTTCGTCGCCGATATTCGCATCCCGGCCCGGCGGCGCTCGCAACGCGGCTCGCGGGACTTCTACCACGGGCTGCTAGTGCTTTGACCGCAATATCAGGTTCTATTGGACGACAGCTCCGTCGAAAATGACGCCTGCTCTCCACTCCGCATTCGCCTGATATTCGCCTGCGGCGGCATTTTCATTACTTCTGGTGGCCCGAAGGGCCATGGGGGCTTGCTGACGCGCGCGGCTCGCTGGAAACGAAACGTGCTCGATTCAGGCTGACGGGTTGGCGACGGGTTGGCGGGGGAGGCGGAATCCTCCTTGCCAGCGGCGTTGGACGGCGGGCGTAAAGACCGGATGAAGCGCGCCTGGCACGACCGCCCTACAACGGCGGCCGGGAAGAACGCGCTTCACCCGGAACAGACCAACTGGATATAAGGCCGAGCTTGGCGACCGATCAGCCAGACGCTATTTCGTCTTCCACCAAGCGCCTTGCTTGCCAAAGTAGAGTTGCAGCCACTGTGCCAATTCAACGTCGGACCGCTCGTTCCAGGTCGTCAGGCTGGCGTCGGCCGACAAGCCGAACATCGGAGCGAGCGGCCTGTGGCAGCGGACGGCGCAGGAGTTCGGCATTCCGCCCTGCGCCTGGAACTGCAGCGTCTTCTCGGGTGAAATGGCTTCGAAGGTGTGCGTGCTGACGTCATAAGGATCGCCGTTGGTGGCCACCTTCGACATGTGGCATTCCGTGCACCGGCTGAGTCCCATCTTGCCCTCGGGACGGTAGGGATGATTCGTATGTCGCGTTACGACGTCGGCGATGAGGACGGCGTTTTTGCGCGGATCCGCCAGATCTTCCTTTTTCAGCTCCGCAAACTTGCCTGACCCGGCGTGGCACGCCAGGCACAGCGTGTTGTCTTCGACCTTCACGTTGAGATTGAGGGACGCTCCGCCCTGTCCCGACACGGTCATGGTTTCGCGAAGTTGAGCGCGCCCGCCGGGACGGTGGGGATCGTGGCACTGGGAGCAGTAGGTCTTCGGCGACTCGCCGGACCCCTTGACGGAGAGGCTCATCTCATTGAACTGTTGGCGGTGCATATTCGGCGTCGCCTTGTCGGGCCAGCGCACCGGATTTGGTCTCCAGAACTGCGCGCCCAAGTCCTTGCCAAGGTGCAGCGAGTAGTCCTCGCCGCGCGCCTCGTCGTAGGGGTAGCCGAAGGTCCCGGCCGAGGACGTGCCACGGCTGTGGCACGAGCCGCAGAGCTCGTTCATCTGCTTCTTGGAGAAGTCGCGCGACGGCTGAATCACCTCCATCGGGTTCCGCAGGTTGATGATGTGACGCGCGCCCGGACCATGGCAGCGTTCGCATCCGACGTTATAGGACTCGGGCCATCCATTGTTGTCCAGATCGAGATAATGAGGCTCTCCGGGGGGCGTGTAGACCGGCGACTGCGCAGTGCTCACCCACTCGCCCAGCGAGTCCTGCACAGTTTTCACCGAACTGCCATGGCAGCCCGAGCAGCCTTTGAAGAACGAGTTGCCAATCGTGCCCGCCTGGCGTGAGGTCAGCGGACCTCTGATTCTGGGCGTGTTGTCGGCGTTGTACCAGTTGCCTGTGTTGTACAGCACCCATGTTCCAGACTTGTCGTTGTACTGCATCGGCAGAAAATAGGCGTCCACGCTCCAGCCGGACGGCCGGTCGGTCACAGGAAGCCGGACTGTGAAACGCTGCTTGGCGAAGCCGGTGCCGCCGTGCGCGAAAACCAACGGGTATTCGACGCCCGCGATCGAGGCCGTGTACCCTTTTCCGGCTTTGTAGCCCAGCACGGGCGCATTGGGCTTGAACCGGTCGAACACGCTGGAGATCGTGTTGAAGTCAACGCCCTGCTTGAAATCGTCCACCTTGTTCCTGTCATAGTCGGCTACGATGCCATCGCCGACCTTCAGCGAATGACGGTCGTCCGTCACCATCTTGAGGCCCTTATGGTGCGCGGTCAGTTTGAAATCCTTGTACCCCTGGTGGCAGGCCAGACAGGCGTCTGAGCCGACAAAGGCGTCCTGGACGGCCGCCCTGCTGCCGTACCGCTCGACCATTTTTTCGAGTACTTCCTGGACAATCCCATCGTCCTGAACTACACCTCCCTTCCCAGGCGGGGCCGCTGCCATCGAGAGTGGCAGAAGCATCGCGATGAACGCCGACGTCACGAGTATGCAAAAGTGTTTGCGCACGACAAAAACTCCCTTCGGACCTGATTATACACAATAGAGTATGGGATAGCTAGAGCGAACGATACAATCGATGGGCAAAATATTTACAGCACCGGTTGGCTCCGCCGCTTTCACTCTTCAAGAGGATCCCGGCTCCAATCCGCACCACACCGACCCCGGGACAGACCCCTGGACCCGTCCCAATTGAGAGAGTTGAAAACCTTGCGACTCCTCTGGCTCCTCGCTGAGAGTCGCAGCATGCAGAATTGCTTGACTCAGAGTGGGTTGGGCCTCGGGGTGCCGCGGATGTCCGGACCAAGTCGAGGATTCCGGGCTGGCGGTGCACGCGTGGATGAACGCTTTCAGCCAATGTCCAGGGGACCCACACAGAAAGCTACTGTATGCTGTGGTTGGTTGATCTGCTGCGGCACGGGGCTCGCGAACAACTGCAGGTGGGACGGCTGTCCCATTGGTCCCGTGAGTTGCAAGCTCCGCCGCCGGCCGGCCAGTATCTCCTGAAAGCGGCAGCACCGGCAAAGGGCATCGCCGAGCCGGCCCTCAGCCGCCGCAACGTCGAGGGCGAAGAGGCGGCCTGTTTAGGCCTTGCCGGGATCGACGGGAGCGGGCACTGGAGGAACGAGGACGACGCGGACAGGGCGCGCGAGGAGTCTCTTCGCGGCCTTGCGTTTGCGGTTCCGATTGAAACGGGCTTTATCACCGGTCTGTGCTGACATGGTTGTCCAAGCGTAGCAGTGTTCCGGCTGCCGCGCTTGTCATGAAGATCGATGGGGTAGAACGAATAGGCCACGGGGTCGCGCACGCCGGCCTGGATCGATCTTCGAAAAGCCGGCATACACCGACTCGCCACAGGCCTGGCGCTGAAACTCCGCCCGCTCACTGGACGCTAAACTGGGTCAAGCCCCAATGCCGCGAAGTGCGTCCCCGGATGAGCGCGGAAACCTGAAAGGACAACTGGTGAGAATCGGAATCCACACATCAAGTTCTCCGAGACCGGTCTGCGCCGCCCTCAAAGCCGTCAAGTTGGGCGCCAACTGCTTCCAGATCTTCTCGGCCTCTCCCCGGATGTGGCGCGCCAACCCTCCCTCGGCCGGCGACGCCGGCGACTTCGGTCAGGCCGTCGATGACAACGATCTCCGCCCGGTCGTCATCCACGACTCGTATCTCATCAATCTCGCCTCGGCCGACCCGGTCATCCGCGCGAAATCAGTCGCCGCCTTCCGGGCCGAACTCGAACGCGCCTCACTCCTCGACGCCGACTACCTGGTCATGCACCCCGGTTCGCACAAGGACCAGACCCTCGAACAGGGCATCGCAAACCTCGCCCTCGCCCTTGAGGAATCTTCCACCGGATTGAGTCTCCCTTCCCGCTTTAGTCTGCTCCTTGAAAACACCGCCGGCGCGGGATCCACCATTGGCCGGACCTTTGAAGACCTCAGGGCTATTCGCGACCTGGCGCAACCCCGCTTGCCATTCCCCGTCGGCTTCTGCCTCGATACCTGCCACCTCTTCGCATCCGGCTTCGACGTCTCCACGGCCGCGGGACTCAACGCCACTCTGGATTCCGCGGCCGGGATCCTCGATCTCGACCGCGTCCCGGTGATCCATGCCAACGATTCGAAGGGCGCACTGGGTTCCCGGCTCGACCGCCATGCCAACATTGGCGAGGGACAGATCGGCCTGCATGGTTTCCGCCGCGTTCTCAATCACCCGCTTCTCGCCGGCAAGGCATTCGTCCTCGAGACGCCCATCGACGAACCAGGCGATGACCAGCGCAATGTCGATACCCTCAAGTCCCTGCTGGCCAATAAGGAAAGGCCGGCGCTCCCCGCCAACGAGGAAAGCCGGCCTTGACTTGAACTCAAACCCGCCAAACCCGATGGGGACTGACGGGGCCGCTCTTCATCAGAACATGAGGCGAGCGCCGAACTGCATGGTACGGTTTCCGCCCGCGCCGCGGATCAGTCCGAAGTTGGCGTCGTTCACGTTGGTGTTCGGGTTGTTCAGTTGCCACCGCGGCGAATTCGGAAGCGAGAACGCTTCCGCTCTGAATTCGAGCTTGAACCGCTCGGTGATGGTGAACGTGCGGAACAGCGACGCGTCAAGGTTGAAGAATTTCGGACCTGACGCGGCATTTCGTCCGACATTGCCGAGTGTGTTCGCCGCCGGAGCGGAGAAGACCGACTTGTCGAACCACGGCTCGGTGTTCACGCCGCCCAGCACTTTGTATGCGCCGTTGGCGTTGGGGGTCTGTGCATTGCCGGGCGCGTTGTTCGGAGCCGAGGAGCTGAAGTTGATCGCGTTGCCGCTCATCAGCGTCAGGATGCCGTTCACCTGCCAGCCGCCCAGAACCCAGGAAGCCGGGCCCGACTGCGCGTACTGCTTTCCCTTGCCGAACGGCAGTTCGTAGATGTAGCTCTGGACAAACGTCTGCCGGCGGTCAAATCCGGCCCGCGCCCAGTTGCGTTCGGGGTTGATGTACCAGGCCGGACCGCCGTTGTCGTCGCCCGAATTGGCCATCGCGCGGCTCCAGGTGTAGGCCGTGGTCAGCAGGAACCCGTTCGAGTACCTCTTATCAACCTTCATCTGGAGAGCGTTGTACTCGCTGTCGCCCGAGACGAAGCGCAGGTTGGTATCGACGTTGCGGCCGAATTTGGCGAAGTACGGCCTGCCGGCGGCGCCGGCGCCAAGCACGCGGCCGGAGTTGAGGTTGTACGGGGTCGGAATCCGGACGCCCTTGTTGCCGACGTAGGCCGCCTCGAGCATGAAGTTCTTAGGTAGCGCCCGCTGATAGGCGACGTTCCACGACTGCACATAGCCTTCTTTGAACTTTTTGTTGATCACGTCAAACACCTGGTTCTGCGGATTGGAGATGATGCCGCTGGTTGGAATCGTCGCGGCGATCGGGGCTGGGAATCCATTGGCCAACGAGGCAATCCGCCCGTCCGTGAGCCGTGCGGGAGAGAACGAGTTCAGTGCGTTGAAGGTATTGTTCTGCTTGATGGGGAAGTTGTAGGCGTAGGTGTTGTCAGCGAACGGGATGTAGCTGATGCCGGCTCCGATGCGGAAGACGTCCTTGTCGGTCATGCGGTAGGCGACACCCAGGCGAGGTGCGAAGTTCTTATAGTTGGGCTCCATGCCGAAGTTCAAGGGAACGTCGCCATAGCCCGCGACGAACAGTTGGTTCAGGTCGGCGTCGTAGTTTGAGAAACCGCCGCGCAGCCGGGGCTTGGCCGGCTGGTAGTGCTCCCAGCGCAACCCCAGGTCAACGGTCAGTTTCGGGCTGATCTGCCACTTGTCATGTACATAGAAGAAGTACTGTGACTGCCTCCACGCCGGGAAGTCCACGGCCAGGTCGCGTCCCGTGTCGTTCGGAATATCCAACAGGAAGCTGGCGAACGCATTCGCAAATCCGGCGGCGGTCGCGTTACCTGCTCCGCAATCCGCGCTACAACTGGTCTGGCCCTGCCGGAAGCGGAAGATGCCGCGGGGATTCTGAGTCTGGGTCTGCAGGAGGTCGTCGCGCAGACGGCGGATGTCGGCGCCCCATTTAGTGGTGTGCGAGCCCCAGGTTTTGGTCCAGGCGTTGACAAAGTTGAAGTTCGTCTCGGACCGGATCCACGGCAGCGACGCCGAATAGCCCACCACTGGGTTCGAGAATCCCGTGATGTCAATCGACGCCAGACCGCTCGTCCAATCGTCCAGGTTCACCCCCGGGATGCCGATTTGCTCGCTCGCCTTGGTCCCATAATCCACTTGCCGGGCGTCGTTGCGGTAACGGTTCACGCCCAGGCGGAATTCCGCGATCAGCGCCTGCCCGAAGATGCGGTTGTAATTGACCGCGCCGTTCTGGGCCTTCATCGTGCCGTTGCCTTGGAAACCGCCGCCATGCGGTCCGCCGGCTGCGCCGTACGAGGGAGGATCGAACACCGTCGGGCGCTGGAAGCTGTAGCGCACGCTGAACCGGTCGTTGTCGGTCCAGTTGTGGTCCACCTTCGCGTCGAAGCTGTCCGTGTTCTTCACCAACATCGAGTTGTACTCGTAGTTGATGCCCGTGCCCGGCAGCGTCGGCGCCGGCAGCAGGGCCAGGATCTTCTTCGGGATCGTCCCGATCCGTGCATCCGGAACGCGGTTCCCGGCGAACGGAGTCCGTCCCGCGCCAGTCCCCGTGCCCGTCGCCGGATCGTAGATCAGCGTCTGGCCGGTGAAATCACCAGACCGGAAGGTAGGCGTCGGGATCGTCAGCCTGTCGGTCTGGCCGCGGTGATCGGTGACGCGCAGGTAATCGCCGAAGAAGAACGTCTTGTTCTTGATGATCGGACCGCCAAAGGTCCCGCCGAAGTAGTTATATACGGTGAGCGGTTTGGTCGTTGTCAGGAACGCCTTGGCGTCCATCCTGCTCACGCGGTTGAATGCGAAGAGGCTGCCGTGGAACTCGTTGGTGCCCGATTTAAGCAGCACGTTCGTCACTGCTCCGCCGGCGCGGCCCAGCGACGCCTCATAGTTGCTGGTCGTGATGTCGACAGTCTGCAGCGCCTCGATCGGCGGAATCAGCGCGGTCAGCAAGCCCGTGCGGTGGTTGTTGTCGATGCCCTCCATCTGGACGTTGTTCGCCATGCGCGACTGCCCGTTCACCTGCGTCGACAGGCTGTCCTGGGAGTTGAAGAACACGGAATGGGGGCGGAACGCCCGCGTGGTGCCCGGCACCAGGTTCAGCAGGTTCTGGAAATTGCGGTTCGATCCCAGCGGCATGTCCGCAAGTTGCTGGGTCTCGATCTTGCGGCCCGTGTCGGTGCGGTCGGTTTGCAGCAGCGCGGCCTCGGCCGTGACCTCGATCACCTCGGTCACGTCGCCTGTCTGCAACTGCATGTCTACGCGGACCGTGCTGTTGACGAGAACTTCCACATTCTGCCGGACGCCCTTCTTAAATCCGGCCTGCTGAATGTTGACGGTGTAAATCCCTGGAGCGAGGTCGGAGAACGCATAATAGCCCGCCGTGGTTGACTCGGCGGCGCGGCTCACGCCCCTGTTCTGCTCAGTGATGCTGACTTTTGCCCCGGGCACTGTGGCCCCGGACGGATCGGTTACGGTGCCCAGCAATGTACCGGTGACGGCCTGCCCATAGCAGGATGCCGCCAGGAGAAGCACGCCGGCGCATGTACGAAGACTTAGCGCATTCGCGATCATTAAGATAAACTCCTTAGCTTAGGCGGAGTCTATCACGAAGCAAATTCGTCCAGCAAGGCGAAAACAGGCTGAGGCAGGATTTGCTTCCGCGAAGGCCTGATAGTACAGTCGGGCTGGTTAGGCCGGACGACATGCGAGAGGATTCGTTCTGGAGGCGGAACGGTCCCCGCGGACACGAAGTCCAGACACAAGACATTGTGGTGTCTCCCGTCCCTATGCGTGGCCGAGGGGCACCGGACCATCTACAATGACAACACCGATGGGCGGCGAAGTATGATTTCCACAGATGAACGCCGCCGACGGCCGTGGAAAACTCGCTTCGCAATCATAAAGCTGCCCCCGTGGCAACGCGCCTTATCAACGGTTAGCGACGCCACGATATCCTGTCGTCAGCGAGGCAAATTCCAGGGAATCCAGTGTTGCGTGCATCCGTGCCGTGAAGGGCGGCCGTTGTGCTGCCAGTGATTGCGTGTTGCGCGCCCGTTCCCTGTCAGAGGAGGACGAGCCGGAGTTCGGCGAACTCCGGCTCAAGTCTGGTTTAGAAGCCGAGGCGCAGGCCGAAGCGGAAGACCCGCTCGTCGATGCCTTCGCGGCCGGTGTTGCGAGTTCCCGTCACCTCGAAGACGCCGCTCCTGAAGCTCCCGTCGGTGTTCAGCACGAGATTCGAGATGTTGCCGCTGGGGTTGGAGAAGTGCGGCGTGTTGGTGGCGTTGAACGCTTCCGCGCGGAACTGGAGGTTGAAGCGCTCGTTGATTTTGAACTGGCGGAAAACGCCGAGGTCGACGTTGACGATGCCGGGACCGAGCAGGGTGTTGAAGCCGGATGTGCCGAAGCGGGCGGCGGTGACCGGCGCGTACGCGGTCCAGTCATAGTAGGCCATGCCGCGGCCGACGTTGCCGGTTTTTTGCACGCTCGTTTTGACCTGGTCGGCGCGCTGGCCGCTCTCGGGCGCGTTCAGCGAGGTGCCGGACGAGGAGACCGAGAACGGGTTGCCGCCCATGAGAGAGAGCAGACCGTTGACCTGCCAGCCGCCCAGGATCGCCGCGGCGACGCCGGAGTTGGCCAGCGATTTGCCTGAGCCGAAGGGAAGCTGCCAGATGCCCATGGCGGTGAAGCGCTGGGGCTGGTGGATGCCGCACTGGGAGCGGTTCAGGAACTGGTATTCGGGGATCTTGATGCTGACGCGGTCGCCGCTGGTGCCGAAGCCGGCCGGGGAGATGCACTTGGACCAGGTGTAGGCCATGTTCAACTGGAGACCGTTGGACAAGCGTTTGTCGAGGGTGGCCTGGAGAGAGTCGTAGGTCGAATTGCCGAGGCGGTTGACAACGGCCAGGCTGCCGTTACGGCTGGTCGATGGGAAGTAGATGCGGCTGGCCGCTCCGCCGCCCACCAGGCCGTAGTTGCGTTCCTCGAAGCCCATCAGTCCGGTGGCGCGGGTGCCGATATAGCCCACCTGGCCGACGAAATTGAAGGGCATCTGGCGCTGGACGGTGAAGTTCCAGGACTGGATGTAGCCGCGCCTGAAGTCGGTGTCAACTGTGTTGGCGACGACGGCGAGCGGCAGGTCGATGACGCCGTTGCCGAGGCTGGGTTGAGTGATCACGGGGATGCCGGTCTTCAGTGTGCCGGCCCAGGCGAAGCTATTGGCCGCATTCACGGTCTGGGCCGTCAGCACCGGATGGTTGGTGCGCATGGCGCGGGCGATGTTCCAGGGGTCGATGTTGATGCCGTATCCGGTGCGGATGACGGTCTTGTCGTCCATGCGGTAGGCGACGCCGACCGAGGGGGCGAAGAGCTTGCTGCTCATGTTGACGCCGCAGTCTTTTGGCGTGTCGCCAACGCCGCAGACCATGACTTTGTTGCCGTACTTCGCGTCGCCGGGGAAGAAGTAACGTTCCAGGCCGCGGTCGTTACGGGTTGGCATGGGGAAACTGTTCCAACGGATGCCGTAGTTCAGCGTCAGTTTGCGCGTAGCCTGCCACTGGTCGCGCAGGTATATGCTGGCCATGGAGGTGCGGGTGTGGTACACGTCGGGCCACTGGTAGATCTTGCCGATCTGGTTGGACAAGCCGAGCAGGAACTGGCTCATGGCGTTGAACTGGTTTGAAGCGGGTCCGCCGTTGAGCGTGGTGGCGCCGCCGCCGAAGCTGAAGCCGCCCGGAGCGCCCCAACTGCCGCCGTAGAATTCGGGCTGCGTGTGGTTGAGTTGCTGCCAGCTGAACTCGCTGCCGAAGCGGATGTTGTGGGTTCCCTTGGTCCAATTCATGTTGCCAACCCACTGGTACTGTGGATCGCTGCGGAAGTAAGGCATGTAGTTGTCGGCCAGGCCGAACGTGTCGAAGCCGCTGATGCCGAAGCCGGGCCAGCCGCCTTCGAAGCGCCGCGTGCCGTTGGTGCCTGGGATGCCAAGCTCGTCGAGGCCGATTTTCCTATCGAGGCCGGGCTGCTCGACGTTAGTGTTCATCTTGGTGTAGCCGAAGTTGGTGTCGAAGATCAGGGTCGGCGAGATGGTGTAAGTCATGGCGACGGTCGTGCCGAAGGTTTTGCCGAAGCCCTTTCCCGGATTGCCGCCGGCGAGCGCGGAGCCGAGGAACTTATCGCCGAAACGGGTGGGCATCAGCGCCGTGTAGTCGAGGATGCTGAAGCGGCCGTAAGTGGTCATGCGGGACGTCGGGTTGTAGTTGATCTTGGTGTCGAGCGTCTGCCGGTCAAAGGCGTATTCGCCCTGAGAGTAATAGTTGCCGGTAAGCTGGGCGGGATCGGTCGGGGCGGGCATCAGGGCGGCCAGTTTCAAGGCGATCGAGTCCTGGCGTGGCAGCGGAACGAGGTTGCCGGCAAAAGGAAGGCGGTCCCGGCCGTTGACGTCGCCGGTGGCCGGATCATAGATGAGGCGGGGAGATTCGCTCATGTTGCCGGCTTTCATGGCCGCCGTGGGAACGGTGGAAAGCGCGCCCGCGAACTGGCGGTCGTATGTCCCTTCGTAGCTGGCGAAGTAGAACAGCTTGTCCCTGACGATCGGACCACCGACGGTGGCGCCGTTCTGGTTATAGACAAGTTTCGGCTTGTCCTGATTCAGGGGCAGAAAGAAGGGGCGCGCCTTGGTGTTGTTGTTGTTGTGATACCAGAATGCGGAGCCGTGGACGTCATTGGTGCCGCTCTTGATCTGGACGTTGATGGCGGCGCCGCCGGCAAGGCCCTGTTCAGCGTCGAAGGAGTTGGTGACGACGTTGACGGTTTCGATGGACTCGAGCGCCGGCACGTAAGCCGTCACGTGAGGCAGCCAGACGTTATATTGGGTGGCGCCGTCCAACCGGATGTTGTTCGATGCGGCGTTGACGCCGTTGACTTCATATTGCAGCGAGCGCGAGGGGTTCGATGGAAGCGAGTGGGCGTTGCGCGGCGGCGTGAAGCCGGGCAGCGCACCGAACAACTGCTGGTAGTTGCGGCCCGGAGGAACGGGCACGTTCAGCAGCGTCGTTGCGCTCACCTCGGAGCGGACTTCGGCGCGGTCGGTTTGCAGCATGGCCGCCTGGCCGGAGACGATGACGGATTCGGTCACGGCGCCGATTTCAAGATGGAAGTCGATGCGAGCGACGGAGTTGGTGGAAACCTGCACGTTCCGGCGCGTTACCGGACGGAACCCGCTGGCCGTCACCGTCACCTCATATTCGCCGCCGGAAACGGTGGAGAAAGTGTAGTTGCCAGCCTCGCTCGTCGGCATCTGGCGGGTGAGGCCGGTCGAGATCTGCTTGATTGCCACGGTCGCATTCACAATCGGCGCGTTGCTGGGGTCAACGACATTTCCGACTATGGAACCATAGAGGATCTGCGCCGAGGCCGGTGGCGCAAGAGTGGTCGCCAGCGTCAAGGCCAACCCCAACAAGACGGCACCGCCCCTGGTTATTCGACTGACTGAGTTCATATGCGTTCCTCTCGTTAAAGACATGGAGTGGATGTGAGCTTCAGCCGAGTCGCGAACGAGAAAACATCATTTCTGGCTACCCGACAGAAGCATTCCTGTGCGATATAGTATACACGAAATGGGTTTTCTCGCAAAGCGAATTGCGATCGCCCTGCAAGATGAAAAGAAGCCGCGGGTCTTGACAGGGTCCGGGGCTTGTCGATATAGTCTCACCTGAAATCGCTTGCACGGTTCGTCATGAAGCCTACCGCCCTACCGCCCGCCCGCCGGGGCGCGCTCCCGGAGCGTCCTCGGCCTGCCACCTTTCCGGCACGCGAATTCCTCACCTGCCTACATGAACTGGCAGCATCCGCCATGCCGCCCGGAGTCAGACCATGAACCATCTCGCCCTGTTGCTGGCCGCCTCGTCTGAACGGCTCATCGTTCTCAATACCGTCGACATGGCGATCATCGCGATCTATTTCGCCACCGTTCTGATCATCGGCTACTACCTGAAAGGGCGATCCTCCACGGGCGACGATTTCTTCCTTGCCGGCAGGGAAATGACGGCCTGGGTCGCCGGCCTCGCCTTCCTCTCCGCCAACCTCGGGGCGCTTGAACTGATGGGCTGGGCGGCGGCGGCCTATCAGTACGGCATGCTGGCCACCCACTGGTACTGGATCGGCGCCATACCCGCAATGCTCTTCCTGGGCGTGGTGATGATGCCGTTCTACTACATCTCGAAGACGCACTCGGTGCCGGGTTACCTTAAACTCCGATTCGGCGAATCCACGCGCGGATTGTCGGCGGTCACTTTCGCCTTCATGACCGTGCTGATGTCCGGCATCAACATGTACGCGATGGCGTTGGTGATGAAGGTCGTTCTCGGATGGGACATCAACTTCTCCATCTGGGTCTCGTCGATCACCGTGGCCATCTATGTCGCCCTCGGCGGGCTGCGGTCGGCCATCTTCAACGAGGTGCTGCAGTTTGTCCTCATCTGGCTGGGCGCGTTGCTGATTCCGATTCTCGGCCTCATCGAGGCGGGAGGTTGGAGCGGTCTTCAAGCGCGCATCGCCGCCAACTGGCCGGGCCAGGACTTCACCAGCCTGTGGGGCACATTGGGCTCGTTCGAGGGAAACCCAATGGGCATCCACTGGACCGGGATCGTGCTCGGCCTCGGCTGGGTGATCTCGTTCGGTTATTGGACGACCGACTTCCTGGTGGTCCAACGCGTGCTTGCCGCCAAGGACCTGCGCTCCGCCAAGATGGCTCCGATCATCGGCGCCTGGTTCAAGATGCTGGTGCCGTTCATCGTCATCCTGCCGGGGTTGCTCGCGCTGGGCCTGCTGGACTTCAAACTGACGGGCGAGGCCGAGGCCATCGCCACGGGCGGCCACAGCTATAACGAAGTGCTGCCGCTGATGCTGGCGCGCTACTGCGGGCCTGGACTGCTGGGGTTGGGCATCACGGCCCTGATCGCCGGTTTCATGTCGGGCATGGCCGGCAACGTCAGCGCGTTCGCCACGGTGTGGACCTACGACATCTACCGCGCCTTCATGCGCAAGGACGCCTCCGACGCGCACTACGTGTCGATGGGCCGCTGGTGCACCATCCTGGGCGTCCTCATCTCGATCGGAACGGCATACCTGGTCATGCAATTCCTGTCGATCATGGACTACGTTCAGGCGCTGTTCAGCTTCTTCATCGCGCCGCTGTTCGGCACCGTATTGCTTGGCATGTTGTGGAAGCGGGCGACCCCGGCGGGCGGGTTCTGGGGACTGCTTTCGGGTACGGGCGCATCCATCGCCATGTGGGCCTGGGTGAAGGCCGATCCGAGCGTGCTGCGCTTCATCGCCATATCGCCGAATGCGAAGGACATGGCGGAAAACATGTATCGCGCGCTGTGGTCCTGGCTGGTTTGCGTCATCGTCACCGTGGTGGTCAGCTACATGACCAAACCCAAACCGGTGTCGGAACTCAAGGGTCTCGTCTATGGCGAGACCGAAATTCCATCCGAACACGGCATGCCGATGATGTCGAAGCCTGCGTTCTGGGCCTGGATTGTGGCGGCGGTCTTTGTCGCATTGAACGTCATCTTCTGGTAGGAGTCACTTATGACCGGAGCAAAGGGACAAATCTCGATCTGGTTCTTCGTCGGCTGCCTGCTGACGATCTATGGCGTCCTCATCTTTGGAGCGGGGCTTTATGAACTGGTCTCGCCGCCGGCACGCCCCGTGGTGCTGGCTCAATATCACGCCGCCATCTGGTGGGGCCTGCTGATACTGGCGGCCGGCTTGACATACATTTATTTCTTCCGGCCGTCGAAGGACGACAAATAACGAAGGGAGTGCGCTCATGGTTGGAGATTCAATGACATTCGGGATGATCGTCGGAAACCGCGGTTTCTTCCCGGACCACCTTGCCGTCAGCGGCCGCGAGGAGATGATCGCCGTCATCGAAAAGGCGGGCCACAAAGTTGTCGCTCCGTCACCCGCCGATACTCAGCACGGCGCGGTCACATCCCGCGACGACGCCAAGAAATGCGCCGAACTCTTCCGCGCCAACCGCGATTCCATCGGCGGCATCATCCTCACCCTGCCCAACTTCGGCGAAGAGAAAGCCATCGCCGAAACCCTGCGCATGGCCGGCCTGAACGTGCCCGTTCTCATCCAGGCCACGCCCGACTCGGCCGGCAAAATGACCATCGCCGACCGCCGCGATTCCTTCTGCGGCAAGATGTCGGCCTGCAACAACCTGAAGCAATACGGCATCCCGTACTCCCTCACCACGCTGCATACCGAAGCGCCCGGCTCGCCCGAATTCGCCGCCGACCTCGACCGGTTCGCCGCCGTCTGCCGCGTCGTCAAGGGCCTGCGCAACTTGCGCGTCGGCGCCATCGGCGCGCGTCCCCAGGCGTTCAACACGGTCCGCTACAGCGAGAAGATGCTCGAAAACGCGGGCATCGCCATCGAGCCGATCGACCTCTCGGAGATCTTCGGACGCATCGAACGGCTCAAGGACGACGCGCCCGAAGTGGTCGCCTCACTGGCCTCCATCAAGGGCTATGTCCCCACCGACGGCGTGCCGGAGGCGTCGCTGCTGAAGATGGCGAAACTCGGCGCGGTCATCTCCGCCTGGATGAAGGAGATGGATCTCGACATCTCGGCCGTGCAGTGCTGGACGTCGATGGAAGAGTATTTCGGCGTCGTGCCCTGCACGGTGATGAGCCAGATGTCGAATCAACTGATGTCGAGCGCCTGCGAGGTCGATGTCTGCGGCGTCATCGCCATGCACGCGTTGCGCCTGGCGTCGGGCACTCCGTCGGCTCTACTCGATTGGAACAACAATTATGGCGACGACCCCGACAAGGCCGTCTGCTTCCACTGCTCCAACCTGCCGAAACACTTCTTCGAAAGTGTCCGCATGGACTACCAGGAGATCATCGCCGGCACCGTCGGCAAGCTGAACACGTTCGGCACCTGCGTTGGGCGCGTCAAGGCCGGCCCGATGAGTTTCGCGCGGTTCTCGACCGACGACTTCACAGGCAAGATCCGCGGCTACGCCGGCACGGGCGAGTTCACCAACGACCCGCTGACGACGTTCGGCGGAGCAGGCGTCGTCCGCATCTCGAACATGCAGGCGCTGCTGCGCTACATCTGCCAGAACGGCTTCGAACACCACGTCGCGGCGAATCTTTCGGGTACCGCCGCCGCCGCCGTTCACGAGGCCGCCACAACCTACCTCGGCTGGGACGTATACTGGCACTGCTGATCTTTAACCCGGGCGTGTGGCGCGCTTCCCGCGGCGCGCCACACGCCCTTTTCCTGAAGCGAGGAGAATTCGATGGCCACCGTTGCCGGAGTTGACTACGGGACGCTGAGCGTCCGTGTTTCCATCGTCGATAGCGAGCGCGGCCGCATCGGCTCGGGCGCTGGCGAATACCCGCTGCACCGCAAACGCGAAGATCCCGACCACGCCACGCAATCGCACGCCGATCACATGACGGCGCTCGTCGATGCAATGGGCAAGGCCCTCGCCGAGGCCGGCGTCGCCGGTTCCGCTGTCGAGGCGATCGCCATCGACACCACCGGATCGAGCGTCGTGGCAGTCGACGAAAATCTTCAACCCCTCGACGACTACTATCTCTGGTGCGATCACCGCGCCTGGCGCGAGGCGGCCGAGATCACGGCCAAGGCCCATGCCACGGGCCTTGAAGCGATCCAGTGGTGCGGCGGTGTCTACTCATCGGAATGGGGTTTTTCGAAACTGCTGCATTGGCTGCGCAACAACCCCGATAAGCGCGCCCGCATGGCCACCGCGCTTGAACATTGCGACATGGCCGCGGCCACGCTTTGCGGCATCACCAACGCCGCCGATGCCCCCCGCTCCGTCTGCGCCATGGGCCACAAGTGGATGTGGAACGAGTCGCTCGGCGGGTTTCCTCCCGAGGAATTCCTTGTTGCCGTCGACCCGCTGCTCGCCGGAGTTCGCGCCAAACTCCAGGGCCGCTATCAGACATCCGAAACGATCGCCGGCCGCCTGTCCGCCGAATGGGCCGCCAAACTCGGCCTCAACGAAGGCATCCCGATCCCCGTCGGCGCGTTCGACGCCCATTGGGACGCCATCGGCGCAGGCTGCAAGGAGGGCGATGTCGTCAACGTCGTCGGCACATCCACCTGCATCATGGCGATCATGCCGGGCGTGTCGTTGATCCAAGGCGTGTGCGGTGTTGTACCCGGTTCGATTCATCCTTCAATGACCGGCGTCGAAGCCGGCCTCTCCGCCACCGGCGACATCTTCGACGCCATCGCCCGCCGCGCGGGAACCACCGTTGCCGCCCTTTCGCAAGGGCTCGATCAGTTCCGCGCCGGCCAGACCGGCCTGTTGCGTCTCACTTGGGACAACGGCGACCGCACCGTGTTGGTGAACCCGGAACTCGGCGGCGTGACATTCGGCTGGAAACTCACCCACACCGCGCAGGACGAACTCTTCGCCGCCATCGAAGGCACCGCCTTCCACACCCGCGTCATCCTCGAACGCATGGAATCCGGCGGCGTTCCCATTCGCCAGATCATCAACGGCGGCGGCATCCCGCAAAAGAACGACGTGTTGAACCGCGTCTATGCCAACGTGTTGAACAAGCCGGTTCTCGTGCCGCAGTCCGACGTGACATCGCTTGGCTCGGCCATCTTCGCCTTCCTCGCCGCGGGTACTTTCAAGACCGTCGAAGACGCCCAGGCCGCGCTCTGCCCCAGCTACCGTGCCGTCGAACCCGACCCCGGACAGGCCGCCGTTTACGAGCGGTTGTACTCTTTATATAGGAAGCTCTACTTCGGCTTCGGCGAGAAGGGCGCGGATGCTATCGCCGCCGGCGGCGTTCTCCCCGAGTTGCGCAACATCGCCGCCGAAGCGCGTTCGCAAGCATGAAACTGGAACAACTTCGCCAACACGTCCTCGACGCCAATCTCGAACTGGTCCGCCGCGGACTCGTCCTCTACACCTGGGGCAACGCCTCGGGCATCGACCGCGAGCAGGGCGTCATCGCAATCAAACCGTCGGGCGTCCCTTATGACAACATGACGGCTGCCGACATCGTACTGGTCGATCTCGACGGCCGCACTGTCGATGGCGCGATGAAGCCCTCATCCGACCTCGACACGCACCTGGTCCTCTACAAAGCCTTCCAGTCGATCGGCGGAATCGTCCATACCCATTCGCGCACGGCCACCGCCTGGGCACAGGCCTGCCGCGCAATACCCTGCCTTGGGACGACGCATGCCGACTACTTCCACGGCCCCGTCCCGGTCACTGAACACCTCACGGCCGCTCAGATCGAAACCGCCTACGAACTCTCGACCGGCCGCGCCATCGTTCATGCGTTCGCCGATCTCGACCCCGTCGCAGTCCCCGGCGTCCTGGTCGCCGGCCACGCGCCCTTCACCTGGGGCAAGACCGCCGCCCAGGCCGCCTATCACGCCGTCGTGCTCGAAGAACTTGCGCGCATCGCCCTGGAGACGCTGACAATCAACCCGCAAGCCGCGCCGCTGCCCACGCCGCAACTCGACAAACACTACTCGCGCAAGCACGGCAAGAACGCATCCTACGGCCAGGGCTGAAGCGGCGAGCAGCTTTCGTCCCCACGCCTTCGGACGCGCCTGCTGAACGCCTCAGAAAGCTTCAAACGCAACAGCAGTAGAATAATGTAAAGACTTCTCGTGGAACTCGACTCCTCTTTCCGCGTCTGCACGATCTGTCTGAAGCCTAAGCCCTTAACCAAAGAGCACATAATCCCAGATTCGCTCGGCGGCACCGTCGTCGCCTACTTGCAGTGCGGGGACTGCAACCACGAACTCGGTCGGACGGTTGTAAGCCAAGCTAAAGGTGATCCGCTCATCCAAACCGCGATCTGGCTGTTGAGGAGAAGAGTCCCTTCCCTGTTTGATTCTTTCGGGCGTCGCCAACAGTTCATCGGAACGGATACATCGGGACTGCAAGTCCCGATGTTTCGCAAGGGAGGCAGGTTTTCAGTCCAAAGTGGACCTGGTCCGACGGACTCGTTGGTGTTGGATGAACACCGCGACAGAAGACGTGTCGAGGAATTGATCCAGGCTGAGGAACGTCGAGGTATTGACGTTACGGGCAGTCGAGGTCAGTTTGTGTCAGCACCGCCGAACCAGGCGGTGACCATATCTCCGCGGTTGACTATCATTAAGCGCTGCATTGATGAGAGCAGCATATTCCCTGATCATCGTGCAACCCGAGCAATCGATAACCGACTGCCTGTTCTCATTGCGTACAACTGGCTCTGCCTCCTGCTCCGCGATGTCGTCTTGGACGTGAATCTGCAATCGGCAAGAGATTTTGTTCGCGATGGTGGCAACGTCAACGGCCTCTGTGTCGAAACCATCCGCCCCTGCTCGCGCTACCCTCAAGCGCATCACAAGGTGTGTGTCATTCAAAGCAAACCATTGAGGATGAAGGTGATTCTCTTCGGTTGGCTGGAATACAGTGTAACCCTGCCTGGAGTTGGGGTGCATAAGGTCCCATGCCACACCGGGATCCAGGAGTTGGAACCACCTGACTTCTGGGTTACGGAAGACGGGCTGTCCCCTTCTGACCTGTTTGAATAGACTCGTAGTTGGTGCACGCAGCCCTTGCGATGACCGTTGTCAGACGACTCCGTCACCTCCTGATCTAAACTAATAGATTCACCCGCCATGATCGAGTCCACTCTGTCCGAACTCGAATCCCGTGCGGCCGCCCTCATCGACGCGGCCGCTTCGCCCGATTCGCTTGAATCCGCTCGCGTCGAATTCCTTGGCCGCAAAGGCGCCCTCGCCTAGATCGGCAAGGACATGGGCAAACTCCCGCCCGATGAGCGCGCCGCCGCCGGTAAACTCCTCAACGCCGTCAAACAAAATCTCGAATCGCGCTTCGACG
>CAMTUE010000071.1:0-6935 GCA_947084845.1 uncultured Bryobacteraceae bacterium | reverse complement strand
GCCGTGGGACCATACTCCTTAGAGATGCCGCTCATCCGCGTCACCACCCTCAACCTGCTCACCCCAGGCACCCTCGCCCACGTCGAAGCCGGCGGCCACCCCGTCGCCATCTGCAACCATGAAGGCGCCATCCACGCCTTCCACGGACTCTGCCCCCACCGCAACGCGCCCCTCGGACAGGGCAATCTCCTCGAAGGCCACATCATCTGCCCCTGGCACGCCTGGGCATTCAATTGCCAAAACGGCGAGTTCGACTTCAACCCCGAAATCCGTATCGAACGCTATCCAGTCACCGTCCAGGACGGCCAGGTCTTCGTCGAGGTCCCCGACTGAACAGTGCCTGAACTGCCTGAAGTCGAAACCATCGTTCGCTCCCTCCGCCCCCATCTCACCGGGCGGCGCATCCTCGCCTTCGATCTTCTTTCGCCCCGTGCCGCATCCGGCGAACTGGCTGAGCGCATCATTGGCCAGACCATCCGCGGAGTCCGCCGCCACGGAAAGTACATCCTCATCGAACTCGACCGGGGCCGTCTCGCCATCCACCTCCGCATGACCGGCAAACTCCTCATCGGAGGTGTCCCAACTCACCCCCGCGCCGTCATCACCACCACCGGCCCGGCCATTGTCTTCGACGACATCCGCCAGTTCGGCTCCCTCTGTTCCCTCGAACCCGGCTGCCTCCCCCCAAACCTCGGCCCCGACATCCTCGACATCTCCGCCGGCGATTTTGCCGCGATTCTCGCCCGCCGCTCCGGCGCAGTCAAACCCGTCCTGCTCAACCAGGCCGTCATCGCCGGGCTGGGCAACATATATGTGGACGAAGCCCTCTTCCGCGCCCGCATCCACCCAAGCGCGAAACTCGCCCGCATCTCCTCCAGGCGATTGCTCACCCTCCACACCGTCACCCTCGAACTGCTAAGCGAAGCGATAGCCGCCGGCGGCTCGTCCATCTCCGACTACGTGGACGCCTCCGGCCAGCGCGGCTCATTCCAGGAATCGCACCGCGTCTATGGCCGCGAGGGACTCCGCTGCCCCGCCTGCGCCACCCCCATCCGCCGCATCGTCGTCGCCCAGCGCGGCACGCACTTCTGCCCGCGCTGCCAACGACGGTAGGACATAAGACATGCATTCGTCTTACGTCAACCCGATCCAGCCTCGCCGCCGCACCCGGCTAAGGTGTCGAATTTCACAACAGTATCAGTTGACACAGATTCGACATTTTGCCAACTAATTGAAAACAAACGAACTGTCAAATCAGGAGGTTCGTTTGGTAGCGATCCCGTCAGGCCCGGGGCGACTGGATCATGTCCAGGATGCCCCTCATGTACCCAAAGGCAAAGATATTGCCCTGGACCATATACCCCGGCCGTTCGTTTGATTCTCCAGCCAGAACCGGCGCATGATCGGGCCGCATCGGGCCGTTGAAACCAGAGTCGTGATAGACCTTCATCAGCCTCGCCATGTCAGTCGGCCCGTTGTCATGGAACGTCTCACGAAGGCTCTTCGCATTGCCCTGGATATCCCGGTAGTGGACGAAGAAGACCTTCTTCTGCTTGCACCACTTCTCGGCCAGAGTGTAGACGTTCTCGCCCATGGCGAGGAAGTTGGCTTGGCAGAACGTCACCCCGTTGATCGGGCTTGGGACGATCTGCATGGCTTTCTCGAAGTTCTTCGCCGACGTCAGAATCCGCCCGATCCCGCGCAGCGGCGACAGCGGAGGGTCGTCCGGATGCAGCGCCATCTTGATGCCCGCCTTCTCGGCCACCGGGATCACAGCCTTCTGGAAGTACACCAGGTTGTCCCAGACCTTCTCTTCGCTGACCGTGCCCCATTGCGTCGGCCCCTGCGCCTCGGCCGCTTCGAGCGTGAACTCGCTGGTCAGCGCCCCTCCCCGCTCCAGCACCTTCGTATTCGTTCGGTACCAGCCCAACCCGGCCATCCAGTTGTAGCAGACCATCGGGATGCCGACTTCGGCCAGCGCCTTGATCGCCGCGATGTAGTTCTCGATCTCCTCGTCGCGGCCCGCCACGCCCAGTTTGATCTTTTCCGCCGCTACGGGATGGCTCTCGACACCCGCAACTTCAATGCCTGCCGCGTTGAACTCGGCCTTCACCTTGGCCAGAACCTCGCCGTATTGCGACCTCTGGCTGCGGCCCAGCACTCCGCTGACGCCCGTGATTGCGTGGTCGACGCCAATCTGCTTCCATAGCTTCCAGGATTCGGGCTGCCCGGGCGACATCACGTGGGCGAGTTGGATGCCGGTCTTCGGCCCGCCGGCGCCAGGGCGCGCGGCGGCCAGATTGGCGGCGGCGAGTGAAGCCGCGCCGGATGCGATCAACGAACGGCGGGTGAAGTCGGTCATGGCTGGTTGCTCCTTGGGGTTCTCGCTGAAAGCATATCACCGAGTTCGATCCGCAAGATCGGTTGAAGCGGACGGGTGGGTCTGATAAAGTTCAGACGCGATGAACCTCGACAGAAGATCCTTCCTCAGCGCCGCGATTCTGGCCCCGCTGGCCGGAGACAGCATCGAAATCTCCTCCCTCCTATCGGGATTGAAAACCGAAGACGGCGCCGCTCCGTTCGAGGGCGGCAAATGGTATTCAGCCGCCGAGCCCGGCGCGGGCTTCGAGTGCCGCTTCGCGCCCGGCAAACTCGCCGCACAGAAATGGCTTGCGGCCGACTTCATCCTCGACGGCGCCCACATGCTGGTCTTCACTCTGGAACTGCATGAGGGCGAAAAAGGCCGCCGCTTCCGCCTAACCTTCGCCGGTCTGAACCAGTGCTCGTTCCGTTTCCGGATGTCGCTCGGGCTCACCGATCAGAATCTCTGGCAGGCCGGCCGCGAAGGCGCATTCCTGAAACCGCTGGTGGGCGGCGACCGCGTCGATCTTGCCAAGGTCGACCGCCTCATCTTCAAACTCTCGAAGAAACCCGACTACCCTGCCCGCTGGGCGATGACCAGCATCCGCGCATCGGCCGCCGAGCCGCCGAAGTTGGACAAAGTGATCCTGCCCAAGGGACCGCTGGTGGACACGATGGGCCAGAGCCGGCTGCACGACTGGTCTGCGAAGTCCAAGTCCCCGGAAGAGGTTTCGCGCCGGCTCAACTCCCAGTTGGCCAGCGCCGCATCGCAGAACTGGCCCGGCGAATTCACTCGCTGGGGCGGCTGGAAGACGAAGAAGATCGGCGACGCGAAGGGTTTCTTCGGCGTGAAGAAGGCCGACGGCCGCTGGTGGCTCACAGATCCCGACGGGTGCGCCTTCTGGTCCGCCGGCGCCGATTGTGTCCGCGTCGACTGCCAGGGCCGCTTCGACGGCATCGAGGCGGCGCTCGAATGGATGCCGCCGGCAACCGGCGAATTCGCTGAAATCTACTCGGAAGACCGCCGCCGTGGCGGAGCGAAGTTCGTCAACTACCTCGCCGCCAACCTGATCAGGGCGTTCGGCAAGGATGGCTGGCGCGACAAATGGGCGGCTGTGGCGCTGGCTGAACTCAAACGGCTCCGCTTCAACACGGTCGCCAACTGGAGCGAATGGGAGTATGCCGCGCGGGCCCGCTTCCCCTACGTCCGGCCCATGAGTTTCCGCGGCACTCGCTCGTCGATGATCTACCGCGACTTCCCCGATGTCTTCCATTCGGGCTTCGAGGCCGATGCGGCCGACTATGCGTCGCAGTTGAAGGACTCGGCCTCCGACCCCGCCCTGATCGGCTACTTCCTGATGAACGAGCCCACGTGGGGATTCTCCTCGGAGTTGCCCGCCGCCGGCATGCTTTACACCAATGAAGGCTGCGCCACTCGCGACGAGTTGGCCAAATGGCTGCGGACGAAATATGACGGCGACCAGGCTCTCGCCAAGGCGTGGATCCTGCCCACGACTTTTGAGAAGGTCGCGCGAGGACGCTGGACGGCGCCGTTGACAAAGGAAGCCCTTGCCGACCTGCGCCAGTTCAGCGTCGTGATGGTGGAGAAGTACTTCCGGGTGCTCTCGGGCGCCTGCAGGAAGGCCGATCCGAACCATTTGAACCTCGGCATGCGCTGGGCGGGCGTGCCGCCCGAGTGGGCTGTCGAAGGCATGAAGACCTTCGACGTGTTCAGCATCAACTGCTACATGGACTCGCTGCCGCGCGACCGCTCGGACCGCATCGAGAAGATGCTGAACATGCCCGTGATGGTCGGCGAATGGCACTTCGGCGCGCATGACGTGGGGCTGCCTGCGTCGGGTATCGGGCGAGTCAAAAACCAGGCCGACCGGTCGAAGGCTTATCGCTTCTACCTCGAAGACGCGGCGGCGAATCCGAACTGCGTCGGCGTCCACTGGTTTACTTTGTACGACCAGTCGGCGCTCGGCCGCTTCGACGGCGAGAACTACAATATCGGTTTCCTGGATATCTGCCACCGCCCGTATGAAGAGATCAGCGCCGGTGCGACGGCAAGTCATGAGCGGATGTACCGCGTCGCATCGGGCGAGTTGAAGGCGTTCGCCGAAGCGCCGGAATATCTACCGAAGCTGTTCCTTTGATGGACTGGAGGGGGCTGCCGCGCCCACCGCTCCAAACCTCTGCAACGCCCGGTTTGCATGTGGTTTGAGGTACCTGGAGCGCCATGGCACGGACTTGCGGAGCGCCTCCAAAATCGGCGGCTAGAGGAGTTCGGAGCAGTGAGATGGTTTGTAAAGATCTGAGAGATGACAAGTTAAAGCTTGACGCGACATTGGCCGATACAACAAAATAGGGGAGTCTTGCAGGGTTCTCGCCCAGTGGAGACCGGAGGAGAACGGTCGATATGATGACGAGAAGGGAGACGTGAAGGACGAATGAAGCGGATTCTCCTGGCATTCCTGTGCCTTGCGTGGGTGGCTGCGTCGGTCGGTCTGGCTGCGCAGAAACGTGAGGGCACATCGCGATCGAAGACGGCGAAGAAGATCGCCGCATCCACCACGAAGTCGACGACGACGGCTGTCCGTAAGCCGGCGAGTAAGACTAGAAGGGCCGTGGCCTCATCGCGGACCAAGGCGGCGAAGCGCGCCGTCCGTACCACCAAACACCGCATGGCACGGCGGGTCTACAGTCCGTGGGACACGCCGAACTTCGCCGATTCGACCTACGGCGACGTGATCGATGGCGAAGATCTGACGGTGCGGCGGGCGGCCGTGGCGGCGTTGGGCCCATATAACGGAACTGTCGTGGTGGCCAATCCATCCACAGGGCGAATCCTGACCATGGTCAATCAGAAACTGGCCATGGCAGGCGCCTATCAGCCATGTTCCACGATCAAGTTGGTGGCGGGTATAGCGGGTTTGAATGAAGGCATCATCGACCGCGAGACGAAGTTGAGGCTCTCACGGCGTGAATCGATGAACCTGACCTGGGCGCTGGCGAAATCGAATAACCCCTACTTTGCCAACATTGGAGAGAAGTTGGGATTCGACAAGATATACCATTACGCGAGACTTTTGGGTCTGGGCGAGAAGTCAGGTTTGGGCATCGACGGTGAAAGCGCGGGGTTGTTCCCTGACGAGAAGCCGAAGAACGTCACGGTTGGGTTGATGACGAGTTTCGGCGAGGCGATCGGTCTGACGCCTCTGCAATTGACCTCACTGATCAGCACGATCGCCAATGGGGGGACGATGTACTGGCTGCAGTACCCGAAGTCGCAGGAGGAGGTCCTGAGCTTCGTGCCGAAAGTGAAGCGCGAATTGGATATCCAGGCGGCAGTTCCGGAGATGAAGCCTGGCATGATGGGCGCTGTCGACTTTGGCACGGCGCGCCGCGCGGGCTATAGCTCGGACGAGCCCATCCTGGGCAAGACAGGCACCTGCACGGACGCGCGCACACACCTGGGCTGGTTTGGCAGCTTCAACGAAGTAAACGGCACCAAGTTGGCCGTTACCGTCCTGCTGACCGGGGGAAGCGCGGTCAACGGACCGGTTGCATCGGGCATCGCCGGCTTGGTGTACAAGCACCTCTCCGAACAGCGCTGGTTCGCCAAGAGCCAGGAACTAACGCCGTCAGCCGAAGTGCTGACTGGTACGAGCGGCTACGTCCGGTAGCCATCGAATCCCGGAATGGATGAGAGGGTGCTCCAGCGCGGAGCGCCCTTTTTGGTTGACGGCTATTACGATGCGTACGAAATGGGCAGGCCGGCGTCTTGGCACGCGAGGCACATGCTGCCATGACGGCTGCGCCACTTCTGTTTGGAATGGCAACCAACCCCCGCAAAGAATAGACCTCTCCAGAAACGGGCTCATGGTAAGGCGGGGAGTTCGGCGACCTGGAAGACAAGGCTGAGCGCTTGCTTCTGGGGGAGGGTGATTTGCTGTTCGCGATAGCGTTGGTTGTAGTATTCGAGGCCTTTGTCCGAGTAGTCTTGTCCGTGCTTCGAGAGGCGATAGACGAGTCGAGCGAACTTGTGCGCCATGGCCGTGATGGCAATTGGTGCACCGAGTCGCGTGCGTAGCCGGCGAGATTGAGCGCCCAGATAAGTTTTGCTTCTCAGTGAAGTGCCGGCGGCCATTCATAACGCGCTCGCAGCACGCTTCACGACCCGCCGTGTGCCGCATCTGAGCACCCTATCTACGCCGATGGCGTTGCTCGGGCAGAGGCCGAGCCAGGAGGCGGATTGAGCTGAGGTCTTCCAGCGGCTCATGTCGGTACCGATCTCGCTGATCGGGGTCTGCGCGGTCAGCACGTCTCATTTGCACCACAGGTGATCGGCGACAATTAGAACTTCCGGCCGGCGACAATTAGAATTCCCTACTGGCGACAACCTCGACGACCATCACAGATCGCGCCTACGGGCGCACCCGAGATGGTTACAGACGCACAGGTCAGGAGGTTGAAGAGGTTGTCCAAGACAGAGAAGACGCAAGAAGTGGCGGCCGCCAAGGCCGGCATGGATGTGAAGACCGCCAGGAAGTACCTGGCTGACCGGCGGC
>CAMTUE010000070.1:0-22578 GCA_947084845.1 uncultured Bryobacteraceae bacterium | reverse complement strand
GTTGAACGCGGGATGGCCCATGTGAGTCATTACCTGCTCGTGGGTGAGTGGACATTCGATTCCTACAGTGAGCGGATGGAGACCGAGCGGGAACTGAAAACAGCGCTCCGGCCCCACCTGGAGGAGATCGCCGAGGCCCGCGAGGTCAAGTTTGACGACGTGGAGGAATACGTTGGAAACTGGGTCGATGAGCAACTTGAGGAATTGACCGAAACGGATGAAGAGGAGGATTGACCATGCCGAACGAGGCCGAGAGAAAGGGACCGCATCACTTCAGCGAGCCGGAGCTTCGCAGTGTTGGAGTGCGCATCCTGGAACGGCACAGCACCAGCCTGCTGGAGTGTGAGGTGTGCGGCTGTGTCTGGAGTCCTGACCTCCAGACCGGAGGCGTGCTGCCACGCGGCTACTGGGAGTGCCCGGAAGGCCGCTGCAACGTCGTGCAAGAGTGAAGGCCAGCAATCACCGCGTCAGGCTATCCAAAAGGTGCTCTGTGCTGCCATCGTGCTGCCACGCCGTTGAAAGAGGGTGTAGAACGGTGTCGAACGTGATGGCAGGTTTGCCTATATTCAACAACATACGGTTGGGTGTTGCATCGTAGGGTAGGGGGTATCGCATTCGAATCCCCTTAGCGCTACCAACCCCCTCCTTACTCACTCGCGAACATTTGCTGAGCGGCAGATTGGCAAGACGTGGTCAGGAAACCGCTGCATCGGGAATGAAGTCAGGAACCCGCTCTCTCCAGGAGGCGTGTCCGTAACTACCGTGTTTTCTGCGCAACACGTGAGGCGGGCTTTCGGCGGGCCGCTCGCGTTCGGGGGCGGTATGGTGTGTCGTACCTCGCGCTTACGCACGAGGCTCGCCTGAAGACGGGGTATCTGTGTAACTCCAGTGCTTACAAGAGAGTATGGTGTGTTGTGTAACTCCAGTGCTTTCAAGAGAGCTACGGGCAGGCGTCTCGTGGTGCTCATGACGCGCGGCGCGCGTTTTTGACTTCGTTCGCGGTTTGCGCGCGGAGACCCGCTCTCTTCGTTCGCGGTTGACTGCGTTCGGGGTTGCGGAAAAGAACCCGCTCTCTCCGTTCGCGGTTGCGGGCGATGGGGCGCTTTGGACTTCACACTCCGTGCTTCGGGGGTTGTTCGATTTTTGGGCCGGCGGCTCGCGGGGACTCTGTCGATGTACCGCGGAGGGGACGGAGGCGGGACCTGGGGGTCCCGCGCGGGTCTGGGGACCCGCCTTCCGGCCATGGTCGGGTTCTCATCAACTTCGAGGGGCAGAACAGATTAGCGGCGCGCTACAGATTTGAGGGGCACAACAGATTAGCGGGGCACAACTGAGCCATCCGGGCTCCGCTTGAAAATGCGTCCGGCTGCCGGGATCCTTGACGGAACAGCCCGTTCCGTTCGAAACCGTTCTCTTTCGAGCCTGGCTCTGTGGAATTCCTGCTCTCCGTCCAAAACCATGTCTTTTCGAGCCAGGTCGTTCAAAAACGTATCGGGTTGGATTGGAACAGGCGGACAGGCCGGCCTTTGGGGATTGGCTGCTGTCGCTGACCGATGGGCGAGGAAGGCGCTGCCGGGGCTTCTGCGGGCTGACTACTTCACGCGTTGCGTGTCGTAGACCACCACCTTCTTCCAGAGCTTCGACTTTGTGCGGAACGTGTCGTGGAGCGGGTGCTGGTCGTAGACTTTCCAGGCGTTCTTGTCGTCGAAGGTGACCAGCCAGTAGTAGGTGAAGGAGTTGTCCACCACGTCGCGGGCGTCGGCTGCAGGGGCTCCGATGAACGAATGGCGGATGCCGGGGATTGCCCGCATCTTGTTCAACTCGGCCAGGAACTCCTTGCGCGCCGCCGGGCTGCCGGGTTCAGCCAGCCAAAAATAGACATGGTGCAGGAAGTTGCCCTCGATCGGGTCCTTGGCAAAGGACGCCGGCAAGGCGAGCAACAGAGTCGAGAGGAGGAGGATGGCCCGGATCATGCGTGACATGGTTAACCGGGATTATAGCGGGTGTGGCGGGACCCTTGCCCGCGGTCGCGAACGCTGACATAATCAGACCGCAAACTCTCAATCAAGGAGAAGCCATGAAACGGTCCTGCGCGACATGTCACGGATGTATGAGCACGGTCACCCGCCGAAGCCTGATCGCCTCGGCGGCTGCGCCCGCGGCGCTGAAAGGCGCGTTGATGAAGGCGGATCCAGCGCCGGTCAACGCAAGCCGGAAGACGCTGGTTGTCCAGCCGGTGCTGGTCTACCAGATTTACAAGCGAAGGCAGCAGACTTCGTGGAGGCCCTGGGGCGGGCTGTTCACCGATGTCGAGGTGAATGACGAGAAGCAGCGGATCGGCCGGGAGATGGCCGCGCTGGCGAAGTCGGCGGGGTTTCCGATTGAGGTGCTGCCGCTGAGAACTGTCAGCAGCCTGGAAGAGGCCAAGACGCAGGGCCGGGGCAGCCATGACGTGTTGCTGATGTTCCCGGCCACGGGATCTTCGCAGTGGCTCGATGCGCTGGCGGCGACGCAGAACTGGACTATCGTTTTCGTGCGGCACCGCTCAGGGCCGGTCTATGAATACTACGAGATCATCTCGCCGCGTTTCCTGCGAAAGACGGTCGATGAATGGGGCGAGCCGAAGATATCGACGGCCGATGTCGTGGTGGACAGCATGGCTGAGGTGCTGGTCAAGCTGCGCGGCCTGAGCGGGGTCAAGAACACGATGGGCCGGAAGGTGGTTTGCATTGGGGGCGCATCGGGGTGGGGACGTGGCGGCAGGGAGTCGCCGCAACTGGCGCGTGACATCTGGAAGATGGAGTTGCCGGAGGTCAATTACGAGAATCTGCGCGCCCGGCTCGTCGCGGCCCGAGGCGACGCGCCGCTGGTGAAGTCAGCCAAACAGCAGGCGGCGGACTACCTGCGGCAGAAGAACGTGAAACTGGAGACGCCGCGCGAGGCGGTGGAAAATGCGTTCGTGCTGCGCGACGTGTTTCGCAACATCATGGCCGAACACAGCACCGATGCAATCACGGTGAACAACTGCATGGGCGCGATCATGCCGATCAGCGAGACCACCGCCTGCCTGACGTTGAGTCTTCTGAACGACGAGGGAGCGCTGGCGTTCTGCGAATCCGACTTCGCCGTGATCCCGTCCGGCATTCTGCTGAACGCGATTTCCGGCATTCCGGTATTCCTGAACGATCCGACGTATCCGCACGACCAGATCATCACGCTGGCGCATTGCACGGCACCGAGAAAACTGGACGGGAAGAACGCCGAACCGGTTCGCATCCTGACGCATTTCGAGTCCGATTACGGTGCGGCGCCAAAGGTGGAGATGAAGATCGGGCAGAAGGTCACCAACATCATTCCCGACTTCAACGCGCGGCGGTGGGTGGGCTTCACGGGCGAAGTGGCGGGCAACCCGTTCCTGCCGATTTGCAGGTCACAGATCGATGTCGGGTTCAAGTGCGGGACGGAGAAGATGGCGGAGGAGATGCGCGGTTTTCATTGGATGACAGGCTATGGAGAATGGTCGCGCGAGCTTGGCTACGCGCTGAAGAAGGCGGGCATCGAGTGGCTGGATCTCGACAAGGGATGACGGGCGGGCGTAACGGGCCGGCGAGTTGAGATAGAGTGGTCTCTTCAGGCCCCATGCGCTGCGTCCCGCTGGTTGAACCAAGAAGACTCGTGACCGTCGATGCCCCCATGCCCGATGGGCCGGGCGCGGGCGAAATTCTTGTGAAACTTCACGCAGTGGGGCTTTGCGGTTCCGACTTGCACTGGTGGGCCGATGGGCGCATCCATACGACGGCGGCTCGATATCCGCAGGTTCTCGGGCATGAACCGGCGGGGACGATCGTGGAAGTGGGCAAGGGCGTCCATGGGTTCAGGGTGGGGGACCGCGTGTCGGTCGAACCGTCATTGACATGCGGCCATTGCGAGTTTTGTATTCAGGGGCGACACAACCTGTGCGTTTCGTCGCGGTTCATGGGCGGTCCGGCGGCGCAGGGTTTTTTTCGTGACTACGCCGTTGTCCCGGCCCATAACGCCGACCGCATTCCGGACCTGCTGACATTTCATCAGGCCACGCTGATGGAGCCTGTCGCCGTTTGGGTTCACATCTTCGAGCTTGCGCCTGTGAAGGCGCAACACGCCGTCGCCATTCTCGGCTGCGGGCCGATCGGTTTGCTCGGCATCGCGATGGCGAAGGCGGCGGGGGCGCGGTCGATTATTGCATGTGACCGCGTTCCGCACCGTCTCGCGCTGGCGCGGCGGATGGGCGCGGACGTGGCTGTGGATACGCGGGCGGGGGATTTCCTGGACGCCGTGATGGAGTGCAGCGGCGGGGTGGGCGCGGATGTCGTGTATGAGGCGGCGGGCGCGCCCGAGACGATCAATCTGGGGATTAAGTGCGCCCGTCCGGGCGGCCGGTTTGTCCTGGTCGGAATCCCGTCGGCGCTGAACTTCGAGGTGGATCTCCACACTGCGTTGGTCAAAGAACTCGATCTTCAGATGATCAAGCGTTCGAACCATAAGGGCCGACAGGCGGGCGCGCTGCTCGCCTCGGGCCAGATTCCGGCTGCGATTATCACCCATGCCATGCCTCTCGAAAAGGCGCAGGAGGCCTTTGAGATGCTTCACGAATACGCCGGCGGCGCCGGCAAAGTGATTCTGGACCTGACGTTATGAACAACTTCATCGCATTCGATCTCGGCGCGGAAAGCGGGCGCGCCATGTTGGGCCGACTGCACGAGGGGCGGTTGGAACTGGAAGAACTCCATCGCTTTTTGAATGAGCCGGTGCGGCTGCCGGACGGCCTTTACTGGGACATGCTGCGGCTGTTCCACAACATTCGGGAGGGGCTGCGAATCGCTGGACGCGAGCGGCACGTGGTGCTCGATGGCGTTGGCGTGGACACATGGGGAGTGGATTACGGACTGGTGGACGCGGCGGGCCGGCTCATCGAAAACCCGCGCCATTACCGCGATGCGCGCAACAACGGCATGCTGGAGGCGGCGTTCTCCGTGGTCAGCCGCGAGCAGATCTTCAACTGGACGGGCTGCCAGTTCATGCAGTTCAACACGGTCTTCCAGTTGTACGCGATGAAACTCGCCGGTGCGCCGTCGCTGGGGGCCGCGACGCGTCTGCTATTCGTTCCGGACCTGCTGAGCTACTGGCTCTGCGGGGCGCAGAAGAACGAACGCACGATCGCGTCGACGTCGCAGTTTTACGATCCGGTGAACAAGCGGTATTCCACGGAGTTGCTTGCCGCGTTGGGTCTGCCGGCTCATCTGCCGGGCACGATTGTCGACCCAGGCACGTGCCTTGGCGCGCTGCTCGAGGAGGTCGGCGACTACTCGGGCCTTGGCTCGACGCCTGTCTATGCGACCGCCGCGCATGACACCGCTTCGGCGGTCGCCGCGGTTCCGGCGTCGGGCAGGCGGCCGTGGTGCTACATCAGTTCGGGGACGTGGTCGTTGATGGGGCTTGAGCTGGACCGGCCTGTCATCAGCGCGCAATCGCTGGCACTCAATTTCACCAACGAGATCGGGGCGGCGGGCAAGGTGCGGTTCCTGAAGAACATCGCTGGCCTGTGGCTTGTCCAGGAGTGCCGCCGGGCGTGGGCGTTGGAGGGTTCGGAATACAGCTACGCCCAATTGACGGAGATGGCCGCCTCAGCGCCAGCCTTTGCCGCGGTGATCCACCCCGACGCCTTCCTCGAGCCGGGCCGCATGCCGCAGCGCATTGCCGAGTACTGCCGCCGCACGGGCCAGACGCCGCCGCCGTCGCCGGCCTCGACGATTCGAACCGTTCTTGAGAGCCTGGCTCTGCGTTACCGTCAGGTGCTGGAGAGTCTCGAATCCGTATCTGGCGAGCACATCGAGGTGATCCATATCGTCGGCGGAGGGGCGAAGAACACGCTGCTCAACCGCCTTGTGGCGGAGGCCACGGGCCGCGACGTTGTGGCCGGGCCGACTGAAGCCACGGCCGCCGGCAATATCCTGGTGCAGGCGATGGGGGCCGGCGTGGTCGACGATCTCGCCGCGCTACGCCATGTCGTCCGAAATTCGTTCCCGCTGGATACCTACAAAGCAAACGCGGCCCCGGAATGGGACCGCGCTTATGAGAAGTACCTTAGCGTGACGGCGTCCTGATCAGCGTTCGCTGAGGCGGGTGATGATCCTGTCGATCATGCCATACTGCAGGGCCTGGTCGGACTCCATGATGTAGTCGCGGTCCACGTCCTTGGCGATTTTTTCGACGTCCGTGCCCGTGGCGTCGGCCAGAATCTGGTTCAGGATCTGGCGCATGCGCAGGATCTCGCGCGCATAGATGTCGATGTCGGTGGCCTGACCGGCGAGGCCGCTCATCGAGGGCTGGTGGATGAGCACGCGCGAATGGGGCAGCGCATAGCGTTTGCCCTTGGCGCCGCAGGCGAGCAGCACAGCCGCCATGGACGCCGCCTGACCGACGCAGTAGGTGGCGATGTCACACTCGACCAGGTTCATGGTGTCGAGGATGGCCAGGCCGGCGGTGATCGACCCGCCGGGCGAGTTGATGTAGATCGAGATGTCTTTCTCGGGATCTTCCGCCGCCAGGTAGAGGATCTGGGCTATGACCAGGTTGGCGACCTGGTCCTCGATCGGCGTGCCGAGGAAGATGATGTTTTCCTTCAGCAGCCGCGAGTAAATGTCGAATGCGCGCTCTCCCCGCGATGTCTGCTCGACCACCATGGGAACAAGCATGTTGCTCGGCGACGGGATCTCCCGGTTCTTTGTGGGCATGAAGCCTCCTTCGTCTCGCATGTCAGACCGCACGACCACCTACCACTGCCCGTGCAGGTCCAGTGCCGCCGCTCGTCCGGAGAGATCAGGCGTTCTTTTTCGCCGTTTTCTTCGGCTTGCGGCTCTTTTCCAGGCTGCGCTGTTTTTGTTCGAGGCTCAGTGCGAGATCCTCGATCGAGGTGCGCTCCAGATACTCCATGATACGACCCCGCAGGGCCTTCCAGCTATCGTGCATCCCGCAGGGGGCCTGGTCGTTGCATTCGGCCAGACCGGCCGGGCAGCGTTCGTAGTCGGTCAGGCCGTCGATGGAATCAACGATCGTCATGATCGTCATGTCCTTGGCGGGGATCCTCAGGCTGAAGCCGCCCGTGGGACCTTTACTGGAGCGCAGGAAGCCCTTGCGGGCCAACTGCTGAAGGATCTTGGCCAGAAAGTGCGATGGGATGTCCGCCCGTTCGGCTATCTGTTTCACCATGGCGTACTTGCCTTCCGGCACAGTCGCCAGATGAACAAACGCCCGAATCGCATACTCCGCGGATCGCGAGTAGATCATGAGCACCTCTAGAGAGCTAGATCAAAATACACGTTTATCTTAAAAGTGTATCTCTAGTAGATGCAAGTGGAACTCTGCGGTTTCGTACATTTTGTTTCAGGGCAGATGCTGCGTTTCACGCCCCGATGCCCATGGCCGCCCTGGCCGCGGCTTCGAGTCCCGGGGCGCAGATCACGGCGGTCCCTTCGTAAATGGACCGGCCTCCGCTGAAGGTAAAGTACTTCGCCCCGGACTCCTCGGCGATGACCTGCAAGGGCGCGAAGTCCCAGGGCTTGGCGGATGGCTCGATCCAGAGGTCCATCTTGCCGGCCGCCACCAGCATCACGTCGAGTGCGCCGCCCAGGCAGCGTGAGGACCAGAACCTGTCGGCGAAAGTGAGAAAAGCCTCTCTGTCCGGGAAGTCGGCCAACTTGGCTACGAAGTTGCCACAGAGGACAGCCCGCTCGACCTCGGAAATTCGTGATGCAGCCAGCCTGGACTTCACTCCCTCGAACTCGCGCCACGTCCCATGGCCCCGTGCGGCCCAGTACAACTCGCCCATGGCCGGGAAGCCGCAAACTCCGACCTTCACCTCGCCTTCGGCCTCCATGGCGATGAAGTTCGCCCACAGGCGGTTGCCGCGGACGAAATCGCGTGTGCCATCGATGGGGTCGATGATCCAACGCCTTCCGCTTGTTCCCTCTTTCGACGCGCCTTCTTCGCCGAGCAGCCCGTCGCCGGGAAAATGCTCACGAATCGCGTCCGCCATCAGCTTCTCGCAGGCCTTGTCGGCAGCCGTGACGGGCGAGTCGTCCGGCTTGTCCTCGACGTCGAAGCCGTCGCGCTGATACCCCATTGCCGTCACGCCCGCGGCACGCGCCAGGGACAGCGCCAGTTCAAGTTCCTTTTCGTATGCCATTGCCATCTATTCTAGAAGGAACGATGTGTGTCCTCATTTCCATGCCGGCCGGGAGACCCGCCAATGCGTGAACTCGCCGGCAATCTGCCTCCAGCCAGGCGAACGGTCTACAACATGCTCGTCGCGGCCGCCGATACGCACGGCCGGGAACCCGCGCTCCACCAGCCTGACGGGAACGGGGGCTACCGGACGTATAGCTGGGTCGAATACCGGCAGGTGGTCGAAGAGCTTGCCGCCGGTTTGCGCGCGCTGGGCATGAAGCTGGGCGATGTGGCGGCGCTGGCATCGGAAACGAGAGCCGAGTTCTACCTGGCCGATATGGCCATCATGACCGCGGGCGGGATCGCGGCGGCCGTGTACACGTCGCTTGCGCATGCCGATCAGGCCGGCACGATGCTCGCCTGCAATCCAGTCGTCATGTTCTTCGAAAGCCCCAAGTCGATGGCCGCGCTCGATGCGGCCGGCACTGCGGCGCTTTCCGTCCACCGCATTCTTCTGACGGGTGAAGCGCCGGGCGCGCTCACGCTCCACCAACTGCGCAAGAAAGGCCGCGAGGCCATGGCGACCCACCGCAACTTCGTCGCGTCGTTCACCGCCGAGATCACGCCGGCGGCGCACTGCATCCTTTATCTGACGTCGGGGGCCACGGGCGAACCCAAGATGGGCGTGGTGGCGCACAACAGCGTCGTGGCGAATTGCGACATGGGTCCGGCGGTGTTGCCCGAAGAATGTCTTGAATCCGGACTGGCGTTTTTGCCGTCCGCCAACATCACCCAGCGCCTGGTCATGGAACTGCTCATGCTCCGCATGGGCGTGCAAGTCTATTTTTCTGAAGGACTTTCACGACTACCAAACGAACTCCGGACGGTCAAGCCCACATTCTTCATCGCCCCGCCGCGCGTCTGGGAACGCATCTACGCCAGCATCACGACGGAGATCCGCAAGAAGCCGGCGATCGCCCGCAAGCTGTTCTATACGGGACTTGGCGTGGGACATGAGATCGCCCGCGCCCGCCGGGAGGGCCGCGCGCCGTCGGCTTTCGCCAGAGCTTCCGCCGGCTTCTTCGACCGGGTGATCTTCTCGAAGATCCGCGAACGGCTTGGCGGACGCCTGCGCCTGGCGGTCAGTGGCGCCGCCCCGCTGGCCCGTGGATTGGCCGACTTCTTTTCCGCCATCGGGCTGCCGGTGGTGGAAGGCTATGGGCTGACCGAAGGCGGCGTTGTCTGCCTCAACCCCGTCGATCGCCCGCTGCCGGGTTCGATTGGCAAACCGCTGCCCGGCGTCGAATTCAAGACCGCTGATGATGGCGAACTCCTGATCCGCGCCGAGACTCTCTTTGACGGTTACTACAACGACCCGGAAGCCACCGCCGCCGTCCTGCGCGACGGCTGGCTCCATACCGGCGACCTGGCCCACATCGACCCCGACGGCTATGTCCATATCACCGGCCGCAAGAAGGAGTTGATCGTCTCGTCGAACGGCAAGAAGATCTACCCCTCGCGCATCGAATCGCTCTTTAGGCTGGAACCGCTGGTCACGCAGGTGCTGCTTGTCGGCGACCGGCTGCCTTACGTCGCCGCATTGCTGACGCTCAACCCTGCCATGGCCGATTCGATCCCCAATCTCGAGCCGGGCGTCGAACCAACCACCGCTAGCCTGGCTGTCTCCGCCGCCGCCTACGCCGAAGTGAAACGGATCATCAAGCGCGTCAACAAGGAACTGGCTCCGTACGAGCAGATCCGCAAGTTCCGCATCCTCGACCGCGACTTCTCGGTCGAAGCGGGAGAATTGACGCCGACGATGAAACTGCGGCGGAAGAAGGTGCTGGAGAACTTCCGGAGCGAAGTTGAGGACTTATACGCGCGACGGGAAGATCTGGGCTGATCCGGCCCGTGACTGCGACCGCAGGTCAACACTTTTGTTGACTACGCAACAGTTCTGTTGCATACTTGAATCGTGAATGCCGCCGAGTTCAAGCGGTGGCTCGTCAGGCAAGGCTGCACGTTTGAGCCCGGCAAAGGGGGCCATCTCAGGGTCCGGACCGGCAGGCGCGTGGCGGTGTTGCCCATGCATGGGAAGAAGGAACCCGGCCGCGGGGCTTGTCGAGGCGATCCTTAGGCAACTCGGCATGAAGCCCGGAGGTTCACCATGAGGCGCTATCCCGTCACCCTGACACGCGACGACAACGGGACGCTGCTTGTCCGATTCCCGGATGTGCCTGAAGCGATCACGTATGGCGACGACGAAGACTCCGCCCTGGCGCATGCCGTCGATGCTCTCGAAACGGCACTGAGCATGTACATCCGCGCGAAGCGCCCGATTCCTGCGCCTTCCACGCCGAAACGCGGTCAGCGCGTCGTCACGGTCCCGGCGCTTTCCGATGCGAAGATCGGCTTGTATGAGGCCATGCGCGAGGCGCATGTGGGGAAAGCGGCGCTTGCCCGGAAGTTGCACTGCCATCTGCCGCAAATCGATCGTCTGCTCGACCTCAACCATGCCTCGCGTCTCGACCAGTTGGAAGCTGCCTTCCGCGCCTTGGGGAAGCGACTGGTGGTCAGCCTCGAAGACACCGCCTAAGCGGTCCGGCCGCTTCCAAGCTATCATCCCGGCTCGCCTACCCCGGGGGCAAAGCGACCTCGGCGTCTGATATATTGGGTCTTTCGAGGGACGCTTCCAGACCCTTGAAAAAGCAGGAAACCCCATGAAATACGGACTGAACATTCCCGCGACCGGCGCGCTCGACTTCGTGTCTCTCGGCGCCCTCATCCACCGCCTCGATCCCGGCATCATCCCCTTCCGCAAGGCGACTGAGTGCCAGATCCATGTCTCCGGCGGCGAGTTCAATTGCGCCGCCAACCTCGCCGACTGCTTCGGTCTCAAGACCGGCATCGCCACAGCGATGGTCAAGTACCCGATCGGCGACCTGATCGCCGAACGCGTGAAGGCCATGGGCGTCAAACCGTTCTACAAGTACTTCGAGCATGACGGCGTCCGCGGGCCCAACATGGCCACCGTTTACAGCGACCGCGGCCAGGGCGTGCGCGCTCCCATCGTCTTCTACAACCGTTCGAATGAAGCCGGCGGGATGCTCAAACCCGGCGACTTCAACTGGAGCGAGATCTTCGCGGGCGGCGTCCGCTGGTTTCATTCAGGCGGCATCTTTGCGGCGCTTTCGCCGACGACGCCGGAAGTGATCATCGAAGGCATGAAGGCCGCCAAGGCGGCGGGCGCCGTTGTTTCGTTCGACCTGAATTTCCGCGCCAAGCTTTGGAAGATCTCAGGCGGCGGCGACAAGGCTGTCGAGACGATGAACCGCATCGTCGAGAACGTCGATGTGCTGGTGGGCAACGAAGAGGATCTGCAACTGGGCCTCGGGCTTCAGGGTCCCGAAGTCCACGCCAAGTCCAAGCTCGATCCCAGCGTGTTTTTCGGCATGATCGACGCTGTCACCAAGCGCTTCCCGCAGGTCAAAGCGGTGGCGACGACGCTGCGCGAAGTTCATTCGACCAACCACCATAGCTGGAGCGCGGTGGCCTGGATCGACGGCCAGACGTACTGCGCACCCACGGCCGAACTCACGGTGATCGACCGCATCGGCGGCGGCGACGGTTTCGCTTCCGGTTTCTTCTACGGACTGCTGGCAGGCGAGGAACCGCTGGAAGCCGTGAAACTCGGCTGGGCGCATGGCGCGCTGCTGACGACGTTTCCTGGAGACACCACGATGGCCACCGTCGATCAGGTGCGGCAGTTCGCCAAGGGCGGCTCGGCGCGCGTACAGCGGTAAACGGAGTAAGACGGAAGTCACGGAAGGGCGGTCCCGGCGGGGGCTGCCCTTTTTGATTCTTGGACACTTCGAAGCGCAATCGAGGGGGTTGCGCGCGCCGTGATCCACGCTCAAACGGGCGATGGATCAACCATGCCGCACTGGCTGAGAACGGGACTCAGTAGAATAGCGTCTGATGCTCCGCCGATCGATCATCCTGCCGTTGGCCATCTTTGCGGCGGTTCTCGTCTTCAGACTCTGCCATTTGGATGTGCTCTGGGTGGACGAAGCCTATGCTCTGGCTGCCGCGCAGAGGGTGCTGGGCGGCGAGGCGCTCTATCGCGACATCTGGTTCGACAAGCCGCCGCTCTACGCCTGGGTGTACCTGCTGTGGGGCGCCAAGTCGGGCTGGGCGACGCGATTGGGCGGAGCACTGTTCGCGGTGCTGTGCGCCTGGCTCGCTGGCCGGGCGGCGCGCCGGCTGTTCTCTGGAGAGAGGCGCTCCGGCGCGGACGAAGCGCTTTGCGCGGCCCTGCTGACTGCGTTCTTCCTGGTCTTCGACCACCCGGTGGCAACGGTCCCGCTGGCGCCGGACCTGCTGACCCTGCCGTTTGCCCTGGGGGCGGTCTGGGCCATTGCCTCGGGCCGCGGAATGCTGGCCGGCGCGCTGGTGGGAGCGGCGATTCATGTCAACGCCAAGGCGCTCCTGCTGCTCCCGGTGATCCTCGCCTGGCATCCGGCCCTCTGGGGGCGGGCGCTGGCCGGGTTTGCGACAGCCGTGACGGCGGGACTTGGCGTGCTCGCGGCGCAGGGCGCACTGACCGGTTACTGGCAGCAGGTTTGGAGCTGGGGGATGCTGTATTCGCAAGATTCGCCGCTTTCGAGCCCCGTTTTGGAAGGCGCGCGGCGGACGCTGAACTGGCTGGGATTCCACGCGGCGCTGGTTGCCGGGGGAACTGTGTACTGGTGGAAGAGGCGCGACAGGACCTCGGCCCTGCTCGCGCTATGGGCATTGCTTGCGCTGGCCAGCGTCGCGGCGGGCGGGCGGTTCTTTCCGAGATACTATTTCGCCCTGCTGCCGGTGCTGATCCTGGCGGCGAGCAAAGGGCTGATGCTGATGTCGTTCCGCGCCAGGATCGTGCTGCTGGCGGCTCTGCTGAGCGTACCCGCGGTCCGTTTCGGGTCGCGGCATGTCATGCTGGCGTCGGAGACGCTCTCCGGCCGCGCCCACGTTTGGGCCGACCTGGAGATGGAGAGAGATAGCCGGGCGGCGGCGGGCATCATTGGGCGGCTTGCCAAACCGGGCGACAGCCTTTTCGTCTGGGGGTATCGTCCGGAAGTGAACGTCCTGGCCGGCATGCGGGCCGCGAACCGTTTCATGGATTCTCAACCGCTGACGGGAGTCCTCGCGGACCGCCACCTCACATCGTCGATCGCGACTGCGCCGGAGATCGCGGCCGCGAACAGGGCGGAACTCGCGGCCTCGGCTCCGGACTTCGTCGTGGACGGCCTTGGTCCATACAACCGGGCGCTTGCGATTTCGGCGTTCCCGGATCTGAAGGAGTGGCTGGGCGGCTACGAGGTTGCGGCGCGGACCAGCGGCACTCTGATCTACCGAAGAAAACAGGCTACGCTGCAAGAGACGCGATGAAGGACCTGTACCGGAGTTTCATGCGGCGCGTGGCGCCGCCCAGGCTGCTGGCCAGAGTGCGGCAACTGTCGCACATCGACGACCGCTTCCGCGAAACTGAAGCCGCACGCGCCGCGCTCGCCTCCATCTGGCTGCGCAAGGAACACGCGTCGCTGTTTGCCGGCGATCCGGGAGATCCGCCCGAGTTCAGCATCTATTCGCAGAACGGCGAGGACGGGGTCCTGCTCTGGCTGCTCGAACAGACGGGCGCGGAATCGAAGACCTTCGTCGAGATCGGCATCGAGGATGGCCGCGAGTGCAACACCGCCGTGCTGGGGTTTCTGCTGGGCTGGGACGGGCTGATGATCGAGGCCGATCCAGTGGGCGCCGATTCGGCGCGCCGGTTGGCGGCGCGTCTGCTGGCCAGGAAACGCAACCGGGTCGCGATCCGGCAGTCATTTGTGACGGTGGAGAACATCAACGAACTGATCGCAGCGGGTGGATTCCGGGGCGAGATCGGCGTCCTGTCGATCGATGTGGACGGCGTGGACTATTGGCTGTGGGAGGCGGTGACGGTGGTGCAGCCGCGCGTCGTGGTGATCGAATACAACGCGACGTTTGGCCCGGACATGGCCGTGACGGTGCCGTACGCGCCGGAGTTCAGCGCGCGCCGGGCTCACGCGAGCGGCTATTATCACGGCGCGTCGCTGGCGGCGCTGGAGCGCCTTGGAAGGCGGCTGGGCTACGATCTGGCGCATGTTGAGTCGGCGGGAGTGAATGCGTTCTTCGTCCGGCGCGACATCAGCCCGCCAGCGCTGGCGGGCAGGACCGCCGCGTGGCTGTTCAAGCCGCACTTTGAAAGGGCGAAGTCAGCGACCGCGGAGCAGCAGTGGACGGCGATTCAACATCTGCCTTTGACGGACGTGGATGAGCCAACCGACTGATCACGGCTCTGATCGCAGCAGTGGCGGATGCGACGAAAGCGTCCTCCACTTCTACGTCGCGCACGCTCTTCGATCCGGCTCTCGGTCTGCCCGGCCAAGTGGTGAAACACCTTTTGGGCCGCCCATTGCGGGCCTCTGGACTGCAATATGATGATAGGCGAAGCCTGCACGTCAAAGGAGTCCTCATACAGCCATGCCACCTAAGGTTAAGGTCAGCCGCAGACATTTCTTCTATGGGTCGTTGCTTGCCGGCGCGGTTCCCACTGCCGGATTCGGCAGCGTTGCGTCGCTGGGGGCGCTTGGGTACAAGTCGCCGAACGAGAAGTTGAACATCGCCGCGATCGGGTCGGGGGGCAAGGGCTTCTCCGACATCAACGGATGTCTGCCCGAGAACATCATCGCGCTGACCGATCCCGACGACAAGCGCGCCGAACGCACCTTCAAGCGGTTTCCGAATCTGCCGAAGTACAAGGACTTCCGGCGGATGTTCGACAAGCACATCAATGAGATCGACGCGGTGCTTGTGTCGTGTCCCGACTTCATGCACGGCACGGCGGCGATGTGGGCGATGGCGCGCGGGAAGCACGTCTATTGCCAGAAGCCGCTGGTGCGCACGGTTTGGGAGGCGCAGCAACTTCAGGCCGCGGCGGCGAAATACAAGGTCGCCACGCAGATGGGCAACCAGGGCTATTCGAACGACGGCGCGCGCGAATGCGCCGAGATCATCTGGAACGGCGACATCGGCGGCGTGACCGAAGTCCATGCATGGACAGATCGTCCGGGGAAGTATTGGCCGCAGAGTCCGGAAGTTGAGCCGAAGGAAGCGCCCGTGCCGGCGAATCTCGATTGGGAGGCATGGCTCGGGTCTGCGCCGCAACGGCCCTTCAGCCCGGCGTATGCGCCGCACCATTGGCGCGGATTCCCGGAGTTTGGCTGCGGCGCGATCGGCGACATGGCTTGCCACATTCTTGGTACGCCGAACATGGCGTTGCGGCTGTCGTTGACGGGTCCGACGAGCGTGGAATGCGTCAAGAAGGAAGGCGTCGGCAAGTACTGTTTCCCGCACCAGACTGTCATTCGCTTCGACTTCCCTGCCCGCGGCACGATGCCGGCATTGAAGCTGTTCTGGTACGACAGCCTGAAGGACGTGCCGAAGTTTGACGGCATTCCGGCGGGCGAGTTGATCGGCGACAAGGACATCAACGGCAGCCTGTTCATCGGCGACAAGGGCATGGTCACGACGGGTTGCTATGGCGAAGATACGCGCCTGATGCCGAATGCAAAGATGGCGGACTACAAGGGCGCGCCGAAGCTGTTGACACGTTCGCCGGGGCATTACCGCGACTGGATCCGCGCCTGCAAGGGCGGCGATGCGGCGTGTTCGAACTTCTCGGTCTCCGCGCCGTTTGTCGAGTGGATGCTGCTGGGCGTCATCGCCATGCGGTTCCCCGGCAAGCTCGAATGGGACGGCCGCAAGAAGCTGTTCACGAATAATAAGGAAGCCAACCAGTATCTGAAACCTGTGTTCCGGAAGGGCTACAAGTTCAACGGTTAACACCACTCCCGGTGGGGTGGGCTTCAGCCTGCAAAGGGCTTGATCCCGCCCCGCGTCTTCATCGACCTGTTCCCGTTCCGGCTCCTACAGCGAGGGGTAAGGCGCGCCCCCGCGCCTTGCGGTCCTGCCACGGAATCACGTTCAGCGTGCTGGAGGGTACGCCGGCGTACCCTCCAGCGCCCAACCGCGGCGGATGATCGCTTCGCCGTGGAGTTTCCTTAGCGTGTCGATGGCCGAGGCGAGTTTTACTTCATGCTCGCGATGCGGTGTCTGCTCAGTGAACAGGTCCATTTGAGGCGACGGCAGGTAGACCCGCGACGCCCTCAGCGTCATCGCCCTCAGCCGCACGCGGCGCGTCCATGCCGCATCGAGCAGCCTTGGCAGCAGCGGCAGAATCTCGGTGTCGAGCGAGACCGGTTCGGCCAGGTCGGACTGCCGCCGCGACTCGCCGCGGTCGGTATAGCGCAATTCCAAAACGATCCGCCGGATCTCGCTTCCCCCGGCGCGCACCTGCGCCATCAACCGCTCCGCCATGCGCGCCAGCGCCGCTTCCAGCACCGGACGGTCCCACAGGTCTTCCTCGAATTCGACCGTCTCAACCCACCCCGGTTCGGTCGCTTTTTTCCTGCCGACCGGCTCTTCCGAGATTCCCTGCGCCCGCCGCTGAATCCGCAGCGCGCCCTTGCCCAGCAGCGACGACAGCGCATCGACGGGCGCCACGGCGAACTGCCCGATCGACCGGATGCCCGCCACGTCCAATGCCGCCAGCGCGCCGCCTTCCAGCCCTGGGAGCCAGCGGAGCGGCAGCGGCGCAAGGAACGCCCGCTCGCGGCCCGCGGGGACGACGATCTGCGCGCCCGGCTTGCGTATGCGGGCGGCGATGCGCGCCACGAGTTTATTGGTCCCGATTCCGGCCGAGATGGTCACCTTGAGCCAGTCGTGCACGGTCGAACGGATCCGCGCGACCGTCTCCTGCGGACCGCGCCCCAATGCCCGGTCCAGGCCCGTCAGGTCCAGCCACGCCGCGCCCACGGCGGCGGGTTCAACCAACGGGGTCGTCTCCTGGCAGAGATAGAGAATCTGGTCGAAGAACCGTTCGTAGAGATCGAAGTGCGCCGGCATCACAACCAGCGCCGGCACGGCTCTTCGCGCCCGTCCAACAGGCCAGCCCGGCCGGATACCCAGCCGCCTCGCTTCGCCGCTGGCCGATAGAACAATGCCGCGCCGTTCGCCGCCGACCACCACCGGCCGCCGCCGCAAGCGGCTGTCGGAGGCCTGTTCGATGGAGGCGAAGAAGCTGTCGCCGTCCCAGTGGACCACTGTCCTCATAGTATAAATTCTTACACTATGATCCTGCCACCATTCCCTGCCCCGCGCAAGCATGGTGTTGCCGGTCGTGGACAGCGAGAGTCTGCCACAGAAGATACAATGGCTCGGCAACCAGGCTGAAGTGATGCGCATCCAAGTGGGAGAAGCGGCCCAAGCCGTGGTTCGACAGACTGATGAGTGCCAGGAGTCAACATGCAATTGCGAAGTCTAATGACGGCCGGAGTGATGACGTTGGCGATAGCGGCGTTCGGCCATGCCGCGGAACCGGCGGCGGTTGACTACCGCGTGCTGGCCACAAGCAAGACGTCCACGATGGAGAAGGAGATGAATCTTGCGGCTGAGACAGGCTTCAAATTCTCCACCGTGATGGGCGGCGAGACGGCCATAGGCGGCGGGGAGGTCGTGGTGGTGATGGCCAAACTCGCATCAGATCCACAAACCGGCAAAGCTGTCTACAAGCTGCTTGCCACCAGCAAGACTTCGACGATGCAGAAGGAAATGCAGCAGTTGGGAGACGAGGGTTTCGACTACAAGGGCCAGACCGTCTTCAAATCCGCATTCGGCGGCGAGGAAGTGGTCGTCATCATGGAGCGCGCGGCGGGGCAGGAGCCGGCCAAAATCCAGTACACCCTGCTGGCTACGAAGAAGACCTCGACGATGGAGAAGGAACTGCGCGATGCGGGAGTCCCCGGCTTCGTCCTTGTTGGGTTCACCGTGTCCAAGACGGCTTTCGGGGGAACCGAAATCGTCAGTATTCTGCGAAAACGATAGCGTTGCCGGTAGGAACCGGTTGCGCGACTGCCCAGGCCGGACCAACCTTGCCGGGGAGCGGGTTGGGTGTTGCCAACTCGGCCTGTCGGGAAGAAGGCGCGGAGTTCAACTGTATCCTCGTGAGCGAGCACGCGTGGGGGGATCTCTTGTCTTCTCCGCCCGCTATACTCGCCACATGGAGAGACGCGAATTCCTGCTTGCTTCCGCCGCCGCTGTGCAACCCGCGGGCCGCCCACGGATCGGCGCCGGCAGTTTCAATTTCCACACCTTTGGGGCCAACCAGAAGCCCGACGCCGCCATCGACATCATCGGCGAACTGGGCTTCGAGGGCATCGAACTCATCCTGCTCACCCGCGAAGACATCAAGGGCTATTGGACCGACGCAAAGATCGGCGAACTGCGCAGGAAGCTCGAACGCTGGAAGCTCGACGTGGCCCAGTTCATCATGTTCCAACCTGTCGTCGAGGGGCTGACGAGTCTCAATCGCACTGTCCGCAACCAGAACCTGGATTACTTCGAAGCGGGGTGCAGGATCGGGAAAAAGCTCGGCGCGCCGATCGTCAATATCGTCGCGCCCTGGCCACGGGAGATTTCGGCCAGGGACCGGCCTTACCTGCCTCGCTACTACGACATCGAGAAGCCGCAGCCGGGGCAGAAATTCACCATCGAGGTCGCACAGCCGTTTGAGTGGGATGCGCTTTGGGACAACTACGTACAGGCGACAAAGGAATGCCTCCAGCGCGCCAAAGTCCAGGGCATGAAACTGACCATCGAGCATCACACGCACACGATGATCCCGGGCGTCGACGCCTTCCTGCGCCTCTGGGACGCGATCAATGACCCGGCTCTCGGCTACAACCTCGACACCGGCTGGACCCTCAGTCACCGCGACTACCCGCCCGTGGCTATCTACAAGGCCCGGCGGCAACTGATGAACCTGCACGTCCGCGACATCGACGGCATGATGCGGCAGTTCCCGCACATCGGCGAGGGCGTGATGGACTTCAAGGCCATCTGCGCGGCGTTGAAGACGATCGGCTACCGGGGTTTTCTGACCCTCGAACAGGACAAGCACCCAGGCGACATGAAGGCGACCGCGAAGCGGTATCTGGCCATGATGAAGGAGTATCTGTCATAGGCGCGGAGTTCCGCGGCATCCAGCGAATACAGGCGCCGGCAGCCGAAATGCCGCACGCGCCAGAAAAACGCATCGTACGGCGGCGATCGGCTATAATCCAGCCCAGGAACTACCATGCTTCGCATCGCCTTCTGCCTCTGCCTTCTGGTCATCCCAGCGATGGCCCAACAATACGACCTGCTGCTCAAGGGCGGCCACCTCATCGACGCCAGGAACAACATTGACGGCATCATGGACGTCGCCGTCTCGAAGGGCGTCATTGCCGCGGTTGCCAAGGACATCCCCGCCGCCCAGGCGCGCAAGGTTGTCCCGCTCACCGGCCTTTACATCACTCCGGGCCTGATCGACGCGCACGTTCACGTCTACACCGGCACTGGTTTGAAAGGCGTCCTGACCGGCGACAGCAGCGTCTATCCGGACGGATTCTCGTTCCGCACGGGCGTGACGACCATGGTCGACGCGGGCACCGCCGGCTGGCGCAACTTCCCCGATTTCCGGCAGCGCGTGATCGACCGCGCCAGGACCCGCATCCTCGCCTTCATCAACATCGTCGGCGGCGGCATGGGCATCACCAGCGAGCAGGACCCCACCGACATGAACGCCGAAGCCACGGCCGCCATGGCGCGCCAGAACTCCGACATTGTCGTCGGCTTCAAGGTCGCCCATTACAACCGCGGCGGCTGGCCCGATGTCGATGGCGCCGTCAAAGCCGGCGAACTCTGCAAGTTGCCCGTCATGGTCGATTTCGGTTTCACCGACCAGAACCGCAATCTCAAACATCTTCTCGAAGAGAAACTCCGGCCCGGCGATATCTACGCCCACTGTTATTCGGGCCACCGCGAGGAACTCGTCGACGGCAAGGTGAACCCCGCCATGTTCAACGGCCGCAAACGCGGCGTCCTGTTCGAGGTCGGCCACGGCGGAGGCAGTTTTTATTGGAACATCGCCATCCCGGCCATCAAGCAGGGTTTCCTGCCTGATGTCATTTCGACCGACCTGCACACGGGCTCGATGAACAGCGGCATGAAGGACCTGCCGAATGTCATGTCGAAGTTCCTCAGCGCCGGATTGCCGCTCAAACAGGTGGTCGCCATGACCACATGGAACGCCGCCACCATGCTGGGGCGCAGGGAACTCGGCCACCTCTCGACGGGCGCCGAAGCCGACATCACCGTGCTGCGGGTGCGAACCGGAGAGTTCGGATTCATCGATGCCGCGGGCGCGCGCATGGCCGGGACGAAGTTGATCGTTCCTGAACTGACGATCCGCAAGGGCGCGGTGGTCTGGGACCTCAACGGAGTGGCCGCCGAGGACTGGCGGACGTTCCCATACAGGAAGCGCGGGACGCCGGCCGCCGAGGCCAAGAAGTAGGACACGAAAGGAGGATGCCGCCATGTTTGGACGAAGACCATTTCTTGGAACGTTGGCCTCGACGCCCCTGTTCTCTTCCCTGGCCGCGGCCGCCTCGCCCGTGAAGCGGGACGTGATCAAGGAACTGGGCGTGCGCACGTTCATCAACGCCGCCGGCACCTACACGGCGCTGACGGCGTCGACCATGCCGCCCGAGGTGATCGCGGCGATGCAGACGGCCTGGCCGCAGTATGTGAACCTGGTTGAGCTACAGACCAAGGTTGGCGAGAGGCTGGCGACGCTGCTGAAGTGCGAGGCGGCGATGGTGACATCGGGCGCCGCGGGCGCGCTCACGGTGGGCACGGCCGGCTGCGTCACGGGCAGGAACCAGGACGCCATCCGGAGATTGCCCGATGTGACGGGCTTGAAGTCCGAGGTCATCATGCAGAAGTCGCATCGCTTCGGCTACGACCATGCGGTGCGCGCCTGCGGCGTGAGGATTGTCGAGATCGAGACCGAAGCCGAACTGGAAGCCGCCGCCGGTCCGCGCACGGCGATGATGCTGTTTTTTAACGACGCCGAGCCGAGAGGCCGGATCGACGGCGCCGGGTGGGTTCGTTTGGGCAGGAAGCTGGGCATTCCAACATTTGTCGATGCCGCGGCCGATACGCCGCCGGTCGAGAATCTCTGGAAGTACACCGGCATGGGCTACGACCTGGTGACGTTTTCCGGAGGCAAGGGGATCCGCGGTCCGCAGAGTGCTGGGCTGCTGCTTGGCCGGAAGGATCTGATCGAAGCGGCGCGGATGAATACTTCGCCCAACGCCGGCACGATCTCACGCGGCATGAAGGTGAACAAGGAAGAGATGGTTGGCATGCTGGTCGCCGTCGAGCGCTTCCTGAAGGTTGATCACGCGGCCGAACGGCGTGAATGGGACCGGCGCGCCGAGGTGATCCGCAAGGCGGCGATGAAGCTGAAGTCGGTTGAATCCGATATCGTCGTGCCGCCGATCGCGAATCACGTGCCGCACCTGCGGCTGAAGTGGGACCGGGCGGTGATCAATCTGACGCCGCAAGACGCAATGAAACAGTTGCGCGAGGGCACGCCGTCCATCGAGGCCTGCCCGATGACGGACCGCGAGTGGCTGGCATTTGGAGTATGGATGATGAAGCCTGGCGACGCGGAAATCGTCGCCAGGCGCACCGTTGCGGTCCTGAAAGCGGCGATGGCCTAAATGTAGGCGATCACGTCGATTTCGACGAGCGAATCGCCTGGGATATCGAGCGCGGTGATGGTGGTGCGCACGGGCGGTTCGTCGCCGAAGCGGCCGATGAAGGCTGCGTTCATCGCCTTGTAGTCTTCCATCTTCTTCAGATAGACGTTGCACTTCAGGCACTTCGACATGGAGGAGCCGGCGTTGACCAGTTCCTTCTCGATTTCGTCCAGCACGGTCTTGGTATGGGCCGTGATGTCGCCGTCGTAATGCGCGCCCTTGCCGGCGATAAACAGCAGGTTCCCGTAGGAAACCGCTCCTGAAAACAGCGGCGTCTTGGCGGGCTTCGCGCCTTTGTAGTGGACCTTTTTCACCGGGCCGGTCTGCGCGGCGGCGGGAACGGCGGCGACGCCGGCGACTGCGCCAGCCTTCATCCAATTGCGTCTAGTTTGACTTGGCACGTTCGGGATGATCTCCTTGGCACGGAGTATACCGCGACGGGAAGCCAAACTGAACGCTCAGTCTTGTCTCATACAAGATGAGCCTGAAGGAATGGGCGATTCTCACACAAGATGAGCCTGTAGGCGGAGAGGTGGTGCAGGCTGGGGATTGATCATCAGCATGCAAGGTGGCGAGAAACTGAGCCTGGAACAGATCCGGG
>CAMTUE010000069.1:0-4266 GCA_947084845.1 uncultured Bryobacteraceae bacterium | reverse complement strand
TTGGCCGACTGGTCCCAGGAACTGCGAATCCTAATGCGCGAGAAACCCCAGTGAATGAAACCCTGCTCAAGATGATCGTGCCGGCCATCGGGCTGATCTCCGGCTTGGTGGCCACTTACGTGAGCCTGCAAAACAGGGCGCTTCTGGCCGACGTGCGGCGGGAGATCGCGGAAATGGAACACAGGCTGTTCCTTAAAATCAACGGTACGTACGAGCGCCAGGCCGAGGCCGTGCTGAGGGATGAGCGGGTGCATGGCAGGATCGATGACTTGGCAGCTGAACTGCGGGGTCGCTCGTCTCGGGAAGGCCCCCGAAGCTAAGAACCGCCGGCTGATGTGGCCGGCGGTGATGGAGGATGCGGATTTTCATCCGCAGTCGTGTTGGGGTTGGCCGTCGGGGATCCAGCCGTACTGGAGCCATCCGTCGTCATCGGGTCCGATGAAGCCGAAGTAGCAGCCAGGGTAGGCGTCCGAGAGCCAAAGGTAAGCCTCATCGATGGCTTCATCTTCGAGATCCCGGCGGCGCAGTTCCTGGAAGATGTCGGACTTGGTGCGGATGACCTTGTTCAATACGGTACCCAGAGCGCCTGGGAACCGGTCCATCCGCGTGGGATGGATCCGAAAGGCGACTCCGGGCTGGGTGTAGGCGTAGTTGCGGGCGTGGCGGACTGGGCGCGTCATGCGTGAGTGCCTCTTAGCTGATCTGATAGTATGCGGAGCACATTATTATGCGGAGCCGGCGGTGTGCGAGCCGGGATTGCCGTGAGAACTGAGCGATTCGCGCTCCGCATAACTATGACGCGAGAATTCTCGAAGGAGAATTCTCATGTTTACTTCAACGTTCGCTTTGGGGCAGCAGCGCTGGGCACTTGATCCCGGGGCGTTGCGGCCTCTAATTGAGTCCTACTTCGAGCACCTCGCGTCACTCGGATATGAGGCGGGCACGATTTACCACCTGGAGCATAGTGCCAGACATTTCTGCTATTGGCTCAACCGGTCGGAGATCGCCGTGTCTCAGACTGACGACGCCGTCATCAAGCGTTTTGCTGAGCACAAGTGCCACTGTCCTGGTTGCCGAGGGTCTGAAATCCTGAGCTGCGCTTTTGTCGGGATGGTCCGAAAGTTTGTCGGTTTCCTTCAAGAATCGGGCGTCGTCCACACCGCTGCGCGTCCAACCGGTGATGGTCCTGTCCAGGCATATCTGGTTTGGTTGAGGGAGCATCGAGGCTTGTCGGAAAACACCATAACCGGCCGCCGCAAGCGCATGAAGCAGATTCTGCCTTTGCTCGGCTCCGACGCTCACTTGTACGACGCAGCTAGCGTCCGCAATGTGATTCTGCTGGAATCCAAGCGCCGAAGCGCTGGCAACATGAAGAACATCGTGACGGTTCTACGTTCCTATTTGCGGTATCTGGCCACTCAGGGACAGTGTTCACCATCGCTGCACCAGGCCGTGCCGACTGTGGCACATTGGAAACACTCGAATGTTCCTCAGTATCTTCCCGCCACCAAAGTAGAGGCGTTGATCAATTCCTGCAATACGACGACGCCGGCCGGTATTCGTGATCGTGCCATTCTGCTGTTGCTCGCGCGCCTTGGCCTGCGAGCAGGAGACATCATGACGCTGCGCATCGACGACATCGATTGGCAGCTCGGTACCCTGCGCGTTTGCGGCAAGAGCCGCAGAGAGGCGACTCTTCCGTTACCGCAGGATGTCGGCGATGCGCTCTTGAAGTATCTGAGCGACGCACGGCCCAAGGTTCCGATCCCGCAGGTCTTCTTGCGTTCGCTGGCGCCGTGCGGTCCGCTTTCCCCCACGTCGACAGCGGTTACTGGGATCGTGAGTCGGGCTTTGAGACGCGCCGCTATTGACGACGCCCCGGTGCGCGGAGCTCGTCTGCTTCGACACTCGGCCGCCACGACATTGTTGCGCTCCGGAACACCGCTTGCCGCCATTGGCGTCGTGTTGCGGCATCGTTCGATCGACACCACGGCGCGGTACGCCAAGGTTGATGTCACCGCACTCCAGCGGATTGCCCAGCCTTGGCCAGGGGGTGCCTCGTGCTGAGCCAGCATGTGGAACGCTACGTTTCTCTACAGCGCACTCTGGGATACAAATTCGGCGACCAGTCCCGTTCGCTCACGCTTTTCGCAAATTACGCTACGGCCCATGGGGACGAGTTCGTCCGTGTCGAACGTGTGCTGGCGTGGGCGGCGGCACAAACACCTTCCATACAGCGGCGTCAAACACTGGTCGCGCGAGTACGCCAGTTCGCCCTGACCATGCAAGCCGAGAACCCGCACCACGAAGTCCCGCCGAGAGATTGCGTTGCGCATGCCAAGGTGGCCCGGCGACCACCCCATATTTACAGCGCTGACGAAATCGATCGCCTCCTTTGCGCAGCGCGCCAGATGCCAGCAAATGGCTTCATATCGCCTACAACCCTCACGACCTTGTTGGGCCTCCTCGCATCAACCGGTTTGCGCATCTCCGAGGCGTTGGCGCTGCGGCTTTCCGATATTGGCAATGATGGCCTACTCATCCGCAAGTCCAAGTTCGGCAAGAGCCGCCTCCTCCCGTTGCACCAGACGACTCATGTCGCACTGGAACAGCACCTGAAGCTGCGCGCCCAGCAGCCGGTCTATGCCCAGGCTGTGTTTGTGTCGAAAGACGGACAAGCGCTCATGTACCCCACCGTCCGGGAGACGTTTCTGCGGGTGATGGTACGCGCCGGTTTGAGGCGGAAGTCGGCCCGCAGTGGACCACGTATGCATGATCTCCGCCACACTTTCGCGGTCCGATCTCTGGAGCAATGCCCGCCTGACCGCCAGGCGGTTGTGCAACATATGCTCGCGCTGAGTACCTACCTCGGCCATGCGCGCGTCACTGATACCTACTGGTACCTCGAGGGGACACCGAATGTCATGCGCGGCATCGCGATACTGGGTGAAGCGCGGCACCAGGGGGCTGGCGCATGACTAAACTGGCAAGCCATCTCAGCACGTTCCTTCGCGAGTACCTGCCAAGAGATCGCGCGGCGAGCACGCATACCTGCGAAACCTACGCTTACAGCCTGATGCTGCTCCTGCAGTTTGCGGCCGAGCGCTTGCGCGCCAAGCCTTCGCAAATCGACCTCGCTCAAATCGATGGCAAGCTCGTGCTGGAGTTCTTGAGTCATATCGAAAAGAGCCGCGGCAATGCGGCTCGAACACGCAATGCGCGTTTGGCGGCAATCAAGTCGTTCTTCCGGTATCTGGAATATCGTGATCCGCACTGCATCGAACAAGCCCGACAGATTCATGGCATTCCGCTGAAGAAGACGGACGAGGCATTGGTCTCGTACCTGAACCGCGAGGAAACCCAAGCGCTACTGGACGCACCCGATACTACGACGGCTGCGGGTCTCCGCGATCGCGCAATGTTGCACGTCGCCTATGCCTGCGGTCTCCGTGTCGCTGAACTTGTGTCCCTTCGCCTGGACCAATTCACGTCGCGAACCCCTGCATCTATCCAGGTAATGGGCAAGGGCCGGCGAGAGCGAATTCTGCCGTTGTGGAAGGAAACCGCCGCTGCCCTCAATGCCTGGGTGAACGTACGGCAGGCTGCCACCGCGCCAGAGTTGTTCCTAAATGCGGGTGGGCAGGCCATGACTCGCGCCGGATTTGAGTACATCCTTGAAAAACACGCCGGCGCGGCGAAGAAGAAACAGCAGTCGATCGCCAAGAAACATGTCACGCCTCACGTGCTTCGCCACACCTGCGCGATGCATATCCTGCAGGCCACCGGCGACATCCGAAAGGTATCACTCTGGCTGGGCCACGCGAGCATCCAGAGCACCGAAATCTATCTTCGGGCAGATCCAACGGAAAAGCTGGATGCCCTCGCAAAAGGAATACCTCCTACGCTCAAGCGGGGCAAGTTCCAGGTGCCTGACAAACTGATGGCAATGTTCAAAGAGGCGAAACGACCGACGTAATTATGTGGAGCGCGGAACGCCCGGATCCGGCGGCAATCCAGCGATGGACACCGCCGGCTCCGCATAATAATGTGCTCCGCATACTATCAGATCAGCTAAGAGGCACCCGCACATGACGCGCCCCGTCCGCCACGCCCGAAACTACGCTTACACCCAGCCCGGAGTCGCCTTCCGGATCCATCCCACGCGGATGGACCGGTTCCCAGGCGCTCTGGGCACCGTGGTGAACAAAGTCATCCGCACCAAGTCCGACATCTTCCAGGAACTGCGCCGCCGGGATCTCGAAGATG
>CAMTUE010000068.1:0-8321 GCA_947084845.1 uncultured Bryobacteraceae bacterium | reverse complement strand
GACAGCAGGAGACGTCAGAGCCGGTAGCACCTGATCTCGGTGACATGACAACCTGGTTTCGATCAAGAAGCCGCTGCCCAGGTTATCTTCACTGGATTCAACAGGGCGGAGGGACTGAACAGGCTAATTTGCACAGCAGTGATAGGTGTCGGAAGTCTGCACGCTCATTTCCCTCTGATTGGGAAGATATTCGCGTAAGAAGACCGTCAGATGCGGGCCGAGGTGTGTCATCGTTCACCTCCCCGATGCAGAGCCTCGGCGGCCGTGGCGATATCGCCCAGCAGCTTGGGGGTGGCTTGCAGATACCAATACGTATCAGAGACGTGCGCGTGGCCGAGATAGGTGCTCAATGCTGCCATGTGTCGCGCGACAGCTCTGCGATCATTTGGGCATTGCTCCAGCGACCGCACCGCGAACGTGTGTCTGAGATTGTGAAGGCGGCAGCCCTTCTGTCCAGGACCGCCGCGCAAACGGGTCGATCGGGCCAGAATGAGAAAGGTTGTGATGACGGTGGGATAGGGAAGCTTGCCCCCGCTCCGGGAAACAAAGAGGGTGGAGGATGTTGGAGCAAACCGGCGGCGGGCGGCGACGTACTGCAGCAAGCCGTGGCGGGCACTTTCGTGCAATGGAACCAGCCGGCTCTTTTGGAATTTCGTCGCGCGAATCACGAGCCCGTCTTCGGTGAGGTCAGACAACTCAAGCTTCAAGGCTTCTGAAATCCGGAGACCGGTGCACGCGATCAACGACACCAAAGTCGTGTACGTGATCGGTCGGATCGATCCTTGGGGCGCTAACTCGGAAGCGGCGCGCAGGAGGAGATCGATCTCGTCTTGGGTGAAGATGTGGCATGACCGAGGCCGCCTTGGCGCGCCGCCAAAGGCGCCTGTGGGCGGCACTTCGTGACGCTGGTCTTCGGCGTTGAGCGCACACGCCATGCGGTGGACGATATTTAAGCGGTCATGGCGCTGCCGGACTGACGGTGCACTTGCTGCCCACTCGAGAACCGAGTCCGCCCGCACGAACTCCTCTGATCGCTGCCCGGCAAAATCCGCGAAACTGCGGAGCGCATATGCTTGGACCCTGTACTTGAATCCCATGCTCTGGTAGATCTCGATATGGCGATTCACCGCTTCCCTCAGCATCTATTTGCCCTCCTTGAACCCGGCGGGCCAGGGCTGTGCGACCTGCTGCAGAGTCGCGACATCGACGTTGGCGTAGTGCGCGGTTGTGTCCGGCGACTTGTGCCTCAAGATGGTTCCGATCTCGTCCAGCGTGGCGCCCGCGCGGAGCATTGTGGTTGCGGTCGTGTGCCGAATGAGATTGGCTCCGCGAGATGGCGGATCCTCGATTCCGGCGGTACGGAGCGCCCCTCGCACAATGTCGGATACAGCGCCACCCGATCGCAGCGCTCGGAATGGTGCGTTTGCGCAGAGAAAGATTCGGTCAATCGCGACGCGCGGGCGCTCTTGTTCCAGATAGGCCAGCACCGCATCTCCCGCATCTTGGGGCAGCGGCAGTCGGACATCCCGCCGTCCCTTGCCCCGCACCAAGAGCGTGGCCTCTTGCCAGTCGATATCGTCTGGACGCATGCTGGCGATGTCACCGGCGCGAAGCCCCAGCCGGAGTAGCAACAACATGACGGCTCGGTCCCGCAATCCCAACGGTCCATCCTCGCGACACGCGTCACTCAGGCGAGCGGCTTGACCGGAGTCGAGGTACCGCGGCAGCGAGGACAGCTTCCATTCCGCCACGGTGGGCAGGGCGTGGTCGAGGCCAGCCTGACAAGCTCCACTTGTTGCCAGGAATCGCAAGTAGATTCGGAGCGCGCCAACAAACGTTTTCGCGTAGGCGGGCCGCCGGCTGCGGATCTGGTCCAGAATGGCCGTCCTTACCGTGGCGGCGGTGTATTGACCGGTGGCAGCACCGAGTGCTGGAAGCATGTGCTTCAGCAGGTGCTCGTGGCGATCAACGGTTACCGGCGCCAATCCCCGATGCTGTAAGAGCCATTCGCGGAAGGCGATCAGAGACGATGGAGCCGCTGGAACTGAGTTTACGGTCGATCGGATGACACCTTGCTGACCGAGATACCGGACAAACCGTTCGACTCGTGCGACATAAGCGCGGGAAACGCTTGGGTAACTGCGGCACCCAGGACATTTGCAGCGATGTGCTCCAAACGCCTTGACGATCTTTTGATCGATGGCCGTCAGGCTCAAGCCTCGAGCCTGCAGCCACCCGCCGAAATGGATCACCGAGTCCAAATAGCCGCCGATGGTTAGCGGCGAGTAGCCGACAGACGCCATCTGAGCGGCGAAACCTTCAAGATAACGAGCGGCATCCCCGACATTCACGTCATGGGGGCGCGCAAGAAGTTGAGCAATGTCCATGTGGTCCTCTCTGGTCGCCGATGCGGGCGGCCAGGAAGGAGCCTACGTTATGTGCAGTTCGCCGGTTTGACCCAGTGACGCCCGCCGAGGCTTTTCGAGCCCGCTTTCACCGCGACTCCACATAACAATGGACGGCGCATATTTGCGCCCATCCACAGGCGCGATCGCCACCAGCACCCGCATCGGCGCCGTCAACTGGGACATCGGTTCCCGGCCGCCTTCCATTCAATGCGCATCCTGCCGCCTCCGGCGAACTCCAACTCAACCACACACTCGGCCCGCGCCGCCGCCGGCGGCGCGACCAACTCCACGAATTCAGGCTTTGGCTCTCCGGCCAACCGCTGCTTCAACCGGGCCATATCGAGCCGCAAAGGATGCGCCACGGCATACACCCCATACTGCCGCGCCAGCTCAGCCGCCGTCTGCCAAACCGACTCCGGCAACCTCGTCCGCGGCGACCCCGTCCGCCGAAACTCATCCAACTGTTGCTGCAACCGCGCAATCGGCTCCGCAATAGGGCGTGTCTTGCTGACCTTCATCCTCAGCCGCTCCTCAACGACTGATTGAGCTTAACGGGAGGTGTTGGCCGCCGTCACGCATGCTTGCCGAAAGGACACTGTGCTCTCGAAAAGTGACCCAGGCATTCTATTTAGTCTCGTGTGTGGTGGATATGGCAGAAGGTCCGCTGCCTGCGAGGACACTGTATAGGTCCGACTGGTTCGTGAAGGCCCGCACCTACGTCCAACAAAAAGTCCAGCCCAACCGCCGCAGTTCCCCGCTGCAGTGTTCAGTCGCTGAACACCTTGGACCGGATGGGAAGGTGCGCCCGCTCTCCGGCCTTCACGCACATGGATGATTCACCTCCGGGGACTCGCGAATGTCCAGGGACAGGCACTTCGCCCTTGTTGTCAAAAGACCCGGATTCACGTTGCGCCGTTCGTCGTCTCCCTCAAGCGTTGGAAGCCCGACATCATTCGCTACCTTGTCACCAAAAAGGCTGACGTCGCGAGGGGTTCTCGCTTTGGGTGGACGCCGCGCCGTAGGGCGAGATCTGGATCCGCATGGAGGCCATTATTTGGAACCGGCGACCAGCAGGCTCTGGAACTGCTTCACGACCGCGGGCAGCCCCTCGCCGCCGGTGAGTTCGCGGATGGCGCGGTCGGCATCGATGGGGCCGATTTCGTTCTTCGCGAAGGAGTCCATGGTGGCGCGGAGTTTGAGGATCTGCTGTTGGACAGGCGCACTGGCTTTGGCGAGCGGGGCCTGTGGATTGACGGTGGAAGTGGCGCTGCCGACCAGCTTGGTGTTGATGTCCTTCACAAGGGTGCGGCAGCCTTCCTGGAGCTTCAGGAAGTCGGGCTTGGCTCCCGGCGCGTTGATCAGGTGGGAGACCTTGAACGAAGTGACTTCGCCGGCCTGCTTCGCAGTGCCGGGCAGAATGGATTCGAAGTCGGCGTGGGGCATGCCGCGGCGGCCGATCCAGGCGGCGTCGACGTAGGCTTCGGCGTGGGCGGAGGTGGTGAAGTTGACGAATCCTTCGCCGGTGGGGAGGCCCGTGCCACCGTATATTTTGTCGAACGAGCGTTGCAGGTTCTCCTGTCCGGCACGCTGATAGTGCTGGATGGAGACCATCTGCGGCTTGCCGTCAGGGCCGGTTTGCGTGATGGTGCTGCGGCGCCAGATTTCCCACTCGGGGTTCTTCACGGGCTGACCGGAAGGGCCGCGGATGAGGCGGGCGGGCTCGACGATGCCGATGTCGACGTCCATGCCGGCCTTGCCGGCGGAGGCGGAGTTGGAGTAGCTGCGGATTTCGACGGGGGCATAGCCCCTTTGAGACATGGCCTGCTTGAACTCCTGTTGCACTTCGGCCATCAAACGCTGGTCCTGCGCGAGGTAGGCCTTCACGGTGGAGGGGTCGGCCTTGCCGCTCTGATTTAGCGCCATCTTGGCAGCGTAGTCGCACTTGATGGCCTTGGCTGCCTCGGCGGCCTTGGCATTGAGTTCGGCGACGAGTTTGGGATCGCTGCCGGAGCCGGCGAGCTGCGCGAGCTGCGCGCGCTCCTTGAAGAGTCTCACTTTGGCGCGGCCGTTGGCCATGCGGGACTGGAAGGACGCCTCGGCAAGATACTCACGGACGGAGGGCGGTTTAAGCGGGGCCGGGCCCTTCCACAAGCTGACGGCCTTGCCGATGGCCGGGGCCGCCACTTTTTGCGCCAGGAGGGCGAAGACGACAGCCTCGGCCGCGCCCTGTGCGGCTCCGGTGATACCGGCCTTTTCCTGTTTGCCGGTTTCGGCGTTGATGACGGTCTGGTTGTAGCCGTCATAGGAGGAAAGGGCGATCATGGCGGCGGGGTGTAAGGCCATGATGGCGCCGCGCGTGGCGCCATGAACAGCGCCCGTCAAACCACCCTCGACTCCGCCTTCGACGCCGCCGGTGACGCCCATGTAGCCGATGAAGTAGCCGGTACCGAGCGGGACAGCAAGGGCCCCGGCGGCAACGGCGGCGCCGTACTTGACGACGGTGGCAGAGGTGAGGGCGAGGTCGGCGTCCGCGGCGAAAGCCTGCTGCTGGGTGCTTTGGAAGGACCAATACTCCCTGGACCTGACGGCGAGATCGGCGACGGCTTTTCTGACGACGGCGGTGTCGCCGCGGGCGATGGCTTCGCCGACGGCCTTCAATGCGGCGGAGCGTTCGACGTCGCGCAGATCTTTAGGGAAGAGATTGACGATGCGGACGAGGGCGGCGTTGGCCTCTTCGCGCTGCTGGTAATCGCGGGCTGCGGCCTGAGACTGCGCGGCCATCAATTGGAAGTTCCAGTCGTCGTACTCGGTCCGAGTGCGGGTCCACTGGCCTGTTTCCATGGTGGCCTGGTTGTCGCGCTCGGCCTGGAGGTTGGCGTCCATCACCATGGCGAGGTACTTGAAGCGGTCGCGGTCAGCGGGGGAAGCGTTGTTGGCGGCGTTGCGGTATTCGTCGAGTTTGGCCTGGAAGTATTTCTGGTTTTCCCTGGCGAAGGCGATGGCTTCGAGCTTGGCTTCCTGCTGGGTCTGGGCGTCGTAGATGGCGGTGAGCATCTCAGAGGACTTGGCGGCCGCTTCGCCCTGCGCCTCGGCGCGGCCTGCGGCGTTCTGCGCGGCACGGGCGCGGATAGCGGCGACTTGATCGGGCGTCAGGTCGCGGAGTTCGTAAAAGTACCAGAAGTGCGTGTAGCCGCCGGGGGTGGCAACCTCGATTTTGACTTTGAAAGGGAAGTTCTGTGGGTACTGGCCGATGCGGGGCGTGTTGATGTGGATGGTGCCGGAAAAGGCGGGCTGGACAGGAGTGAGGCGGGCGAAGTTGTCTGTGGTGGCGGAGGGATCGATGAAGATGCGGGCGCAGTCGTCCTTGTTTTCGTTGAGCCCGTAGTTGACGACTTCGGTGCAGGTGAGGCGGACATCGGTGGTGTAGTCGAAGTCGAGGAATTTGGGCGCGGGCAGGACAGGCGGGGGCGGGGTCCAGTGGAGTTCGCCGACCGCGGACCTGCGTTTGGCCTGGGTCTCGCCGTAGGGGACATAGGATTGGAGGTAGGCGCCCTTGGCGTAGCCTTCGGAGATGACGTGGGTGTATTTGGTGCTGCCGTCGGAGGTCTTCGGATTGTTGTCGACCCTGGCGTTGGTGAGGACCCAGTAAGTGCCGCCGGCGGGTTTGCCTTTGATGAAGCGGGCGGTTTCGTCGTTGAGCTCGCGGGCGCGTTTGCGGTGGGTGAGGGGATCGGGGGGATCGCCGAGCGCTTCGATGTCCTTGGCGATGGCGTTGAGGCGGATATCGAGGGCGGCGATGGAATTGCGCCGAACGCCGGCAATGTCCATGGCCTCGCGAACGGCGTCCCCGTCGCCGAGGCCGGCGGCGGCGGAGGCGGGGTTGTTGAGTTTGGTGTGAAGAAGGCCGCGGGAGAAGAGGGCGGGAGCGTTCTTGGGATCGAGTTCGATGGAGCGGTTGTAGCCGGTGAGGGCGGATTGGAGGTTGCCGGTCTGGTAGTGGAGGCCGGCGCGATTCATGTAGGCGTTGGAGTAGTTGGGGTCGAGTTCGATGGCGCGGTTGTAGTTTTCGAGGGACTGGCGGGTTTGGTTAAGGCCTTTGTAGGAGGAGCCGCGGCCGACGTAGGATTTTGGGTTGTTGGGGTCCAGAGCGATGGAGCGGTCGTAGGCCTTGATGGCCTCGGCGAACTTCTTGTCGCTGTAGAGGGCGTTGCCCTTCTGGCGCCAGTCCTCGGCGGTGGACTGTGCACTGACAGAGGCGGAGAGCGCGCACACTACGGCGGCGACACGGAGCAAAAGAGTCATAGATTCAGACCGTCCTATCCGATGCCGCAACCAGATATATGCGTTCTGGAATCGGCCGGCGGGGCGCAGTTCGGAACTGCCCGCCCCGCCGTATTCCTTCGGGCTCATCAGGACTTACCTTGTGCACTTTACCTTCCTGCGAAGAGGAGGTTGCCTGGATTAGAAACAGCCAGAAACCGCGGAAACGGCCGCAATACTGGGAGGCGGCTTTCGTGGTCAGTGATGCCGACGAAGAGGCGCATCTGAACCCGCCGTCCTTCCGGAGTATCAAATCATATTGCGCTCGGCACCTGACGCAGCCTGGGTTAAAGAAGGTGCTGTTCCTTTAACTTGGGAATAGCGGGAAGGGCAATGTCGTCGGCAAGCGCAGTTAGGCTTCCTCGCCCTCCACTACTTGTTCGAATGTCGGACCACCATCCTCTTCCAGTCAACGGGTCCGACCTCGCCATCCTCACTCAGAACACGAAAGGCCAAGTCGACGCTCAGCCCCATTTCATTGTGGCTCTTGGCCCAGAACTTCAGTTCCCGCGATAGATTTCGTTCCAAGCCGGAGTGGTCCTGCCCTGCATAGAACTCCCCCGGAGCCCAGACCTGCAGACCGATCCTCTGGGCCTTTAGAATCGGGCGGGTGTTGAATAGGGAAGGCGGGGCATGTCGCCTGGCCAGCAGGTACAGGATGAAGTTCCTCAGGATTTCGGCGGCAGCGAACTCAGGGTCGTTGGCCGTCTCCTTGATCTCGACCAGGATGTAGTTGTCCCCAGGCACGACCTCGACCGCCAGATCCAGGTTCGCCCTCTTGTTGGCCCGGCCATCCTGGTCGAACACCCCTGACGCAGCCGGGACCTCATAGTACAGGTCCGGCCGGGCATGGCACATGCGGATGGCCCGTCCGCGCTCCCCAATACCATCGGTTCGGGTCGGCTTCCGCAGCATCCACAACCAGCGTGATCGCCATGGGTTTCCGAGGCTGATCCTGCAGCGAGCCAATTCCAGTAGCCGGTCAATCACGGCACCCACGAAGTCAGGGGGGATGGTTGCCCTGGGTGAGCATAGAGCTTGGACCAGCCCACGGAGCTCATCGTCCAGGGCATCAAGCACCGATCCTGTCTCTGCCCGTTTGCTCACCCTCATCCTGCTCATCACCTCTCTTGACGTGAACTCTGAGGTTACCGGATCCACCGTGGTCCTGCGGCTCGCCATCAGACTCAACAGCCCCCCTCATCCCGTGCGCCATCTTCACTCCCACGCTTCACCCCTTCCCCCATCCTGCCGATGGAACGAGTGTCCATGACGCACACCGGAGACCGGGTTTCAGGCTCTGCACACACAGTGGCCCCCGCATTGAACGTGACCGACAAGGACGGGCACCCGATCCATACTCTTGAGGACTGGTACGCCCTCGCCCCGCCCAGCGGCAGCTTCGGGCGCGTGACCAGCCAGCGCGGCTTGTCGCGCATCCTGCAGTTCACGCTGCGCTTCGAGTTCTAGACTCGAACCGCGCAAACGGACTGAAACGCCCGGCGGCTCTTCGGAGCTGACCGGGCGTTTTCGTGGTGGGACGGGGGGCATTCGCCGTGGGGTTTCGGGTCCGGGCGCCGGGGGTTACGTTCG